>NZ_JAGPOT010000045.1 GCF_018224015.1 Pseudarthrobacter albicanus
TCCTCGGGCGCCAGCGTGACGGTGACCCCGTTGAGTTCCTCTCTGAAGCCGAGCTGGCAGGAAAGCCTTGAGCCGCATTCCTGGTAGCTTTCGGCCTCGACGAGAAGTTCCAGTTCGTCCTCGCTGCGTTCGGCCAGGGTGTCGAAGACTTCCTTCTCGAGGAAGACGTGGCATGTGGCGCAGGACGCGGTGCCGCCGCAGGAGGCCAGGACCGGCAGGTCATTGTCCCGGAGGGCCTCCATCATGGTCTGGTCCGGCTCCCATTCGAGGTCATGGCTCGCGCCGTCGCGGTCGATGACGAGGAGTTTGTTGTTGCTCATGGGAGTTCCTTTGCGTTCGGGGCTGCCGGGATCACGGCGTCAGCCAGGGCGGCGTCAGCCAAACCGGCGTCAGCCAAATCACAGTCAGCCAAAACACAGTCAGCCAGGGCGGTGCCGGGGTCGACGGCGAGCGAGGGGTCTATCCGCGCCCCCTGGGCGATCAGTTTCCTGGCCGGCCGGAAGTCGGACAGGCCTGCGATGGTGTCGACGGCGGCGAGCCGCCCGTTCCGGAGATAGACCACCGAGAACTTGCCGTCCTCCGGGGTGCCGCGGACGATGGCGTCGTCGTCGGGGTGGCGGACACCGGCGGTCTGCAGCCGGACGCCATGCTGCACGGTCCAGAACCAGGGGATTTCCGCCTCCGCGGGGGCCTGGCCGGTGATGTGTGCGGCGGCCCGGTCCGCCTGGGCCAGCGCGTTCTGGATGCATTCGAGGCGCTGGCTGGCGCCGTCGGTGGCGCTCGTGAAGCGGGTGACGTCGCCGGTGGCGTAGATTCCGGCACCGGAGGTCCGTCCGTCCCCGTCCACGAGGATCCCGTCCTGGCACTGGAGTCCGGCGCCGTCGGCCAGCTCCTGGTTGGGCACCACGCCGATCCCGGCCAGCACGACGTCGGCCGGGTGAACGGTGCCGTCGGCGGTGACGACGCGTTCGGCCCGTTCCGCTCCTTCGACGGCGGTGACCGCGGCGCCAAAGACGAAGCGGACCCCGTTCTGTTCATGGAGCTGTTCGAAGAAGCGGGACACCGGTTCCGAGGTCACGCGGCTCATCACGCGGTCCTGGAACTCGAGGACCGTGACCTCGCAACCCTTCGCGGCAGCGGCGGCCGCGACTTCCAGTCCGATGTACCCGGCCCCGATGATGACGACCCGGGCGCCGGGGACGAGGACGCGTTTGAGGTCGAGGGCATCGTCGCGGGTCCGCAGCGCCTGGACCCCGGGGAGGCCGGCGCCGGGAACGGTCAGGGCCCTGGCACGCGAACCGGTCGCGATCACGAGCCGGTGGTAGCCGTGGCGGCTGCCGTCGGACAGGAGCACCGTCCGGCCCGGCCGGTCGATGGCGTCGACGGTGAGACCGGCCAGCCGGTCAATGCGCTTGTCCTGGTAGAACTTCTCCTTGCGCAGCACGGTGGACTGGTCCGGCGCGCTGGCCTTCAGCAGTTCCTTGGACAGCGGCGGGCGTTCGTAGGGTGTCTCCTTCTCGGCCTCGAGCAGGAGAATGCCTCCCTCCCAGCCGCGGGTCCGCAGTCCCGCTGCGACGGCGACGCCGGAGTGGCCGGCACCGATGATGACGATCGGATGCTGGGCTTCCGTGGGCTGCTTCTCAGGCATTGAACTTCTCCAGTTCCACGTGCAGGTGTTCCGGTCCCGAGTTGGTCAGGTTGTTGCCGCGGACGTATTCGATCGGCTTGTCCGGGTGGAGGGTCAGGGAGCCCAGCTTGGCGGCGAGGAGTTCCACCGTGACTACAGTTTCGAGCCGGGCCAGCGGGGCGCCGAGGCAGCTGTGAACGCCGTGGCCGAAGCCGAGGTGTCCGTCGGTGTTCCGGTCGATGTCGAAGGTCTCGCCGTCGGGGTACTTGTTGCTGTCCCTGTTCGCGGCGGCGGGCAGCAGCCGGACGATGGCGCCGGCAGGAATTCCCACCCCGGCAACCTCGACTTCCTCGGTGGTTTTGCGGCTGACGCGCTGCACCGTGCCGCGGAAGCGGGCCAGTTCCTCGACGAAAAGGTTCGCGTCCGCCGGGTTCTGCCGGATCCGCTCCAGCAGTCCGGGCTGTTCGCTGAAGACGCGGAAGGCGTTGGCGAGCAGGATGGTGGTGGTGTCATGGCCGGCGACGAAAACGAAGGCGCACAGTTCCTTGGCTTCCTTCTCGCTGAGCAGGCCGTCCTTCCACATCCGGGCGATGTGGCCGCCCACGGACTCGTTTTCCTCGCGGTAGAGGCGCTCCATGTTGTCCAGCAGGTACGCGAAGAACTCGAAGGTGCTCTGTTCGTCGGTTCCCGTCCCCTGGGCGTTGCGGGCCAGCCTGCCGAAGTAGCTGAAGGTCTCGTCGGACCAGAACTTCATCTTTTCGAAGTCCGACGCCGGCACGTCGAGCAGGGCGCTGATGGTGGACATGCTCAGCGGAATGGCGTAGTCATCGACGGCGTCGCCGCCACCGGCCGCGATCATCGGGTCAAGGTACTTGTGGGCGTTTTCCCGGACCCGCTCCTCGAAGCGGGCGATCGCCTTCGGCGTGAAGGCCTGCGCGACGACCTGGCGAAGGCGGGTGTGGTTCGGGGCATCGAACAGGGTCAGGAAGGTCAGCGGCACCGGGTCCACCACCTGGGAGGAGAAGACCTTGGGGGCCCGCATGGCCTTGCGGACGTCGTCATAGCGGGAGATGAACCAGACATCCGATACCGGCGATGCGGCGCGCAGGACCGGGGCGTGTTCCCGCATCCATTCGTAGTGCGCGTACGGGTCGCCCTGCGTTCCGTCGTCGACGACCTTGAACGGCGCCATTCCCTCGGGCCAGGCCAGTTCATGGGAGTACGCGGGCAGCCCTACTGCCTGGGTCGGGCGTTCTGTGGTGGCGGCAGACATCATTGTCCTTCTTTCGGAGCACGGGGACGGTGGACAGGGATTGAGCGGAGGAGACAGATCCTCCGGCCCGGCGGGGTGGGAACTCCCGCCGGCCTGGACGGTGATCTATGTCTCAACCCAGAATGCCGGTTGCTCCCCTGCGGCCCCATAGGGCTTCCGTTCAACGGTTGTGAAAGTCCGGAGTGGGCCGTTGCGCACGTCGACGCCGGTACCGGCACGTGTCGACGCCGGTTATCGGCGGGGCACTGCCCCGGCGGCTTTGAGCGCCCGGGAGATGCCGTGGGCCGCGGTCAGCAGCGCCGGGACGGTGAAGGGCACGTCCGCTTCATCCCGCGGGACAATGGCGTTCAGGGCGGCGGCGATCGTATCCCCCGGGCCGAAGACCGGCACGGCGATCCCGGTCCATTCAGTGACGCCGATACCCGGGATGGCGACATAGCCGCGCTGCCGGATCTCCGCGAGGTGTTTCCGGATCAGCGCCGGATCCGTGATCGTGTCCGGCGCCACCTGCTCCAGGGGGCGGGAGAGAACCTGGTCCTGGAACCCGCGGGAAGAGAAGGCGAGCAGCACCAGCCCGGAGGATGCCGCATGGATCGGCATCCTCTGGGCGATGTGCGCCGCGTTCAGCCGGGAGTCCGGCGAAGACAGCCGCTCCACATAGAGCACCGTGCCGTGGTCCACCACGGCCAGCGTGGTGTGCTGGTGCACGGTGGCCTGGACGTCTTCCATATATGGCAGCGCCACTTCGCGGAGGTTCAGGGCCCTCGACCCCCGCGCGGCAAGTTCCCACATCCGCATCCCTGACCGCAGGTTCCCGTCCGGGAGCCGCTCGATCAGGCCATGCGCGACGAGGTCGTCCACCAGCCGGTGGGCGGTGGTCAGGGGGAGGTCCGCGCGCCGGGCGAGGCCGGAAAGCGTCATCGTGGGCAGGTCCCGGTCGAAGGCACTCATCAGCCGCACGACGCGGCTGATCACTGATTCACCCGTGGGGGAATTAGCCACGGTGACGCCCCCTGCGCTGCCTGCTCAGACGCCCGCCTCAGGCACCGGCCGCGCGCGTGATCCCGCGTTCGGCGGCGAGCCTGGCGACGTCGCGTCCGGCACGGTAGCCGAACACGAGGGCCGGGCCGATGTGTGAGCCGTAGCCCGGGTAGCCGCCGCCGAACACGCTGACGGCTGCCGCACCGACGGCAATCAGGCCGGGAACCGCGGCTCCCTCTTCGGTGATGACCTCGGAGCGTTCGTTGATGCCGATGCCGGCGAAGGTGCCCAGATCGCCCATCTGGATCTTCGCCGCGTAGTACGGGCCCGTGCCGACCGGGGCGAGGTTCGGGTTCGGCTTGTGCTCCATATCGCCGCGGAAGTGGTTGTACAGCGTGGAGCCGCGGCCGAAGGCCGGGTCCTCGCCGCGTTCGGCCGACGGGTTGAACCCGGCGACGGTCGCCTTAAGGCCCTCGGCGTCGATGCCGAGCTTGCCGGCGAGTTCCTCGAGGGTGTCCCCCTTGACGAGGTAGCCGGTCTTGTAGAAGTAGCCGCGCGGCATCGGCCAGGGCTTGGCATAGCCGATCCCGTACTTGTGCATCGTCCTGGCGTCGCCGATCACATACCCGAAGGTCTTGGCCTCGTCCTTGTTGTGCCCGATCATCGTCCCGCCGAAGTCGTGGTAGCTCAGGGCCTCGTTGCCGAATCGCCGGCCGTGGCGGTCGACGGCGATCAGGCCCGGAAGGCCGATGGCCCGCAGGTGCGGGAAGAGGCGCTGCTTGCCGTTGAGGTATTTGAAGACGGTCACCGGCGCCCAGGAACCCACGCTGAAGACCGAATTGTCGATGTGCCCGCCGGCGCTGATCGCCAGGTTGGCGGCGTCGCCGCCGTGGCCCAGCGTCGGGGTGAAGTGGTCGTCGCCGTCGGCGTCGTGCGGGAAGTACTGCTTCCGCAGTTCCTTGTTCCCGGAGAAACCGCCGGCGGCGAGGATGACGCCGAGGCGTGCCGTCACGGTGGCGGCATGGTCTCCCCCGATAACCGCCCCCGTGATGGTGCCGGCGTCGTCGCGGGTCAGCGACAGGGCCGGCGAGGAATTCCAGAGGCGCACACCCAGGTCGTCGGCACTCTTGACCATCCGGGTCATCAGCGCGTTGCCGTTGGAACGCAGCACGGGGCGCTGGTAGCGGGCCGCGTCGACCCACGTCCGGAGCAGCTTCCTGGCCACATAGACGAACGACTTGACCGACTGGTTGACATGGAAGAACTCGTTGATGTCCGGGCCGACCTGCGGCATGTAGCCGAAGACCGTGTAGGAGCTCATGTACGGCTGCATCAAAAGCCGCTTGTCCCCGAGCACCCGCGCGTCGACGTCCTGCGGCAGGATCGCCCGTCCCGAGAGCTTTGCCCCGGGCAGGTCCATCTTGTAGTCCGGCGACTTCTCCGGGTAGGTGAACTTCACCTCGGTCTCGTTTTCGAAGAAGGAGATGGCTTCCGGCACGGTGTCCAGGAAGTTCCGGACGCCGGCCTCGTTGAACGTCTCCGGGGCCAGGTTTTTCAGGTACGTTTCCGCTTCCTCGCGGGTATCGCCCTGCTCCACACCCTGCTTGTTGCCGGGGACCCAGGCCCAGCCGGCGGAAATCGCCGTCGTGCCGCCGAAGTACTGGTCCTTCTCGGCAACGATCACGCTCAATCCCTGCGAAGCGGCTTTCAACGCTGCGGCCATGCCGGCCACACCGGAACCGATGACGAGGACATCACAGACAGTCCCGCTCGTGGTCTTACTCATGCTTTTTGCTCCGTTCAGTCGGCCGCACGCATCAGCGCCGCAACCGGGGTGGAATGCTAAACCCCCAGTACAGCCGGTGACCGGGTCCGGCGTGAGCAGGATTACCATTGAGTGGGAATCCGGAGGAGGATGTTTGGCCAACTCTGCATCGGGCGAGTCGATCATCGGACGCTTCGTGAAAATCGTCAGCGCCTTCGATAACCGGCACAAGTCCATGAGCGTCGCCGAACTCGGCCGCCGCACGGGCCTTCCTGTCACCACCACGTACCGGCTGGTCAATGACCTGCTGCTCGAGCGCCTCCTCGAGCGCGAACCCGGCGGGGACGTGCACATCGGCACCCGGATGTGGGAGCTGGTGTCCCGCGGATCCAAGATGCTGGGCGTGCGGGAGGCCGCGCTGCCGTTCATGGAGGACGTCCAGGCCGTCGTGCAGCACTCCACCACCCTGGGCATCCTGGATTCCGATGAGGTCCTGTACATCGAGCGGATCGGCTCCGCCGGGACCATCGTGGACATCACCAAGATCGCCGGCCGCCTCCCGGTGCATGCGACATCCTCCGGCCTGGTGCTGCTGGCCAATTCCCCGGCGGCCTACCAGGAGATAATCCTGTCCCGGCCCCTGACGAAATACACGGAAACCACCCTGACCGATCCCGCCGTGCTGCGCCGCCACCTGGCCGAGATCAGGCAGCGGGGCTTCGCCGCCATGCCCGGGGTGATCGTGCCGGAATCCAGCGGCATTGCCGTGCCGGTCTTCGGTCCCGACAACACCGTCGTCGCGGCACTGAGTGTCGTGGTGCCGCGGAACGAGGACAACACTGCCGCCCGCGTGCCGGTCCTGATGGCGGCCGCCCGCGGTATCTCCAGGGCCCTGGGCTGGCGCGGCGAGCTCAAGGGCGCCCTCCGGCAGAGCCACTGAGAGTTTCTGTTCCCGTTCATCGGTAATCGTGTGTGACCGGTCACAGCTCCACTGCCACTCTGGCTAAGACGCAGCAACGGGCTGCAGGAGTCATGAGGAGCAGAGAACATGAACAACGCACACAGCCGGGTCGCCGGCAAGACCGCCGTCGTCACCGGCGGCCGGGGCGACCTCGGCAGTGCCACCGCAGCCCTGCTTGCCGAACACGGCGCAAAGGTCGCGAGTCTTGACGTGGCAGGCATTCCTGCCGCCGTCACCCACGGAAACATCAGCGAGTACGACGTCGATGTGACCAGCGAGGAGAGCGTCGCGGACGCCATCCGCCGTGTCACCGGCGACCTCGGCGCCCCCGACATCCTGGTCAACGCGGCCGGAATCATCGGCCCGGCCGGAGCCTCCCACACCGCCTCCGTCTCGGACTTCGACACGATCTTCAACGTCAACGTCAAGGGCGTCTGGCTGATGACCAAGTACGTCGTCCCCGGCATGATCGAGAAGGGCGCCGGCAGCATCGTCAACTTCTCCTCGATCCACGGAATCACGGGCGGCAGGAACGTCCCGCTCTACCACGCCACCAAGGGCGCCGTCCGGCTGCTGAGCAAATCGGATGCTGCGGCGTACGGCGCCCACGGCATCCGGGTGAACTCCATCCACCCCGGTTCCATGAACACCAGGATGAGCCGCCGCTCCGCAGAACAGTCCGACATCGGCTCCGATGAGTACTACAAGCAGCTCGTCGGCTCGAACCCGCTGCCCCGGCAGGGCGAACCGGACGAGATCGCCTACGGCGTGCTGTACCTGGCCTCGGACGAATCCCGCTTCACCACCGGCTCCGAACTCGTGATCGACGGCGGCTACACCGCCGTCTGATGCAGGCTGATCCAGCCCGCACAGCTGCAGCCGCACGGCGGACATGTCGAACGCACACTTCCTGAAAGGCAACACCTTGAAATTCGTTAATGGATCCGCATCCGGGAGCTACGACGTCGTCGTTGTCGGCTCCGGGGCAGGCGCCCTCACCGCGGCCGCCACCGCCGCGCGCGCCGGCAAGTCCGTCGTCGTCCTCGAGAAAAGCGGGCTGCTGGGCGGAACCTCGGCCGTCTCCGGCGGCATGCTGTGGGTGGCCGACAACCACCACGCCCGTGAAGCAGGAATCAGAGACTCGAAGGAAGCGGCCGCCGGATATGTGCGCGCCGTGGCCCGTGGCCGCGGCCGTGCGGAACTCCTCGACGCAGCCCTGGACTACGGGGACCAGATGCTCCGGTTCGTGGAAGAGGAATGCGGCGTCCGTTTCATCTTCCTGGACAACTTCCCGGACTACCGCCAGGACCTGCCGGGCGCCATGCAGGGCGGCCGCACGGTGGAACCCGAACTGTTCAACAGCAAGGAAGCCCTGGGCGGGCTCACTCCCCACGTCCGCACCGACGGCCGTGCCCCGTTCACCATGCAGGAATACGAGACCTGGGGCGCGTTCACCAAGTTCCCCTGGGATGATTTGAACCGGCGCCAGGCCGACGGTCTTGTGGCCAAGGGCCAGGCCCTCGTGTCCATGCTCCTGGCCAGCCTGGTCCGCGACGGCGCCGCCCTCGTCACCGGGGCACGCGGACACCGCCTCGTCACCAACGGGAGCCGGGTGGCCGGCGTCGAACTGGAAACCGGGGAGGTCATCCGGGCGAACGACGGCGTCGTGCTGGCCACCGGCGGCTTCGAATGGGACAAGGCACTCGCCGGCTCGCTGCTGGCGTCGCGGCTGTACACGATGTGCTCGCCGCCCTCGAACACCGGCGACGGGCTGCGGATGTCCCAGCGCATTGGCGGCCAGACCCGCGGCACCCGTGAAGCCTGGTGGGCCCCGATGTCCATCACCGGCGACACCCGCGACGGGCAGCCCGTGGGTACCCTGCTCCGCTTCGAGCGCCAGGGCCCGGGATCGCTGATGGTGAACCGGCACGGCCGGCGCTTCGCCAACGAATCGCAGAACTACAACGACCTGGCCCGCTCCCTGCAGTCCTGGGACTCCGCCGGGAACCAGACCCTGAACACGCCGGCCCACGTGATCGTCGACCACACCTACCTGGAGCGCTACGGCATCCTGGCCCACCGCGCCGGCCAGCCCACGCCCGGCTACCTGACTGAGGCGGCGACGCTTGAGGAGCTCGCCGCGAAGATTAATGTTCCCGCGGAGAACCTCGCCGCGACGGTGTCCCGGTTCAACGAGTTCGCGGTCAAGGGCGAGGATCCCGACTTCGGCCGCGGTGAAAGCGCGTACGACAAGTACTGGGGGGACGACGGGAACCCGTTCCCGAACCCGTCCCTGGGGCCGCTGCAGAGCGGGCCGTTCTACGCCATGGAGGTGGTCAACGGCGCGTTCGGAACCAACGGCGGCGTCGCCACTGACGGGCGCGCCCGCGTCCTGGACGTGGACAACCAGCCCATCGAAGGCCTCTACGCGGCCGGCAACACGACCGAGAACGCCTACGCCGCGGGGTACCCCGGCGCCGGCGCCACCCTCGGCCCCATCATGACCATGGGCTACCTCGCCGGACGCACCATCGCCGGCCAGGATCCGGCCTATGTCTCCGGCTCCGCGGCCGGCGCCCGGTCAGCCGAGTCAGACGCCGAACTGGTGGGTGCCTGAGATGATCCGCCACACCGTACTCTTCAAGTTCAAACCGGACTTCCCGCCCGCCGACAAGCAGGCCTGGATCGCCGGACTCAACAAAATGACCGGCAATATCCCCGGCATGGTCAACCTGACCCACGGCCCGGACGTCCTCGACACCGGGCGCTCCTTCGACTACGCCATCGTGGCGGACTTCGACAAGGTCGAGGACATCGCGGTGTACAACACGCACCCGCTGCACGAGCCGCTCAAGGCTTACTCATTCCCCAACAGCCAGCAGATCCTCTCGGTGGACTTCCACCTCCAGGCTCCGTAACCGGCTTCCACCAAGACACCGCAGTCTTAAGGAGAACCCCATGCAAAGCGCACTCAATGCCTCCGTGGCCCCGCGCAAGACTCCCGGGAAGGCAGCCCTGGCATCATTCCTGGGCAGCACCCTGGAATACTACGACTTCTTCATCTACGGAACCGCGGCCGCCCTCGTCTTCCCGCACCTGTTCTTCCCGTCCGCCGACCCCGCCATCGGCCTGATCGGCGCCTTTGCCACCTTCGGCGTCGCCTACGTGGCGCGGCCGGTCGGCGGGCTGGTCATGGGCCACTTCGGCGACAGGCTGGGCCGCAAGAAAATCCTCCTGCTCACGCTGGGCATCATGGGCCTGGCCTCACTCGGCATCGGCTTCCTGCCAAGCTACGGGCAGGTCGGTGTCTGGGCCCCGGTCCTGCTGGTGGCCGGCCGGCTGGCCCAGGGCTTCTCCGCCGGAGCCGAATCTGCCGGCGCCTCCACGCTCACCCTGGAGCACTCGCCCGAAGGCAGGCGCGGATTTTTCACCAGCTTCGTCATGACCGGCTACGCCTCCGGCATGGTCCTGGCCACTCTCGTCTTCATTCCGGTCACGGCCATGCCGCAGGAAGCCATGATGAGCTGGGGCTGGCGCATCCCGTTCTGGCTCTCCATCGTGGTCCTCGCCATCGCCTACTGGGTCCGGACCCACCTGGATGAAACCCCGGTCTTCGAGGAAGCCCAGGAGCGCCGGCAGGTCGCTCCGATGCCGGTCAAGGAAGTGCTCAAGTTCCAGGGCCCGGACGTGCTGCGCGTCGTGGGAACGTCCATCATGTCCGTGATGCAGACCATCTTCACCGTCTTCGGCCTGGCCTACGCCACGTCCACCGCAGGCTTTGACCGGGCTTCCATCCTGACCGTCAACGCCGTCGCGATCGGCCTGTCGATGTTCGCCATGCCGCTCGCCGCGAAGCTGTCGGACCGGATCGGCCGGCGTCCCGTGCTGCTGGCCTCCGCGATCGGCTGCTCCATCACGATCTTCCTGTACTTCCTGGCCCTGTCCTCGGGCAACATCATGCTCGTCTTCTTGGCCGCGTTCCTGAACATGACGGTGCTGTACTCGGGATTCAACGGCATCTGGCCCTCGTTCTTCGCCGAGCAGTTCGCCGCCCCGGTGCGCTACACCGGCATGGCGATGGGCAACCAGCTCGGTCTGGTCCTGGCCGGATTCGCCCCGTTGATCGCCGGCCTGCTGCTGGCCCCCGGTGTGACAGGCTGGATTCCCGTCGCAATCTTCGCCACGGTCTGCATGCTCATCGCAGCCGTATCGGTCTTCTACTCCCGGGAGACGTTCAAGACGCCGATCCAGGAACTGGGCGCACCGTATCTGGAAGGCACCGCCCGGCGCCGGAACCTGCTCGAAGAGCAAGAACGAGCGCAAGATCCAGAGCAAGAGCTGGCGCGGCCGGCCATCCAGCTTCCCTGAATCAGCCGGCCTATCGAAGGAGATGCACGTGTTCATGCCCAGCAGACCTCAGACCTCTTACCCTCGCCACTGGCCGATCCACGTGGCCGGCATGCAGGGGGCAGCAGTCTGCCAGCCCACGGCTGATCCTTCCGACGGCGGGGAACTGACCGCCTCGCCCTGGCTCGGCCTCCACTATGAGGCCGAAGGCGCCTGAGGCACACTGCCAAACTGCGCCAGGCTGCCCGACGGCGCCTGCCGCCCCCGACTCGCCCGGGTGCGGCCGGCGCCGTCGGCGTTTCCTCACGGCTCCGGTGCTCAGCAGCCGGTCAGATGCCGCTTGGGCCGCTCCTGCCGGTAGAGGTACCGGCCCGCTTCGCGGAACCCGGCCCGCGCGTACAGCTCCCGGGCACCGGCGCTGGAGGCCATCACCAGCAGCCAGTAGCCGGCCAGGCCGCGGACTGTGCCTGCGCGCAGCAGGGCCCCCATGACCCGGGCGGCGTAGCCCCGCCGCCGGGCATCCGGCCGGGTCGCCAGGCAGTACAGCCCGCCCCAGCCGGGCTCCATGGGGGGAAGAGCGAGCCGTGCGACGGCGGCCGGCACGCCGTCGTCGTCCCGGATCAGGGCGTACAGCGCGGGGCAGCCGGCCAGGATCCCGCGGGCGACGGCGAGCTCCGCGTCGCCGCCGCGGCCGTCGATGCTCCACCAGAGCCGCAGCCATTCCTCCGAAGGATGGTCGGAGACCTCAACGCCCCCGGCTGGTGCTTCCTCCGGAGCCGGTGCGGCGTCACGGACCAGCACCAGTGTTTCCGACTGCCGGGTGAACCCTTCCTCATCCAGGAGGGCATTCAGCGCTTCGTAGCGTGGGTCATCGAAGACCTGGAAGATCAGCGGAAGACGGCGGGTCCGGTACCAGAGCCGGGCGCCGCGCAGGGCAGCGTGCCGCCCGTGCGGGGCAGCTCCGGGCTCGTGGCGCGGCCACACCGAATTGGCGCGCTGCGTCACCCCGGAGGCGGCGCGGAGCACCCAGCCGCCGTCGTCCTGCCGCTCGGCGGCCGGCCAGGCGGCGTCCATCAGCGCCTCGAGGCCCGCTGCCGGATCCGCCATGTCATCCTTCCTTCCAACGCCGAAGGCTCCCCGGTTTCCCGGGCAGCCTCCTGGTGCCCAGCCGTGAGGGCTACTCGGCCTTCTGGACTGCCGGTTCGGCCTTCCTGGCTTCCGGTTTGAAGTCGACGCCGGCTTCCTTGCGCTGCTGGGCCGTGATCGGCGCCGGCGCCTGGGTCAGCGGGTCGTAGCCGCCGCCGGACTTCGGGAAGGCGATGACGTCGCGGATGGACTCGACACCGGCCAGCAGCGCGACCACGCGGTCCCAGCCGAAGGCGATGCCGCCGTGGGGAGGGGCGCCGAACTTGAAGCCTTCGAGGAGGAAGCCGAACTTGGTCTGGGCATCTGCCTTGTCCAGGCCCATCAGCTCGAAGACCCGCTCCTGGATCTCCCGCTCGTGGATACGGATGGAGCCGCCGCCGATTTCGTTGCCGTTGCAGACGATGTCGTAGGCGTAGGACAGCGCGGACTCGGGATCCTTGTCGAAGCTGTCCATGAACTCGGGCTTCGGCGAGGTGAACGCGTGGTGCACGGCGGTCCACTGGCCGGCGCCGACGGCGACGTCGCCGGACGCCACGGCTGCCGCAGCCGGTTCGAACATGGGCGCGTCCACGACCCACACGAAGGCCCAGTCCGCGGGGTTGATCAGGCCGGTGCGGTGGCCGATCTCGACGCGGGCGGCCCCCAGCAGGGCGCGGGAGGGGGACTTCTCGCCGGCGGCGAAGAAGATGCAGTCGCCCGGCTTGGCGCCGACGGCACCGGCCAGGCCGGCGCGCTCGGTGTCGGTCAGGTTCTTGGCCACGGGACCGGCCAGTTCGCCGTCTTCCTTGTACAGGACGTAGGCCAGGCCCTTGGCGCCGCGCTGCTTGGCCCATTCCTGCCAGGCGTCGAGGGCGCGGCGTGCCTGCGAGGCGCCGCCCGGCATGACGACGGCGCCGACGTAGGGTGCCTTGAAGACGCCGAAGTTGGTGTCCTTGAAGAATTCGGTGAGCTCGGTCAGCTCCAGGCCGAAGCGCAGGTCCGGCTTGTCCGAGCCGTAGCGGGCCATGGCGTCGGCGTAGGTGATGCGCTGGATCGGCGTCGGGATCTCGACGTCGATCAGCTTCCACAGCGCCTTGACGATGCTTTCGCCGAGGCGGATGATGTCGTCCTGCTCCACGAAGCTGGCTTCGATGTCGAGCTGGGTGAATTCCGGCTGGCGGTCGGCGCGGAAGTCCTCATCGCGGTAGCAGCGGGCGATCTGGTAGTACTTCTCGAAGCCGCCCACCTGCAGGAGCTGCTTGAACAGCTGTGGGGACTGCGGCAGCGCGTACCAGGAGCCGGGTGCGAGGCGTGCGGGAACGACGAAGTCACGGGCGCCTTCCGGCGTCGAACGCGTCAGCGTGGGGGTTTCGATTTCGACGAAACCGTCCTGGTGGAGCAGTTCGCGGGCCACCCGGTTGGCCTCGGAGCGCAGCCGCAGGTTGCGGGCGGGGCCGGGGCGGCGCAGGTCCAGGTAACGGTGCTTGAGGCGGGCTTCCTCGCCGACCTCAACGTGCTCGTCGATCTGGAACGGCAGCGGCTCGGAGGTGTTGAGGATGGTGACCTTCTCGGCCATGACCTCGATCTCGCCGGTGGCCAGCGCGGGGTTCCCGTTGCCCTCGGGGCGCCGGGAGACCGTGCCGATGACCTGCAGCACGTACTCGTTGCGCAGGCCGTGGAAGACTTCCTCTTCACGGACGACGACCTGGGCGACGCCGGAAGCGTCGCGGAGGTCAACGAATGCGACACCACCGTGGTCACGACGCCGGCCGACCCAGCCGGCGAGGGTTACGGTTTGTCCAATGTGCTCGGAGCGAAGGGATCCGAGGTCATGTGTGCGCAGCACAGCACGCCTTTCTGAAGAAGACAGAGGGAAATCAGAACTCATGTTCAATAGGATCGCTGCGGGAACGATCCCGTTCGAGTTTACCCGCTGGACAGGCCCCTCCCGCCTCCCCCGCCTCAGGCCTTCAGGACGCGGACGTGCAGGTCTTCCTCCGCGGGAGTCCAGCTGGCCGGATCGGCGTCGGTCTGCTCGCCCGAGCGGATGTCCTTGACCTGGTGCTTGCCGTCGTCGTCCGTGAACCAGACGAAGGGGATGCCCCGGCGGTCGGCGAACTTGATCTGCTTGCCGAACTTCTCCGCCTTGGCCGCGACCTCGGTGGCGATGCCCCGGCCGCGCAGCGCCGCCGCGACGTCCTGCGCGGCGCCCCAGCTGTCATCGTTGGTGAGCGCCACGAGCACGGCGGTGGGGACGGAGCGTGAGGCCGTGGCGAGGTCCTGGCTGAGGATCCGGGAGACCAGGCGGGTCACGCCGATCGAGAGTCCGACGCCGGGGAACTTGCGGCTGCCCTTGCTGGCCAGGGCGTCGTAGCGCCCGCCGGAGCAGATCGAGCCGAGCTGTTCGTGGCCCACCAGCACGGTTTCCACAACTGTTCCGGTGTAGTAGTCCAGGCCGCGGGCGATGCTCAGGTCCGCGACCACCTTGCCGGGGGCCCGTTGGACGGCCGCGGCGATGACCTGCTCCAGTTCGTTCAGGCCTTCCTCCAGCTGCCCGTTGCTGACGCCCAGGGCGCGGACCTGCGCCACGAAGGAGGTGTCCCCGGTGCGGATCGAGGCGAGCTTCAGTGCGGCCTGCGCCTGCTCGTCCGTGGCGCCCAGCTCGGACTTGAGCAGCTCGGCGACCCTGGCCGGGCCGATCTTCTCGAGCTTGTCGATGCTGCGCAGCACCCCGGCCGTGTCCGTGAGCCCGATGCCGGTATAGAACCCCTCGGCCAGTTTGCGGTTGTTGATCCGGAGCAGGAAGTCGGGGATCGGCAGGGCGTTCAGGGCTTCGGCGATCACGAGCGCAATCTCGACGTCGTAGCGGAACGGCAGTTCGCCGTCGCCGACGACGTCGATGTCCGCCTGGGTGAACTCGCGGGCGCGGCCCTCCTGCGGGCGCTCGCCGCGCCAGACTTTCTGGATCTGGTAGCGGCGGAACGGGAAGGCGAGGTAGCCCGCGTTCTCCACGACGTAGCGGGCGAACGGCACGGTGAGGTCGAAGTGCAGGGCCAGGGCGTGCGGATCGGCTTTCCCCCCCGTGCGTACATCGCCGGCCGCTTCCTCTTCGTCATCCTGGAGCCGGCTCAGCCCATAGACCTCTTTGTCGATTTCGCCCTTGCGCAGCAGCTGGCCCACCGTTTCCACGGCCCGGGTTTCGATCGAGGAGAAGCCATGGAGTTCAAAGATCCGACGCAGCGTGTCCAGCACATGCAGCTCCACCAGCCGTTCCTCGGGAAGCCACTCGGGGAATCCTGACAGTGAGGCTGTGCGTGCCATGGGGGATTTTCTCCTAAGGTAACAACGGCGGTTCCGGCTGCGTCCCGCACCGCACTCCTTCCGGCACGAAGTGTCGATAAAGAAGTGTCCGAAACGAAGCGTACGAAACGGAGACAGAACGGCGGCAGACCGGCCAGTCGTGCATAAACTGTGTGCGGCAGTCAGTTTATGCGTTCGGCGCCTGCATCTCTAATGCGGGGCCGCGCTGCGCTGCTGCCGGCAGCTATGCAGCTGTTCCGCGACGGCGCCCCCGGGCCCGCCACGGGTTCAGCCTTACAACCAGGAGGACTTTTGGCGGCCAGTTCAAGGAGCGCCCGCGACGCCAAGCGGCGCATCCAGCAGATGGAGGCAAAACGTGAGCTGCGCAAGGAGCAGGACAAACGCCGGAAGCGCGACAACGTCCTCGCCGCCGGCGCCGGCACGGCGGCCATAGCCCTCGCCCTCGTGCTCCAGCTGACGGTCTTCTCCGCCAACCCCACCGAAGAGCAATTCGCGGCCGCCCAGGCGGACCTGGCGGCCCCTTCCGCGTCGGCCACGCCGTCGGCCACCCCCGCGGCCGCCAACGGGGAGAACATCCCCAAGCCGGAAACCGCTGCGGGCAAGACGTTCACCGGCGAGCTCAGGCTGAACAGCGGGACGCTCGGCGTCGAACTGGACGGCACCAAGGCCCCGCAGGCAGCCGCCGTCTTCAAGTCCCTGGCGGACCAGAATTTCTACAACGGCGTCAGCTGCCACCGCCTGACCACGGCCGAGAACTTCGGCGTCCTGCAGTGCGGTTCCAAGGCCGGCGACGGCAGTTCCGATCCGTCCTACACCTGGGGTCCGCTGGAAAACACGCCGCCGGACAATAACTACCCGGCCGGAACCATCGCCGTCGCCAGGACCGGCGGAAACGCCAACGGCAACGGCACCCAGTTCTTCATCGTGTACAAGGACACCGTCATTCCGGCTGACGCGGCCGGCGGCTACACGGTGGTGGGCAAGGTCACGGCCGGGCTCGACGTCGTCACCGGTATCGCCGCGGCCGGCCTGAAGCCGGGCGGTAGCGCCACAGACGGCGCACCTGTGGAACCAGTCACGATAGACTCGTTCTCTCTGAAGTAACCAAACGGGGGCCCTGGTGGCCACGGTCCCGGTATTTCCCTCCAAGCGAAAGACTTCTAGCGGTGACAGACAGTCAGAAATCCGACGAAACATTGGCAGCAGCAGTTGCCAACGAGACCGAAGCCGACGTGGCGGCAGTCGAAGGCGAGGCCGCAGGCAGTGCCGCGGGCAGTGCAGCAGGCAGTGCAGCAGGCACACTTGCCGCCGCGGCGCCCACGGCGGCACCCGACGTCGCACCTGAGGGCGCACCTGCGGCCCAGGGCGGCGCCAGGGCTACGGCGGAGGCTGTGACAGCAGCGGCCGGGTCTCCCGAG
The DNA here is from genome assembly GCF_018224015.1 of Pseudarthrobacter albicanus. Classification (GTDB taxonomy): domain Bacteria; phylum Actinomycetota; class Actinomycetes; order Actinomycetales; family Micrococcaceae; genus Arthrobacter; species Arthrobacter albicanus. The sequence continues at coordinate 16,819 of NZ_JAGPOT010000045.1, forward strand.
CCGGCTGAACCGGCCGCAGAAGCGGCCCCCGCTCCCACGCCGGCGCCCGCCCCTGTACCGGCTCCCACTCCCGCGAGCCGCCCCGCGCCGTCACCGGCAGCCTTCGCGGCCCGGCCCAAGGCCGGCCCGTCAGCGGCCGCCCCGGCCCCGGCAACGGTGTCCTCCGCGGCCTCGCTGGCCGAAGCTGCCCGCTGGGGTCGCGTCGAAGGCGACGGCCACGTGTTCCTGACCGTTGACGGCACGGAGCACTCCGTCGGCCAGTACCCGGGCGTCAGCAATGACGAGGCCCTGGGCTACTTCGCCCGCAAGTACGACGACGTCGTCGCACAGATCGTCCTGCTCGAACAGCGCGTCAACTCCAAGGCGCCCACGACGGACATGCAGAAGACCGTCACGCACCTGCGCGAGCAGCTGGCCGAGCGGAACATAGTTGGCGATCTCCGCTCCGCTGAGGCCCGCCTCGATACGCTGGCCACGCAGGTCCGCGATCTTGAAAAAGCAGAAAAGGCCGAACACGACGCCGTCCGTGCCGCCGAACTTGCGGCCCGCGAGGCGATCGTGGCCGAGGCCGAGGAGATCGCCGGCCACGACCCGGCCCAGATCCAGTGGAAGACCTCCAGCGCCCGCATGAACGAGCTGTTCGAGAGCTGGAAGACCGCGCAGAAAAGCGGAGTCCGACTGGGCCGCAGCAACGAGGACACCCTCTGGAAGCGCTTCCGCGCCGCCCGCACGGTCTTCGACCGGCACCGCCGCGCGTATTTCTCGCAGCTGGACAGCAACAACTCGACAGCAAAGGCTGCCAAGGAGAAGCTGATCGCGGAGGCGGAGGCCCTGTCCGCCTCGACCGACTGGGGCTTCGCCGCCGGCGAGTACCGCCGCCTGATGGATGACTGGAAGGCCTCCCCCCGCGCCAGCCGCAAGGACGACGACGCCCTGTGGGCGCGTTTCCGGGCAGCCCAGGATGTCTTCTTCACCCACCGCCAGGCCGCCAACGACGAGATCGACCAGGAGTACGGTGCCAACCTGACGGTCAAGGAGGCCCTGCTGGTGGAAGCGAACGAACTGCTGCCCATCAAGGACCTCGCCGCCGCCAAGAAGGCCCTCCAGTCCATCCGCGACCGCTGGGAAGAAGCCGGGAAGGTTCCACGCGCCGACATGGGCCGGATCGAGGCCGGGCTGCGGAAGGTGGAGGACGCCGTCCGCCACGCCGAGGATGAAAACTGGAAGCGCTCGAACCCGGAGACGAAGGCCCGCACCAACAGCGCCCTGACGCAGCTGGAGTCGGCCATTGCCGGGCTCCAGGAGGACCTGGCCAAGGCCGAGAAGGCCGGCGACCAGCGCAAGATCAAGGCAGCCCAGGAAGCCCTTGAGGCACGCCAGGCCTGGCTGGAGCAGCTGGAGAAGTCGGCAAGCGAGCTCGCGTAGCGGGAAACAATCCGCAGGAACCAACAGCAGGCCCCGCCCCGGTTATCCACATGACCGGGGCGGGGCCTGTTCCCTTCTCCGGGGACGCGGCACGATGGCGGAATGGTCCTCCTGTCCGGCACACCTGCTCCCCGCACCCCTCCTCCGCGTGAATCTGTCCGGCCCGGGCCTGTTACGCTCACGCCGGTTCCGTCGCCGCCTGACCCGTCCCCGCACGAGCTCTACTCCCCCGGCGCGCTCTTCTCCTGGCCGGAGCTGCAGGCCATGGCGTCCGACGGCGTGCTGACGCAGCTGTATCAGCGCGGGTACCTGCCGCCCGGAACGCGCCCGACGCCGCAGCTCCGGGCCCGCGCCGCAGCCTGCGCCATTCCCGTGACCATCCGGCAGCGCATCGTGGCCGGAAGGATGACGGCTGCCTGGATCTACGGCTGCGCCCATGAGCCGGACCGCCTGGCCCTGCTGGTGGATGCCAACCGGAGGATTTCCAGCCTCAGGTCAACCCGCGGGTGCACCTTCCACGAGGTGCGGCTGGGGCCCTTCGACGTCGTGAGCCTGGGCGGACTGATGGTATCCAGCCCGCTGCGGACGGCGCTGGACATCGCCCTGCATGTGGAAGCCGAGCGTGCCCTGCCGGTGCTCGGTGCCATGCTCGCGAGGCCTGAGCTGGACGTGCGGGTGCGCCTGCTGCAGCTGGCCGTGGAGGCGAGCCCGCGGGTGCCGCACAAGAAAGCCGCGCTCGAGAAACTCGCCGCGCTGTTTCCGGGGGTCGAGGGCCATTCCGCGGAAAGTAGCGCTGAGGATCAATCGATCGCAACGATTGCCAGCGTCGATCGTTGAGAGAGCATGGCTGGTGAGCATTTAACGGCTCCCGAAGAGGCGGCGTACGGGCGGTATGCGCATGAAGCTCCGGACCGGCCGGTCCTGGCGCGGTTTTTCTTCCTCGATGATTTGGATCGCGAGCTGGTGGCGAACCGGAGGGGCGACCACAACCGGCTCGGGTTCGGACTCCAGCTTGTGACTGTTCGTCATCTGGGTGTTTTCCTGGATGATCCCGTGGATGTTCCAACCGCTGTGGTTTTTTGCGGTGCAGGTAGGTGTGGCGGATCCGTCGTGTGTGAAGCGGTACGTGGAACGGAAGCAGACTCGGTTCGAGCACCAGTGGGCGATCGCCGACGGCATCGGCGAGCCAGCCAGACGACGAGCGCCAGTACAGCGACGGCGCCGAGCGCGACAGGACCAAAACGGCGCACCAGTATCGGCCACACGGTCGAGCCAAGGTCCAATTCGGCCGACGGCGCGGACTGGGGTTTGAACGGAGGAATGACACCACCGGCGGGAACATGAGCTGGACCGGAGTCGCGCCCAGGGCCGCACGCACAGCCGCGTCGCCCACCGAAGCCACTGCGTCCGGCAGGGCCACGGTGGCGGGGAGTGGCCATCATGGTCAGGCTCAGCGTGAGCACGGCGGGCGGCACCACCAGTCCGATGGCGGTGTAGCAGGACGCGGCAGTCCGGCCGTTTGCAGTGGTCAGGCCGGTGGCTGCCAGGATGACGAGGCTGGCATCGAGCCCCATCCAGCCGACGCCGCCGGCGATGTGCAGGACCAGTACGGTCTTGCGCCAGATCGGGGTCAGCCGGGGAATCCTAGTCATTTCGCGCCGGTACCTTTGTGCCTTCGGCAGAGCTGCCCACGTTATGCTGCAGGACTGCCAGCAGCCGCCGCAGGGTGGCAATGTCGCCCTCATCCAGTCCGTCGCGCAGCCGCTTGTCGAAAGCAGTAACGGTACCGAGGAGCTGCAAGAACATGGCGTGCCCGGCCTCGGTCAGCTCCACGATGTGCACCCGGCGGTTGTGCGGGTCCCGGCGCCGGCTCAGCAGCCCCGAAGATTCCATCGCGTTGAGGTGATGCGTCAGGGTGGCACCCTGGATGCCTACTTTTTGGGCAATTTCGCGCTGGTTGGCCGTGGCGTGCTGTTTGAGCGCCATCAGCACCAGCCAGACCGGTCGGGATCCCCCCGCGGACTGCAGTGCGGCATCGAAGGCCCTGCTCGCATCCCGGGCGGCGGCGGCGAGGGTGATGCCCAGCGTCTCCTGCGTCGGTTTCATAGTCACAGAATAGCAGAACGTTAGTCTTCTAATCGATTGACATCTAACGATTCGAATTCTAACCTTAACGTATTGGCGCCGATTGAACGCATTGTTGCGGGAAGAACGGAGCCGGCCGGAGGCTCTGGCTTCCGGCCGGACAAGAATGGAAGGACTTGATGATGGACACGACTCAAAAGCAGCTGGACAGCCTCGTGGCAGCCATATCGCGGGCCGAAGCCGGCGGAGACGTTGAGCAACTCGACACGATGCTGGCCCCGGATTTCGCCGGCGTGGGACCGGCGGGTTTTGTGCTGCGGCGGGACCAGTGGATGGAACGCTTTGCCAATGGCCTGGTCAACGAGAGCTTCGAGTTGGCCGAGCTGGACTGGCGTATCCACGATGGGGTCGCTGTGGGGATCGGCATCCAGCGCCAGCGGACTACGTACCAGGGCCACCGCAACGACGGGAATTTCAGGGTGTCGCTGATTGCCGTCCCGTCCGCGCCTTCCGGGCAGCCAGATGGCGGCTGGCTCCTGTTGGGAGTGCACCTGAGCCCGATCATGGCGCGGCCACCCCAGGCGTAGGGCATCGGGCTGAGGACCCCACCGCCGCCCTGCCCCGCCCGGGCAGCGTCCTGGACGGAACGGCCGGGTGCCGCCTCCTGTTCAGGTGTCACTTGGGGGCGCATCTTTTTGGGAAAGTACTGACGTGGCAGTCCGTTGACGTTCCCGTTGTGCGATTGTCAATCCGGCTGGAGTCCACTTGGGCTGAAAATCGCAGGGCGGATTCCTGCCAAAGTGGGGCCACTTAGACTTGCCATTATCTGGCCGGCGCGTTTGAGGGCCAACGCGGCGGTCAGCCCGGCGATGCCGGGGCCGGTGACCGCCGCGTCGACCTCGATACCCCCGCGCAGGACGGGGTAGCCGGTGATTCCGGCGGCGGGGACCCAGAGTGAGACGGGGTCACCTTCGGGCCGTTCACTGTTCGACCCGGCATTCATTGCGTCATCTCCGGATCACCCGGTAATACCCGGCCGTGTGCGGGCTGCCTCAGGAGCCGCCGATGCCCAGGTTGGTCAGCAACACCAGTACAACGGTGGTGACGGCGAACAGGCCATGTCCGTACACGACGGCGACCGGGAACCGGACCTCCGGGGTGCCTTCTTTCCGGCTGTGCCTCCAGCGCAGGAACATCACATCACCGAGGATCACGACGAGGACCAGAAGCCCGAAAGCGATCCAGCCCAGGATGCCATTGTTGATGATGACGTATGTGATCCACAGCACCAAGCCGGCCGCGTCGCTTCGGGCGGGGCGCAGACCGCCCTTGCTCAGCCACACTCAAGGCCCCTGACGGAACCGTGGTGGCCGTGTCCCGATCCTTTCCGACAAGCCGGCTGCGGTGTCCGGCATCAGTGCCGTGCGCGAGTATGCCGGAATGGGCCTGAACACCGACCCGTGCCCGGAGGTCCCCGCCCACGGATCCGCCGCGCCTCCGGCTCCCGGTACCCTGCACGGCCAGCGGTCCTCGGCTGACCGTCCCCCGGGGCGCCGCGGCGTGCCACGGCCACGGGATCTCACCGGCCGGCAGCTCCAGGCCGGGTGCCTGTCGGGTTGCCTGAGGCGCAGACCCAAGGTGAGGCGCTCCCCCGCCGGACTCCGGCGGTGGTATCGGGGCATCCGTAATTCCGGGGCTTCGGCTTTCGGGCCGGCTCCGGGGCCGGCGTTTCCTGTCGGCGAGGCGGCTCGGCCCGGTAGGGGCGTTCCTCGTGGACTAGCCTGATGTACGCGGTGCAGCTGGCGTGCAGCCAGCGTCGTACAGCTAGCGCGGTGCAGCTAATTCCGCCGCCGGTTCCCGGTGGTGCGGTAGACATCGAAGACTCCGTCAATTCGGCGGACGGCGCTGAGCACGTGGTTCAGGTACCTCGGATCACCCATCTCGAACGCGAACCTGGAAATCGCCACCCGGTCTGTGGAGGTATGCACGCTGGCGGCAAGGATATTCACGTGGTTCTCCGAAAGCACCCTCGTGACGTCGGACAGCAGGGACTTGCGGTCCAGCGCTTCGACCTGGATCTCCACCAGGAACACGCTCGACTGGGTGGGGGCCCAGTCAACTTCCACGATCCGGTCGGGCTGCTCCCGCAGGCCCGCAACATTCGTGCAGTCGGTCCGGTGCACGGAGACCCCGGAACCGCGGGTGACGAAGCCGAGGATGGGATCGGGCGGCACCGGGGTGCAGCACCGGGCCAGCTTCACCCAGACATCGTCAACCCCCCGGACCACCACACCCGAATCCGAATACTTGGTCTTGCTGACCTGGGTGGGAATGGAGACCTCGGAAAGGTCATCCTCGGGCGCCTCATTCCCGCGGAGGCTCTCCACGAGGCGTTCCATGACGGACTGGGCGGAGGTGTGGCCGTCGCCCACCCCCGCGTAGAGCCCGGAGATGTCCACATACTTGAAGTCCTCTGCGATCGCGGCGAGGGCGTCGTGGGTCATGAGCCGCTGCAGGGGAAGGTTCTGCTTGCGCATGGCCTTGGTAAGCAGTTCCTTGCCCCGGTCAATCGACTCCTCGCGGCGCTCCTTGCTGAACCATTGCCTGATCTTGTTCCGGGCCCGGGCGCTCTTGACGAAGTGCTGCCAGTCCTGGCTGGGGCCGGCGCCTTCGGCCTTGGAGGTGAAGATCTCCACCCAGTCGCCATGGTTCAGTTCACTGTTGAGCGGGACGAGCTTGCCGTTGACCCTCGCCCCGATGGTCCGGTGACCCACCTCGGTGTGGACGGCGTAGGCGAAGTCCACGGGAGTGGAACCGGCCGGGAGGGCCATGACCTCACCCTTGGGGGTGAAGACGAACACCTCCCGGGCATTGATCTCGAAGCGCAGGGAGTCGAGGAATTCGCCCGGATCGGAGGTCTCCTGCTGCCAGTCGACGAGGGAGCGCAGCCAACCCATGTCGCCGTCGCGCGGGCTCCCCGGCCCGGCCGCCGTGCGGTTCGGCTGATCCTTGTACTTCCAGTGCGCGGCAACACCGTATTCGGCGCGCCGGTGCATCTCATGGGTGCGGATCTGGATCTCCACCGGCTTGCCGCCCGGACCGATCACCGTGGTGTGCAGCGACTGGTACATGTTGAACTTCGGCATCGCAATGTAGTCCTTGAACCGGCCCGGAAGCGGGTTCCAGCGCGAATGCATGGCACCCAGCGCCGCGTAACAGTCCCGGACGGAATCGACGAGCACGCGCACGCCCATCAGGTCGTTGATGTCGTCGAAGTCTTTGTCGCGGACGATCATCTTCTGGTAGATCGAGTAGTAATGTTTCGGCCGCCCGGTGATGGTGGCCTTGATTTTGGCGTCCCGCAGGTCTCCGGTGATCTGGTTGCGGATGACGGCGAGATTCTTCTCCCGCTCCGGGGTCCGGTCGCCCACCATGCGTACGATTTCCTCGTACACCTTGGGGTACAGCGCCGCGAAGGAGAGGTCTTCCAGTTCCCACTTGATGGTGTTCATGCCGAGCCGGTGGGCCAGCGGCGCGAAAATCTCCAGGGTTTCCCGGGCCTTGCGTGCCGAGGACTCGGCCGAGACGAAGCGCCACGTGCGGGCGTTGTGCAGCCGGTCCGCGAGCTTGATCATCAGCACGCGGATGTCCTTGGCCATCGCCACGACCATCTTGCGCACGGTTTCGGACTGCGCGGCCTCGCCGAAGCTGACCTTGTCCAGCTTCGTGACACCGTCGACCAGCATCGCCACTTCCGGACCGAACTCCGCCTTGAGATCGGCCAGGGTGTAGGAGGTGTCCTCGACGGTGTCGTGCAGGAGCGCCGCGGCCAGCGTGGTGCCGCTCAGACCCAGTTCGGCGAGGATCGTTGCCACCGCCACCGGGTGCGTGATGTAGGGGTCGCCGCTCTTGCGTTTCTGCCCGCGGTGGCAACGCTCCGCCACCACAAAAGCACGCTGGATGAGGTCGAAGTCCTCCTTGGGATTGTTGGCACGGACGGTGCGCAGCAATGGCTCAAGGATCGGCGAGTACGCCGGGGCTCCCCGGCCCGTCAGCCGGGCCAGCCTGGACCGCGTGCGTTCGCGGCGGCCGGGGAAAGTGGCGCGGGTCCCGGCGTTGTCGACCGGCACGGGGACATCGGGACGTCCGGAAGCCACCACGCCGGTCTGCGAACCCTGGCCGTGACTCTTATCCACCGGCGCCGCTGGCACCGGCGTCGAACGTTCATCCAAAAGGAGCACCCCTCACAACCCGATAATCATTCCAGTGTATTCCCGCAGGAGGATACTCCGATAACCCGCCGGGATACGGCGGCGGGCCGGAGACCGTCACGGATGACGTTCTCCGGCCCGTCGGATCAAGACACGCCGGGCCAGGCCTGCTAGGCGGTGGCGGGCGTTGCCTCCGAGGCGGCCTTGGCGGCAGCCTCCGCACGGCGCTGTTCCACCCGCCTGGCCTGCTTGACCAGGTCCGGTTCGCTTTGGCGGAGCCAGGCGTACAGCGGGGCGGCGACGAAGATCGTTGCGGCCGTTCCGATCAGGATGCCCACGAACAGGGCCAGGGACAGGTCGCGCAGCGTACCGGCGCCGAGGAGGCCGGCCCCGATGAAGAGGATGGCGCCGACCGGGAGGATGGCCACCATCATCGTGTTGATGGACCGGACCAGGGTCTGGTTGACGGCGAGGTTGACTTCCTCGGCAAAGGTCCTGCGGGTGGACGCCTGCAGCTCGGCCGTGTTTTCGCGGATCTTGTCGAAGACCACGACGGTGTCGTACAGCGAATAGCTGAGCACCGTCAGGAAGCCGATAATCGCCGACGGCGTGACCTCGAAGTCGCTCAGCGAGTAGACGCCGGCGGTGATGAACATGGTCACGAGCATGCCCGCGAGGGCCGAGAGTGACATCTTCCAGGTCCGGAAATACAGCGCCATCAGGACGGCGGCCAGCCCGACAAAGACGAGCAGGCCCAGCAGTGCCTGCTTGGTCACGTCGGCACCCCAGGTGGGGCCGACGAACGTCGAGGTGACCTCGTTGTCCGTGACGCCGTAGGCGGTGGTCAGGCCGTCCTTGATCTTCAGCGTTTCGTCGTCGGTGAGCTTGTCCGTCTGGATGCGCATCGTGGTGCCGGCAACGTTGGCGACGCGCGGCACGCTGCCCGGGACGACACCCGTCACGGCCTTCTCGCCGACCGTCGCATCCGTGGTCTTGACGTTGGAGACGGTGAACTCGGAGCCGCCGCGGAACTCGATCCCGAGGTTGAAACCGCCCTTGGCAACCGGGATGAGGATCGAGAGGGCAACGGCGACGGCTGCCACCAGGAACCAGATCTTCTTGGACCCGACGAAGTCGTACGAGCGCTTGCCCGTGTAAAGCTCGTTACCGAATGTGGCGAAGCTGGCCATTTACTTGCCCTCCTTGGCTGCGCTCTTGGCGGAACCGGCAAGCTGTCCTTGTTTGCCCTGTTCCTGTTTTTCCGCGAGGCGGCGTTCTGCAATGGTCATCCGGCGCGCTGCCTCGGCCGTGGCGCCGCTGTTCTTGGCGCGGACGGCGACGGCGGGCCTGTCTTCCGGCGTACGGATCCGCCCCGCGCCCCGGTACAGGGGCACGGCGCCGAGGCGCTTCGGGTCAAGCCCGGAGAACCGGTGGCCTTCACCGAAGAACCTGGTCCGGGACAGGACCTGGAGGGTGGGGTGGGTGAACATGAAGACGACGATGAGGTCGGCGATGGCTGTCAGGCCCAGGGTGAAGGCGAAGCCGCGGACGTTGCCCACCGCCACGAAGTACAGCACGAGGGCGGCGAGGAGGTTCACGGCCTTGGACGCCAGGACGGTGCGCTTGGCCCGCTTCCAGCCGTTCTGCACCGCCGAGACCAGGCCGCGGCCTTCACGGAGCTCATCACGGATGCGTTCGAAGTAGACGATGAACGAGTCCGCCGTCTGGCCGATGGCCACGATGAGGCCCGCTACACCGGCGAGGGAGAGACGGTAGTTCTCGGTCCAGCCCAGGATCGCGATGGCCAGGTAGGTCAGCGAACCGGCCACCACGAGGGAGGCGACGGTGACGAAGCCGAGGGCCCGGTACTGGAAGAGCGAGTAGACGACCACCAGCAGCAGCCCGATCAGGCCCGCCAGCATGCCCATCCGGAGCTGCTCGCCGCCGAGCGTGGCCGAGATCTGCTGTTCGCTCTGGATTTCGAAGCTGATCGGCAGCGCGCCGAACCGCAGCTGGTCCGAAAGAGCCTTGGCGGACTGCTCGGTGAACCCGCCGGTGATCTGCGGGCGGCCGTCGGTGATGACGGCGAGGGAACGCGGCGCGGAGATGACCTGGTCATCGAGCACGATGGCGAACTGGGCCTTCGGGTCGGAGCCGCTCTGGCCGCCTGCGGCCACGAAGAACTGGTAGAGGCGCTCGGTGACTTCCTTGAACTTGGCGGTGCCCTGCTCGTCGAACTGGATGTTCACGGCCCACTCGTTGGTGACGGCGCCCTGGGCACCGCGCTGCAGCTGGAACGAGGAGGTCTTGATGTTCGTGCCCTTGACCTCAACCGGCCCCAGAATGTACTTGATGGCCGGCGACTTGGCGGAAGCCGGCTCGCAGGTGACCAGCGGCTTGGCCGGGTCGGAGCGTTCCTGCTTGTCCTGGGACGGTTTGTCGCAGTCGAGCGTCTCGAATTTCTTGTAGACATCGGCCGTGATCCAGTTCACGTCGCTGCTGTTCGCAGGCGCAGCCGCGGGCTTGGGCAGCTGGTCCTCCGGAGTCAGGGACGCCGTGGGGACCGCCGCGCCGGGGCCGGCCTGCAGGACCGGCCGGAAGTTCATATCCGCGGAGGCCTGGATCAGGGCCCGGGTCTCCTTGGACGGGGTGCCCGGAAGGCTGACGACGACGTTGCGGCCGGACTGCGTGCTGATTTCAGCCTCGGCGACGCCCGAGCCGTCCACGCGCTGGCGGATGATGGACACGGCCTGGTTGAGCTGGTCTTCGGTGATGTCCGAACCGCCCTCGACCTTCGGCGCCAGGATCATCTGCGTGCCGCCTTCGAGGTCCAGGGCAAGCTTGGGAGCCCAGCTCGCCTGCCCGGCCATGGTGCCGCCCGCCAGGACGGCAGTCAAGACGGCGAGAATAACGCCAAGCCAGACCAGCACCCGGAGGGCTGTGTTTTTGGGGCCAGTTCGTGCCATTGTCGATCTTTCTATTAATGATGGAGGAGCCGCCAGCCCGGACCGCGGGGGCCGCACCGGCGCGGCCCCCGGCGGTTGCTTCGCGGGCCAGCTCCGATAGGCAGACTAGCTGTCTTTCTTGCCTTCGTCGTTGAGGCCGCGCAAAGTTTCATCCGGCGTTTCAGTGCGCGGCGATTCGGCGGCGGGGGCGGCACTCCCGGCCTTGTCGATGGTCAGCGGGGAGGAACCGGTCAGCGAGGAGGCGTCGTCGGGAACGACCGTAGGCTCCTGCGGGGCGGCAGCCGGCTCGACGATCTTGGTGACGGCCTGGCGGTGCACGGTGGCGAGGTTTCCCGGCGAGAGTTCAAGAAGGACCTTGTTCTCGTCCTCGTCGATCTCGATGATGCGGCCGAACAGGCCGAAGCTGGTCATGACCTCCACGCCCGGAGCGAACTGCGACTGCAGCTTGACCGCCTGTTCCTTGGTCTTCTTGTTGCGGCGGAACATCATGAAGACGAAGAGTCCGAGCATGACGAACAGCAGGATGTTCATTGGATCCACGGGGAAATTCCATTCTGTACTTGCGTAGCTGGTCATGGCAACGTCCGCTTCGCTCCGGGCCGGCGGAACCTGGGACCAGGCCCAACCAACGGCGGCCGGGGCCGGCCGCGCACAGAAACAAAGACCCGAACGTGCCGAGCGTCTTTCCAGTCTAAAGGGAAAAGGGCAGGCCGGGGCTATTGGGAGTTGCGGATCCGTTCCGGACCGGCTTCTTCACCGAGTTCATCGCCGTGTTCAGCACCGGGGTCGGCTGCCTGGAACAGCTCCAGGGGATCCTGCCCGAAGACCCCGGCAGGTACCGCGAAGCCAAGGTGGGTCCAGGCCGGTGCAAGGGCGATCCGGCCCCGGGGCGTCCGGCCCAGCAGGCCTTCACGGACCAGGTAGGGCTCGGCCACCGTTTCAACCGTTTCCGTCTCTTCGCCGACGGCGATGGCAAGGGTGGACAAGCCCACCGGCCCGCCGCCGAACTTGGTGATCAGCGCCTCGAGGACGGCGCGGTCCAGGCGGTCCAGGCCGCGTTTGTCGACTTCATACATGTCCAGCGCTGCCGAGGCGGCCCGGGCGTCAATCTGCTCGATGCCGTGGACCAGCGCCCAGTCGCGGACGCGGCGCAGGAGCCGGTTGGCGATGCGGGGCGTGCCCCGGGACCGTCCGGCGATCTCGCTGAAGCCGGCGGAGTTGACCTTGAGGTCCAGCAGCCCGGCGGAGCGCCGGAGCACGAGTTCCAGCTCCTCCACCGAATAGAACTCCAGGTGGCCGGTGAAGCCGAACCTGTCCCGCAGGGGTCCGGGAAGGAGCCCTGCGCGGGTGGTGGCGCCGACCAGCGTGAAGGGCGGCAGTTCGAGCGGGATGGCGGTGGCGCCGGCACCCTTGCCGACCACAATGTCGACCCGGAAGTCTTCCATGGCCATGTACAGCATTTCCTCGGCCGGGCGGGACATGCGGTGGATCTCGTCGAGGAAGAGGACTTCGCCCTCGGAGAGCGAGGACAGGATGGCGGCCAGGTCCCCGGCGTGCTGGATCGCCGGGCCGCTGCTGATCCGCAGCGGGGCGTTCATTTCCGCGGCGATGATCATCGACAGCGTGGTCTTGCCCAGTCCGGGCGGACCGGACAGCAGGACGTGGTCCGCACTGCGGCCGCGCATCCGTGAGGCTTCCAGCACGAGGGACAACTGTTTGCGTACCCGGTGCTGGCCGACGAAGTCATGCAGGTTCTTGGGCCTGAGGGCTGCCTCGATGGCCCGTTCCTCCGGCTCCTCTCCCCCGGCCACGAACGACGGCTCAGCCACGGGCGCCTACCCGGTTCCCGGCGCGTGCGCCGTCCTGGCCCAGCCAGCGGAGGGTGGTGCGCAGGATCTCGGCCACGTTGCCCTTCTCTGCCACTTCGGGTGAATCGGCGAGGGACTTGTCGATGCTGGCGGTGGCGTCCTTTTCGGACCAGCCCAGGCTGGTCATGGCGGCGATGACCTGGGGCTTCCAGGCGGCTTCCGCGGAGGCCGCCGGGGCGGTGCCGGTGGCGGTGCTGGCACCGGTCCCGTGCGGGACCAGTTTCCCGGCCAGTTCCAGCACGATCCGGCCCGCCACCTTGGGCCCGATCCCGGGCACCTTGGTGAAGGCCTTGCCGTCGCCCGAGTGCGCGGCGACGCGGATGGCTTCGGGTTCGTGGACGGCCAGGACGGCCAGCGCAAGCCGGGGCCCCACGCCGCTGACGCTGAGCAGGACGTCGAACACCTCGCGTTCGTCGTCGCTGCCGAAGCCGTAGAGGGTCAGGCAGTCCTCCCGCACGATCAGTGAGGTGAAGAGCTTCCCCTCTTCACCCGCCCGGAGGCTGCTGAGGGTCTGCGGCGTGGCGTTCACGCTCATGCCGGCACCGTTGAGGTCGATCACGGCGGAGGCCAGGCCGACGTGCGCTACGGTTCCGCGAAGAAAACTGATCAAAGCCGGGCTCCTGGGTTTACAGCGACAATGCAGCTGACAATATAACTGACAATTTAAACCGGAAAACCGGCTATCCGAACATATCTACGAATAGCCTACCAAGCTCTGCGGCGGCACAGTCGGCCGTTCAGCGCGCACGGCGCGCTTTCGCCTCGGCTTCCGCCCAGGCGCGCTGGGCCGGGGTCAGCGACTGGCTGCCCGGTCCGGTGGTGGCTGCGCCCTCGTTGTAAGCTCCGCTGTAAGCTCCGCTGCCGGCCCGCCAGGCGTGCGTGATAGCCAGGGCCAGGGCGTCGGCGGCGTCGGCGGGGCGGGGCGGGGCATCAAGCCGGAGGATCTTGGTGACCAGTTTGGTGACGGCGTCCTTGTTCGAGGTTCCGCTGCCCGTGACCGCGGCCTTGACCTCCGACGGCGTGTGCAGGGCCACCGGGATGCCGCGGCGCGCCGCGGCGGCAATGACCACTCCCGAGGCCTGCGCCACCCCCATCACGGTGCTGACGTTGAGCTGCGAAAAGACGCGCTCGACGGCCATGACGTGCGGTTCGTACCGGTCCAGCCACTCATCAATGGCGTTGGCAATCACCAGCAGCCGCTGGTCAAGGCCCTGTTCCGGTGAGGTGCCGACGACGCCGAACGCCACCATCGTGGCCCGGCGGTTCTTTTCCACGTCCACGACGCCGATCCCGCAACGGGTGAGGCCCGGGTCGACGCCGAGGACGCGGAGGGTCACTCGGCTTCCAGCGCGGCCTGCACTTCGTCGCTGAGGTCGGCGTTGCTGTAGACGTTCTGGACGTCGTCGAGGTCCTCCAGGGCATCGACGAGCTTCATGAACTTCCTGGCGGCTTCCAGGTCCAGCGGCACCTGCATCGAGGGCACGAATTCGGCCTCGTCGGTGTCGTATTCGATTCCGGCTTCCTTGAGCGCGTCGCGGATTCCCTGCAAGTCGGTCGGCTCGGAGTGGATCTCGAAGCTGTCGCCGTTGTCCTTGACTTCCTCGGCACCGGCGTCGAGGACCGCCATCAGGACGTCATCCTCGGTCAGTCCGTTCTTCGGCAGGGAAACAACGCCCTTGCGGCTGAACAGGTAGCTCACCGAACCGGGGTCGGCGATGGTGCCGCCGTTGCGGGAGATGGCGAGGCGGACTTCCGAGGCGGCACGGTTCTTGTTGTCCGTGAGGCACTCGATCAGCAAAGCGGAACCCTGCGGTCCGCGGGCCTCGTACATGATTTCGGAGTAGTCCACGACCTCGCCGGTGAGGCCGGCGCCGCGCTTGATGGCGCGGTCGATGTTGTCAGCGGGGACCGAGGTCTTCTTGGCCTTGGTGACGGCCAGTTCCAGGCCGGGGTTGCCTGCAAGATCCGGGCCGCCCATCCGCGCGGCGACTTCGATGTTCTTGATCAGCTTGGCGAACGACTTGGCACGGCGGCTGTCGAGGATGGCCTTCTTGTGCTTGGTCGTCGCCCATTTGGAGTGGCCTGACATGCGTTAAACTTCCCCTCTGATCATCCGGATAAACAGTTCATGCACCCGCTTCTCCCCCGTCACTTCCGGGTGGAAGGAGGTGGCCAGCAGCTTGCCGGAACGTACTGCAACAATTCTAGCCGTCCCCTGCAGGGATTCGGGGTGGCCCGCCTCGGACGGTTCCACCTGGGCCAGGACCTCCACGCCCTCGCCCACCCGCTCCACCCACGGTCCACGGATGAACACGGCGTGCACGGGGGCCACGCCGTTCTCGTCGGCGCTGAAATCGAGGCCCTTGAAGTCAAGATCGGTCTCGAAGGATTCGCGCTGCCGGCCAAAGGCGTTGCGGCGCACCGTGATGTCCAGGCCGCCGAAGGTCTGCTGCGGAGCCCCGGAGAGGTCCGTCGCCGGGTCCGTGATCTCATCGGCCAGCAGGATCATGCCGGCGCAGGAGCCGTAGACGGGCAGCCCGGCCCGGATGCGGTCCCGCAGGGGCTCCCGGAGGCCGAAGATCCTCGAGAGCTTGTCGATGGTGGTCGATTCGCCGCCCGGAATGATGAGCCCGTCCAGGCTCTCCAGCTCGGGCGGGCGGCGGACGGCGGTGCCGGTGGCGCCGGCGGCCTCGACGGCGTGCAGGTGTTCACGGAAATCGCCCTGGAGTGCCAGGACGCCGATCCGCAGGCCTGCACCCGCGCGGGATTCAAGCGCAGAAGTGGGGGTGGTCATCGGACCAGCTTAGTGCTCAGGGCTTTCCGGAGCCGCACGCGCCGCCGCCTGACGCCGGACTTCCCTGCCGCCCCGTGGCGGGCCTCCCTGCCGCCGCTGGGATATATTACAAAGCATGTTTTACTTCAGTGTTCCGCTCGGCAAGCTCGTCCGCCGGGTGTCCCGGCTCAGGGGCGGAGGCTCTGCCCTTCCCGGCCTGGTGGTCGAGAAAATCGACCCCGGCTTCATGGCGCGGACGCTGTCCACCCTGCCGCTCGGCGTCGCGGTCGTCAGCGGCACGAACGGCAAGACGACCACCACGAAGATGGTCGTGGAGCTGCTGGAAAGCCAGGGCCTGAGGGTCTTCACCAACCGCACCGGCAGCAACTTCACCCGCGGCGTCGCCGCCGCCCTGCTGGGTGAGGTCGACTGGCGGGGACGGCTCACGGCCGACGTCGCGGTGCTGGAACTGGACGAGGCGCACGCCGTGCACTTCGTCAACCGGGTCCCGCCGCGCTACAGCCTGCTGCTCAACGTCCTGCGCGACCAGCTGGACCGGTTCGGCGAGATCGACAAGACCGCCGAGCTGCTGCAGCACGTTGCCTCCAAAACGACCGGAACCGTCGTCCTGAACCGGGAGGACCCGCGGGTCGCCCGGATCGCGGAAACGCTCAGCGAGGACACGCACAAAACAGGCACGCACAAAACAGGCACCCTGGACGGGCCCGCGGTGCTCTACTTCGGCCTCGACGACTCGCTCCTGAGCACGTTCCCCAACGACGACGAGATGCGGGCTGCCCCCGGCCGCCCGGTGCCGGCGTCCCCGGAAAGGCCGCACGCCGACGTCGTGCTGCGCCGGGTGGGTGTGGACGATGCGGACTTTGAGTACGACGGCGCCACGGTCGCCACGTCCATGAAGCTGCGCGGCGTCTACAACATCTTCAATGCGGCCGCGGCCCTGACCCTGGCCCGCAGCATCGCAGGCAGCAGGAACACCCCGACCGACAACGCCGGCCTGCTGGCGGCCCTGGCCCGGGTGGCCCCGGCATTCGGCCGCGGCGAAAGCCTCGTGGTGGACGGGCTGCCGCTGGAACTGGTCCTGGTCAAGAACCCCAGCGGTTTCCGGCTGGGTCTGAAGTCCTTCCCCGCCGCGGGCTACGCGACCATGATCGCGATCAACGACAACTACGCCGACGGCCGGGACATGTCCTGGCTGTGGGACGTCGAATTCGACACGCTCCGCGACGCCGGGGTGGACCAGCTGACCGGCTCCCGTGCCTATGACATGGCCCTCCGGCTGCAGTACGACGACGTCGCCGTCGGCGCGGTAGACACCGAGATCGCGCCCGCGCTGGCCGCCTTCATCCGCGGCGGCGCGGGCCAGCCGAAGCGGATCTTCTGCACCTACACCGCCATGCTGGCCATCCGCCGCGAGCTGTCCAAAATCACCACAGTGGAGGTGGTCTCATGACCCCGCGTTCCGGACACGAACTGCCCGGGGAGTCCCCCGCGCCGGGCAAGGGAACCATCCGGGTCCTGCAGCTGTACCCGCGGGACATGAACATCTACGGCGACTGGGGCAATGCCCTGGTCCTGGCCCAGCGGCTGCGCTGGCACGGCTACACGCCGGAACTGCTCGAGTACAACCCCGGCGACGACTTCCCCGCGAACGTTGACCTGATCGTGGGCGGCGGCGGGCAGGACAGCGGCCAGCTGGTCATCAAGGACGATCTCCTCTCGCGGGAGTCGACGCTGAAGCAGCTGGCCGAGGACGGCACCCCGATGCTCGTGATCTGCGGGCTGTACCAGCTCTTCGGGAAGTTCTTCAAGACCCGGCTCGGCTCCGTCATTCCGGGCATCGGCATCCTGGACGTGGAGACGCACGGCACCGACCAGCGGCTGATCGGCAACGTCTCCGTGGCCTCGCCGGAGTTCGGCACCATCCTCGGCTACGAGAACCACAGCGGCCAGACCACCCTGGGTCCCGGCGTCGAACCGCTCGGCACGACGGCCAAGGGCGCCGGCAACAACAGCACCGACGGCCAGGAAGGCGCCCGCTACCGGAACATCGTGGCGAGCTACCTGCACGGCTCGCTGCTGCCCAAGAACCCGGCCGTGGCCGATTTCCTGGTCCGGACCGCCGTCGAACGCAAATACGGCGCCTTCACCCCCGGCGCCCCGGACGACTCCTACGCCGTCCTGGCCCGCGAACACGCGGCCCGCCGGCCGCGCTGAGGTTGCGGCTCAGCCGCCCTGCGGCTCCCGGGTGATGAGCAGTTCGTGGGCTCCCGCCGTCGCGGCACCCATCGACTCGACCACGGTCCGGGTGCGCTGGCGGGTGGCGGCGTCGGCCGCGGCACCGGCGCAGGGACCCTGCGGGGCGTCGGACGCGACGGAGCACCAGCGGTAGGGTCCGCGGACAATGACCGACGGCGCCCAGGCCAGGTCCGAGGCGGCCCACTTCCCGGCAGCATCCTGGCTGAACTGGGCCCGGACCAGCAGTCCCTCGTTGTTCACCACATAGCTCGGCGACAGTTCGGTGATGCCGTTGCCCAGGCCGTACACGATCCAGGTCCCCTTGTACTGCTCGATCGGCAGCACCGAGTGCGTGTGGTGCCCGTAGATCATGGTGAACTGCCCGCTGTCCACGAGGGCGTGGGCGACGTCCTGCTGTTCGGCGTTGGGGGCGCTGGAATATTCATCACCGGCGTGCATGACGCCCAGCACGATGTCCGCACCAAGCGCCCGCGCCTTCTTCGCCTTGGCGATCATGACGTCGGGATCAAGCATGTCCACCTGCCACGCCTGCTCCGGGACCTGGCCGTTGAGCCCGTAGGCGGCCTCGATCACGGCGATTTTCGCGGCCGCGGTCTGCAGGACCAGGACGCCCTGTGAGTCGGCCTCGGACCGGTAGGAGCCGGTGTGCTGCAGCCCGGCAGCGTCCAGGGCGTCCAGGGTGCGGACCAGCCCTTCGGTGCCGCGGTCAATGGTGTGGTTGCTGGCCGTGGTGCAGGCCTGGTAGCCCACCTGCCGGGCCGCGAAGATGATCTGCGGCGGAACGTTGAAGGAGGGGTAGGCCGAGAAGGGTCCGGTCGGTCCCGCCACCGGCGTTTCCTGGTGGCAGATCGCGAGGTCGCTCTTCTCGAGGTACTTCCGCTGGCCTTCCAGCAGCGGAAGGAAGTCCAGGCCCTTGGCACCCGCCGCGAGGGCGTCGGTGCGGGCCTGCTCCCAGAGCTGGGCGTGGACCAGCATGTCCCCGGTGACCAGCACCGACGCGCAGCGGACGGCGGGGCACGCGGGCCCCTTCCCCGGCGTAGGCGTCGGGGCAGGCGTCAGGGTCGCCGTCGGGGCAGGCGTGCCCGACGGCGTCCGGTTCTGAACCGCTGCGCTCCCGCCGGCCGTGGTGCCGCCGGCAGCCGGCGTCGGCGTCGGGTTATTGTCCTGCCGGGTGACGATGCCGCAGGATGCCAGCGAAGCCACGAGCGCCGCCGCCGCGGCGGCGGCAAACAATCTGCCGCGCAGACCGCCGTGCAAACCAGTGCGCAGGCGGCGCGGCCGTGCGCGCAGCGTGCTGTTAATCTTCCCCATGCTGCCCATCCTACGGCGCGGGTCCTCCCAACATGCTGGGCAAGCCGTTGAGAACCCGCGCAGCACATGAAAGAGTCATTCATGACCAATCCCCTCCTGAGCCCCAGCCCCCTGCCGTTCGGCCTGCCGCCGTTCGCGGACATTGAGGACGCGCACTACGCGGAAGCCGTCGACGCCGGCCTGGCCGGGCATCTGGCCGAAATCCAGGAGATCGTGGATAACCCGGAAGCCCCTACCTTCGAGAACACAGCCCTCGCCATGGAACGGTCCGGACAGCTGCTGCAGCGTGCGGCCGCGGCGTTCTTCACCCTCGTTTCGGCCGATGCCACGGACACGATCCGGGAGCTCGAGACCGTGCTGTCCCCGCGCTTCTCGGCCCACCAGGATGCCGTCTACCTCAACCGGGGACTCTTCGAGCGCTTCGCCGCGATCACCACCGGGCAGCTGGACTCCGAATCCGCCCGGCTCGTGGAGGAGTACCTCAAGGAGTTCCGCCAGGCCGGCATCGCGCTCGACGATGCCGGCCAGGAGCGGCTCAAGGCCGTCAATGCAGAACTGTCCAGGCTGGGCACCGAATTCGGCCAGCGCGTCAAGGACGGGATGAAGTCCGCGGCCCTGCTGCTGGATGACGCCGCAGACCTCGCGGGCCTCCCCGCGGACGACATCGCCAGCGCCGCGGAAGCGGCCCGCACCGCGGGCCACGACGGCAAGTTCCTGCTCACCCTCATCCAGCCGAGCAACCAGCCCGCCCTGGCCGCCCTGGCGGACCGCGGGGTCCGCCGGCGCCTGTACGAGGCCTCTATCGGCCGCGGCAGCGGCGGCGGCGGCCTCGACGTGCTGGACCTGGTGAAGGGCATGGTCCGGCTGCGCGCCGAGAAGGCCGCCCTGCTCGGCTTCGCCAATTACGCCGAACTCACCGTGGACCGGCAGACGGCGCCGGACTTTGCGGCGGTGCGGACCATGCTGAACCGCCTGGCGCCGGCCGCCGTCCGGAATGCCGACGCCGAGGCGGAAGCGCTGGCGGAAATCGCCGGCCACCCGCTCGAGGCCTGGGACTGGGCCTACTACTCCGCCCGGGTCAAGCGCGAACGGTACGCCGTGGACGAACAGGCCCTCCGCCCCTACTTCGAGCTGGACCGGGTGCTCGACGACGGCGTGTTCTTTGCCGCCAACGCCCTGTACGGCATCACCTTCCATGAACGCGCCGACCTCGCCGGCTACCACCCCGACGTGCGCGTCTGGGAGGTCCGGAATCCCGACGGCACGGAACTGGGCCTGTTCCTGGGCGACTACTACACCCGCGAATCCAAGCGCGGCGGGGCCTGGATGAACTCGCTCGTGGACCAGTCCAGGCTGCTGGACACCCGGACCGTGGTGATCAACAACCTCAACATCTCCAGGCCGCCGGCCGGCGAACCCACCCTGCTGACCCTCGACGAGCTCCGTACCACGTTCCACGAGTTCGGCCACGCCCTGCACGGGCTCTTCTCCTCCGTCAGCTACCCTCGGTTCTCCGGCACGTCGGTGCCGCGGGACTTCGTGGAGTACCCCTCGCAGGTGAATGAAATGTGGATCTTGTGGCCGGAGGTCCTGGCCAACTACGCACGGCACCACGCCACCGGCGAGACGCTGCCCCAGGAGATCGTGGACAAGCTCGACGCCGCCCGGCTCTGGGGGGAAGGCTTCGGCACCACCGAATACCTGGGTGCGGCGCTGCTGGATCTCGCGTGGCACGTGCTGGACGGCACGGACGTGCCCGCGGACGCCCTGGAGTTCGAGGCCAAGGCGCTGGCCGCGGCCGGGGTGGCGCACGCCCTGATCCCGCCGCGCTACCGCACCGGCTACTTCCAGCACATCTTCGCGGGGGACGGCTACGCGGCAGGCTACTACTCCTACATCTGGAGCGAGGTGCTGGACGCGGACACGGTGGAGTGGTTCAGGGAGAACGGCGGGCTCACCCGGACCAACGGGGACTTTTTCCGGGCCGAGGTGCTGTCCCGCGGCAACAGCCGCGATCCGCTGGAATCGTTCCGCGCCTTCCGCGGCCGCGACGCCGTCCTGGAACCGCTGCTCAGGCGCCGCGGCCTCGACTGACCCCTCGGACGGACGACGGCGGCCGGCCACCAAAGGGTGACCGGCCGCCGTCGAACGTTAATGCTTTGTTACCAGCCGCGCTCGGCGAGGCGGTGCGGCTGCGGGATCTCGTCGACGTTGATGCCGACCATCGCTTCGCCCAGGCCGCGGGAGGCCTTGGCGATCTCGTCGGGGTCGTCGAAGAAGGTGGTGGCCTTCACGACCGCGGCGGCACGCTGGGCCGGATTGCCGGACTTGAAGATGCCGGAGCCGACGAACACGCCGTCGGCGCCGAGCTGCATCATCATGGCCGCGTCGGCCGGGGTGGCGATGCCGCCGGCGGTGAACAGGACCACGGGGAGCCTGCCGGACGCGGCAACCTCCTTGACCAGGTCGTACGGGGCCTGCAGTTCCTTGGCGGCGACGTACAGCTCGTCCTCGGCCATGCCGGCAAGCTTCTTGATCTCGGCGCGGATCTGGCGCATGTGCGTGGTGGCGTTGGAGACGTCTCCGGTGCCGGCCTCGCCCTTGGACCGGATCATGGCCGCGCCCTCGTTGATGCGGCGCAGGGCCTCGCCGAGGTTGGTGGCGCCGCAGACGAAGGGAACGGTGAATTTCCACTTGTCGATGTGGTTGGTGTAGTCGGCCGGGGTCAGGACCTCGGACTCGTCGATGTAGTCCACGCCGAGGGACTGCAGGACCTGCGCCTCGACGAAGTGGCCGATCCGGGCCTTCGCCATGACCGGCACGGACACGGCATCGATGATCTTGTCGATCATGTCCGGATCGGACATGCGGGACACGCCGCCCTGCGCGCGGATATCTGCGGGAACGCGTTCCAGCGCCATGACGGCCACGGCGCCGGCATCCTCGGCAATGCGGGCCTGCTCGACGTTGACGACGTCCATGATGACGCCGCCCTTGAGCATCTCGGCCATGCCGCGCTTGACGCGGCTGCTGCCCGTCACGTTCTTGGCGGACGCGCCGGCTTCGCTGCTTACATCAGGTGTAGACACAAAAACCCCTATGGGTAGATAGATGACCTCGCCGGGGCACGGGCGGCACGCGAATGCCTCAACTGCGCGCTCCGGATTACCGGATCCATTGGCCGGTAAGGACAATACTAGTCCCCCGCCGCGACCCGGCGGAATCTTAGGTTACGGCGGCCGGCTGCTGCGCTCAGGCGGCCTTCTCCGAAGCGGTTCCTTCGTTTTCCCCGAGCCACTGGCGGTGCACCGCGATGATCCGCTGCACCACCGTCACGAGGCTGGCCGCGGCCAGGAGGCACAGCGTGCCAAACAGCACCACGGTCGGCAGGCCCAGGCCGGTGAAACCGGTGACCACCAGCACGGACACCAGCCGCTCGGCGCGCTCCGCGATCCCGACGTTGGCCCGGAAGCCCAGGGCCTCGGCCTTCGCCCGCGCATAGGAGACCACCATGCCCAGCACCAGGCAGACGACGGCGGCAATCGCGATCGGCGTGTCGGCGCCTCCGGTGAAGAACCAGACAGCGACGCCGGCGAACAGGGCACCGTCCGCCACCCGGTCCAGGGTGGAGTCGAGGAAGTTGCCCCAGCGGCCGCCGCTTTCCTGCATCCGCGCCATGATGCCGTCGACGACGTCGGAAAAGATGAAGACGGTGATGAACAGCGTTCCCCACCACAGATGGCCCAGCGGGTACAACACGAGGGCGCCGGCCACCACGCCCAGGGTGCCCACAATGGTGACGGCGTCCGGGGAGACGCCGATCCTCAGCAGCCACCGGGCAAGCGGGGTGAACAGCGCGGTGAAAAAGCCGCGGGCGTGCCTATTCAGCATCCGTCGCCCCGGCGGAAGTCCGCCCCGCACCGGATGCCTGGGGCCAGGCCTCCGCGACCTGCTGCCGGACTTCGCCGAGCGTCTGGGTGATGGCCTTGGTCTGGGCAATGATGGGGAAGAAGTTGCCGTCCCCGCCCCAGCGCGGCACCACGTGCTGGTGCAGATGGGCGGCCACCCCTGCGCCGCCCGCCACGCCCTGGTTCATGCCGAGGTTGAAGCCGGAGGGGTTTGCCACCTTGCGCAGCACGCGCATGGCCGTCTGGGTCAGCTCGGCGAATTCCGCGGTCTCCTCCACGGTCAGGTCGGTGTAGTCGGGAATGTGCCGATACGGGCAGACCAGCAGGTGGCCGGGGTTGTACGGGAACAGGTTCAGCACGACGTAGCTGGTCCGGCCCCGGTACACGATCAGCGAATCCTCGTCCTGGCGCTCGGGTGCGACGCAGAACGGGCAGTCGTCCTGGTTCTTGAACTGGTGCTGGCCGCCCTTGATGTACGCCATCCGGTGCGGGGTCCACAGCCGCTGGAACGCGTCCGGGACCCCGGCCAGGCCGAAGTCGTCCGTCACGGCGTCGTCGCCCGGATACTCCGGTCCGGCCCCGGACCTCTCCTGCACGGACCTCTCCTGCACTGTCCTCTCCTGCACGCCTTGCCCTTCCGAATCGCTAGCTGGTCCGGTTGCGGACGGCGTCGACGATCCGCTGGACAGCCTCGGCCACCGGCACGCCGTTGTCCTGGCTTCCGTCGCGGAAGCGGAAGGACACCGCGCCGGCGTCGGCGTCGTCTCCGCCGGCGATCAGCACGAACGGGACTTTGTCCTTGCTGGCCGTGCGGATCTTCTTCGGGAAGCGGTCCGAGGAGATGTCCACCTCGGCACGGATGCCCGCCGCCTTGAGCTGGCCGACGACGTCGAACAGGTAGTCGTTGAACGCCTCTGCCACCGGAATCGCCACCACCTGCACGGGCGCCAGCCAGGCCGGGAAGGCGCCGGCATAGTGCTCCGTCAGGACGCCCATGAATCGCTCCACCGAGCCAAACAAGGCACGGTGGATCATCACCGGGCGCTGGCGCGTGCCGTCGGCCGCCTGGAACTCGAGTTCGAAGCGTTCCGGCAGGTTGAAGTCCAGCTGGATCGTGGACATCTGCCAGGTCCGGCCCAGGGCATCTTTCGTCTGGACGGAGATCTTGGGGCCGTAGAACGCGGCCCCGCCCGGATCCGGGACCAGATCGAGGCCCGAGGCTTCGGCCACTTCCGCCAGGGTGCGCGTGGCTTCTTCCCAGGCAGCGTCCTCGCCCACGAACTTGTCCTCGTTCTTGGTGGAAAGCTCCAGGTAGAAATCGTCCAGGCCGTAGTCCTTGAGCAGGCCCAGCACGAAATTCAGCGTGGTGGTGAGCTCGTCCTTCATCTGCTCGCGGGTGCAGTAGATGTGGGCATCATCCTGGGTCATGCCCCGGACCCGGGTGAGGCCGTGCACCACACCGGACTTCTCGTAGCGGTAGACGGAGCCGAATTCGAACAGCCGCAGGGGCAGCTCACGGTAGGACCGGCCGCGCGAGCGGAAGATCAGGTTGTGCATGGGGCAGTTCATCGGCTTCAGGTAGTAGTCCTGGCCGGGCTTGCGCACGGTGCCGTCCTCGTTGAGTTCCGCGTCGATGTGCATCGGCGGGAACATGCCCTCCTTGTACCAGTCCAGGTGGCCGGAAACCTCGTAGAGGTGCCCCTTGGTGATGTGGGGCGTGTAGACGAAGTCGTAGCCGGCGTCCACGTGGCGCTGGCGGGAGTAGTCCTCCATGGCCTTGCGGATGATGCCGCCCTTGGGGTGGAACACCGGCAGGCCGGAGCCCAGCTCGTCCGGGAAGGAGAACAGGTCCAGCTCGGCGCCTAGCTTGCGGTGGTCGCGGCGCTCGGCCTCGGCGATCCGCTCCTGGTAGGCCTTGAGGGCGTCCTTGGTGGGCCAGGCGGTGCCGTAGATGCGCTGCAGCTGCTGGTTGTTCTGGTTTCCCAGCCAGTAGGCGGCAGACGACCGGGTCAGGGCGAAGGCGTTGGAGATCAGCTTGGTGTTCGGCAGGTGCGGGCCGCGGCACAGATCGCACCAGACGCTGTCCCCGCCCTTGCGGTCCACGTTGTCGTAAATGGTGATGTCTCCGGCGCCCACCTCGACGTTGACGCCTTCCCCGGCGTCGGCGGCGTCGTTCTTCCTGCCCAGGAGCTCGAGCTTGTAGGGCTCGTCCTTCATGGCCTCCCGGGCCTCGTCCTCGCTGACGACGCGGCGGACGAACTTCTGGTTCTGGTTGATGATCTTCTGCATCATCTTTTCCAGCTGCCGGAGGTCTTCCGGGGTGAACGGCTCCTCGACGTCGAAGTCGAAGTAGAAGCCGTCGGTGATGTAGGGGCCGATCCCAAGCTTGGCGTCGGGGCGCAGTTGCTGGACTGCCTGGGCCATGACGTGGGCCGTGGAGTGGCGCAGCACGTTGAGCCCGTCGGGGGAACCGATGGTGACACCCTCGACCGCGGCGTCCTCGGGCAGCGGCTGGTCCAGGTCCTTCAACTCGCCGTTGACACGGGCCACAACGACGTCACGGCGCTCAAAAAAGAGTTCCGCGCCGGTGGTCCCGGTAGCCACCTTGGTCTCTTCGCCGTCGACGAGAAGGGTGATCTGCTGGGCATCTGACACGGGTGTCTCCTATTCAAAGTTTTAGGCTTCATAGCTTGCGGCGTACGGGGACCACAGCCAGCCTCGTCCATGCTATCGGTTTCCGGATAGGCCAACCAACGCGGCGCCGGGGAACGGCAGGGTCCCGGTACGGCTGAGGTCCCAGGCCATGCTGGCACTGATGCTGATCCCCCGGGGCCCGGTCCGGCGGGTGGTGCCCCGGATCAGCAGCAGCCGGGTGCCGAACAGCAGGGACCCGGCCTGTTCCTGGGCCTCATGGAAGAAGACCGAGTCCACGCAGCCGGTCCCGTCGTCGACGCTGATGAACACCACCCGGCGGCCGCCGCGCATGGGCGGCGTCTGGGTGGCGACCCGGACCCCGGCCACCAGCACCTCGGTGCCGTTGCGCAGCCCCAGCAGCTTGTCCGCGGTGGTGACGCCCAGCCTGTCCAGCAGGGGACGGTGGCTGGCCATCAGGTGTTCGCTGACGTCCACGGCCATCAGGTCCAGTTCGGTCCGGACGGTCTCCACCATGCCGGGTGCGGGCAGCTCCGCTTTCAGGTTCCGCAGCTCGATGTCGCCCAGCGGCAGGGCCAGCTGGCCCTCGATGACCTCCACGCCCTTCCGCTGCGGGCGGTGCTGGAGGTCCTGCAGGTGCCGGACCAGGTCCGCACGGTTCGCGGCTCCCCCGGACGCCCGGTGCAGGGAGTCGAAGGCCCCCAGCTGGGCGAGCCGCTTGATGCCCGGCCGGCTCAGCCGGGACCGGGCCCGCAGATCCGCCAGCGAGTCATAGGGCTGGGCCGCGACGATCCGCTTCAGTTCGGCGCCGGACAGCCCGTAGATGCCGCTGAGGCTCAGCCGGATGCCCAGCCTGCCCCGGTCCGGGCCGGCGGCGACCCGCTCCACCCGGTACTCCGCCTGGCTCCTGTTGATGTCCAGCGGCAGGATGGGGATCCCCAGCCGCCGCGCCTCGGCCACCAGGAGCCGTTTGGGGTACATGCCGGGATCGTGTTCCCAGAGCCCGGCGAGGAATGCTTCCGGGTGGTGCGTCTTGAGCCAGGCCGACTGGTAGGTGGGGACGGCAAAGGCAGCCCCGTGGGCCTTGCAGAAGCCAAAGCTGCCGAAGGCCTTCAGCGTGCCCCAGACCTTGTCCACCACCTCGGGGGCGTACCTCCTGGCCCGGGCCTCCTTCCGGAAGAACTCCTCCACCTTTCCCTCGAGCATCTCGTTGCCCAGCGCGCGGCGGAATTCATCGGCCCGCGCCAGCCCGCACCCGGTCATCACGTCGAAGGTCTTCAGGATCTGCTCGTGGAAGACGGTCACCCCGTGGGTCTCCTGAAGCACCGGCACCAGGTCCGGGTGCGGGTACACCTCGGGGGCGAAGCCGTGCCGGTGTTCCAGGAAGGGGCGGACCATGTCCGATTTCATCGGCCCCGGACGGAACAGCGAGATGTCGATGATGAGGTCGTTGAAGTCCCGCGGCGCCAGTTTGCCGACCAGTTCGCGCTGGCCCGGGGATTCAATCTGGAAACAGCCCAGCGTGTGGGTGCTGCGGATCAGCTCGTAGGTGGGTTCGTCATCGAGCGGGACGGCGTTCAGGTCGATGTGCCCGTCCTCGGCGATGTAGTCCGGCCCGTTCCCGTCCGGGCCGGCCGGATGCGCCCCGGCCGCGACCACCTCGGCCTTGGAGGGATGGAGCCGGATCACTTCCCGGACGGCGAAGGCCATGGCGCTCTGCATCCGGACCCCCAGCACATCGAGCTTGAGCATCCCCATGGGGTCCATGTCGTGCTTGTCGAACTGGCTCATGGGCAGGCCCAGGCCGCTGGGCTGGACGGGGGTGCGGTCCAGCAGGGTGGCATCTCCCAGGATGACCCCGCACGGGTGCATGGAGATGTGGCGCGGCAGCCGGTCCAGCCGTTCCGTGAGGTCCACCAGCAGGTCCAGCTGCTGGTTTTCGGTGAAATCGCGCTGCTCCACCCTTCCGGCGAATTCCCGCAGCTCCGGCTTCTCCGCGAGGGCCTCGCGGAAGTTCCGGGCCGGGAACCGCCACAGCTGCTTGGCGATTTCACCGACCTCGCCGTCGTCCATGCCCAGCGCCTGGCCGGCGTCCCGCACGGCACCGCGAGCGCGGTAGCCGTTCTGCATGCTCATCAGCGTGACGCGTTCGGCCCCGAAGCGGGCAAAGATCTTCCGGTAGACGTTGTGCCGTTCGGCGCTTTCGACGTCGATGTCGATGTCCGGCAGGGTGGCGCGGTCCCGGGAGAGGAAGCGCTCGAAGATGAGGTCGTGCTGGAGCGGGTTCACCTGGCTGACGTCGATCAGGTAGTTGACCAGGCTCGAGGCGCCCGAGCCGCGGGCGGCGGCCCGGACCCCCAGGTCCAGGATCATCCGGGCGACCTCGGCGACGGTCAGGAAGTAGGCGGCGAAGCCCAGGCTGCCGATGATCCCCAGTTCGTGGTCCAGCCGGGCGCGCAGCGCTTCGGCGGGTTTCCCGGCGATCCCCGGGAACCGGCGGCCGATTCCGGCCTCGCAGCGGCGGGCCAGCTCCACGAGGGGATCCCCGGCAATCCCGATCACGGAGGCTTCCGGGACCACCGGCTGTTTCCAGCCCATGTCGGTGGCCGGCTCCATCCGGCAGCGGTCCGCGAGCGCCTCGGTCTGGGCCATGAGCCGTTTGAGGTCCGTTCTCCCATACCCGGCGGCATGCATGATCTCCTTGCCCAGCGCCAGCATCTGCGCCGGTGATTTGAGCCAGGCCTGCCCGTTGGGCTGGAGCTGCGGGGCGGCGGAGAGTTCGGGGAGGGATTTCAGGGTCCGGGCGGAGTCCAGCACGTCCGCGGTGGCCGCGCCGTCCTCGGCGGCGTACCGCACGGCGTTGCTCAGCACGGCGGGCACCCCGTGTTCCGCGGCGAGCCTGAGCATCCGCACCGCATGGGCGGTGCTCAGGGGCTCACCGGGCGGGCTCAGCTGCGAGACCACCTCGGCGGCGAGGGTTCCCGGCGGCATGGCGTCCAGCCAGCGTTTGAACAGGGTGCGGGGACGCAGGTAGCGCCGTCCGCGCATGGCGCGTCCGACGTCGGAGTCCGGCCCGAGCAGGACCGTCAGCACCGGGTCCAGGGTTTCCGGGTGCAGGGTGCGGGAGGCCAGTTCCGCCCGGGTCACGGCCACCGGCACCGCGCCCCCGGCCTTGCCCGTGGTGCGGGCATGGGCGTCGGAGATCAGCCGGCACAGCGCCCGGTACCCGGCGCCGTTGTTGTGCCCGTGCGCGAGGACGACGACGCGTCCCCCCGCCTGGGTGCGGAGGTCGCCGTCGTCGTCCAGGACCGCCAGGTCCACCCCGACGACCGCGTCCAGTCCCGCCGCCATGCAGGCCAGCAGGTGCTTGACCGTTCCGTACAGGCCGTCGCGGTCGGTGCAGGCGAGCGCGGTGGCTCCGTCCGCGGCCGCCGCAGCGGCCAGTTCCTCCGGCCAGGAGACCCCGTAGTGGGCGCTGAAGGCGGTGGAGACATGGAGATGCGTGAAGCTCATGCCCTCCTCCGCTTGGGGAGGGTCCGGAGGGCGTCGTGGATCCGCAGCAGCCTCCAGCGGCCGCTGCCGACGTGCCGGGACAGGTCAAGGGTGAGGATCTCCCCCCGGGCCCCGCCCTCCGGGGACGGATCAGACAGGCGCACCTGGACCCGCCAGATCTCGTGGTCCACCAGGCCAGGCCCGCTGCCGAGCGGGGCCCGGCTTTCCTCTGCCCACCACTGGCGCCGCTCATACCAGCGGACCGGCTCCGCGCAGACGGTGTAGTGCCGCCCGGCCCAGCCCAGCTTCAGGGGCTGGCCCGAGGGTGTGCAGACGACGTCGACCGACTCGCTGAACATGCCCATGTTTGCCTCCCGGAACAGCCCGACCGCAGGCTTTCCGGCGCAGCTCAAGCCGGGGACTGCGGTCAGGCCCAAGTTTTCGAAGTAGTGTCAAAGTCATTATTCGAACATATCTTCGAATGATTTCAGTGTAGGCCGGGTGCGGGGCAAAACCTAGGTCAGGGGTGGACGGACGGGGGCGCTGGGGGCAGGATTGAGCCATGAGTTCCCATAACGCACTCCTCAAGCACGTAAGCATCGCCGCCAAGGAAACCGCCCTGGTGGCGAAGTTCGATATAGACGGAAATATTCCGGGAGCGGGGGCCTACGTGGTGGGGCTCGTGGCGGCAACCCCGGACCATT
Source organism: Pseudarthrobacter albicanus (assembly GCF_018224015.1). Classification (GTDB taxonomy): domain Bacteria; phylum Actinomycetota; class Actinomycetes; order Actinomycetales; family Micrococcaceae; genus Arthrobacter; species Arthrobacter albicanus. The sequence goes on from NZ_JAGPOT010000045.1 coordinate 46,491, forward strand.
CCCATCAACGCAGGATGGGCATCGAGTTCATGAACGGCGAGGCCGTGTCCTTCTTCTGCTTCTGCCACGACGGGACCGAGGAGAACTTTGACCTCAAGGGCGTCGAGCATTCGGGCAACACCATCACGGGCCACTTTCCCCTGAGCACGGTGCTGGGCCTGCCCAAGGGCCATCTGATGAGCGCTTTCAGCGACGCGGAGGGCCGGGAGTACCAGGCCAATGTCCCGGTGGAGGAGGCCCTGTAGCGGGGAGGCCCTGTAGCGGGCCGGACAGCGTCAGCTGCTGGCTTTGTACACTTCCAGTTCGAGCGTGGTGAACGCCTCGGTCATGGCGCGGTAGGTCTTTTCGACGATGTCGGCGTCGATGTCCTTCTTCTCCGCCACCCCGCGGACATGCTCGATCACGCGCTCCACCCGTCCGGGGGCCCGCACCTGGGCGCTGTCCTCCTTCAGGGTTCCGGCGATCCGGATCAGCCGCTCGCGGCGTCCGATCAGCAGGACGATCTGTTCATCCACCTCGTCAACGGCCACCCGTACCGCCGCGAGCTGTTCCTTGTCGGCCTGGGCGTTTTTGTCGTCTCCGTGATTTGTGGGCATGGGGATGACAGTATCGAATGATGCAGCCACGAGTCGACTTAATTTCATTGGGTGTCCGCAGTGTCGACGCCTCCCGCAGCTTCTACGTTGACGGCCTGGGCTGGCGCGTCCTCCGGGAAGCCCCCGGCGAGGTCGTCTTCCTCCAGGCCAATCATGGACTCGTCCTCTCCCTGTGGGACGCCTCGCAGATGCACGCGGAGGCCGGGACGTCCAGCCCCGACGGGATTCCCTGCATCACCCTGAGCCACAACCTGGGCAGCGCGGCTCAAGTGGACGCGGTGATGGCGGAGGCCGAGGCGGCCGGCGCCAGCATCGTGGCCGCGCCGAAAACCCAGCCCTGGGGCGGCTACACGGGCTACTTCGGCGATCCGGACGGTTTCCGCTGGGAGGTGGCCTTCAACCCCACCTGGGCGGTCGGCGCCGACGGCGCGGTCATGCTCTAAAAAAGGCTCCCGACCGGCTGGATGAGCCCGGCGGAGTCGTTCCTGACGTTGCCGACGGCGGTGCCGACGGCGTCGATCCTCCAGCCCTGTGCGGCCCCGTGCGCCCCGGCCCGGACCAGCCCCACGAGGGCGGCGGGGTCGGCGGCGTGCGGGTCAAGCCAGGCCTGGATGGCCGCGCTGTCCATCGCCACCGGCAGCCGGTCATGCAGGGCGGTGAGTCCGGCGAGCCTTCCGCCGGCGTAGCCTTCCGGTGGCGAATCCGTGGTCAGGATCGAGGCCGAGAGCAGCCAGCGCTGCGGATCCCCCGCCGCCTTGGACGGGTCCCGCCACCATTCGTACAGGCCGGCGAACATCATGGGGGAACCGTCCCTGGGGTGCACGTAGTACGGCTGCTTGCTGCGCCCTTCCCCGGCTTTCCATTCGTAGTAGCCGTCCGCGGGTACCGCGCAGCGCCGGGACCGGACGGCCTTCCGGAACGCCGGCTTCGCCAGCACGCTCTCGCTGCGGGCGTTGATCATCCTGGGGCCGACGCCCGGGTCCCTGGCCCAGGGCGGCACGAGGCCCCAGCGCGCCAGATGGAGCTGGCGGACCGCCCCGCCGTCCACCAGCCGTTCCAGCAGGATCGGCACGTCCGCCGTCGGGGCGACATTCCAGGACGGCGGAATCACGATCTCTGCCTCGAGCCCGGCGTCGAACTCCGCCAGCAGATCTCCGACGGCCCGGGCCATCACGTAGCGTCCACACATGGCACCAGCATGCCATCTGGGGATCCGCCACCCGGGAATAGCCGGCTGCGGGTTACGGTTGAAGCGAACGACACCCTGGCGACGAAACACGCCTAAGACGAGCACCGAGGAGAAACTTCGTGGACTTCACCCCCGAATCCGGCACCATCACCATGTTTTCGACCACCTGGTGCGGCTACTGCAACCGGCTGAAGAAGCAGCTGGACGCCCAGGGCATCGGTTACACCGAGATCAACATCGAAGAAGTCGAAGGCACCGCCGACCTCGTGGAGAAGCTCAACGGCGGCAACCGCACCGTCCCGACCGTGCTGTTCCCGGACGGCACCGCGGCCACCAACCCGTCCGCGGCAGAGGTCAGGACCCGGCTCGCCGCCTGAGGCCACACCCAGACAATCCAGACTTCAACGACGACGGCGCGGCCCCCACGGGACCGCGCCTTACCGCGTGTTGCGACGTGCAGCGAGGGAGATTTTTCATGGTCCACAAAGTCAAAGGCGCAGTAGCCCGCTCCAAGGGAGCACCCGTCACGGTCGAGACCATCCTGGTCCCGGACCCCGGACCCGGCGAGGCGCTGGTGGACATCCTCACCAGCGGGGTGTGCCACACCGATCTGCACTACAAGCTCGGCGCGATCAACGACGACTTCCCCTTCCTGCTGGGCCATGAGGCCACCGGCGTCGTCAGCGCCGTGGGCCCGGACGTCACCGAGGTGGCCCCCGGGGACCGCGTGGTGCTGAACTGGCGTGCAGTCTGCGGCGAGTGCCGGGCCTGCCGCCGCGGCCAGGCGCAGTACTGCTTCAACACCCACAACGCCACCCAGAAGATGACCCTCGAGGACGGCACCGAGCTCACCGCGGCCCTGGGCATCGGCGCCTTCGCCGAGAAGACCCTCGTCGCTGCCGGCCAGTGCACCAAGGTCGATCCCGACGCCGACGCCGCCGCCGTCGGCCTGCTGGGCTGCGGCGTGATGGCGGGCCTCGGCGCCGCCATCAACACCGGCGGCGTGAAGCGCGGGGACTCGGTCGCCGTGATCGGCTGCGGCGGAGTGGGCGTGGCCGCCGTCGCCGGTGCCGCGCTCGCCGGTGCCACCACCATCATCGCCGTCGACATCGACGCCAAGAAGCTCGAACGCGCCACGGAACTCGGCGCCACCCACACGGTGGATTCCTCCGCCGTCGATCCGGTCGAGGCGATCCGCGAACTCACCGGCGGCTTCGGCGCCGACGTGGTGATCGATGCCGTCGGGCGGCCCGAAACGTACAAGCAGGCGTTCTACGCCCGCGACCTCGCCGGCACCGTGGTCCTGGTGGGTGTCCCGAGCCCGGAGATGACCCTGGACCTGCCGCTGCTGGACGTCTTCGGCCGCGGCGGCTCGCTCAAGTCCTCCTGGTACGGGGACTGCCTGCCCTCCCGGGACTTCCCGATGCTGATCAGCCTGTACCGGCAGGGCAGGCTGGACCTGGACGCCTTCGTCACCGAACGCATCTCGATCAACGACATCGAAGCGGCCTTCGACAAGATGCACGCCGGATCGGTCCTGCGGTCTGTCGTGGAACTGTGAACGGTTCAACGGCCAGCGGCGGTGCCGTGAACGGCCTCCGGATCGACCGGCTGGTCACGTCGGGCACGTTCTCGCTGGACGGCGGCACCTGGGACGTGGACAACAACGTCTGGATCGTCGGCAACGACGAGGAATGCCTCGTCATCGACCCGGCGCATGATCCCGCCGCGGTCGAGGCCGCCGTTGCGGGCCGGAAAGTCACGGCGATCCTGCTCACGCACGGGCACGATGACCACATCGGCGCCGCCGGGCAGGTCCGCGGGCGCCTCAGCGCCCCGGTCTACCTGAACCGGGACGACTGGATGCTGTGGGAGCGCGTTTTCCCGGGAACCGAACCGGACCACGCCATCGCACACGGGGACACGTTCGACGTCGCCGGCGCCCGGCTCACGGCCCTGCACACCCCGGGCCATTCGCCGGGTTCCATGTGCTTCTATGTCGAAAGCGAAGGCACCGTCTTCAGCGGCGACACGCTGTTCCAGGGCGGCCCGGGCGCGACCGGCCGGTCCTTCAGCGACTTCCCGACCATCATCGAGTCCATCCGGACGCGTCTGCTGGCGCTCCCGGCGGACACGGTGGTCCGGACCGGGCACGGCGATCCGACGACGGTCGGCGCCGAAGCGCCGCAGCTTCAGGATTGGATCACCCTATTGGGAGACACGCACTAGTGGGCATTTTCGTTAGTTCGTCGGGGGTCAGGCGGCCAGTTCGTGGTCGTGTTTGTTCAGGCGGTGCAGGTAGTCGTTGAGGTCGGCGCGGGTGTATTTCCAGTCGAACGGTTC
>NZ_JAGPOT010000046.1 GCF_018224015.1 Pseudarthrobacter albicanus
TCCCGGGCCCCGGCCTCTCATTCCCAGGCCGTCAGCGGGCCGCCCAAAGCTCCGAAGAGCGGCCCGGAAGCCGTATCCCATCTCCGGATTGCCCCTTGTTCAGCGCTCTCCTAGGGCACGGTGAGGAAGTCGATGACCTCTTCCACGCGGCCCAGGAGGGACGGTTCCAGGTCGGCGTAGCTGCGGACGGCCCCGAGGAGCTTCTGCCAACCCAGCCCGATGTCCTCCTTGGTGCTGTGCGGCCAGCCGAAGGCCCTCAGGATGCCGGTTTTCCAGTCCATGCCGCGGGGAATCACCGGCCATTTGTCGATGCCCAGGACGGCGGGGCGGATGGCCTGCCACACGTCAACGTAGGGGTGGCCCACGATCAGCACGTTTCCGGCAGCGCCGGGGGATGCCATGACGGCGTCGGCGATCCTGGATTCCTTGGAATCCGGCACGAGGTGGTCCACCAGCACGCCGAGCCGGCGGCCCGGGCCCGGGCGGAACGCCGCCACGGCGCCCGCGAGGTCGTCAATGCCGTGCAGGGGCTCGACGACGATGCCCTCCACCCGGAGATCGTCGCCCCAGACCCTCTCGACGAGTTCGGCGTCGTGCTTGCCTTCCACCCAGATCCGGCTCGCCTTCGCCACCTGGGCGCGCTGGCCCTCCACCCGGACCGAACCCGACGCGGTACGGGCCCCGGCGGGGGCCGGCCTCTTCCGGGGTGACGGCGGCATCAGGCGGATGGGTTGGCCGTCGAGCAGGAAACCGAAGCCGAGCTGGAAGGACCGGGACTTGCCCCGGCGGTCTTCCAGGGCCACGACATGCATCCCGCCGGACTTCTCGACGCGCGTGACGGCGCCGACCCAGCCGGTCTGCACTTCCTCGAGCACCATGCCCCGCTCCACCGGGACCTCGCGCAGTTGCTTCGCGGCGGGGGCGGACAGGTCCTGGGGTCCCCAGTTCTGGTACGACATCTCTTACACACTGCTTTGCACTCGGAATGTACGGGGGTCAGGAAACGATCGGGGCCCGCAGGGCTGTGCCCGGAAACAACTGTGCCCGGAAACACGGGCCGGGAGCAGCGCCTGGAGCGAATCCAATGCTAACAACGCGGCGGCTCATATTAGACTGGTTAGCACTTAGGTATGTCGAGTGCTAACCGCGGGCCGCTTTTGCCGGCCGCCAGCGGCCGGCACCGCATGCGGGACAGCCGATTGGAGGTGGAGCGTGAGCGAACCGCGCAAACTCGAAGTGCTGCGCGCCATCGTGGAGGACTACGTCCATTCCCGCGAGCCCGTTGGCTCCAAGGCACTCGTGGAACGGCACCACCTGGGCGTGTCCAGCGCCACCATCCGCAACGACATGGCGGCACTGGAGGACGAGGGCCTGATCACGGCCCCGCACACCAGCGCCGGCCGGATCCCCACGGACAAGGGCTACCGGCTCTTCGTGGACCAGATTTCGGCGGTCAAGCCGCTTTCCGCGGCGGAACGCCGCGCGATCCAGGCGCTGCTGGAGGGTTCCGACGACCTCGACGACGTGCTGGACCGGACCGTGCGGCTCCTCGCGCAGCTGACCAACCAGGTCGCCGTCGTGCAGTATCCGCTGTTGGGCCGCGCGCGGGTTCGGCACATCGAATTCGTGCTGCTCGCGCCCAGGAAGGTCCTTTCGGTCCTGATTGCGGACACCGGCAAGGTGGAACAGCGCATCATCGATATCGCCCAGGATCTGCCCGACGATGCCGTCGCAGAGCTGCGGGGCCACTTCCTCGGCAGCCTTTCCGGCACCCCGCTGACCCTGCTGCCGCAGAACCTGCAGGCCGTCGTGGCGAGCTGCCAGCCGCTCCGGCGGCCCGCGGCCCAGGCGCTGGCCCGCGGCCTGGAAGCCCTCGCCGCCAGCAGCCGCGAGGACCGCATGGTCATGGCCGGGACAGCGAACCTTGCCCGTTCCAACGTCGATTTCCCGCTGAGCATCGGCCCCGTGCTGGAAGCGCTGGAGGAACAGGTGGTCATGCTCCGCCTGCTCAGCGAGATGGCCCAGGACCCCCGCGGAGTGACGGTGAGCATCGGGCGGGAAAACCCGTACGACGGGCTCGCCGAGGCCTCCGTGGTGGCGACGGGTTACGGCCCGGATGCGACGGCCAAGGTCGGTGTGCTGGGACCCACGCGGATGGACTATCCCACCACCATGGCGGCCGTCCGGGCGGTGGCCCGTTACCTTTCGAGGATCCTCGGACCGTGAGAAACCATTCCTGAAGCCCCGTGACGGACCGGGGGACCGACCCGTGGCCGTCGCACCCGAGGCTTTTGCCCCTAACCGGCAGTACCACTTACCGGCAGTACAACGAGGAAGAGAAACGAATCTTGAGCAGCCATTACGACGTTCTTGGAGTCTCCCGCGAAGCGACGGGGGAAGAGATCAAGAAGGCTTACCGCAAGCTGGCCCGGACCCTGCACCCGGACGTGAACCCCGGGCACGACGCCTCGGACCGGTTCAAGGCCGTCACCCACGCCTACGAGGTGCTCTCCGATCCGCAGAAACGCCGGATCTACGACACCACCGGCAATGAGAACGGCACCGACAACGGCTTCGGCGGGGGCAGCTACGCCGGCCAGGGCTTCGCCTTCCAGGACATCTTCGAGACCTTCTTCGGCGCCGGCGGCCAGGCCGGGCCGGCGTCCAGGGTCCGCCGCGGCCAGGACGCCCTGATCAGCGTACGGATCGACCTCCGCGACGCCGTCTTCGGCGTCAACAAAAAGCTCGAGGTCGACACCGCCGTCACCTGCCCCACATGCCAAGGATCCTGCTGCCGTCCGGGCAGCCACCCGGAACGCTGCGACATCTGCGGCGGCAGCGGCCAGGCCCAGCGTGCCGTGCGCTCCATCCTCGGCCAGGTCATGACCACCGCCGCCTGCGGAAGCTGCGAGGGCTTCGGCACCGTCATCAAGGATCCCTGCAACGAGTGCAGCGGCCAGGGCCGGATCCGCAGCCGCCGCTCGCTGACCGTCAAGGTTCCCGCCGGCGTCGCCACCGGAACCCGCATCCAGCTTTCGGGCCAGGGCGAGGCGGGCCCCGCCGGCGGCCCCGCCGGCGACCTCTACGTGGAGATCCGGGTCAACAACGACCCCACCTACGTGCGCGACGGCGACGACCTGCACGCGAGCCTGAACATCCCCATGAGCGCCGCCGCCCTCGGCACCGAAGTCAGCCTCGACACGTTCGACGGGCTGCAGGAGATCGACGTCAAGGCGGGGACCCAGTCGGGCGAGGTCATCACCCTGCGCGGACTCGGCGTCACCCACCTGCGGGGCTACGGCCGGGGGGACCTGAAGGTCCACCTGCAGGTGGACACGCCCACCAAGCTCGACGCCGGCCAGGAGGACCTGCTCCGGCAGCTCGCGAAGCTGCGCGGCGAACAGTTCACCGATGGCAAGCTGGCCGCTAGCGGCGGCGTCTTCGCCAAGCTGCGGGACCGGCTCGGTAACCTGTAGCGGTGAGCAACCCGGTTTTCTTCACCGCCCCTGGAACCCTCGAGGCGCAGGTCCCCGGTTCGACCTTCGTCCTGGAGGGGGCCGAGGCGCGCCACGCGGTCACGGTGAAGCGCCTCGCCGTGGGGGAGACTGTCGACATTGCCGACGGCGCCGGCAGGCGGCTCACCGGCACCGTCACCGCCACGGCGCCCGGCGAGCTGACCGTGGAGTGCCTGGACGTCGCCGTGGAGCCCCGGCCGGCGCTCCGCCTTGTCCTCGTGCAGGCCCTCGCCAAGGGCGACCGCGACGAGCTCGCGGCGGAGACCGCCACCGAGCTCGGCATCGACGCGGTCATCCCCTGGCAGGCGGAACGCTCGATCGTGCGGTGGAAGGCCGAGCGCGCCGCGAAGGCGCACGCGAAATGGCAGTCGGTTGTCACGGCGGCCGCCAAGCAGGCGCGCCGGGCCTGGATCCCTGAGGTGCGGGCCGCCGTCGACGGCCCCGGGCTGCAGGCGGCCGTGGCCGCCGCGGACCTCGCAGTCATCCTGCACGAGGATGCCGTCCGGCCGCTGCGCCAGGTGCTCGAGGCCTGGCTGGACAGCCGGCCGCGCAGGGATAACGACGGCGGCACGCCCGCCGGACAGCCCCGCGAGATCCTGCTGATTGTGGGCCCGGAAGGCGGCATCAGCCCGCGGGAAGTGACACGGCTGTGCGGCGCCGGCGCCGTCACGGCGCTGCTGGGACATCATGTGCTGCGCTCATCCACCGCCGGGCCCGCCGCGACCGCGCTGGCCAGCGACATCCTGGGCCGCTGGTAACACGCCGGCAGCAGCCCGAGGCTGTTCTAAGGCCGCTCGCGGCTATCTGGCGGCTATCCGGCGGCCGGCCGGCGGCTATTTGACGGTGAAGCCGCGGGTGTCGGGGGTGAGGTCCTGGGCCGGGATTCCCGCTTCGAGCTGGGACACCCGGACCTCGTAAGTTCCCGGGCCCAGGTTCACCGGCAGGGTGAACGCGCCGGGCCGGGCCGTGTCGGCGGAGGCCGTGGCGCTGCCGTCCAGGTACGGGGTCTTGGCGTTGCTGCCGTCGACGCGCAGGACCTCCCAATGCAGCTTCCCGCCCGGAACGGTGCTCCGGCCGTTGATCTTGACCGCTCCGCCGTCCACGGATGCCCCCTCCTGGGGATCGATGATCCACACCGGGGCGACCATCCCCATCCGGCGGGAGGTCGGCGAACCCAGCCGGACGTGGTTGAAGGCGAGGTAGTCGGTGTGCCCGTCCACGAGCACCACCACCTGGATCTGCTGCCCGGAGTCGATGAGGCCGGCGCTGGCGCCGGCCGCCGTCGCGGTGTAGACGAGCTGCTGGACGGCGCGTTCGGCCATCGCCGCGTCCACATTGGAGTTGAAGGCGTCAGCTGACACGTCCACGGTGATCACGTTCTTGCCGGAAATGGAGGTGGCCAGCTTCTTCGGGTTCTGCCACGGCGTGAAGAAGTCCGGATCCAGCGGCTTCTGGGACATCATCACCTTCAGGGCCCGGGTGACGGGGTTGTCCTGCTCCGGCACATCACGGAACTCGCGGTAGAGGAACACGCTGTCGTTGCTCCGGCCGATCCAGTAGACCGGGGCCTTGTTGGCGGCCTGGGTGGTTTCCAGCGGCGCGCTGGTGGTCGGGGCGCCGGCGGGCACCTCGCCGGAAACGGACTGTGAGGGGCTGCCGGAGTCCGTGATACCCGGCTGGGGAGTGGCGACGCAGCCGGAAAGCAACAGGGCCGCGGGCAGGATGAGGCCCAGCACGGCCCGACGCGCGCCTGCTGCCGTTCGTCCAACTCCACGCTGCCTGATGGCCGCTGTCCTTTCCTGGGGCGATTCCTGCCGTGCCCACGGCCGGGTTCCTGCGTGGGATGCCCCGGCGGCGGCCGATTTCCAGCATGGCACACGGGCGCGGACCGGCGGCCGTGTTTTCCGTCCGGCGGACCAACTGCAACGGGAACGATATGAGGCCGATACGAAGTTGATACCTAAAACGGCGGCACGCCGTGCTGGCGTAAGATGGAAGGACCCGCTGCACCCCGGAACGCAAAGGCAAGCACCGAAAAGGCAAGCACCGAAAAGGCAAGCACCGAAAAGGCAAGCACCGTCGGACCGGACCAGGGGGCAGACCATTTCCGAACTGGAGGGGACCAGAGGCCCGCGGGCCAACATCATGACTGAAGCAACGAACGGCAAGGCCCGGATCAGCGCCGGCGGGCGCGCCGCAGGTGAATTTCCCCACTCCCTACCAGGGCTGCGGACGGAGGTGGTCCTGTTCGATGACTCCGATCAGATGGTCCAGTCCCTCGGCAGCCATGACGAGGCCTTGCGGTTCATCGAAAACCAGTTCCCGGCCGTCGACTTCCATGTCCGCGGCAACGAGCTCTCGATCAGCGGGTCCTCCGCCGACGTGCCGCGGATCATGCGCCTGCTCAACGAGGTGCGCGGCCTGGTCGCACGGGGCACCGTCATCACCCCCGCCGTGCTGCAGCAGCTCGTGTCGCTGCTCCGGAGCCAGTCCCTGCAGAACCCGGTCGAAGTCCTGACCACCAACATCCTCTCCACCCGGGGCAGGACCATCCGCCCGAAGACACTGAACCAGAAGAACTACGTGGACGCGATCGACGCCAACACGGTGATCTTCGGGATCGGCCCGGCCGGCACCGGCAAGACGTACCTGGCCATGGCCAAGGCCGTGCAGGCCCTGCAGCAGAAGGAAGTCAGCCGCATCATCCTGACCCGGCCGGCCGTCGAGGCCGGGGAGCGGCTCGGCTTCCTCCCGGGGACCCTCAGCGACAAGATCGACCCCTACCTGCGCCCGCTCTACGACGCCCTGCACGACATGATGGACCCCGAGTCGATCCCCCGCCTGATGGCCGCCGGCACCATCGAAGTCGCCCCGCTGGCCTATATGCGCGGACGCACACTCAACGATGCCTTCATCATCCTGGACGAGGCGCAGAACACGACGCCCGAACAGATGAAGATGTTCCTGACCCGGCTGGGCTTCGGCTCCAAGATGGTGGTCACCGGCGACATCACCCAGGTGGACCTCCCATTCGGCACCCGCTCGGGACTGCGGATCGTCGAGGAGATCCTGCAGGGCATCGAAGACATCAACTTCTCGGTGCTGGATGCCTCCGACGTCGTCCGGCACCGGCTGGTGGGCGACATCGTCAATGCATACGGCATCTGGGATGAAATCCAGAGAAACCGGGTCAAGCACTCCGTGGCCCGGGACAAGCGGGGAGAGCGCGCGTGAGCATCGAGGTCAACAACGAGTCCGGCATCGCCGTCGACGAAGCCGCGCTGGTGTCGCTGTCCCGGTTCATCTTCGAACGTCTCTTCATCCACCCGCAGGCGGAGCTGTCCATCCTGCTGGTGGACGAACCGGCCATGGAGAAGCTGCATATGGAGCTCATGGATGAGCCCGGCGCCACCGACGTGCTGTCCGTCCCGATGGACGAGCTCACCCCGGGCACCCCGGACAAACCGACCCCGCAGGGGATGCTCGGCGACATCGCGATCTGCCCCCAGGTGGCCCAGGTCCAGGCGAAGGACGCGGGACACTCCACCCAGGACGAGATGCTGCTGCTTACCACCCACGGCATCCTGCACCTGCTGGGCTTTGACCACGCCGAGCCGGAGGAGAAGGAAGAGATGTTCGGGCTGCAGCGTGAACTCCTGGCCGCCTTCACCGGCAAGGAAGCCCCTTCAGAGACGATTCAGTGACCCCACCGATCCTTGCCGGCATGGCGCTGGTGTTCCTCGGCTTTGCCGCCCTGCTGACCGCGGCGGAGTCCGCCTTCAACTACCTTCCCCGGCACGATGCCGAGCAGGCAATCCTGCACAGCCGCGGCACCGCGCTGAAACGCGTCATGGCCCAGCCCATGGCCCATATGCGCGCCCTGCGGTTCTGGCGGATCTGGTTCGAGATGGCCTCCGCCGTCGCGGTGACCGTGCTGCTGCACAGCGTGCTGGACAACGTCTGGCTCGCCGGGCTGCTGGCCACCGGGATCATGGCGCTGGTGGGTTTCGTGATCGTGGGGGTGTCCCCGCGGCAGCTGGGCCGCGTCCACTCCGCCGCCCTGGTCCGCTTCAGCGCCCCGCTGATCCATGGGCTCTGTGGAGTGCTGGGACCTATCCCGGGCTGGCTGGTCACCCTGGGCAGCGCGGTGGCGCCCGGCGCGCCGGCCGACAGCGAGGCGTTCTTCAGCGAAGAGGAATTCCGCGAACTCGTGGACCGTGCCACCGAATCCGATGTGATCGAGGACAACGAGGCCGAGCTGATCCAGTCCGTCTTCGACTTCGGCGACACCCTGGTCCGCTCGGTCATGGTGCCCCGGACCGACATCCTCTGCATCGACTCCGGGTCCAGCCTGCACCGGGCGATGTCGCTGTTCCTGCGCTCAGGGTATTCGCGGATCCCCGTCATCGGCGAGGACACGGACCAGGTCCTCGGGATCGTGTACCTCAAGGACGTCGCCGCCGTGCTGCACCGCCTGGGCCCCGGGCAGGAACCGCCCGTCGTCGACGAACTGGCCCGCGAGGTCCGCTACGTGCCGGACTCCAAGCCGGTCAGTGAACTGCTGCGCGAACTGCAGAAGGAATCCACGCACGTCGCGGTCGTGATCGACGAATACGGCGGAACCGCCGGGCTGGTCACCCTCGAAGACCTCATCGAGGAGATCGTCGGCGAGATCGTGGACGAGTACGACACCGAAAGCGCCGAGGCCGTGGCGCTGGGGGACGGAAGCTACCGCGTCAGTGCGCGGATGAGCATCGATGACCTGGGCGAACTCTTCGACCTGGAGCTCGACGACGACGAAGTGGACACCGTCGGCGGCCTGCTCGCCAAGGCGCTCGGCCGGGTGCCGATCGTCGGCAGCACCGTTGACGTCCACGGGCTGACCCTCCGGGCCGACCGGCTGGAGGGGCGGCGGAACCGCGTCAGCCACATCATTGCGGCGGCCGTTGCCAAGGCCGCCGTTCCGAATGAAACTGACCTTGAAGACCTTCTCGACGAGGCCGCACCAATCCAACAGGGAGTACCGCGTGAGCAAGCAGAATAAGTCCGACGGCGAGGCGGCCTATGGCGGCTACCGCGCCGGTTTCTCGGTGTTGGTGGGACGGCCCAATGCGGGCAAATCCACCCTCACCAACGCCCTCGTCGGCAAGAAGGTCGCCATCACGTCGGCCAAGCCGCAGACGACCCGGCACACCATCCGCGGGATCGTGCACCGGGACGACGCCCAGCTGATCCTGGTGGATACGCCGGGGCTGCACCGTCCCCGGACGCTGCTGGGCAAGCGCCTCAATGATCTCGTGGCCGACACCCTCTCCGAGGTGGACGCCATCGGCTTCTGCCTCCCGGCCAACGAGAAGATCGGCCCCGGCGACAAATTCATCGCCGCGCAGCTCGCCGCCGTCGGAAACAAGCCGGTCATCGCGATCGTGACGAAGGCGGACCTCGTGGACCGCCAGGCCCTCACGGAGCAGCTGCTCGCCGTGGCGGCGCTGGGCCGTTCGGTCCTGGGCGAGGAGGGCTGGAAGGACATCGTCCCGGTCTCCGCGGCGGACGGCTTCCAGGTGGAAACCGTGGCGGACGTGCTGATCGGCTACATGCCGCCGTCGCCGCCGCTGTACCCGGACGGTCACCTGACCGACGAGCCGGAGGCCGTGATGGTTGCCGAACTCATCCGCGAAGCCGCCCTGGAAGGCGTCCGCGACGAGCTGCCGCACTCCCTGGCAGTCGTCGTCGACGAGATCGTGCCGCGTGAAGGCCGCCCTGAGGACAGCCCGTTCCTGGACGTCCGGGTCAACCTGTACGTCGAACGGCCCTCCCAGAAGGCCATCATCATCGGCAAAGGCGGCGCCCGGCTCCGTGAAGTCGGCACCACCGCACGGAAGGGCATCGAGGCGCTGCTGGGCACCCGCATCTACCTCGATCTGCACGTCAAGGTCGCCAAGGACTGGCAGCGGGACCCGAAGCAGCTCGTCAAGCTGGGTTTCTGAGCGGTTTCCGGCGCCCGCCGCTCCCATCGTCGCGTCCATCGGTGTTTTCCCAGACGGGGACACTAAAATGGGCTGACTCCCGTTCGTGAAGGAAGGCTCAACAAGTGTCTCGACCCCGTGAAGACCGTGCAGACGGAACCGGCCCGCCGGTTCGGTCCGGCGCCGCTGCCCGGCACACGGAAGATCCTTCCGTAGGCCCGGCCCGGCACCTCGGGGTCGTCCGCCGGACACCCGGCTGGCTGAAAATCGGCACCGCAGTCGTCTCCGTCCTGCTGGTGGGCGTCATCGCATTCGGGGCCTACTGGGCGGTCCGGCTGCAGGGCAACCTCACCACGGCGTCGCTGGGAGCCGGCAGCACCAAGTCCGAGGGTGCCGTCAACGATTCGACGGACCGCATGCAGATCCTGGTCCTCGGCTCGGACACCCGCGACGGGAAGAACGCGCAATACGGCAGCGTCGACGACGCCACCGGCTACGGGCATTCCGACGTCATGATGCTGCTGGACATCTCTGCCGACAACAAACGCGTCAACGTCGTCAGCTTCCCCCGCGACCTGCTGGTGGACATCCCGAAGTGCAAGGACCCGAAAACCAACACGGAGTACCCGGCGCAGAAAGGCGTCATGATCAACGCGGCGATGTCCGAGGCCGGCATCGGCTGCGCCGTGGACACCGTCAACAAGCTCACCGGCCTGGAAATCGACCACTTCATGATGGCCGACTTCAACGCGGTCAAGGAGCTCTCCAACGCCGTGGGCGGCGTGCAGGTCTGCGTCAGCGATGCCGTGTACGACCCGGATTCGAAGCTGCGGCTCCCGAAGGGCACGTCCACCGTCCAGGGGGAGCAGGCGCTGTCGTTCGTCCGCACCCGGCACGCCTTCGGCGACGGCGGGGACCTGGGCCGGATCAAGGCGCAGCAGGGCTTCCTGTCCTCGCTGACCCGGAAGATCAAGGACGACGGGACCTTGTCCAACCCGGCCAGGATGCTGGGGATCGCTGATGCGGTCACCAAGAACCTCACGATCGACGACGGCCTGGCGTCCATCCCCACGCTGCTGGCCGTCGGCAACCGGCTCAAGAACATCGACGTCGGCAAGGTCGCGTTTGTCGCGGTGCCGACCGTCCCGGCCGAGAGCGACCCCAACCGGCTGCAGATGGCCGAGCCTGCCGCCTCGCAGCTCTTCGCGGCCATGCGCAAAAACATCGACCTGACCGACCCGAAGGCGGCGCCGGACGCTTCCGCCGAACCCGGCGCCAGCCCCAGCGCGGAGCCGACCGCCAGCGCCGCCGCCCCGGCGTATGACAAGACCCTGCAGCCCGTCACGGTGGCCAACGGCTCGGGCGTCCCGGCGCGGACCCAGGAAATCCTGCAGGCCCTCACGGCCGGGGGCTTCACCCAGCACGGCCAGCTGACCGCGCGGCCCGTCGCGACGACGGCCGTCTACTACGGCGCAGGGTTTGCCGATGTCGCCGCTGACGTTGCCGCCCTGCTCGGGGTTCCTGCGGCCCAGGTCCTTCCGGCGGCCGGGGTCGCCGGCGTCCAGGTCTACGTGGGCACTGATTTCGCCGGCGGGGTCCCGGCAGCCACCACCGGCGCCGCCCCGGTGCAGCTGCCGTCCGACATCGTCAACCAGACGGCCGGGGACACGGTCTGCCAGCAGGCCAACCCGGCGCTGATCACCCGCTGACCCAAACGGCGGAGGGCCGGCCATCGGGTGAATCCCGATGGCCGGCCCTTCTGTATTGTCTGTTTTCCCAGCAGCTCCTACCAGATGCTGACGCGCTCCCCGGGCGGCATCCACATGCCGTCCTGCCCGGTGACGCCGAAGGCCGCGTGGAACGCGTCCAGGTTCTTCGCGATCGCGTTGGTGCGGAACTCGTTGGGGGAGTGCGGGTCCGTGGCGAGCCTGCGGATGGCTTCCTCACCCCGGATGACCTGCCGCCAGCCCGCCGCCCAGGAGGCGAAGAACCGCTGGACCCCCGTGAAACCGTCCAGCACGGCCGGCTCCTGCCCGTCCAGGCTGATCAGGTACGCCTTGTAGGCAATCGTCAGGCCGCCCAGGTCGCCGATGTTCTCCCCCAGGGTCAGCTTGCCGTTGACATGGTGGCCCGGAGCGGCGCCGGGGGAGAGCGCATCGAACTGTGAGACGAGCCGGGCGGTCAACGCCTCGAACGCGGTGCGGTCAGCCTCGGTCCACCAGTTCCGGAGCAGGCCGTCGCCGTCGTACTGCGAGCCCTGGTCATCGAAGCCGTGGCCGATCTCATGGCCGATCACGGCGCCGATGCCGCCGTAGTTCACGGCGTCGTCGGCGTCGGCAGTGAAGAACGGCGGCTGGAGGATGGCGGCGGGGAACACGATCTCATTGAGCAGCGGATGGTAGTACGCGTTCACGGTCTGCGGGGTCATGAGCCACTTCTCACGGTCCACGGGCTTGCCCACCTCGTCGAGGTGGCGGTCGACGTCGGCGCTGTGGGCACGCTCCACGTTGCCGAGCAGGTCCGCCGGGTCGATCTGCACCGCCGAGTAGTCGATCCACTGGTCCGGGTAGCCGATCTTCGCGCGGAAGGACCCGAGCTTCTTGAGCGCCTCGAGCTTCGTTTCCTCGCCCATCCATGCGAGGCCCGCAATGGAGTCGCGGTACGCCGCGATCAGGTTCGCCACGAGGGACTGCATGCGGGCCTTGTGGGTCTCCGGGAAGTGCCGGGCCACGTAGATCTGCCCGACGGCCTCACCGAGGGCGGCCTCGACGACGCCGACGCCCCGCTTCCAGCGGTCCTTGTTCCGCGGGGTGCCGCTGAGGGTGGTCCCGTAGAAGGCGAAATTCGCGTCGACGAACGCCGCCGGCAGATACGGCGCGGCGGCGCTGACGACCCGCAGGGCGAGCCACTCCTGCCAGACGGCCAACGGTTCCGTGTCCAGCAGCGCTGCCGCCCCGGCGAAGAAGTCAGGCGTGCTCACGATCAGTTCCCCGCGCTTCTCCGGGACAATGCCGGCGGCGTCGAACCAGGTCGCGAGGAGGGGAAACAGCCCGGCGGCCTCCGCGGCGGACTTGAGGTTGTAGGTCTTCTGCGGATCGCGCAGCGTGACGTTGTCCCAGTGGTGCGAGGCCAGGGCCGTCTCAAGCGCCACGACCCGGCCGGCGGCTCCCTCCGGATCGGCCACCCCGGCCAGGCCGAGCATGGTCTTCACATGCCCGCGGTAGGCCTGGATGATCGGCGCGAACTTCTCCGTCCGGTAATACGACTCATCCGGCAGGCCCAGGCCGCCCTGGCCGGTGTAGAGCAGGACCCGGTCCGGGTTGCCGGCGTCCGGGGCGGGATAGATGTAAAAGAGCCCCGGGACGTCGGCCCGGAACAGGCGCCCGGCCAGCGCGATGAGTTCCGTGACCGAGGTCGTGGCGAACACGCCGGCGAGCCGTTCCCGGAGGGGTTCCAGGCCTTTGGCCTCCACCGCGGCTTCGTCCATGAAGCTGTTGTAGAGGTCCCCGATCTTCCGCTCGATGCCGGTGGCTGCCCCGCCGCGGCCGGCCGCTTCCTCGATGATGGCCTTCACGGCCAGCTCCGAGCCGTCGCGCAAGGCGGTGAAGGTGCCCTCCAGGGGGCGGTCATCGGGAATCGTGGTGCTCTTGAGCCAGCCGCCGTTGACGTGCAGGTACAGGTCATCCTGCGGCCGGACGCCGGCGTCGATAGTGGACAGGTCGATCCCCGAAAGTGGCACAGATGCTCCTTTGAGAGGCAGCCCGGCACCGAAGCTGGCAACGGCGGCAGGTCTGCATAATGGACATAGCGGTGGTATGGCTCCTTCATCTTACGCACCCGTGTTACTGTAAAAAGGTGCGCGCAGAACTGCTTCTTCTTAGCTGCCGCGGCGAGGCCTCAGACGCGATCTAGCGCAAGGCCCACCCTCGCTGCGGAGTTTGTGTTGCCCGGCCACCCTTTCATCAAAGAATCACAGAAAAGGCCCCGATAGTAATGCGAAACGCACAAAAGCCCTCAGGAATGCCGGTCCACCGTTACGTCCCGTTCCAGGACCTGATCACGGTGGAGCTGCCGGACCGCACGTGGCCGGACAAAGTCATCACCAAGGCACCGCGCTGGTGCGCCGTGGACCTGCGTGACGGCAACCAGGCCCTGATCGACCCGATGAGCCCGGCCCGCAAGCTGAAGATGTTCCAGCTGCTGGTACGGATGGGCTACAAGGAGATCGAGGTCGGCTTCCCCTCCGCGTCGCAGACGGACTTCGACTTCGTCCGGCAGCTGATCGAAGGCGGCCACATCCCGGACGACGTCACCATCCAGGTGCTGACCCAGGCCCGGGAGCACCTGATCGAGCGGACCTACGAGTCCCTGGTCGGCGCCAGGCAGGCCATCGTGCACCTCTACAACTCGACGTCGGTCCTGCAGCGCCGCGTCGTGTTCAACCAGGACGAGGACGGCATCCTCGACATCGCCCTGCAGGGTGCCCGGCTGTGCAAGAAGTACGAGGAGACCCTCGTGGACACGCACATCACCTATCAGTACTCGCCGGAATCCTTCACCGGGACCGAACTGGACTACGCGCTCCGGATCTGCAACGCGATCGCCGACGTGTTTGAGGCCTCCGCCGACAGCCAGGTCATCATCAACCTGCCCGCGACCGTCGAGATGGCCACCCCGAACGTGTATGCCGACTCCATCGAGTGGATGAGCCGCAACCTGCACCCCCGTGACGGCATCATCCTGTCCCTGCACCCGCACAATGACCGCGGCACCGGCGTCGCCGCCGCCGAGCTCGGCTACCTGGCCGGCGCGGACCGGATCGAAGGCTGCCTGTTCGGCAACGGCGAGCGGACCGGCAACGTCGACCTGGTCACCCTGGGCCTGAACATGTTCGTCCAGGGCGTCGACCCGATGATCGACTTCTCCGATATCGACGAAATCCGCCGCACCGTGGAGTACTGCAACCAGCTGCCCGTCGCCGAGCGCGCCCCCTACGGCGGAGACCTCGTCTTCACCGCGTTCTCCGGCTCCCACCAGGACGCCATCAAGAAGGGCCTGGAAGCTTTGGAGAAGGACGCCGCGGCCGCCGGCAAGGACGTCTCCGACTACCTCTGGCAGGTCCCGTACCTGCCCATTGACCCGAAGGACCTCGGCCGCAGCTACGAAGCCGTCATCCGCGTCAATTCCCAGTCCGGCAAGGGCGGCGTCGCCTATCTGCTCAAGAACGAACACAACCTGGACCTGCCGCGCCGGGCGCAGATCGAGTTCTCCGGCGTCATCCAGAAGCAGACGGACGCCGTCGGCGGCGAAGTCAGCGGCGGCCAGCTCTGGCAGGTCTTCCAGGACGAGTACCTGCCCTCCGGCTCGGCCCACCAGCAGTGGGGCCACTACGCGCTCGGCTCGGTCAGCACCGAGTCCGACGAGGACGGCATGATGACGCTGACCGCCGCGCTGAAGGTCGACGGCGCCCAGGTCCGGCGGACCGGCACCGGCAACGGCCCGATCGCTGCGCTGCTGAGCATCCTGCGCGAAGACGGCGTCGACGTCCGCGTGCTGGACTACAGCGAACATGCGCTGTCCGAGGGCGGCAGCGCCCTCGCCGCGGCCTACGTTGAAGCCGCCGTGGGGGAGCGGGTCCTGTGGGGCGTCGGGATCGACGCCAACACCAGCATGGCCTCGCTCAAGGCCGTCATCTCGGCCGTAAACCGGGTCATCCGGGACGCCCGCGCCTAAGCCTTTGGCGGCTGCTCCGCACCGCGCCGCCGGAACATCCGGCGGCGCGGTGCTGTCCCCAAGAGGGTGCTGTGCCGAACACGGGGTTTTCCCGAAGGCGGTGCTGTCCCGAAGACTGCGCTGTACCGAAGACGGTGTTTGCCGTATGACAGTGTTTACCCGCAGACAGTGCGAAGATTAACCGTGGCCCAACCTTCTTCCTTTGCATCGCGCGCCTACCGTGACGACGCCGTCGTGCTGCGCACCCACAAGCTGGGTGAGGCGGACCGCATCATCACCCTGCTGACCAAGCACCATGGCCAGGTCCGGGCGGTGGCCAAGGGGGTCCGCCGCACCAGCAGCCGCTTCGGCGCCCGGCTCGAGCCCTTCATGGTCGCTGACCTCCAGTTGGTCTCCGGACGCACTTTGGACATCGTCACCCAGGCTGTCGCCAAGGGCGCCTACGGCGGCAGCATCGCCGCGGACTACGGCAGCTACACCGTGGCCGCAGCCATGACGGAGACCGCCGAGAAGCTCACCGACGTCGACGGCGAATCCGGAACGGCCCAGTACCACCTGCTCGTGGGCGCCCTGGCCTCGCTGAGCCGCAGGGAGCACACCCCCGAGCTCATCCTCGATTCCTACCTGCTCCGCGCCTTGTCCACCGGCGGCTGGGCCCCCAGCTTCACCGACTGTGCCCGCTGCGGCGCGCGGGGCCCGCACACCGCCTTCTCGGCACCCCTCGGCGGCATGGTGTGCCACGAGTGCCGGCCGCCGGGTTCCCCGGCCCCCGCCGCGGAGACTGTCGTCCTGCTCGGCGCGCTGCTGACGGGAAACTGGACGACGGCGGACGCGTCCCTGCCGGTCCACCGGCGCGAAGCGGCCGGGCTCGTGGCGAGCTACCTGCAATGGCACCTGGAACGGGTGCTGAAGTCCCTCAAACATGTGGAGCGAACCTGACCGTGGCATTGGGAAGAGGCCTGGGGAAGACCCAGGCGAAAACCGGGCAAAGCAAGATCCGAAGCGGGACGGGCGCCGCCGGGCCGCGCAGTACGCCGGTGCTGAGGCCGTATCCGCACCCCTCCGGTGCCGTGCCGCCGGCCATCCCGGCGCAGTTCATTCCGCGGCATGTCGCGATCGTCATGGACGGCAACGGGCGGTGGGCGAACCAGCGCGGACTGCCGCGGATTGAAGGGCACAGGGCCGGGGAACCGGCCCTGCTGGATGTGATGGCCGGCGCCATCGAGCTCGGCATCGAGCACGTGAGCGTCTACGCGTTTTCCACCGAAAACTGGCGCCGTTCCCCCGAGGAGGTCCGCTTCCTGATGGGTTTCAACAAGGACGTGCTGCGCCGCCAGCGGAACCAGCTGGATGAGTGGGGGGTCCGCATCCGCTGGTCCGGCCGGCGGCCGAAGCTGTGGGGCTCCGTCATCCGCGAGCTGGAGGAAGCCGAGGACTTCACCCGCGGCAACAGCACCTGCACCCTGAACATGTGCGTCAACTACGGCGGCCGGGCCGAGATCGCCGACGCCGTGTCCGCCATCGCGGAAGAGGTCGCCGCCGGGCGGATCAAGCCGGGATCCATCACCGAGAAGACCATCCAGAAGTACCTCGACGAACCCGATCTTCCGGATGTCGACCTCTTCCTGCGCAGCTCCGGGGAACAGCGGCTCTCCAATTTCATGCTCTGGCAGTCCGCCTACGCCGAGTTCGTCTTCATGGACACCCTCTGGCCCGATGTGGACCGGCGCACGCTCTGGGACGCCGTCGAGATCTATGCCCAGCGGGACCGCCGCTACGGCGGGGCCGTCGACGCCGCTCCCGCGGCGGGGAGCCCGTCCGCGTAGTCGATGGCCCCGCCGGAACGGTCAGTGCCGTCAGATTGCCCAGTGCTGTCCCGGGCTGCCGCCCAGCGGCGGGATGGTCCCGTCACCGTCTTCAGCGTCCCTCTCACAGTCCTGAGCGCGGCAACACAGGCGTGTCAAAACGGTCGACACAAGAACCAGTCCTGAGCCTGCGGAGCCCAGGCACAGGGGGCTGATGTTTTCGCTTCACAACCCCAGAATGAAGCCGGGGCAGCCTCTACGGAATTCTTCGGGAGCTCCGACGAGTTCCCGCCACCTGGCCCCATACTGTTCCCCGGCAAACGGCGGGTCCGTCCGACGTGTGCCGGACGGACCCGCCGGTGGGTTAGAGGCTTGTGCCGGTGCGGTTCCACCCGCGTGCGGAGTCGCCGGGGGCTTCCCAGCCGTCGTCGGTCACGATCAATGTGTCCTCGAGCTTGATGAATCCGGAGTCGTGGTCCTCGAACCACGACTCGATGGAGAGGACCATGCCGGACTTCAACGGATCATTCGCGTGCGCCCCGAAATAGGGAACGGGTCCGGTTGATGTCAGCCGGGGAACTTCGTGGGTGATCAGGCCCATTCCATGTGCCACGAATTTCATGTTGGCGCCATCAGGCAGCTTCGAGATCGTGTCGAGTGCTGTGACGAAGATATCGCCGCCGCGTTTGCCTGCAGCGACAGCGGTCCGCGCCTCCTGCTGCACGATTTCGATCTGCGCCAGCAGATCGGTCATTCGTGCGGTGGGCTCGGTGTCGATTGCCATCCGGGACAGATCGCCGATGTATCCCTCGTACATGCCCCCGGAATCGATCGACAAGCTGGTGCCGGAGCGCCACACATCGGAGGACGGAGACCGGTTCATGGATCCTCCGCCGAGCGTCACCAGGGCGTATTCGTAGAACAGGCCTCTCTTGGTCTGCTCGAGGCGGAAGATCTCGGCGATGTCGTGTTTGGTCATTCCGGGTTGGACCAGGCCGAATGAGGCCTGCATTGAATCGATGATGCCATGGGACGCGATGCGAACCAGTTCAAGCTCTCTTTCGGACTTCACCCCGCGAAGGGATTCCAGAACCGGATGGACCTCCACGAATGTCGCTTCGGGAAGGAGCTCGCGGAGGGTGTCGAGGGCGTCCGCGGGGATGAATGACTTCTCAACTCCAATAGTGGCGCGGGCGAGCCCGCGCTTCGCCAGGGCCTCCGCCGCGGCCCGGGCTGTGTCGATACTGGTCCAGCTGATGTTCTGGATGTCGGATACCCAGATTGCTCCGCCCGCGGTTCCCCAGTCCTCGTTACCTGCTCCGATGTAGAAGGAGTCATCGAGTTTGCCCCGCACGATTCCGACGGCAGGAAGGTAGCGGCTGACCCCGGTGGCGTCAGCATGCGCGAAGAAGAAGAACCGGTACCCGCCCAGCAGATGCTGCACGTTGTGTTTTGTCGTGGCGAGCAGGGCATCAATGCCCGCGCCCTCCATAAGGTCCTCGAGGTACTGCTCATCGAAAGGTACCGAAACTGCCATTGGATACTCCAGACTTCGTTTTATCATTCGTCGCCGATGCGACGAATTCTGTGAGGGAACTTGTGGTGCTCTCCGGTCCGGCGGCGGCCGCGACGGGTGTTGGGCGGCCGTGGAGTCCCGGATTGTGATGGCCGCAGGCATTCCGCCCCGGCATCCGCCAGCGGGTTTCTGCAAAATTATGTGTTCGGAACGCCGAGCCTTGTCAGTACCTGTGCGAGGGCTGTTTCGCCGCCGACGTTTCCCGGGAAGACCACGTATGGCAGTCCGGGGCGGGCGCCGTCGCTCAGCGTCCAGAGGGGGATCTGTCCCGGCAGCATCTGTCCGGTGACGATCGCCTTCCGGACGCCGAGCGCGTGGGTGGCCAGGTCGCTGGAGGTGATGCCGCCCTTTGCCACCAGAAACCGTGGCCGGGTTTGGCTGACTATCCCGGCCACGGTCCGGGTGAGTGCGTCGGCGATGGCGCGGCTGGTCAGCAGCGGGGTTTCCCTCCCGTGGTCGATGAGTGTTCTGCTCGTGTGCAGGAGCACATCTGTGTGTGGGAGGGCTTTGAGGGCGGCTTGGGTGGCGCGTTGGATTTCGGTCCTCGCGGTGGCCGGCTCGGGGTCGACCACTGCACGGACGTCGAGTTCGATGGTGGTGAGCCGTGTCGTTTGCTGGGCGGCCGCAAGTTGGGCGTTGGTCAGCCCGGTGTGGGAGCCGACAACGATCAGACCGTGTTCGGCGCCGGGTCCTGAGGGGTAGATCTGGTCGTCGGTGACGGGATCAGGGAGGGTTTGGCCCGCGCAGAGCCGGACGAAGGAGGGCCCGGAGCGGATGAGAATGCGTCGGCCGTGCTCTTCGGCGGCGAGGATGGCGAGCATGAGCACTTCGAGATCGGTGGGGTGCATCGCGTTGGCGATGAGGACCTCGCCTCCGGTCAGCCGGTCCAGCTTCGCGGTGACGGCCCGGACGCCGTCATTTCCGCGCACTTCGGCCAGGGAGACACTGTGCACCGGGGCGCCAGGGGTTCCAAGACGTGCCCGGACCCAGTCTTTGAGGTCCGTTTCGTCGTAGCCGAAGGTCCGGTCCCGGGCGTATTCGGTCTGCGCGGCCGGGCTCAGGACCTGGCCGTGTGCCACCCATTGGGTGTCGGCGGCGGTGTAGCGGCCGGCTTCGAGGAAGGCTGGGACGAAGACCACGCCGTCGACGGGTGTTCCGGCGTCCGCGAGCGCCCGCGAGGCGGCGGCCAGTTCCGCGCGGAAGTGTCCGCGTAACGTGGAGTCGCTGCGGGTCACCACGCGCAGGCGCAGGCCTTTCGCCTCGGCGATCCGGGCGGCTCGGCGCACGAGCCGGACTGAACACCAAGCCCCCGCCGCGGCAACCTCTGAAACCTCGGACACCGGCCTCCAGCGGCCCGTGACCGCCGGCCTGCATGCCCCCGATTCCGATCGCGGAAGAGGATACCCGCACGGCGGCCGGCATAGCCGAGTCAACACTTTCCCATGCCGCCGGTGCCAGCCGGAAACAGTCCGTGTGCCTCGTGCCATCCCAACGCGTGGGCTCACCGACAGAAAAATGGTCCAGAGACCACCCCAGCCTCAGGTCCGGGCTCCAAGGACAGCCGACGCGCAGCGGCCGAACTGGCCCTACCCCGTCCCCGGACGCCGGACGGTAACGGTCGTTGCCCGACACCGCTAAACAGCCTGAGCGTCGGATATTTCACTAATTCACGAGCCACCCCAGAATGCGCTTTTCAACCTTGGTACTCACGGTGTCTCCTTCGACCAGATGAGGAACTGACGCAAGGTACGAATGTCGTCAGTATGCTGACCATACCTTCGGGCCTGCGTGCCGACCAGAGGAAAAACCGGGCTCCGCGTGGTGGGAAGGGACGGCGCCGGATGGCCCCGGCGGGGAGCGGTCATCACGCCCCGTCGTCGCGGACATAGGCGCGGATCCACCGTGCCAGCCGGGCGTACGCGTCCGCGCGGACCTGCGGCGCGGACAGGAACACGTCGTGCAGGGCGCCGTCGATCCTCTCCAGCGTCACGGTGCGGCCCAGGCTGAGGGAGCGGAGGGCGATCGTGTTCACATCCAGGACCGCGTCGGTGCGGCGCATGGATTCCTTCCAGAACATCCCGTTGGCGCTGGCACCGGAGATCAGCACGAGGATGGGCACCTCGATGTTCAGGCCCCGTGCCACCCGGGCCTGGCCGTTGAGCACGGCGCTGAGCCAGCCGGCGCGGACGGGAAAGGCGCGCGGCGGACGGAAGGCGTCATCCAGGGCCCATTCGCCCTCGGCCGCGCTGCTGATGCTCCGCCAGTAGAAGCCGCGCGGGGGCAGCCGGATCACTGACTCGGGCCGGAACCGGGCGAGCGGCTCCACCATGGTGCGGGCGGCGCGGCGGACGGCAGGGCTGCCGTGCATTTCCAGCCACGGACTGTCCAGGACCAGCTGCGCGGCCAGGCCCGCGTGGCGGCTGGCCCACAGCGCCGCAATGAGGCCGCCGGTGGAGTGTCCCATCAGCGTCAGGAGCGGCGGGGCCGAACCGCCGCAACCCAGCGATCCGATGATGCCGATCGCGGCCGTAATCTCGGCGTCGTAGTCGTCCAGGTCGGCCACATAGCCGCCATGGGTGCCCGGCCGCAGGCTCCGCCCGTGGCTGTGCAGGTCCAGGGCGAAGAAGTCGAAGCCGCTGCCGGTCCAGAATGCCGCCAGCTCCGCGTTGAAGAAATAGTCGCTCCAGCCGTGCAGGAACAGCACGGCCCGTTTCGGCTGCCCGACGGCGGCACGGTACGGCTCTTCGCTGAGTTCTTCGCTGCGTTCCTTGCGGCGTCCTTCGTCGCGTTTTTCGTCTGGCGCTTCCTGTGCTGCTTCGCGTGCCCGAAGCGCCCCGGGGACGTGGCGGACCAGGGTCGCCGTCCGCTCCACGCCGTCCGCACCGGCGGCGCCGAAGGTACAGGCCTGAAAATCTTCGCCGAGGATGTCATTCTGCCATTCCACCGCCTGCTCCCCGGCGGCCGGCGCCGGCGCACGCCGGCCACGTGCCGACGGCGCGCCGGCTGCTCCCTTGTCGCTGGTCATGGCTTCATGCTAGCGCCGCTTCCTGCTGACGCCCGGGGACTTGCGGCGCGCGGGTTTGGTCTGAAGGGTCCGAACCGGAAAACTAGGACCATGCGCGTATATCCCACCTTCTTCCGGCTGGCCTTCTCATGGATGGACGCCGAACGCGCCCACCGGATCGGTTTCAAGGCCATCCGGCTCGTCCACAGCTGCGGCGCCGGACGGGCGCTGCAGAAGTTCACGGCCCCGGCGGCCTCCCTGCAGACGCAGGCCTTCGGGCTCACCTTCCCCTCGCCCTTCGGGCTCGCGGCCGGTTTCGACAAGGAGGGGCACGGCATCGAGGCCCTGGCCGAGCTGGGATTCGGCCACGTGGAAGTAGGAACCATCACCGGACAGGCCCAGCCCGGCAACCCGGCACCCCGGCTCTTCCGCCTCATCGAGGACAGGGCCGTCATCAACCGGATGGGCTTCAACAACGACGGCGCCGCCGCGGTGGCTCCCCGCCTGAAATCCGCCCGGGCCGCCCTGCAGCGCCGCCATCCCGGCGTCCGGCCCGTGATCGGGGTGAACATCGGCAAGAGCAAGGTCGTGGAGCTCGAAGATGCCGCCGCCGATTACCTGACCAGCGCCCGGAGCCTGGCGCCCGCCGCGGACTACCTCGTGGTCAACGTCAGCTCGCCGAACACCCCCGGGCTCCGGCTGCTGCAGGACGTCCAGACGCTCCGCCCGCTGCTGGCGGCCGTGGGGCAGGAAGCGGACAAGGCCGCCGGCCGCCACGTGCCGCTGCTGGTCAAGATCGCGCCGGATCTGAGCAATGAGGACATCGACGACGTTGCGCGCCTGGCGCTGGAGCTGAAGCTGGACGGCATCATCGCCACCAACACCACCATTTCCCGCACCGGGCTCGCCTCCGGTCCGGACAACGTCGAAGCCTGCGGGGCCGGCGGGCTGTCCGGGGCGCCGCTGAAGAAGCGCTCCCTCGAGGTGCTGGCCCGGCTCAAGGCGGTAACAGGCGGCGAGCTGAGCCTGGTCTCGGTCGGCGGTGTCGAGTCGGCGCAGGACGTCCAGGAACGGCTCGACGCCGGCGCCACCCTGGTGCAGGGGTACACGGCCTTCCTGTACGAGGGCCCTTTCTGGGCCGCGCGCATCAACCGGGAACTGGCGAAGCGCCCGGCCGCCGCGAGGCAAGACGGCCAGTAGGCATTTTCGTTAGTTCGCCGGGGGGTCAGGTCCAGCCGGCGGGGTGGCAGGGCTCAGGGACATGCCCCGCGCCGGGGCCGGCGGATGGACGGCTATGTCCGGTGGCGGGCGCGACGAATGGGCGGTGACCTCCCGGCGCGGAGAGGTCCTGGCCCCGCCTAAACCTAAACCCCCAACGAGTCAACGAAAATGACCATTAGGCAAAAACGGCCACGCAAACGGGTATGGAGAAGCCCCCGGCAGCGTGCTGCCGGGGGCTTCTCCATACTTGCGGTCCGATCAGGCGGGGAACTCTCCACGCTTGACCTGGGGCTTGGGCAGGCGAAGGCGGCGGAACTGCAGCGAACGCATGGAGCCGTACCAGACGGTGCCGCGCTCGACGTCGCTGAACTTCTCGGCCAGACGCTTCTTGAGCTTGCGGGAAAGGATGAAGACATCCACGAAGACGGCCAGGAACATCACCCAGAAACCGCCGAGGACGTAGATCATCTGTTCGCTGGAGGCCGGCACGAGGAGCGAGATGACGACGAAGACCAGGGCGCCGAACATGAGGTACTCACCGAGGCTGAAGCGGGCGTCGACATAATCACGCGCAAAGCGTTTCTGCGGGCCCTTGTCCCGCAGCGGCAGGAACTTGTCGTCCCCCGTGTCCATCGCCTGCCGCATCTTGAGCCGCTGCTCCTGCACGGCCGCGCGTTCGGCGGCCTTGGAAGCCTTGCGGTCCTCCGGCACGAGCGGCCGCTTGCGCGCGGCCACCTGCGCACTGCGCTTGGGCGTGGGCGCGCCCTTGCCTATGGCGGCGTCCCGGGCCGTGGCCTCGGCCGCCTGCTGGTCAATTACGTCATGCGCCGAAGGCGCTTCCTTTTTACGTCCAAACACCCCTAAAGAATACCCCGCGCATACGGCCGCGAGACCCGGCCCACAGCGCCCGGGGCGCCGTTGGTGGTGATGGGGGACACGGGTAGTGTTTTGGCCATGACTTCAACACCCGCGGGGAACCCGCAGACCGCCACCGCCCGCGCCGGGAACTTCGACGCCGAGGCCCTCCGGCAGGCCGTGACCGAATCGTTTGACGCAACGGTCGGGCAGTTAAAGGAACTCGTTGCCATTCCGGGCATCGCCTGGCCCAGCTTCGATCCCGCCCCGCTGAGCGCCAGCGCCGACGCCGTTGCCGGGCTGGTGCGTGCCGGCGGCTTCGACGATGTCCGCATCCTGCGCTGCGACAAGGAAGACGGCACCCCCGGCGGCCCCGCCGTCGTCGCCCGCCGGCCTGCCGCCGAGGGCAAACCCACCATCCTGCTCTACGCCCACCACGACGTCCAGCCCACGGGCGATCCGGCGCTGTGGGAAACGGAGCCGTTCACCGCCGTCGAACGCGACGGGCGGCTTTTCGGCCGCGGTACGGCGGATGACAAGGCCGGAATCCTGGCCCACATCGCGGCGTACTCGGCGGTGACCCGGGTCCTGGGCGACGATCTGGGCCTCGGCGTGACCTTCTTCTTCGAAGGCGAGGAGGAGGCCGGCTCACCGACGTTCAGGTCCTTCCTGGAGACCCACCGTGAACTGCTGCGCGCGGATGTGATCGTGGTGGCCGACTCCAGCAACTGGAAGGTCGGCGTCCCGGCCCTGACCACCAGCCTGCGCGGCCTGGTGGACGGCACGATCGAGGTCCAGGTCCTGGACCACGCGGTCCACTCCGGCATGTTCGGCGGGCCCGTGCTGGACGCCCCGACCCTGCTCGCCCGCCTCATAGCCACGCTGCACGACGCCGACGGCAGCGTCGCGATCGCTGGGCTGCTCAGCCGCGATGACGTGAGCGTGGACCTGACGGAAGCGGAATACCGCGCCGACGCCTCCGTGCTCGACGGCGTGCGGCTCGCCGGCACCGGGACCATCGCCTCGCGCCTGTGGACCAAGCCGGCGCTCTCCATCATCGGCTTCGACGCCCCCGCGGTGGACGCCGCCGCCAACACGCTGCTGCCGCGGGCGCGGGCCAAGTTCAGCCTGCGGCTCGCCCCCGGGCAGGACCCGGCGGCCGCGATGGATGCCGTCCGGAAGCATGTCGAAGCCAACGCGCCGTTTGGCGCCCGGGTCGTCTTCACCCCGGGGGAGAGCGGCAACCCGTTCCGCACCGACACCGCTTCGAAGGCGGCCGGCTTTGCCCTGTGGGCGCTGGGGGAGGCCTGGGGCGTGCCGGCCGTCGAAATGGGGATCGGCGGCTCGATTCCCTTCATTGCCGACCTCACCGAGGTGTACCCGGAGGTGCAGATCCTGGTCACCGGGGTGGAGGATCCCGATTCGCGTGCGCACAGCGCGAACGAATCTCTCCACCTGGGAGACTTCCGGAACGCGATCATCGCCGAAGCGCTCCTGCTGGCCCGGCTGAACGCGGAAGGGCTGGCCTGACCGGCGGGACGGGTGTTCCCGGGGAACATCCGGCCCGCTCCGGCGGTTACGTCAGGAGTTAGAGCTACAGGGCTGATCGACGTAGCATGTAGTAATAGCCCATACCGCATCAGCAGGGTCGCGCACCGTGAAAACGGGGCCGCCACAACCGTCGTCAGAAGGTAGGCCATGAGCACTACAACCAATGAAAACAGCGCCGACACCACCGCCACGGCGGCCGAGGAGCTGGCCACCCACGAGGTCAAGCTGACCGACGTCGCAGCCGGCAAGGTCCGCAGCCTCCTGGAGCAGGAGGGCCGCACCGATCTGCGCCTCCGCGTTGCCGTGCAGCCGGGCGGTTGCTCCGGCCTGATCTACCAGCTCTACTTCGACGAGCGGATTCTCGACGGGGACGCTGTGCGCGACTACGACGGCGTGGAAGTCGTCGTCGACAAGATGAGCGTCCCGTACCTCAGCGGTGCCAGCATCGACTTCGAGGACACCATCTCCAAGCAGGGCTTCACGATTGACAATCCGAACGCCGGCGGATCCTGCGCCTGCGGTGATTCCTTCCACTAGTATTCCTTCCACTGAGGCCGGGCAAACTGCCCGGCCTCAGTGCCGCGGAATCGTCAACGAGCAGGCCAGTTAAAAAGGTCCCGACGCACGGGCGGACATGTGGGCGAAAACTCCGGGGGAGCGGTAAGCTCTACACCGAGTAGTAAAACTTTTCGTGTGCCCGGACCGCCACCGGCGGGCCGGGCGACAGCAACAAGTAGGAAGGGCCGTCTGTGAGTTCGCAGAACCGAACCGGCAGCCGACGCAAACAGATCACTACGATCACTGGCTTGGCACTTGCCGGCGCGTTGGCTTTGACTGGATGTTCACCAGAGGTAGAGAGAGGCTGGTTGCCCACCGAGCGTGGCACCACCAATCACACCGACCGCATCATGGACCTCTGGGTCAACTCATGGATAGCCGCGCTGGTCGTCGGCATCATTACGTGGGGCCTGATGATCTGGTGCATCGTCGCTTACCGGCGGCGCAAGGGAACCGTAGGGTTCCCCCGCCAGAACAGCTTCAACCTGCCCCTTGAGGTCTTCTACCTCACGATCCCGGTGTTCATGGTCCTGGTGTTCTTCTATTTCACCGACCGCGACCAGCAGGCGATCGATGACCGCTCCAAGCCGGCCGACGTCGTCGTTGACGTCCGCGGCAAGCAGTGGGCATGGGACTTCAACTACAAGAAGGGTGACGTCGTC
The DNA here is from genome assembly GCF_018224015.1 of Pseudarthrobacter albicanus. Classification (GTDB taxonomy): domain Bacteria; phylum Actinomycetota; class Actinomycetes; order Actinomycetales; family Micrococcaceae; genus Arthrobacter; species Arthrobacter albicanus. The sequence continues at coordinate 26,447 of NZ_JAGPOT010000046.1, forward strand.
ACCGGCGATGTGCACGAAGCCGGCGTCCAGGCGCACCTCACCGGTGCAGAGATCGACAAGGAAAAGCTGCCCACGCTCTACCTGCCGGTGAACAAGTCCGTCGACGTGGAGCTCAACTCCCGCGACGTGATCCACTCCTTCTGGGTTCCTGCCTTCCTGCAGAAGCGGGACATGATCCCGGGCAAGACCAACTACATCAGGTTCACCCCCACCAAGGAGGGCACCTACGACGGCAAGTGCGCCGAACTCTGCGGCGAATACCACTCCGAAATGCTGTTCCGCGTCAAGGTTGTCTCCGAACCGGAGTTCGCAGCGCACCTGGACAAGCTGCGCCAGGACGGCAACACCGGCCTGCTCGGCGCAGAGTACGACCGCAACCCGAACCTGAACGCAACGAAGTAAGGGAAGCGACGTGGCAACCACCTACACCCAGCCCACCGGGATCCTTGAGGCTCCCGTAGTGCCCAAATCCAAGGGACGCATCGTCGTCAACTGGATCACCTCGACCGACCACAAGACCATCGGGTACATGTACCTGATCGCGTCCTTCGTGTTCTTCTGCTTCGGCGGCATCATGGCGCTGCTGATCCGTGCCGAGCTGTTTGAGCCCGGCATGCAGATCCTGCAGACCAAGGAACAGTACAACCAGCTGTTCACCATGCACGGCACCGTCATGCTGCTGATGTTCGCGACGCCGCTGTTCGCCGGCTTCACCAACGTCATCATGCCGCTGCAGATCGGTGCACCCGACGTCGCCTTCCCGCGGCTGAACGCACTGGCCTTCTGGTTCTTCCTCTTCGGCTCCACCATCGCCGTGTCCGGGTTCATCACCCCGCAGGGCGCGGCGTCGTTCGGCTGGTTCGCCTATGCGCCGCTGTCCAACACGACGTTCAGCCCCGGGATCGGCGGGGACCTGTGGGTCTTCGGCCTGGCGCTCTCCGGCTTCGGCACCATCCTCGGCGCGGTCAACTTCATCACCACGATCATCTGCATGCGCGCCCCGGGCATGACCATGTGGCGCATGCCGATCTTCACCTGGAACGCGCTGGTCACGTCCATCCTGGTCCTGATGGCGTTCCCGCCGCTGGCCGCGGCGCTGTTCGCCCTCGGCGCGGACCGCCGCTTCGGCGCGCACATCTTCGATCCGGAAAACGGCGGCGCCGTCCTCTGGCAGCACCTGTTCTGGTTCTTCGGCCACCCCGAGGTCTACATCATCGCCCTGCCGTTCTTCGGCATCGTGTCCGAGATCTTCCCGGTCTTCAGCCGCAAGCCGATCTTCGGCTACAAGGGCCTGGTCTACGCCACGATCGCCATCGCCGCGCTGTCCGTCACCGTGTGGGCCCACCACATGTACGTCACCGGCTCGGTCCTGCTGCCGTTCTTCTCCTTCATGACCATGCTGATCGCCGTGCCCACGGGCGTGAAGTTCTTCAACTGGATCGGCACCATGTGGCGGGGCTCGATCACCTTCGAGACCCCCATGCTGTGGAGCATCGGCTTCCTGGCCACGTTCCTCTTCGGCGGCCTGACCGGCATCATCCTGGCCTCACCGCCGCTGGACTTCCACGTGTCGGACTCCTACTTCGTGGTGGCGCACTTCCACTACGTGGTCTTCGGCACCGTGGTGTTCGCGATGTTCGCGGGCTTCTACTTCTGGTGGCCCAAGTGGACCGGCAAGATGCTCAACGAGCGGCTCGGCAAGATCCACTTCTGGATGCTGTTCCTGGGCTTCCACGCCACGTTCCTGATCCAGCACTGGCTCGGCGTCGAGGGCATGCCCCGCCGCTACGCGGACTACCTGCCGCAGGACAACTTCACCTGGATGAACCAGTTCTCCACCTACGGTTCCTTCCTGCTGGGCGCGTCGATGATCCCGTTCTTCTGGAACGTGTACATCACCTGGCGCAGCAACGAACGGGTGGAAGTCGATGACCCGTGGGGCTTCGGCGCCTCGCTCGAGTGGGCCACGTCCTGCCCGCCGCCGCGCCACAACTTCACCTCACTGCCGCGCATCCGTTCCGAACGCCCCGCCCTGGACCTGCACCACCCGGAGCTTTCCCAAGCGCACACCGTTGAGTCTCCGGCCCCCGCGGCAGCGGTGCTCGGTAACGCCGACCAGAAGGACACCGCCAAATGAGAATCGAATCATGGATTTTTGGAGCCGGAGTCTTCTTCTTCATCCCCGTCGCGGCGGTATACGGATTCCTGAACCACTGGAACGAGTGGGTGGGCACCCTGGGCCTCCTGCTGGTGGGCGCCCTCGTCGGCATGATCGGTGCCTACCTTGGCTTCACCGGCAAGCGCGTCGGCATGCGTCCCGAGGACCGGCCTGACGCCGAGATCCACGAAGGCGCCGGCGAGCAGGGCCACTTCAGCCCGTGGAGCTGGTGGCCCCTGGTCCTGGGCCTGTCCTGCGCCACCGGATTCCTCGGCATGGCCATCGGATTCTGGATTGTGTTCATCGCCGGCGGCCTCGCGGTCGTCGCACTCGTGGGCTGGGTCTACGAGTACAGCCGTGGTGACCACGCGCACTAGGTTCCGGCAGGAAACAGCGCAAGACTGATTGCGTGAACGACGGCGGGCCCCACCAAGATGGTGGGGCCCGCCGTCGTTCGTCGTGCCTGGGCACGGCTGGCCGGCCGTATCCGGTCCGGCGCGTGCCGCGGAACCGCCGGGTGCTTCCTAGCGGACCTGCGCTGACTCCAGCAGGGAGCAGAGGAGGTCGAGGGCCTTTTCGGCATCCGGGAGGCTGTAGCGGGCCGGTATTGCGTCCGCTGCCACCGCCAGTTCCACTTCGCAGCCGCAGTGGAAGTCCTCGGTCATGACTTCCAGCAGGGAGCGGGCATCGACCCCGCGCCTGCCTTCCTTGCTGATGGTGACCGGCAGCCCCGTGCCGGTGACAGCCCGCACAAACGCCGCCGCCGGCCGTGCATGCAGGCCAACGGCCGCCTTGACGATTGCCTTCCGAACTGGCAACGGGGCTCCTTTGCTCTCAGCTTTGATCTCGCGGATCTTCCGGCGGCTCTGCCCGCCGTCGTACCTGGGGTAAAGCCTAGCCGCGGGCGAAGTGCCGGGCGAACCAAGACGCCCCGGTGGTCTAGACCTGCTCCGGATTACCCTACCCTTGGTGTATGAACGAATACAGGAGGCAGGATCATGGGTTCTAATGCCTCGCGGATGGCCGGTGAGATCGACCGGCACAGCGGCACACCGATCTATGTCCAGCTGCGGGAAATCCTCCGGGCCCACATTGCGAGTTCGTGCCCGCCCGGATCGGCGCTGCCGTCCGAGCGGGACCTGGCGGAGCGGTTCGGGCTCGCCCGGATGACCGTCCGCCAGGCGATCGACGCCCTCGTGGGGGAGGAGGTCATCGAACGGGTCGTCGGCCTCGGCACCTTTGTCCGGAAGCCGAAGCTGGATCTCCAGGTCAAACTGACCTCCTACAGCGAAGAGATGCAGCGCCGCGGCATGGTCCCGGCGGCAAGGGTCCTCAGCTTCGAACAGATTGCGGCCAGCCCGTTCCTGGCCCGCGAACTCCAGCTGGAAGAGGGGACGCCCCTCGTGCGGTTCCGGCGCCTGCTGCTGGCCGACAATGAGCCGATGAGCGTGGACGAGAACTTCATCCCAGCCCACCGCGTGCCCGGCCTGCTCGACGGCGAGCCGCCCACCTCGCTCTACAACGTGCTCAGCGAACGCTATGGGCTGGTGATGGAGTGGGGCGAGGACATGATCGAGGCGACGGCGGCGTCACCGTCGACGTCACGGCTGCTCAACGTCGAGATCGGCTCGCCGCTCCTGAAGATCCAGCGGCACGCCTTTGTCGCCAGGGCGATGGTTGACTACTCGGTGTCCTATTACCGCGCCGACCGCTACAAGCTCTGGGTGCCGCTGCAGCGTCCCGGCGTCCGGCCGACCCGCAACTACGCTTCGGGGTACCGCCCGTAAATGAGCGACGCGGGCGGAACGCGGAAGACCCGGTCCCAAGGGGGCCGGGTCTTCTGCGTTAACCGCTGTGGGGCTGCTAGTGGCTGAGGGTCTTCTGGGCCTCTGCCGACTCAATGGCCTCGTGGTGGCCGTGGGCCGCCTCGAGCTCGGCCGGGGTTGCCGGGGCTACCCGGTCCTCGAAGAACAACCGGGAAAGCATCGCTCGGCGCTTCTCCTTGCGGTCCACGATCCCGTGCTCGTTGGGAACCGCGGGCAGCGGAGCCGGGGATTCAAAACCGACCAGCTTGTAGCGCTTGTACTCGCTCAGCGGGGCGTGGACCTCGATGAACTCACCATGCGGCAGGCGCACGATGCGGCCGGTTTCACGGCCGTGGAGGGCGATCTCACGGTCCTTGCGCTGCAGGGCCAGGGCAACGCGCTTCGTCACGAAGAAGGCGATGACCGGGCCGATGAAGAACAGTGCACGGAGCCAGTAGGTCACATCGTTCAGGGACACGTGGAAATTCGTGGCGATAAGGTCCGAGCTGGCGGCGGCCCACATGACGCAGTACCAGGTGAAGCCGGCCACGCCGATCGCGGTACGGGTCGGCGCGTTACGCGGACGGTCCAGCACGTGGTGCTCTCGGTTGTCCTTGGTGATCCACCGTTCGATCCACGGGTAGGTGAACAGCACGGTGAAGATGATGCCTGCCGGTACGAGCGCCGGCAGCAGCACGTTCAGCGTCAGCACGTGTCCGAAGATCACATACTCGAAATGGAAGTTTCCAATGACACCCGGCATCAGGCGCAAGGCACCGTCAACGAAGCCGATGTACCAGTCAGGCTGGGTGCCTGCCGAAACGGGGGAGGGGTCGTAGGGACCGTAGTTCCAGATCGGGTTGATCGTGAAGAAGCCCGCCATGAGCGCAATCACGCCGAAGACGATGAAGAAGAAGCCGCCGGCCTTGGCCGCGTACACCGGGCCGAGCGGGTAGCCGACGACGTTGCCGTCGTTGCGTCCCGGGCCGGGGTACTGGGTGTGCTTGTGCACGACCACCATGAACAGGTGGAGCACGATCATCAGCAGGATCAGTGCCGGCACCAGCAGGATGTGCAGCATGTAGAGGCGGCCAATGATGGCAGTACCGGGGAACTCTCCGCCGAAGAGGAAGAAGGAAATATACGTTCCAATGACCGGAATGGCCTTAATGACACCGTCAATGATGCGCAGGCCGTTGCCCGACAGCAGGTCATCGGGAAGCGAGTAGCCGGTGAACCCTTCGGCCATGGCCAGGATCAGCAGGACTCCGCCGACTACCCAGTTCATTTCCCGGGGTTTGCGGAAGGCACCGGTGAAGAACACGCGGAGCATGTGAACACCGATGGACGCCACGAACAGCAGCGCCGCCCAGTGGTGGACCTGGCGCATGAACAGCCCGCCACGGACATCGAAGGAGATGTTCAGGGATGAGTTGAACGCGGCAGACATTTCGACGTTCTTCAGCGGCGTGTACGAGCCCGCATAGTGGGTTTCCACCATGGACGGATCGAAGAAGAACGTCAGGAAGGTGCCTGACATGAGCAGGATGACGAAGGAGTACAGGGCCACTTCGCCAAACATGAATGACCAGTGGTCCGGGAAGACCTTGCGGCCGAATTCACGGAGGATTCCGGATCCGCCGACGCGTTGGTCGACGAAGTCGGTGATGCTGCCGCCTTTAGTCTTGGCGACGAAAGCGGGGGCTTCAGCTGTTGACGGTGCGCTCATGCTCATCACGCTCCCAGTAGCTCGGTCCAACAGGTTCATGGAAGTCGCTGGTAGCGACCAGGTAGCCCTCTGCGTCGACTGCGATGGGCAGCTGGGGGAGGGGGCGGCTGGCCGGGCCGAAGATAACCTTGCATTCCTGGGTCAGGTCGAAGGTTGACTGGTGGCACGGGCACAGCAGGTGGTGGGTCTGCTGCTCGTACAGGGCAACAGGGCAACCAACGTGGGTGCAGATCTTGGAGTAGGCAACGATGCCGTTGTAGCTCCAGTCCTCGCGGCCTGCGGAAGGCTTGAGGGAATCCGGGTTCAGGCGCATGAGCAGGACGACGGCCTTCGCCTTTGCGTTCAGCTTGCCTTCGTGCAGCTCGTTGAGGCCTTCCGGGATCACGTGGAACGCCGAGCCGATGGTGACATCCGTGGCCTTGATGGGGGTGCCATCGGGGTCGCGGGTGAGCCGCTTGAGCTTGCCACCCGCCGGTGCCCACATGGTGTGGGCCAGCTTGTCGTCCGGGCGGGGACCGAGGTCACCGAAGACGGCCAGCGCCGGCAGGGGAGCCAGCGCGACGGCGCCCAGCAGGGTGTTGCGGATCAGCGGCCGGCGCTTGATGCCGGTTTCCTCCACAATGTCATCGACAATGCGGACGGCGGCCAGGCGGTCCTCCTCGGTGCGGATCCCATGGCGCTCTTCCGAGACCTCATGGTCCGGCATGAGGGCCTTGGCCCAGTGGACGATGCCGGTACCGATGCCCAGCATGGCAAAGGCGGTGCCGATGCCCAGCAGGGCGTTCTGCAGCCGGATGGTGGCGATCGAGGAGCCATCTCCAAGATCGATGGCGAAGTACGCCACCAGGAAAATCAAGGTGCCAACGACCGAAATCCCGAAAAGAAGGGCTACCTGCCGTTCTGCTCGCTTTGCGGCCCTCGGGTCCGTGTCAGCCAGGCGCAAACGATGCGGGGGAATTCCAGGATCCTGGAACTTCTCCACCTCATTCTGACCAGCCGTAGCTACGGTGCCCGAGTGGTTCGGACTGCCGTCACTATGGTTGCCCATAATTCGCCTCATCCCTCTCTCGTCTCGACATACGCCGAGTTAGCTTTCAATTCAAACTGCTGACGGGTCTGCAGAAAATTCTTACAGGTGCAACAGGGTCTGTCAGGACGTCCGGGACGTCAGCCAGATGGTGAAGGCGATGATGACGCCCAGGCCGGCGATCCAGACAAACAGACCTTCGGATGTGGGACCCAAAGCACCAAGATCAGCGCCGCCGGGTGAACCGTTGGCTTCGATCTGCTTCAGGAACGTGATGATGTCGCGCTTTCCCTCGGGGGAGACGTTGGCGTCATTGAAGACCGGCATGTTCTGCGGGCCGGTGACCATTGCTTCGTAGATGTGCTTGCCGGAGACATCCGCCAGGGCCGGGGCGAACTTGCCCCGGGTGAGTGCCCCGCCGGCGGCTGCGGCGTTGTGGCACATGGCGCAGTTGGTGCGGAAGAGCTCCCCGCCGGCGGCGGCGTTGCCCTTTTCGTCGAGGAGCCCCTCTTCGGGGATGGACGGGCCCGGGCCGAGCGAGGCAACATACGCTGCCAGCTGTTTGGTCTGGGTTTCGTTGAACTGGGCGGGCTTCTTGTAGGCCTGCGGGCCGTTCATCTGCATGGGCATGCGGCCGGTGCCGACCTGGAAGTCAACAGCGGCCGCGCCGACGCCCACAAGCGACGGTCCGGCCTGCGAGCCGCTGGCACCCATGCCGTGGCAGGTGGCGCAGTTGGCGGCAAAGAGCTTTCCGCCTTCCCCTACGTCGCTTGCGTTGAAGCTTGTGGTGTCGGCCTTGGCCTGGTTGACGGTGGTGGCAACGGCGTACAGCCCACCAGTGACCAAGAGGCCCATCAGCAGCAGTGCAATTGCTGCCAGCGGGTGTCGTCGCTTCTGCGAGAGTGCCTTCACGTGGTGGTTCCTTTTTTCGATCCTGCGTTGGCTCCGGGAGCCGCTTCTTGAAAATCTGCCTCTTGTGCGAAAAGAGTCAATTCTTGGCTACCTGAGGACGTAGATGACCAGGAAGAGGCCGATCCACACGACGTCGACAAAGTGCCAGTAGTACGAGGTGACAATCGCTGAGGTTGCCTCAAAGTGGCCGAACTTCTTCGCTGCGAAGGAGCGGCCGATGATGAGCAGGAAGGCAACCAGGCCGCCGATAACGTGCAGGCCGTGGAAGCCTGTCGTGATGTAGAACGCCGAGCCATAGGCATTGGAGGAGAGTGAAACATGCTCGGAAACGAGCATGGAGTACTCAGTCGTCTGCCCGGCAACGAAGAAGGCACCCATGATGAAGGTCAGGGTGAACCATTCGTTCATTCCCCACCGGGTGAAGCTCAGGCGTCCTCCGCTCCGGCGCGGCTGGAGCCGCTCAGCGGCGAAGACGCCCATCTGGCAAGTAAAGGAACTTGCCACGAGGACGATGGTGTTAACGAGCGCAAAGGGGAAGTTGAGCTTGGCTGTCTCTTCGGCCCACATCTGTCCGGAAGTCGAACGGAGTGTGAAGTACATGGCGAAGAGACCGGCGAAGAACATCAACTCACTGGACAGCCAGACCACGGTTCCAACAGAAACCATGTTCGGGCGATTCAGCGTCGGGTGCGCCGGGGTACTGGGGGCATGGGTCGCAGATGTCACATAGACATTATGTCTATAAAACTCCCCGGTGCCCAACGCAAAACGCGTTTTCGGACGACTTTTTCTACAAAGACGCGAATTCGCGCGGAAAAGTTCCCGACCCCGTTCACATTGGTCATCGCGGCGCCCACCTCGATAGCATCAGGAGGTGACTTCTCAGGCTTCGGAACAGGCGGCAGGCAACACCTGGCCGCGGCTCATCAACGCACTCATCAACGGGACGGACCTCACCGCCGGCAATACCGAGTGGGCGATGAACTCGATCATGTCCGGCGAGGCCAGCCCCGCACAGGTGGCCGGCTTCCTGGTGGCCCTGCGCGCCAAGGGCGAGACCGTGGATGAACTGGCGGGGCTGGTCGAGGCAATGATCGCCAACGCCAGCCCGATCGATATTGCGGGCGAGAAGCTGGACATCGTCGGAACCGGCGGAGACCAGCAGAACACCGTGAACATCTCCACGATGGCCGCCCTGATCGCTGCCGGCGCCGGGGCCAAGGTGGTTAAGCACGGCAACCGCGCGGCATCGTCCACTTCCGGGTCCGCCGACGTCCTGGAAGCCCTCGGCGTGCGGCTGGACCTGCCGGTTCCGCGCGTGGCCCTGAACGCGGAGGAGGCCGGCATCACCTTCTGCTTCGCCCAGGTCTTCCACCCCTCCATGCGCCATGCCGCCGTCGCCCGCCGCGAACTCGGCGTGCCGACTGCCTTCAACTTCCTGGGCCCCATGATCAACCCCGCCAATGTGCAGGCCTCCGCCGTCGGCGTTGCCAACGAGAAGATGGCTCCCCTGGTGGCCGGCGTGCTGGCCAAGCGCGGGAGCCGGGGACTCGTGTTCCGGGGCAACGACGGCCTGGACGAACTGACCACCACCGGCCCTTCCCACGTCTGGGAAATCCGGAACGGGGAGGTCGCGGAGGAGATCTTCGATCCGCGCGGGCTTGGGATCCGCCAGGCGACGCTGGAGGAACTGCGCGGCGGCGACGCCGTCGCCAACGCCGCCGTCGTCCGTGCCGTCCTGTCCGGCGCCCCCGGTGCGGCGCGCGACGCCGCGCTGCTGAACGCCGCCGCCGGGCTGGTGGCCTTCGACCTCGACGCCGTGGGCCCGCTGGCCGAGCGCATGGCGGCGGCGATGAAGCGGGCCGAGGAATCGATTGGTTCCGGTGCAGCGGCCGCCGTGCTGGACCGGTGGGTGTCCTTGTCGCAAGACTGAGCCCAGCCGGGCCCGGATCCGGAAGTTACTGCTCGATGCCGAGGGCGAAGGCCGCGTCGAGGTCGTGCTGCGAGTAGGCGCGGAAGGCGATCTGGGTGGTGGTGTGAAGAACCGCCGGGACCTTGGAGAGTTTGTCCGCGATGACGTCCGCGAGGTCCTCATGCTTGGCCACCCGGGCGATGGCGATCAGGTCCCATTCCCCCGTTACCGAATAGACCTCGCTGATGCCCTGGATGGCGGAGATTTCTTCCGCGGTCTCCGGGATCCGGGAAGCCTCTGTCTTAATCAGGACGATAGCGGTGACCACGTGTGAACCTTTCCGGATCTGTTGCGCCGTTGCCGGCCCTTCCGGGCCGGGCCATGTGCCTGCAAGCCTAATACATCAGGCCCGCTTGCGGCTCGTCCCGAACCGCCGCACCCCTGCCACCACGAGCCGGTAGCCGAGCAGAAACACCGCCAGGCTCAGGAGCGCCACGATGATGAAGGGGAGCACGACGCTCTGCCCGGTGGCGGCCCGCAGGAGCATGCCGACGGCCACCGTTCCCAGCCAGACGACGACGCCGGCGGGCCAGAGCGCCAGGGGAGCACGCCACACCCGCAGCGCCAGCCAGGACACGGCGGCTCCGGCGAGGAACGGCCAGGCGGTGGCAAGGACCCCGGTGATAACCTCCCCGCGCTGGTGGGCATCCCGGCCGATCGCGGCGAAGGCCAGGACCAGCGCCAGATCAGCGGCCGCCGCCAGTACCGCTGTCCGCATCTTCGCGGGCGGAGGTGCGGACGGGCGGCGGAGCGGCGGTGGTGACGAAGACATGCTTACCAGCCTAGCCCGGCACCGCCCGCGACGGGGCGGCGTCAGGCCCTCGTGGCCGCGATTTTTGCTGCAAACGCCAGCAGGAAGACGCCGGCAACCCGGTCCGTCGCCTTGCCGACCGCAGCGGACTGGAACCAGCGCCGTGCGCGGTGGGTAGCCACGATGATGGCCGCGAACCAGGGCATGGCTTCTGCGTTGTGGACCAGGGGGAGGAGGGCCCCCATCAGCAGAGGTGGGGCATCGGCTGGCAGGAACTGGGGAATCATCGCCATGTAGAACACTCCGACCTTGGGATTCAGCAGGCTGGTGGTCACGCCGCTGAGCCAGTTCGTCCGGATGGCGAGGCGGCGACCAGGGCGAACTGCAGGAGGGCATCGGTGATGGTCATACTCAAATGATAGGCACCCGGCGGACCCGATCCGGACGGCGCCCAGCGTGCCATGCAGGCGATGCTCGGGATGCGGAAACTGGATGTGGCCGGGCTGCAGAAAGCGTACGACGGGTCCTGAAGCTTCGGTGCGGCACAGCCGGCTTATCCCGGACGAAGACCCCCGCCAGACATATCATCGGGCGGCGGCCCGGGCCGAAGCGCCGGCAGTGAGTTACCGTCTGGCGGTTGCCCCGGGGTGATGTCCACTTCGTGCGGGGCGGCAAGGTGCCGCTCGCGGTCCCGAAGGTGATGCAACAGGGCGGTTTCCGGATTCCAGGGGTGCTCCTTGACATGACGCTGCAAACGGATCCGGACCCCTTCCAGTTCGGGCCCGGTGCTGTTGAGGACGCTGTTGATGATCTCCAGCACCTGCAACCGCAGGGACATGCCTGCGTACTGTTCGGATGCCGTTACGGAGGCGGGTTCCTGCGACGCCGGACCGTTTCCGGACGGGTGAACGACATGCCGGCCGGGTTCACGGAAGGGGCCGTCCCCCCGGATCATGGCGCTTCCCCGTATTGCCGCGTGAAGGCAACGGCCCAAGGGGAAGCCCTCCGGGCCGCGGGCGACGCGGTGGCTGCCCCTTCATCGTGCACCTCCGGTCTCCTATCTGGGCCCTGGGATCAGGAGCGCCCGGCCGGCCGGACCATGTTGACGGACGATTTCCAGCCGCGCCGGAAGCCACAGGGTAAATCTGCTCGCGCCTCGCGCTGCGGACTGGACCCGGATACTGCCCCCGTGCGCCTCAGCGATTGCCTTGACGATCGGCAACCCGAGGCCGGCTCCGTGCGCCGCGGACCCGGGACCGGACCATGCAAACCGTTCAAATATCCGCTGGTGCTCTTCCGCGGGAATCCCCGGTCCGGTGTCCGAGACCCACAAATCCAGTCCTCCGATCAGAGCAGACACGGCTCCTCTGACAGGTGTGCTGCTGCGCACTGTCGGGGCGGGGGAATCGGTCCAGAGGCCACCGACGGAGATCGTGTCGTCTTCCGACGTGGTTCCCACGGCATGGGCGGCGAGCTGATCCACCGCGTGGGACAGGCACTGGCGGTCCGCCAGCACCCAGCCGCCCGGTTTGAGGCTGAGGATCCAGCGCCGTCGGCCCAGGACCAGGGCCCGCTGGACGGCGTCTTCCAGGAACTGGTCGACGTCGATCCATTCGGCGTGGATGAAGCCAGGGCGCCCGCTTCCGGCAAGCACCTGAAAGTCGCTGACCAGCCGCTGCATGGAGTCCACTTCCCTCAGCAGCCGGCTGCACGTCCGCGAGATGTCGTCCGGGGCGTGGGCCCTGAGCTGTTCGACGTGCCTTCTGATGGCGGCTAGGGGGGTGCCGAGCTGATGGCCGGCATCGCCCAGGAACTGGCGGCGCTCCACGATGCCGCGCTCCAGCCTGTCGAGCATGGCGTTGAACTGGCTGGCGAGCACGGCGACGTCGTCGTCGGCCTGGGAGGGCAACGGGACCCGTTGCCCCGGATCGTCCAGGGACAGGTGTTCGGTGGCGTCCCGGAGACGCCGGATGGGGCGGCGCAGCCTCCCCGCCACCACGTGGCCAACGACAACGGCCGCGGGGAGGGCGAGGAGGGCGACAATGCCGTACGTGCCCAGCGACTGCAACAAGCCGCCGGCCACGCGGCCGTCCGGGAGCCTGGGCTGCACGGCGTGGGCCGCAGCCCCGGAGACCAGCATCGCGGAGGCCATGAGTGCCAACTGGGCCGTCAGCACCCACACCCTGACGGATCTCAATCTCCTGGGGACTCCCCGCCACGCGGCGGCAACGTGCCTGGCTCCGTGGCCCCCGGGGGCGGCAGTCAGGACTGCCGCCCCCCGGGGTCCACCGCCAGGATGGTTACTGGACACGGACGGCGAAGCCGGCGGCGGTGCCGCCCAGCGCAGACTCAACGCTCACGGTCTGGCCTGCCCGGCCGATAGCAGTCGAAGAGCCTCGGATGGAAAACGACCCCGTGGCGTCCACGACGGCCGTACCCAGGATGGTTCCGTCCAGACCGCCGAGGTGTACGGTGACCGTCTGACCGGCCAGCATGGAGCTGGTCCCGTCCACCCGCCATTCGCGCTTGCTGGCCGTGTAGCGGGCGGAGGCAACCGCCACGGTGTCCGCCCGCGGGGTGACCGTCACCTGGGCGTCGCTTGAGGACCCGTCAGGGCCTCCCACCGTCAGCTTGAACGTCAGCGCGCCCGAACTCGCAGGGTACTTGTACAGCGGGAACGTGAACGCGGGACGGGCGGAACTGGCGCCGGTGAGGGTGACCCTGGGATCGCCCGGGCCCACAATCTGCGTCCAGGTATAGGTAGCTGCGCCGCTGGAGCCGCTGCCATCCAAGGTGACCTTGGCTCCGCGCTGCGCGCCTTGCTGGTTGGGTCCGGCATTGGCTACGGCGGCGGTGGCGGCTGTAACCGTCACGGTGACTGTCGCCGTTCTCGGACCGCCCGGCCCGTTGACTGTCAGGGAGAAGACATATTCCCCCGGTGCGGGTGCGGTGAAGCTGGGCCGGACCGCGTTTGGGTCGCTGAGGACAATTGCGGACGGACTGCTCCACGAGTAGGTGGACACCGGACCGCTGGAGGCGGATCCGTCCAGGAATACGTTCTGGCCTGCCTGGACCGTTTGATCGGGGCCGGCCTGGGCCGCCACCGGAATGGGAGAGCGGGCATTTCCGGTCACCTCAACCGGTATGACAACCTCGCCCTTGGCATCTGATCTCACGGTGACGGAAACCGGAGGAGCCGGGAGAGGGCCCGCTGCCAGGGAGCCGGCTGCGAGCTCGCCGAAGCCCACGGCGGTCAGGGTCCGCGCACCTGCTGTGTCGCTGGACACCGCTTCGACCGACAGGACACCGCTATCGGTGTTGAAGGTGGCCTTCCCGCTGACCCTGTCAACGACGTCGATCTTCTTCGCCGACGCCGGAACGTCGCTCGAGTTCGTGACGGTGACCGAGGCTGGCGGCTGGGGCCCATCAAATGCGATCCTGGTGAAGTACTTGCCGCCGGCTCCCTCCAGCGCCGTGGGGCTGAAGACCGCGTTGCCGGCTGACGCATCAGAGAGCTGCATTGACTGCGGTCCGGATTCGCTCGATGCGAAGACGTCCACCGTCCCCGAGCCGAGCGATGACCTGGAGTACGTCGCCCGCTCTGCCAGCACCCCGCTGTTGGTCGCGAGTTTTCCCTGCACCGTGAAGAGGTCGGTCTCCACGCAGTCCGCCACCGGGCCCGGAACGGTGGGGCAGGCATCCGCCGTGGCGCTCGGATTGATGCCCGGACCCTCGATGCGGAAGATGTTGGACCCGTACGGGCTGCCGGTGATCTTGTGGGGGGTGGTGCCATCGCCCACGTAGGTGTTCTTGCCGTTGGCGTCGGGCTTGAGGGCGGGATCGGTGGGGTAGGTATCCCAGGTCAGGAACGGTCCGACCCTTCCACCCAGGGCGCCCGAGAAGTCACCCTTTCCGCCGATGCCGATGTCCTCGGTGTCGAAGACGATGCCCGGCTTGGAGGTCCGGACGGTCTTGGTGCCCGCCGGCGTGGTGAATTTGTAATCGACGCCGTCCCTGGCGTTCGTGATTTTCAGCCGGAGCCGGGCAAAGGTGACCTGGTCGCCGTCGGCAACCGGCCCGCTGCCGAACGCCTGCTCCAGGGCGACCACGGCGAGCGCCTTTCCACCACCGGCCGTGTCCATCGTGGCGCTGGTGAGGGAAAAGAAGCCCTCATCCGGGTAGTTCCCGGGGAAGGAAACCGGCGCGGTCTCATCGGGCAACGGCCCGCGGGCCGGGCACAGCGGGTCGGCCTGCTCGATGCACTTCTCCAGCCTCAGCCCGTTCTTGTCGCGGTACCAGACCGGGAAGCCGTCCGTCGCATCGACGGGACCCACTTCGGCGAGTCCTGGCCCGTTGACTCCCGGAGGGCCGACGGCAGCCGAAGCCAGGCCGGCCAACGAGACGACAGCGAAAATTGCGAGCAAGAAACCAAGTATCCGTTTCATCACGATATCCATCCTGTGCTTTTCGCGCCCCTCCGCCCTGGCGGGAGGAACGGGGTGCACCGGCCGGCGCACTCATGACCGTCACGGTATGGACAGCGTCTTGTAAATATCCTGTCGTCCAGACCACCGTGCGGCCCCCCTCAGAGGTCCACCCGGCGTTTTTCTCCAAGGGTTTCCCTAGTGCGCCGGCGGGAAACTTGCCAACATGTCACAGTCACAATCGCTCCGGCGCTCGAAAATCCTCGTTCCGGCAATCCTGCTCCTCCTTGTAGGGAGCCTGGTCGCCGGCGTCATGATGAGGGCGCCGCGCACACCGCCGGCCCCGCTGGGAGCTTCAGCCCGCGTCGACGGCGGACTGGCACGCATCAACGGGGTCATACCGGCCGACGTCGACGGGTGGAGCCCCGACACCGCTTCTGCGGCGCTTGCCAAGCCGCCCGGCGAGGGACTCCACCGGGTACGGGTATTGGTGGAGTTGACCGCGCTCGAACAAGGCGGCCTCCCGTATGATCCGTCCAGCTACTCCGTGTCGGGCCTGGGCGCAGGGACGTGGAAAGCGCTCTGGTTTTCGCCCGCTGCGGCGATCGCGGTCCAGGGGAAAAGCATCAACGCCACGCTCGTGTTCGAGCTCCCCGACCGGGCCATCGATCTGACCCTCGACCTGTCAGGGGGGCCGGGGCTGTCCCTGGGGGCCGGACACCATAGGGGACGCACCTGACAGGCCAGTCCTCGCATCTACCGGTAGCCGACCTGGTGGAAAACGAGTACCGAATACTCGTGCCCGGGGTTGCTGGATGGAAAAAGCTTGGGAGCAAAAGTTTCTCTTTGAATGGCAGGTCTCCGATGCCCCCTATCCCGACGAAGGAAGCTCCCGGCCCCTCCACCATGGAAGGGGACCTGCCGCCGCGAGGCGTCCTTGAGGTCAGGCTCCTCGGTCCGCTGCGGATCAGGCGCGACGGCGCCGTCCTGGAAGCCGGTGAGCTCGGCGGTCCCAAGCCCCGGCAGATCCTGGAAATTCTCTTACTCAATCTCGGCACGCCAGTGTCCAAGGACCGTCTCATTGACGTCTTGTGGGACGGGCGGCCTCCGGCGGAGGCGCTTCCGACGCTGGAAAGCTACGTCAGCGTCCTGCGGCGTCATCTTCAGCCGGGCCAGGGCAAAGCCGGCCCCCTGCGGACAGTCACCGGCGGGTACATGATGGACCGTGCCCTTGTGGACCTTGACGTCAGCCGCTTCAACGACCTGCTGCACCGGGCCTCGCACTGCGGGCCCACGGAGGCCCTGGAGCTCCTGCAGGAAGCGCTGGATCTGGCATCTGCGCCCCTGCTCGGGGATGAGCTGCGCGCGTCCTGGGCGGAGAAAGAACGGGGCCGCCATGAGCCCCGGGTCTGCCGGGCCAGGGCGCTCGCCGCCGAATTGGCGCTGTCCCTGCACGAGCCCGACCGCGCAGTTGCCCTGGCCAGGGAGGCCCTGTCGGGCGACCACCTCAATGAGAAGGCCTGGACTTCGCTCGTCCTGGGGCTGGAGGAGTCCGGGCAGCCGCTGGAAGCGCTCCGGGCGTTTGAACAGTGCTGGCGGACCTTGGACCGGGAGTTGGGGTGCAGCCCGGGAGATCCGCTGCGCGCCGCGCATGCCCGCCTGTTGCGGCTGACCGGGGAAACCGGCACGCCGGTACCGGCACCCCTACCTGCAACCGGACCATCTGCAATCAGGCCCTTGGCAACCAGGCCCTTGGCAACCGTCACCCGGAGCGTACCGCCCGCCGACGGGACCGCCGTGGGGATCCTGATCGTAGATGACCACCGGACGTTCACTGAGCTGCTGGCCGGTGCACTGGACCGGGAGCCGGACTTCCGTACTGTCGGTTCGGCGGTTTCCGTGGAGAGCGGCGTGCGGTTGTGCCGTGAACTGGCACCCGACGTTGTCGTCATGGACTATCACTTGCCGGACGGTGACGGGCTCGCCGCGGCAATCCGCATTCTGCAGGACGCCCCGGATACCCGGATCATCATGCTGACGGGAGATCCGTCCCAGAATCTCCTCCGCCGGGCGGCGGGTATAGGAATATGCGGGTTCCTGCCCAAAGACGGCTCGCTGGCCACTATGCTCGACACTCTCCGGCATGCCCGGACAGGGAACATGGTGGTGCATCCATCATTAGTGGCACAGATGGGGGTCCGGGCCCCAGATCCGGCCGGGGCCCCCCTTGGGCCCCCCCTAAGTCCCCGCGAGCTGGACGTCCTGCGTCTGATGGCGGAAGGGCAGGAGATACGGGGGGTTGCAAACAGCCTCGGCATCTCGATCCACACCTGCCGCGGCTACGTCAAGACCATTTTTTCCAAGCTCGGCTCCCACTCGCAAAGCGAGGCGATGGCAGAGGCGGAACTGCGGGGCATCCTGAGCGTGAAATCCCATGTCCAGGCCTTCTGACGCGGCGAACGGTGCGACGCCGGGGCATCCGGGCGCGGCTGAACGGTTCCAGGTCCGGGCCGCCGTGGCGAAATTCCTCCTCATGGGCTTTCTTGCCCTGCTGGTTGTGGCGACTCCGGTCGCATTTTGGATCCGTGCGGCCGCGGAACGGCACGCGCTCGATAATGCCGTCCTCCTCACCGAGCGAGTGGCGGACTTGACCATCAAACCGCTGGTGAACGCAGCGGTGCTGGCCGGCGACGCCTCTGCGCTGGACGCATTGGACAGCGCCTTGCAGCCATGGCGCAGCAACGCCTCGGTGCTGCGCATGAAGGTCTGGGACGCGGATGGCCGTGTGGTGTATTCGGACGTGCGCTCGCTGGTGGGCCAGAGGTTCGACTTGCCGGAGTGGGGCCGGGACCTGTTGGCGGGGGGCCCGGGAACAGCGTCGCTGGAAAGCCAGCAGGAGCTGGAGAATGAGTACGAGTCAACCTCGGGAGAGCTGGTGGAGGTCTACGTCAGTTCGGCGGCTGCGGACGGTACCCGGCTGATCTTCGAGGCCTATTATGACGACGGCCCGGTGCGCGACGAACAACAGGCGGTCCTTTACAGCATGATTCCGCCCTTTCTGCTCTCGCTGGCGGCGCTGCAGCTCGCCCAGCTCCCCCCTGCGGTCCGGTTGGCCCGGGGGATCCAGTACCACCAGGCGACCCGTAACCGGTTGCTCAAGCGTGCTGTCGAGGCCTCGGATCTGGAACGCCGGAGGATCGCACGTGACCTGCACGATGAAGTGATCCAGGACCTGTCCGGGCTGGGCTACGCACTTGAATCCGAACAGCTCCACGGTCCGCCCGAGCAGCAGTCCATGCTCAGCGGAGCCCGAAAAATACTGCAGCACAGCGTCCGGGCACTGCGGGCCATGACGAGCGAGCTTTATCCGCCCGATCTTGAACAACTGGGGCTCAAGACGTCCTTGGAACGGCTCGTGGAGCCACATCAGGAACGCGGTCTCGCCGTGCGCCTGTTCATTCCCGACGATGCCCGGCTGGACGGCGGCTCTTCGGCGTTGCTCTACCGTGTGGCCCGGGAAGCACTGTCAAACAGTGCCAAACACTCCGGCGCAACCGCGGTGGTGCTTTCACTGCGGACGGAGCAGCACGGCTCGGAAATCAGCATTTCGGACAATGGTCAGGGATTCGACAATACGCGGAGCTCGGCCGACGGCCACCTGGGCCTCCGGATTCTCAAGGACACCATCCGGGAAGCCGGCGGAGCCCTGGAGATCCTCAGCTCCCCCGGCGTCGGCACCACGGTTACAGCGCGGCTGTTCTCCCGCCTTCCGGCGGCCCGCTGACTGTTGGCGCGTGTTCACAGGTTTCTTCCAAGGTCGGTGCACCGGGAGCAGGATATCCCCAAGCTGGGTGCTGCAGTCTCGGATTACCGGACAAAGAGAGGAGATCGGCTATGTCCATTTCACGCCGTCAGGTTCTGTTGATCGGGGGGTTGGGAGTCCTCGGCGCAGGTGGCGCCATGTTGCCCACCGGGTCCGTCGAGGCCAAGTCAGCCAGCCGGATCAGTTCCCAGGAGATGCCCCGCCCATTTCAGGCAGATTTTGTCCAGGCTCCGATTCTTCAGCCCCAGACCACCGGCACTGACCCCCGGGACGGATCGCCCGTCAACTACTACACCTTGACGGAAAAGGCCGCCATGACAAACATCCTGCCCCGACTGCGAACACCCATCCTTGGCTACAACGGCATATTCCCCGGACCCACGATCAGCCTGGACCAGGGAACAAAAGCCGTGCTCAGGATACGGAACAAGTTGCCGGCCGTGC
Source organism: Pseudarthrobacter albicanus (assembly GCF_018224015.1). Taxonomy (GTDB): domain Bacteria; phylum Actinomycetota; class Actinomycetes; order Actinomycetales; family Micrococcaceae; genus Arthrobacter; species Arthrobacter albicanus. The sequence goes on from NZ_JAGPOT010000046.1 coordinate 45,492, forward strand.
ACGCACTGGACGGGCACGCCCTGTCCACGTCCACCCACCTGCATGGTTCGGCATCGCGGCCGCAATACGACGGCTACGCCAGTGATATCACCAACCCGGGGTTCTACAAGGACTACCACTACCCCAACTTCCAGCCGGCGCGCACGCTTTGGTACCACGACCACGGTGTCCACTTCACCGCATTGAACGCCTATTCCGGGCTCGCGGCGCAGTACCACATGCATGATCCGATGGAACGGGAGCTTCTCCCTCAAGGCCGCTTCGACGTCGCGCTGACGGTCAGCGACGCCATGTTCGCGGCAGATGGGTCCCTGGGCTACGACGACAACACCCACTCGGGGCTCTGGGGGGATGTGATCCTGGTCAACGGTAAGCCCTGGCCGGTCATGAAGGTGCAGAAACGCGTCTACCGCTTCCGGGTACTGAACTGCTCCATCTCACGCTCGCTGCGGCCGGCGCTCAGCACCGCCGATCCCGTGGTGGTGGTGGGTACGGATGGGGGTTTGATCCCGGTGGCGCAGACCGTGGCGGACTGGCGGCATGGTGGAGCGGAGCGCTATGAGATCCTGATCGATTTCCGGAAGTACAAGACGGGGCAGCGGATCGAACTTCGCAACCTGTCCAACAGGAACAATGTGGACTACGACTTCACCAACAAGATCATGGCGTTTGACGTCACGGACGAGCCTGTGGACATTTCGGACCCCACCTGGAACCGGATCCCGACCACGCTCACCACCAGCGAAGCCATGTCGCTGCGGACGGGGCAATCCGTGGCAACGCGGAAATTCCGGGTCATGAGGAATGACAGCACCGGGATATGGACCATCAACGATGACAGCTGGCAGGACGTGATCGCCAGCGCTTACAAGAAAGTCTGTGCCGAACCAGCACTCAACTCGGTGGAAATCTGGGAAATCGAAAATAAATCGGGCGGCTGGTTCCACCCCATCCACATCCACCTGGTGGACTTCCAGATCCTGAGCCGCAACGGAAAGGCATCCTTCGCCTACGAGCACGGGCCCAAGGATGTGGTGTACGTGGGTGAAGGCGAGACGGTGCGCCTGCTGATGAAGTTCACGCCCCATAAAGGCCTCTACATGATGCACTGCCACAACCTGCCGCACGAGGACCACGACATGATGGTCCAGTTCCGGGTGGGCCTGAAGGAAAACGACTTCGACGTGGATGATCCCATGACGGCGGCCAAAGCGGCCTGGGACGATGAGCCGGAGTGAACGCGAGGGGACCGGGCATGGCAGGCGGGCGCTCCCGCGCCGCGCCCGGCGTTGGACAACGGTGCCGTCAGACACAGGCCGCCGCGCCCGGCTCCTCGCGGCCACGCTGATTCCTGTCCTGGCCGTTCTTGCTGTCCGCAGTTGGCTGGTGGAGCCTGTGACCGTCTCGTCGGACAGCATGGCCCCGACCATTCCGTCGGGCAGCGTTGTGCTTCTCTACAAGCCGGCAGCTGCTGCAGGCTGGATCCGCAATGGCGTGGTGGTGGCCTTCGGCAGCCCGATCGACGGCCGGACCGTTATCAAGCGCGTCATTGCGGGGGCGGGGCAGCGCATAGCCATCCGGGACTCGGAATTGTTCGTCGATGATGTCGCCGTCGTTGAGCCGTTCGTCGACCACAGCCGCATTGACGCCACTTACTTCGGACCCGTGACGGTGCCGGCCGGAAGCGTCTTTGTCCTGGGGGACAACCGCGGCGTATCGATTGATTCCAGAGACTTCGGAGCTGTGCCGTTGACATCGATCCAGGGCACCCTGCTGACGGGCCAGAAATAGCCACGGTCGTGGCGTGCAGCAGCCGGCCTCTTGCTGTCCGGTGGTCCCAGGGTGTCAAATCCTTACAGAAGGCTCCAGCAACCCACGAACGCCGATGATGGCGACGACGCCAGGAGGTACTCATGCCGGCGAAAGGCGCAAAAGTCCCGGTCCGGAATCCCGGCCGGGGCACCTCTGACCTCCGACGATCCGATGCTTCCGACGCAGCGCCGCCGGAGCGGCCGGAAAAGATCCGCAACGTTGCGCTCGTTGGCCGTTCAGGATCAGGCAAGACGATGCTGACCGAGGCGCTGCTCGCCGCCACCGGCGCGATTTCCCGCAAGGGCTCCATCGCCGACGGCACCACCGTGAGCGACTCCGATCCGTCCGCGATCCACCAACAACGCTCCGTCTCGCTCTCGGTGGTGCCTGTGGCCGTCGACGGCGTCAAGGTGAACCTGCTCGACACCCCCGGCTATACGGATTTCACCGGCGAACTGCGTGCCGGGCTGCGTGCGGCGGACGCGGCGTTGTTTGTCGTGTCGGCGATTGACGACATCGACGCGGCGACGACGGCGCTCTGGGCCGAGTGCGAGCGGCTCCGGATGCCGCGGGCGGTGGTGATCAGCCGGCTCGACCACCCCCGGGCGGACTTCGAGGCCGCTCTCGCCAGATGCCGCGCCGCCTTCGGCGATTCGGTGTTGCCGCTCCACCTGCCGGTCCGTGCCGGCGGCGCCGTGACGGGACTGTTGGGGCTGCTGTCGGGCACCGTTTCGCACCACGATCCGGGAGCCCCGGCGACCGCCAACCGGAACGCGGACGACGTCGAACGTGCGGCGTCGGAGGCCGCACGGGGCGCGCTGATCGAAGGGATCATCGCGGAGAGCGAGGACGAGACGCTCATGGACCGTTATCTCGGCGGCGAGGAAATCGCTCCGGAGGTCCTGGTCAGCGATCTGGAAACGGCGGTCTCCCGCGGGTCCTTTTATCCGGTCCTGGCCACCTCGGCAGAGACCGGCGTCGGGCTGGCGGAGCTGCTGGAAGTCCTGAGCGGGGCCTTCCCGTCCCCGGTCGAGCGGGAGCTGCCGGCCGTGACCGGCCTCGACGGCACGCCGGCCGGACGGCTGAGCTGTGATCCCGCCGGCGCGCTGCTCGGCGAGGTGGTGCGCACCACCATCGACCCATTCCTGGGCCGCGTGTGCCTGGTCCGGGTCTTTTCGGGCACGCTGCGGGAAGACTCCGCCGTGCATGTGGTCGGCCACGGCCTGGCGGACAGGGGCCATGAGGACCATGACAGCGACGAGCGGATCGCGCACCTGTATTCCCCGCTGGGATCCGGCCTGCGTCCGGTGCCGTACTGCGTGGCAGGCGACATCTGCGCGCTCCCCAGATTGGGAACCGCGGAGACCGGCGACACCATTTCGGCCAGGGAGACGCCGCTGCTGATCGAGCCATGGGACATGCCCGAACCGCTGCTGCCTGTTGCGGTCGAAGCGGCCTCGCACGGGGATGAGGATGCCCTGGCCAAGAGCCTCGGCAAGGTCACTGCCGGTGACCCGACACTCCGGGTGGAACGCAATTCAGAAACCCACCAGCTGGTCTTGTGGTGCATGGGCGAGGCCCACGCCGAGGTGGTCCTGGGCAGGCTGCGCGACCAGGGCGTGAACCTGCAGACCGTTGAGGTGGTGACGCCGCTGCGGGAGACCTTCACTACCGCGGCGGCCGGCCACGGACGGCATATCAAACAGTCCGGGGGCCACGGCCAATATGCCGTCTGCGACATCGAGGTCGCGCCGCTCGAACGCGGCGCCGGGTTCGAATTCGTCGACAAGACCGTCGGCGGGGTCATCCCCGGGCCTTTCATCACCTCGGTGGAGAAAGGGGTGCGGTCGCAGATGCAGAAAGGGGTGTCCGCAGGATTCCCGGTGGTGGACATCAAGGTGACCCTGGTCGGCGGCAAGACCCACAGTGTCGACTCCTCGGATGCGGCCTTTCAGGCCGCAGGGGCGCTGGCGCTGCGGGAGGCCGCCGCCGCCACCCGCATCCAGCTGCTGGAACCGGTCTCCGCCGTGACGATCAGCGTCTCGGACGACTATGTGGGGGCGGTCATGAGTGATTTGTCCTCCCGCCGCGGACGTCTGACGGGAACATCATCCGTCGGGGGAGAGGGCACCGAAATCAGCGCCGAAGTTCCGGACCAGGAACTCTTGCGGTACGGGATCGAGTTGCGGGCGCTGACCGCGGGCAGCGGCCGCTTCCGCCGGAGCTACCTGCGGCACGAACCGGTGCCCGCCACCGCCACCCCTCCTGCCACGAGGACCTGACGGCCGGGTTGCCGATGGCGGAACACTGCTCAGGGAAGCGGACGGAAGGCAGCGCGGCCATGGGAGCGTTCAGTGCGGAGCCAACTCGTCGCCGGCCCGACGCCGGGGGAGCCTGGCCAGGGTCCTGACCGCCACGAGGGTCACGGCTTTCAGGAGGAGAATCACCAGCTGAACCGCGCCTGCCGAGAGCAGGAGCAGGACAAAGGTGATGAGGGAGGGCAGGAACATAAGAAAAATAACGCTGATTGTCACGATGTAGCCGAGGGCGTAACCGACGATAGTCGCCTGATCCACTGGAATCCCGTCAACAGCCGGATGAGTGGCTCCGGATGCCTGCTGCTGAGACCCGTTGCAGCATTGGGTGATATGGCCCCCGGCCGCTTTCGCAGTCTGAAACCACCGCGCGGGAGTTGTGATGCGCGCGCCGCTGGTGCACCGGGTTTCCGGTGGACCGGGTGCGGGCGCCTATGCGGGCCGGTCAGTGATGGCCGACGGGAGTGGTTCCGAACATGAGGGTTTTCCGGCGGACGTCGTAGAAGACGGTCTCCGCGGTCGACAGGAGATCCTGCAGGTTGTCTGCGTCCTCGGCGTCGATGGTCAGGATTTCTTCCGAGGCGCCTTCATCCAGCACGAGCTGCAGCGTCCACGTGCCCGGGCTGCCGGCTTCTCCGGCTATCCAGCTGAACTGGTAGTGGCTGAGCTGGCGGACTTTGATGCTGGCATCGGTGATTGGCTGTTTTGGGGTAGGGCTCATTTTCGCTTCCTTGCCGGCTGCACACACGGCACAGCCTCGTCGCTGGAACGTCGGAACGCTGGATATCCGGACGCCTGCCCACACCCGCGGCAAAGAGACCGTCCGGACCAAATGTAGCCCCGTGCCGGGGCCAAGTAAATGACGTGGCAGCTGCCGACGGCGGCTGCCATATCTGTGCGGGGAGCTCACCACGCCTCGCAGCTGCCGGCGTGCGGCAAGCAGCCCCAGCGGCGGTGAGCGGAGGTGCACCAGGACCGGCACCATCGGGTTCCCACAAGCCCGCATCACCGAAGACGAAGCCTGTCCCCGTGCGGCCCCGGATGAGTGCCAATGCGCCTAAGATGAGTGGAATGAACCTGAAAAGCGCGGTGGTGCCTCCCGACGGAGCGGCGCAGAAGCTTCCGGCCCAGGCGCAATCACAGACGCTGTCCCGTGGGATCCGCGTGCTGGAGTTGCTTTCTGACACCCAGTCGCCCATGACGATTGCGGAGATTTCCGAGAGGTCGGGGCTTCATCGATCGATTGCCTACCGCATCCTTCGGACCCTTGAGGACCATTCTCTGGTGGCACGCGATGACTCCGGAAAGTTCCAGTGCGGCCCAGGCCTGGCCGCTCTGGCGCGGGGAGTGGCCCGGGACCTGCAGTCCGCTGCGCTTCCCGTACTCACCGCGCTGGCGGGCCACCTGCAGATGACGGCCTTCATTGCCGTTTGGGACCAGCGCCAGTGTGTGACACTCGTGGCCGTTGAGCCGCCGCACGGCGAAGGCACACTGGTGCAGCGGCCCGGCACCAGGCACTCCTTCAGTGCCGGGGCTCCCGGCATCGCCATTCAGTCCGCCCTCACCGAAGCGGAATGGGAGACGCTGGCGCCCGGGCAGCCCTACCGTGAGGAGTCCCGCGCGGCCGCCCTGCGGGGTTATGCGCTCAGCCGGGACGAAGTAATCCCGGGCGTAAGCTCCGTCGGTGCGCCGATCCGGGTGCCCGGGCAGCTGCCGGCTGCACTCGCCGTGGTGTATCTTCGCAGCGGGTTGTCCGGCGACGAGGTCGGCGCCAGGGTCAGGAAAGCCGCCGCGGCCATCGAGGACGCCCTGCACTGAAGCCAGGCAGACCGCCGTCGTCCGCCGGCGCCAGGCGCAACCTTCGCCTTTCCGGGGCGGGCTCGTCAGCCCTGGACCCGTTGGCGATAGTGCCGTGGGGTTTCGCCTGCGTCGTTGAGGAAGTGCCGGTTGAAATTGGACAGGTTCGAGAAACCGACTTCATAGCAAATCTCGGCGATGGCTTTGTTGCTGCGCTCCAGCAGGCGTCGTGCATGGGCCAGACGAAGTTTGCGGACCAAGTCGCTGAAGTTCTGGCCGGTGGCGCGTTTGAAGTATTTCGAGAACGTCGGCTCGGACATTCCCACCAGGACGGCGGCCTCGGACATCTTGACGCTGCCGGCATGATTGCTGAACACGTACTCGAGGACCAGGTCCACCACAGCCGCAGCCTGGCCGTCCAGTTGCGGCCTGAACCATTCGTCGGCAAGGTAACGCCGTTCTTCCTGCGGTGCCCGCGCAAGAATCGCAAACAGCTCCAAGAGGTGGTGAAGCCGCTCCAGCCCTGTGGAGGCGCCCATCGCCTCGACGGCTGCGGCTGCAGCCTCGGCCGAGTGCCCCAGGAACTCGATCCCGCGTGCGGATTGTTCCAACAGGGGCTTGACCTCGGCCAGTTCAGGAAGGATGGAGGCCGCTTGCTGGACCCATTTCGCGTCGAACTGGATCACAGCATCCCGTCGCTCCAGCTTTTCTCCGGGCTCCAGGTCGCTGACCCAGTCGTGTGGCAGACCCGATCCCACCAGAGCCACATGCCCGGCCTCGAAAGTGCCGATGTGGTCTCCTACGATGAATTTGCCGGTGCCCTTCCGGATCAGGTGGATCTCGTATTCAGGATGGTAGTTCCAGCGCGCCAGCGGGCTGGGGTAGTCATGCTCGTGCCACCGGACCGAATGGTTCGGGTCGGCCGGAATGACCTCCCGGTTCGCGCGCATGCCCAGCAGCCTTTCGGCAAGCCGGGCCGCTGCGCCGTCGCCCGGGTCCGCAGCGCTCATAGTGGTTCTCCCTGCGTCCAGCTTGTGAAATAGGGACAGCACCTTAGGTGCCTTCCCTTAGATTAGCGCCTACCGCGGGGGACCGTTGAGGAAAATTCGTATCAGAAATTGGCAACCAGGGCGCTAGTTGTGCCCTATGCCACAGGCCTAATGTTGAGGAACATCAGCGCGGCACATCGGATTCCCGATCTTACGCCCCGCTCCAGTCCGGTACCTCGACACGGCAGTCGGAGTGGCAGCATTGCACCCCCTGAAGAACAAAGGAGTCCTTTAATGCGCGCAAAAGTACGCGTCGCCTCGTTGGCCGCAGGTGCCCTGTGCGTGGCCCTCAGCGCCTCGGCCTGTGCAGGGGCCGGCGGAGGCAATTCGGCAGGAGACCCGAACAGCATCAATGTCCTGATGGTCAACAACCCCCAGATGGAGGACCTGCAGCGACTCACCGCGGATAACTTCACCAAGGAAACCGGCATCAAGGTCAACTACACGATCCTGCCGGAGAACGACGTCCGCGCCAAGATCAGCCAGGAGTTCTCAAGCCAGGCCGGCCAGTACGACATTGCGTCGCTCTCCAATTATGAAATTCCGTTCTACTCCGCCAACGGCTGGCTGGCACCCCTGGACGCTGTGGCCAAGGATGCCGAGTTCAACCAGCCGGACATCCTGCCGGCCTATACGGCGTCGCTGACGGGCAGGGACGGCAAGCTCTACGGCGAACCGTTCTACGGCGAGTCCTCCTTCCTGATGTATCGGAAAGACATTCTCGACGCCAAGGGACTCACGATGCCGGAGAAGCCGACCTGGGACGAAGTCGCCGCACTGGCCGCCCAGGCGGACGGCGCAGCGCCCGGCATGAAGGGCATCTGCCTGCGCGGCCAGCCCGGCTGGGGCCAGGTCTTCGCGCCGCTGACCACGGTGGTCAACACCTTCGGCGGAACATGGTTCGACAAGGCCTGGAACGCAAAGGTCAACGCTCCGGAATTCACCGCAGCGACCGAGTTCTACACCAAGCTGGTGCGCGACCATGGTGAAGCGGGTGCCGCCCAGGCCGGGTTCACCGAATGCCTGAACAACATGAGCCAGGGCAAGGTCGCCATGTGGTATGACGCCACCTCCGCTGCCGGCGCTTTGGAAGCCGATGCGTCCCCCGTGAAGGGCAAGATCGGCTACGCCCAGGCCCCGGTGAAGGAAACCAAGTCCTCGGGCTGGCTGTGGACCTGGTCATGGGCTGTGCAGGCGGCTTCCAAGAAACATGATGCTGCCGGGAAGTTCATCGCCTGGGCCAGTTCGAGGAAGTATGAGGAACTGGTCGCGTCCAGGCTCGGCTGGGCCAAGGTTCCGTCCGGCAAGCGCATTTCCACCTACGAGAATGCCGAGTTCCAGAAGGCCGCACCGTTCTTCAAGGCAGAACGCTCTGCCATTGAGAACGCCGATCCGAAGAACCCCGGTGTGCAGGAACGCCCGGCTGACGGCATCCAGTTCGTCGGCATTCCCGAGTTCGCTGCCCTGGGCACCAGAGTGTCCCAGGGTGTCAGCTCCGCCATCGCCGGCCAGGGCTCTGTCGCCGACGCGCTGGCCAAGGGCCAGGAAGCCGCACAAAAAATCGGCGACAAGTACAAGAAGTAACAACCTAACCGCAGGAGAACATCATGACTACCGCAACGGCGCGCATCTCCCGCCCGGGACGCAGCGCACCACAACCTTCCAGGCACGCCAGATCGCGGGAACGGGCTCTGGCCTGGGCGCGGCGTGCACCGCTGCTGCCGGCCCTGATCTTTCTCATCATCGTCACCCAGCTTCCGTTCGTGATGACCCTGATCATTTCGTTCCTGAACTGGAACAGCCTGAGCCCGGACAAGACCCCCAGACGGACCTGCTGTCCCAGGCACCTTTGATGGCCATCATCATCTCCCTGGTCTGGCAGTGGACACCGTTCATGATGCTCATCCTGCTCGCCGGCCTCCAGTCCCGTCCCATGGACACGGTCGAAGCCGCCCAAATGGACGGCGCAAGTCCTTGGGATATTTTCCGCCACCTCACGCTGCCGCACCTGCGGCAGTACCTGGAACTCGGCGGACTGCTCGGAGCCATCTACATCGTGCAGAACTTCGACGCCGTTTTCACCCTCACCTCCGGCGGCCTGGGCACGGCCAACCTGCCCTACGCCATCTACGAGACGTTCTACTTCGCCAACGAATATGGCCTGGCGTCCGCCGCCGGCGTCGTGGTGGTCATCGGCACCATCATCGTGGCGACCTTCGCACTCCGCACCGTATTCTCGCTCTTCAAGAAGGAGGCAGCACGATGAGCACCCTCACCCCAACCGCGCCCCGGGCATCGGTCCCCGGCCCCGCCGCCCTCACGACCGGTTCACGGCGCCGAGGCAAGTCGCGCATGGACCCCACCCGGAACAATACGGCCGCCGGGATCGCAGCCTGGCTGCTGGCCCTGCTATTCGCGGTACCGGTCCTATGGATGATCCTGACCTCGTTCCACTCGGAAACGGACGCCGCGGCGAACCCGCCCTCCGTCGCCGCCAACCTCACCCTGGACGCGTATAAGGAGTTCTTCGGGGCAAGCTCCGGCGTCAGCCCGTGGCCGTCGCTGATCAACTCCGCCACCGCCTCGATCTTCTCCACCGTGCTGGTTCTGCTGCTGGCCATCCCGGCAGCGTACGCGCTGTCCATCCGTCCGGTGAAGAAGTGGACGGACGTCATGTTCTTCTTCCTCTCCACGAAGATGATGCCCGTGGTCGCCGCGGTCCTGCCCCTCTACCTTTTCGCCAAAAATGCCGGGGCGCTGGATAACATCTGGTTCCTGGGCCTGATGTATACCTCGATGAACCTGCCCATCGCTGTGTGGATGATGCGCTCCTTCCTCGACGAAGTGCCGGTCGAGATGCTGGAGGCAGCCCAGATCGACGGCGCGGGCCTGTTGCTGACGCTCCGGAAGGTCGTCGCCCCAGTGGCGATGCCCGGCATCGCAGCCACCGCCCTGATCTGCTTCATCTTCAGCTGGAACGAACTCCTCCTGGCCCGGGTCCTCACCGGAGTCGTGGCCGGCACCGCCCCCGTTTTCCTCACCGGCTTCGTCTCCAGCCAAGGACTGTTCCTTGCCAAGGTCTGCGCGGCCGCGGTCGTGGTCTCCCTGCCGGTGCTGTTCGCCGGCTTCGCCGCCCAGGACAAACTCGTCCAGGGCCTCTCCCTCGGCGCTGTCAAATAACCGGTCACCGCCCCTTCGATTCTCAAAGGATTACTTCGATGACAACATCAACCGCACGGCCCCAAACGCTCGGACAGCCCGAGGTACCAGACACGATGCGCGCCGCTGTCCTGAAGCGCCAGGGCGACATGACGATGGAAACCCTGCCAGTCCCGCAGCTGGAGGCGGATCAGGTCCTGGTGCAGGTCGCCGCCGTCGGCGTCTGCGGCAGCGACGTCCATTATTACGAGCACGGCCGGATCGGCGACTACGTCGTGGACCACCCGCTGATCCTCGGCCACGAACTCTCCGGACGGGTCGCCGCCGTCGGAAGCGCCGTTGACCCCGCGCGCATCGGCAAGCGGGTCGCCGTCGAACCCCAGCGGCCCTGCCGCAAATGCAAGCAGTGCAAGGTCGGCCGGTACAACCTCTGCCCCGACATCGAGTTCTACGCCACCCCACCGATCGACGGGGCCTTCGCCGAATACGTGACCATCCAGGGCGACTTCGCCTACGACATCCCGGACAGCGTCAGCGACGAGGCGGCCGCCCTCATCGAGCCGCTGTCCGTCGGGCTCTGGGCATGCGAGCGCGCCGACATCCGGCCGGGCAGCCGCGTGCTGATCGCCGGAGCCGGCCCGATCGGCATCATCGCCGCCCAGGCCGCCCGCGCCTTCGGCGCAACTGAAATCTACATCACCGACATCGCCGAGGACCGGCTGGCCTTCGCCCTGGACCACGGCGCAACCCACGCGCTCAACGCCAGGACCGACAGCGTCGAAGGACTGGACGTCGATGCCTTCATCGACGCCTCCGGCGCCCCGCAGGCCGTCCGCTCCGGCATCAAGGCCGTGGGACCGGCCGGCCGGGTCATCCTGGTGGGGCTCGGGGCCGACGACGTCGAGCTCCCCGTCTCCTACATCCAGAACCGGGAGATCTGGCTCTCCGGCGTGTTCCGCTACACCAACACCTGGCCGCTGGCCATCCAGCTGATCGCCGACGGCAAGGTGGACCTGGACATCCTGGTCACCGGCAAGTTCGCCCTGGCCGAATCTGAAGCAGCGCTCAAGGCAGGCAAGCAGGCCGGACAGCTCAAAGCCGTCGTTTACCCGGGCCGCTGATGCACGCCACGGCTGCCGGGCAGTCCCCGCCCCGACCCGCCATCGGGAACACCATCCTGACTGTCATCGGCGAATCCCTCGTAGACATCATCAGTGATCCCCGCGGGCCGGCGGCAACCCAGGCCCATCCCGGCGGAAGCCCCCTCAACGTGGCCGTGGGGGCTGCTCGCCTGGGCCTGCAGACGAGCCTGGTGACCCACTACGCCGAAGACCGGCACGGGCTCATGATCGAAGAACACCTGCGCTCGAACGGCGTTCAGGTGATCAACGGCGGAAGCAGTCCGACGTCGACGGCCCTCGCCATGCTGGGTCCCGGCGGTGCCGCTGAGTACGCCTTCTCCATCACCTGGGAGATCAACGGGGCGTCCCTGCCTGCCCTGGCGGCCGTCGAAGCGTCCACCCACGTGCACACGGGATCAATCGCTACCCTGCTCGCGCCGGGCGACCAGACCACCCTCGTCCTCGTGGAGGCGGCCCGTGAGCACGCGACCATCAGCTATGACCCCAACTGCCGGCCAGCAATCAGCCCCGATGCGGCCGCGGCGCGCCAGCAGGCCGAAGTGTTGGTGGCCGCCAGCGACATCGTCAAAGCCAGCGACGAAGATCTGAGCTGGCTTTACCCGGGACCGGCCCCCGGAGGAAACCCTGGAAGCCTGGCAGGAACTCGGGCCGGCGATCATAGCCCTGACCCGCGGAGCCGCCGGGCCGGTCATCCTCTCCGGCAAGGGGCGGGTGGAGGTGGCAGCCGAACCCATCACCGTCGCAGATACCGTGGGCGCCGGCGACTCCTTCATGGCCGGTCTCATCTCAGGGCTCGCCCAACTGGAAGCGCTCGGGGACGGAGGCAGAGAACGGCTGCGGACCCTGACCCTGGATCAGCTGCATGCACTCGCCGCCCACGCCAACCGCGCCGCGGCGATCACCTGCTCCCGGCAGGGTGCCGACCCGGCCCGGTCGGCGGAACTCGGTCCGCGGCCCGTCGCGTCAGCCTCCCAGGAGCGCTGAAAGCATGCCAGCCCTGAACAACACGACAGTTGCCACGGCCCCCGTCTCCTTGGCCACACCCGGCTACGACCGATCAGGGCTGACCGCACGCATCGTCCACTTCGGCATCGGCGGCTGCGCTCAGCTCCCGCGGTCCAGCTCCCATGCGATCCTCTCGCGCAGGTCGGCGTACTCCGGCGGGACGAGTTCGATCAGCAGGCGCTCCACTGTCCGGCCCGGATCGTCCAGTCCTCGGCCCCGCCCGGCTACCGTCCCGTTCCAGGCCCGCCAAGGGACGCCGTCGAGGGTGTAGCGGAACCCCCGGTACCCGAGCCCGGGGGGCTCGGCGGCCGGGTCTTCTCGCTCAGGCAGTTCTCGCTGCAGCGCCCGGACGCGCTGCTCCTGATCGGCGTCGAGCCGCCACCGCGGGTTCGCTCGCCCGCTGAAGACGTCGAGCTCGACGAGCATTGGGACACCTCAATTGATGACGACCGACCGGCCTGCGTAGAAGTATCCGCAGAAGTCCGTGTACCCACCACGTGCACACGTCTCGGGGTCGGTGATGACAGCGTTGCTGTTGTCGGTGTTCCGGGCCGCAGTGGGGCCCGGCTTGTGACCCCAGAAGCCACCGCGCTGGTGGCGGTACCAATGGTAGTCCCAGCCGGGGTCGACGACCAGCGCCATGAGCCGGCGCGGCCACTCCTCGACGGGCAGGCAGTCGCACCGATGCATGAGCCCGTCGGCCATCGCCGCCGCGGTCACGGGTCCGCACCCCATCGTTGAGGTCTGCGCCCCGTGGGCGCGGCCCGGCTGGGCGAAGGTGTCGGTGCGCCAGTTGCGAGCGTAGTTGTAGCAGTTGTTGTGTGGCCGGACGGCGGGCACGTTCCAGAAGTCCGGGTTGAACTGGCTCACCTCGTACTCGCAGTTCTCGCAACGCTCGTCCCGCACGGTGGTGCGCAGGGGGTGTACGGCGGCCACGTGAACCAGGAGATCGTCGGAGGGTTCGCGAGGTGCTCGCGGAGCCGCTGGCGGATGAGGTCTAGGAGCTCGGTGGTCAGGGGGGTCAAGGTGTGCGCGACGAGCTGAACCTCCCTGTGTCGCTCCATCGACTCCACTACTCTCAGCGCCAGCTCCCCGGACGCCTGGAAGTCCTCGGCCGCGACGGACGCGAGGGCGAAGTCGCGGGGCACGCCGCGGCGCTCGAGCGGCACGTCCTCGAGGCTCGTGACCCGGATCTCCCGGAATCCCAGCCCCAGGTAGCCGCTCGCCGGGCGTGCCGCGACGCCTTCGTGCGAGGCGACGGCGTCGAGGAGCTCCTCGACGGTCCCGCTGTCGGTGATGATCCATTCCGGGTTCGGGCGGCCCGAGAAGATGTCGACTTGGATGCGCAGCATTGTCCTTCTTCCGATGCGTCGAGTAGCCGGTCGTTGAGGAGCTGTTCCGCGGCTTGCCGGGCGGCCCGGCGCCGCTGCCGGAACGGGGTGGACCACCCGGCCCCGGCCCGGCGGCGTAGACGTCGGCCGGGCTGTTGCCGACCCGCGCGACGCCGATCGCGGGGTGGATTTTGTAGACGGTGGGTATGGCGCGGTCCCCCTGCCGCAGTAGTGAGTAGTAGTGATCGGCACAGTGATACACCGGCGACCGTTACACCGGCGTTACTGGGGCGCCGCCAGTCCTTTCACTGCCGAGGGTCTTGGACCAAGGCCGGACCTCACGGACGAAGGTGTAATCGTGTGCGGTCAGCATGGCCGAGTCGGGCACGAGGGCAGCAACCCGTTCGGGTGCTCCACAGCGAACGCGTGAGCAACATACGTGCCGTACGAGGAGCCGTACAGGACTGCCGGAGGCACTTGTTCTGCTCCCAGGACGGCGCGGATGTCCTCGACCACTGGCCGGAGCCACATGTCATCGGCAGTCAGATCGACCTCAGCGGTTGTCCGCCGCGAGAGCCCGACGCCACGGTGCCCGATCATGATCACGTCCACCCGGTGACGCTTTGCCCAGCTTCGCAGGGCCGCGTACGGCGCGACGGAAGCCAGACCAGGGCCGCCCGGGCTGGTCAGAATCGGAGTGCGACTGCGCACTGAGCCCGTGCGGGTGCAGCTCAGGTGCCGCCGCAGATGGGACTCCTGCCTCCTGCGGTTCCTCTCACCCCTGGGATGGGAACACATCAACCTCACCGGCGACTACACCTGGCCGCGCGCCAACCACATCAAACCCGGCAAATACAGGCGGCCCGGCCAGTTCGCAGTCCGTCCCGGAACACATAGCAAACGATATGCGACAGGGAAGGCCTGGCTATCCGCCGAATGGGACTCCAGTTACGAGGCTCGCGGTCCCTTGGGCGGGATTTCCTGGATGATCCACCGGTTGCCGTCCGGATCACTGAAATAGGCGAAGGCAAAGCCCCCCATGTCATGGGCCTCACTCACGGGGGCTCCGCGGCGGAGCAACTCGCTCCGGGCCACACCCATGTCGGACACCACGAGTTGGAGGCCTTCGAGGCTGCCCGGGGTCATGCTGTGCATACCGGTTCCGATGACGATCGAGGCGGACGAGCCTGGCGGAGTAAGCTGGACCACCCGCATTCCGGGGATGTGTTCGACGTCGTGATCGAGTACGAAGCCGACCTTGTCCGTGTAGAAGGCTTTGGCCCGGTCCACGTCCGAGACGGGCACCTGGACGACCTCGAGGCGAAGTTCCATGTCCGTCACCCTACGGCATGGGCAGCGCATTGACTGGTCTCACAACCCCAGGGTTGAAAGAAATTTTCCAGGCGACGCTGAGCCATGTGATTTTCTATTCAGAATGGCGGTTCCAGCTGAGGCCGATGACGAGGATTGAACGGCCCTTGACGACGTCGTCCGTGATGTTGCCAAGACTAAGGCGCTTCACAGGCCAGGTTCACGGACTGTTCACCCGCACCTGATTACATGGATGAATGGATGCGAACGCCGCAAGTGACTACGATGCCGAACCGCCGGTCCATCGGGCCAACTTGAGCCCCGGACAGCAAGTGAGGGTCCGCGAATCCGGCCGCCCAGCGGGAAGCGGTGTCATCGACAACATAACACCGGACGGATCCGTTGTGTGGATCTGGATCCGCGGGCACTCTCCGCGCCGAATGTACCTGGCCGGTGATCCAGTACAAATTCTCCCGGAACTGGAAAACCCTGACGCCTTTAGCCATCCAGCCCAAAGTGGAACCCGAGTTCGGTTTCGTCCTGAAGGAAACGCTCCAGGGCCAGGGCTGACGTTGGAACAGGCAGCGGCCGACATCGGCAACCGGCCGATTCAGGCTCTTGCTTGTGCCCGGAGGTGTTGGCGGAGGCCTGGAATGGCGAAGTCGACCTTGCCATGGCCGGTGGGTTCGATGAGGCCGGCGGCCACGAGTCTTGACCGGTAGTTTGCGACCAGGTTTGTCTTGGCTCCGAGGCGGCGTCCGATGTCTCCGGCGGTTGAGTGTCCGTCATCCTGAGCCACGGCGTGCTGGAAGTCCATGTCCTTGGGGAGGCGGCGGCGAGGGCGGCTTCTATGACGGTGCGGGCGTGGCGTCGATGCGCTGCCTCGCTGGCACGCTGGACTTCTTCCTCCAATGGCGCGCCTTCCCAGACGCAGCCCGTATCGAACTTATCCAACAGCCCGGCGCGTCCGAGAATTTGCGGCGGGCGGCTCCGGCCGAAGGGCGGATCGGATTCTCCATGGACCGTGCTCCTATGAGTGCCTGTGTATCTTGGGAGTTTCCAAGGATTGCTGTGAGTGGATATGGGCTTTGTGAGTCTGGTCCGCCTGTATAGGAGCCGCACCGCGGTACAGGAGTTGGCCGGACGCTTGCTGCACGAAAATGGCGTCGAATGCTTGGATGCAGTGTTCGCCAGGCTGGAGGCTGTCGGCTGCCTCGACAAACTGGACTGACCGCCACCGCCTGGCTCGCCGCCATGCGCTGATTGATGATATTTCGGGTGAGGAAGCCCAGGAAACCGTCCGGGGGTGCAACCCATCGAGCGTCCTAGATGTCCGCAAGTGTCAGCGCCGGCGGCGAACTTCCGTCGATGTCCAGCACGCCGAACTCCTTCGCAACCGCGGCGGCGACAAGCACCTGGCCGGTCCGCGCCATCAGGTTCGGATCGTGGAACAGCGCGTTGATCACGCGGCCGATGAACTCAGGGCTTTCGCTGGTCGAGAGATCGAAAGTGCCACTTTTCGCCGCTGCCAGGACGGCCTCGGTTCGAACCAGACCGGGGTAGAGCGAGATTACCGGGATAGCGAACGGTTTCAGCTCGACGGCCATGTCGGACGTCATCTTGTCCGTCGCCGCCTTTGCGATGCCGTAGATCGTGTTGCCGAGGTGACGCTGCGCCGACCAGAAGCTGATGTTGATGATCAAGCCGCGGTGCCGCGGCGTCATCATGCGCGCCGCGTGCGCCGAACACACAAATGCCGCCCGCACGCCGGCGTCCATCATGCCGGTCCAGCGATGCGGCGGTTGATCCCAAAACGGCGCAGGCCATGTGAACGCGCCGCCTTCGAACATCTTCTCGTAGCCGCCCCAGGCGCAATTGACGAGGAGATCGAGGCCGCCGCACTCGGACCGGATCGCTTCAAACACGCGCGCGGTCTCTTCGTCTTTGAGATGGTCGCAGCGCAGGCGCCGTATCTCCCGAGGCAGGTCCGTCTGGTCGATCGAGCGGCCCGAGCCGTAAACGCGAAACCCCGCTGCCAGAAGGCCAAGTGCGATGCCCCGGCCGACGCCTCGGCTCGCACCGGTCACGAGCGCAACGTTTCCCGTCGGCGCTTCATTGCATTCGCGTTCGTTGGTCATGCTCAGCGGCCCCCGCCTACCTTCCGTTCCCGCGATCGCCATGATACGCGGGAGCTGGCGCCTTGGGCCAGCGGCGCACGCACCCTATCCCTTGACGAACGCCCAGAAGCGATGATGATCCGCGGCGGTTTGGATCGTCAGCCTCCCTGCTTAACCTTGGTACAGTCCTGCCGTGGCGGTGGCAACGTCCCGCATCACGGCCTGCGCCTCGAGCGGCCTTGTGACACGGAGGTTGGCACCGAATTGAAGCAGCTGACGCACGGCCTCCACCTGGTCGTAGACCACGGTGATCTCGACCCGGCCAGCGTCCAGTGGTTTACTGCCGGTGAGCCGGGAGCCCAGGATCCGCCGCGCGAGGTCGAGCCTGTCGTCCGCCAGCGTTGCGGTGACAGTGATGCCGTTGCGGTTCTCAACCGATGCGCTCAGGTGCCGGCTCACGCTGGCCAGCGACTCACCCTGGCGCAGGGATCGGCCATCTGACAGGACCTCCCAACTCTGGACCCTTTCCAGCGAATACAGCCGCGGCGCGCCGTTGATATCGGCCACCAGGTACCAGCGGCCCGCCTTCGCAAGGAGACCGTACGGGTCAACTGTGCGCCATGAGGCGCCCCGCTCGGCGCTGCCCCGATAGAGTATCCGCAAACGTCGGCCGGTTTGCAGATCCCTGCCGAGGCCGGCGACGCCGGCACCGTGGGTCTCGGGGCTGAACCAGGGCATGTTATCCACGACGACCAACGCGGACAACGGCAACAAGGAGTGACCGGCCCCTGGACGGCGCAACGCGAGCTTCCGGTGGGCGGTGCGCGTCGGTGCGTCGACGCCGAGCTGGCGTGCCTGCCCGGGGTCCAGACCCAGCAGTTTCAAGGCATCGATCTCAGTCGGGCTGAATTTGGATACGTCAAGTTGCGACCCGGGCAGCAGAACCACGCCGCCGTAGCGGCCGCGCTCGGCGAACACCGGCACGTCGGCGTCGGCCAGGGTGGTCACGTCCCGCAGAACCGTCCGCACCGATACGTCCAACTCGTCAGCCAAGTCAGCAGCGGTCATGCGGTGACGGGTCTGGAGCAGCAACATCATCGAGAGCAGGCGCTGTGACTTCATTTCATAATTATTGATCCATACCGGACATAGGGTGTCATGTATTGCTGTCAGGCTGGCTACGGCCAGAAAACCTCAACGCAGGAGCTTCCCCATGACTACCCCGAACCTCTTCCTCATCTACGTCACAGACGTCGAGCGCGCCACGCGCTTCTACAGCGACCTGTTCGATATGGCGCCAGTCGCCGTCACACCCCGCTACGTCCCATTCGAGGTCGCCCCGGGCGTGTTTTTCGCCCTGTGGTCTGGCCGCGGCGACACCGTCACGGCGGCGACGCCCCGCACCAGCGAGGTGGGTCTCATGCTGTCGGGTTCAAAGGCGGCCGTGGACGACTGCTACACCAAATGGACGGCCAAGGGGGTCACCGTGGTCGAAGAACCGCACGAAGACGTCTTCGGACGAACCTTCGTGATCGCTGATCCTGACGGAAACCTCATCCGCGTTTCCCCCGTCGACTGACGGACGCCCAGGGGCCGGTTCCATTCAGAAACGCTGCTGCGTGTAACCGGGGCCGGATCCTCGACCGGCCCGGGTTTCACGATTGGACAGTGGCAGTCGCGGTTGCGAACGCTTATCCCGTTTGGGGGTCCTTCATCAACGAGATACGTGCCGCCGAAGGATGCCGGATCGCGATCGCTGTGTTTCGGCGACCAGCCGATTCCCATAGAGCCGCCTGCAAAAATGCCCGGAGTGCCTTTCGTGGGACGGCGTTGTCTGTTTCATCGAGAGTAGGTCCGGCGCAAGCCCCTTGGGTGCCTGCTGTCCCGCATAGCTGGACACCTTTTGTTGCGGCTGTCACATGGCAGGGTTCTGGAACCGAAAAAACCGCCTTTCCGGTACAGCCGGGGCTGTACCGGAAAGCCGGTTTCCATTGGTCCGCGGGCTATCGGCGGTGCTGGTGGACGAGCGTGCGCCCGTAGTCGTTGCCGTTGGGGGTGCGCATGACGGTGTCGATGTGGAAGGGCTGCGGGTCATCGTTGTTCAGGAACACACCGCAGTGATGGTCCAGCTCAAGGACGACGACGGGACTCTGGAGGCGGTAGTAGAAGACGTCACCCTCTCCGAAGCCTCCGATCCAGGAGAACCAGGTGTCCTGTAGCGGGCGGAGATTTCACGCCGGCGTGCGGCCGCGGGCCTCTCGGGGAGGTAGGCGGTGAAGTCTTCCACGATGGCATCGACGAGGGCGCGGGAGTTCTCATCCATTTCGCCGACCCGGATCCCGTCGTAGGGATGACGCGGTTGTCCTGGAAGGCGCGGCCAAGTGGCGTTCGTCGCCTGGGTGGACACGGCCTTCGGGCATGGCCGGGTCGACCATTTCCCGGAATGTCTGTGCTTTCTGCTGCAGGGGTGCGGGCAGGGACTGCATGAGTTCCCGGCCCAGGCGGATCCTGTCTTCGAAGACGACGGCGCCCTGGTAGGGTCCTTCGTCGATGCAGTTGGGTTCGGCGCCGAAGAACACCGGGGTCATGACCATCCGGGTACCGGCGACGAGGCAGTTGATGGCCAGGTGGTGGCCGAACAGCTGCCAGCCCCACGGCTCGGTCTCTGGCGGGTCGCCGTAGAGTGTTCTGGTCTGGTCATCCCCGTTCTCCAGCCGCAGACCGGTGTCGTGCTGCATGAATTCCGGGTTGCCCAGCTCTGCCATTGCTCGGAATCGACGGGGAAGGACACCTGGCCGCAGCCGCAGCCCTGACGTCCTTGGGGGTGCGCTTCAGAACCGGCAGCCTTGGGGGCGCCCATCATCGGCATCCTGGGTATGACCGGTGACTGGCAGCGCCGGGACACCATGACGTTCTTCGCCCTGGTCTCCCGCCGATGGAAGATCTTCGTGGCAAAGATTGCCGGCACCCTCATCGTTTCCCTGGCGATCGTCCTCGGCGTCGTTACACTGTCGCTGCTGCTGTCCGCGCTGCTCGTGCCCGCCATGGGCTCGGCTGGGCAGCCGGAGACCTCGGCAAAGCCACATGGCTGCTGCTGTGGGCGACGGTCCTTGGCTCCGTGTCCGGAGCCGGAATCTCTTCGGCGCTTCTGTCCGCCCCGCTGACGATGGTCTTCATCATCTTGCAGACCCTGCTCTTCGATACCCTCATCGGTCTCATTCCGGGCGGCAGTGCCCCGTTCCTGCAGACGGCCAGCCTGATTAATTCGCTGACCGACGGAACACCGGCGGCACCAGCGCTGACGTCGCTGGTCCTGTGGATCCTCCTGCCGCTGGGGATCGGGTTCTGGCGCAACCAGCGCAAAGAGGTGGCCTGAAAGCGGCACCTTGAATAGATTGCCACACAGTCTAGTCGGTGTTAAGTTCTACTCATGAGCGATGATCCGAAGTGGCCCAGCGACTGGACCCGGGCTGTCCTGGCACCGTGCATCCTGCAGCTGGTACGCAACCGGAACGAGACTTACGGCTACCAGCTTGTCCAGGAGCTGGATGCGCGGGGCCTCCCGGGCATCGTCGGCGGCACCGTTTACCCGGTACTCAACCGGCTCGAGACCGAAGGGCGACTCCGCTCCGAATGGCGCGAAGGCAACGGAGGCCCCGGCCGCAAGTTCTACAGCATCACCCCCGAAGGGGAAACCTGGCTGCGCGAGACCTCCGGCGCCTGGCAGGACTTCACGGCAAGGGTATCGGCTGTACTGACGTTGGAAGGATACCCGGCATGACCACCTTGGAGTACCTTAAATCCCTGGCGCTGGGACTCCGCCAGCGCAAGCTCAGCGAGAACCAGGTCGCCGATGTGCTCCGGGAACTCCAGAGCCACCTGCAGGAGACGGGTGCGCGTCCTGAGGATGCTTTCGGCAGCCCCAAGGAGTACGCAGAGTGGTTCCCGAAGGGGCACACGGTTTCCCGCGGATCCAAGGTCGGCTACCTTGCTGCCGCCGTGCTGATGGTCCTGATCGGCGTGAAGGTCTTCACTGGCCAGGTCCTCGGCATATCCCTCGGCTTCCCCGGGACATTGATCTATCTTGGGGCGACAGTCCTCGTGACATTCGCCCTGATCGCGTGGAGCAATGTGCTGCAGCGGCAGCTTCCCGAACGGATAGCCGAGGATCTCAACCGGCAGAAGTAGACCGCCAGGGTCCAGGGCTATGCGCCCTACGCACCCGACTCGCCGCCGTCCTCGGCAAAGAACGCCAGGCCGCCCAACCGCCTCGGCCCTGAGGATCAACAACTCGGTCAGGGACATGTCACCGACGAGAAATCCCAGCACATCCGGTGTCTTCGCAAGACCGGTTCCAGATAAGACTGAACAACAAGATCCAAACCATGACCCGGCGATCCTACGGATTCCACACACCCGAAGCGGCCCTGGCCTTGATCATGCTCGCCTGCGGACCAGTCAGAATCGAACTCCCATACCAGAAATAACGGAACCCACATTCAAGTCAGGAGAGCCCAAATTCAGGCCATTACCACCAACGGCCAAGGCTTGGCGTGGGTTCAGGCTCGTAGGAGGCTGCGGGCGGCGGTGGTGATGTGGCGGGCGGAGATGCCGGCGGCGTCGAGCAGTTCCTGGGGTTTGCCGGAGGCGGGCAGTGATTTGACGGCGAGTAGGACGGCGTGGAGT
>NZ_JAGPOT010000047.1 GCF_018224015.1 Pseudarthrobacter albicanus
AATATCCGCGCTGGGCCGCCTCAATTCCTTGCATACACCCAGTCTTAAGGACCACTGCGCGAAGTCCAGCAGGCGCGCCTTAAACCACCCAAATTGTTCAGCGCAGTCCTAGACGCGTGCGCCGTCGTCGTGCTCGTCTTTTTCGCCCGGCAGTTTCATGATCAGGAAGATCACCGACGCCGCGAACGCGGCGACGATTCCCAGGATGGCCACCAGCGGGGCGGACCGCCAGAACATCGCGGCCATCACGAGGGCCACGGGGCCGCCGACAGCCCCCAGCCAGGCAAGCACCGTCATCGGATCGGCTCCGGCCAGGCTGGGAGGCTCCTCCGGCACGAAGGCGCCCTCGTCGTCGTCGGCCTCAAAGTCCCGCGGTCCCGGCGCGGCGCCCGGACGGCCCCCGGCGCCCCCGGTGCCGTCGGCGGCGGGCGTCTTCGGGGCGAGGCGTTCCCGGGCCGAGGGTTCGACCGGCGCGGCACCGGACAGGCCCAGCGGATCGAAGTCCCTGAAGGCCCGGCCCGCTGCGGCCCCGCCGCCGGGCGCGTCCGGGTCCCTGCCCTCCAGCCGGGCAACGAGGTCCAGCCAGACGGCGTCGTCCTGGTTGGCCCCGGGATCCGGCGAATTGGGGTCCGGTCTAGTCATCTGCCGTGTCCTTCCGGCTGGCGTGGGCGGCGCCCGGGTTGCCCCCGCCGGTCACGGACCGGATGAATTCGGCCGTGCCGCGGAAGATCCCAGGCGCGTCGTTGTCCATGGTAGCCACGTGGTAGCTGTTTTCCAGCCGGATGACCTCGAGCGGGGCGTGCGTCAGTCCGCGCCGCAGGGCGGCGATGCTCTTGTCCGAGACGACGTGGTCCACCGACGACCGGTACACGCGGACGGGGGCGGTAACCCGGGGCAGCAGCCGCACGGTGTCCTTGAACAACTTGTTCAGCTCGTGCGCGGCGGCGACCGGCGTCCGCGGATAGGCGCCTTCGTCCGTGTCCGGCTTGAGGATGTCGTTGCCGATCGCGGGGGTGCTCTTGAGCACGAATTTCAGGATCCCGGCCAGGGGTGCGCGGGGGTCATCGATGACGAGGCCGGGGTTCACCACCACGGTCCCGGCCACGGGCCGGGTGGCGGCGATCCGGAGCGCCAGGGCCCCGCCCATGGACAGGCCGGCGACGACGACGTGCCCGCACTCACCGGCCAATTCGAGGTAGGCCGCGTCCAGGGCCGCGTGCCAGTCCTGCCAGTGCGTCCTGGCCAGGTCCTGCCAGCTGGTGCCGTGGCCGGGGAGCAGCGGCATTCGCACGGCATACCCGGCGTCGGCCAGGGATTGCGCCCAGGCCCGGACAGCGTGGGGGCTGCCGGTGAAGCCGTGGGAGACCACGACGCCGGTGCTGGCACCGGTGCCCGTGAACGCGCTGCTGAAGGGAGTGTGGTCCGGGGCTGGGCTCATTTAGGTCTCCGGGGTTCTGGGACAGCTGGTGAGGAATGTGCCTGGGAGCTGCTTCCGGTCATGAGCCCATCGTGTCACTCTTCCGGTTAAAACTCACTAGAGTAGGGTGTCAGTGAGGTGCTGGACTGGCCCCGTGGGGGCCTGCCGGGAGGACTTCATTAGGGGTACGCCACGTGTTTTATTGGTTCATGAAGACGTTCGTCCTGGGGCCGGTGCTGAAGCTGCTGTTCCGGCCGTGGGTCAAAGGCCTGGACAACGTCCCCGCCGACGGTGCCGCCATCCTGGCGTCGAACCATCTGTCCTTCTCCGATTCGATCTTCATGCCGCTCACCGTGCCCCGTCCCGTGGTGTTCCTGGCGAAATCGGAATACTTCACCGGCACCGGGTTCAAGGGCAGGCTGACCGCGGCCTTCTTCCGGCTGACCAACCAGCTGCCGATGGACCGGACCGGGGGAGCCGCCTCGGCGCAGTCGCTGAACGCCGGCCTGGACGTGCTCCGGAACGGTTCGCTGCTCGGGATCTATCCGGAGGGCACCCGCAGCCCGGACGGGCGGCTATACCGGGGGAAGGTGGGCGTGGCCAGGCTCGCCCTGCAGGCACGCGTCCCGGTCATTCCCGTGGCCATGATCGGAACGGACAAGGTCCAGCCGATCGGCAAACGGGTGCCCAGCATCCGGCGTATCGGGATGATCTTCGGCGAGCCGCTGGACTTCAGCCGCTATTACGGGATGGCGGACGACCGGCTGATCCAGCGGTCCGTGACCGACGAGATCATGTATGAACTGATGCGGCTGTCCGGCCAGGAGTACGTCGACGAGTACGCCGCCGTCGTCAAGCTCCGCCTCGCGGGGAAGGCGATCGCGGGGAAAGCGCTCCCGGGGAAGGCGCCGGAGCAGTTCCGTCCCGACGACGGACCGGCAGGTCCGGGAAAAGTGTGACGCAGCGGAACTGTCAATGACGGCGGGGTCCCTCCATCAGCGCCGGGGCAACTATCCTTAGAGGGTGACTGAGCTATCTGAGAAATCTGCCTCCCCGCTGACCAGTACTGCACAGAGCGGTGCAGCCGACTATCCGGGGCTGGACCACTGGCGGGAGCTTCCGGCCTCCCAGCAGCCCAGCTGGTCGGACAAGGCTGTTTTTGAGGCCTCGGTCAAGGACCTTTCGGTCCTTCCGCCCCTCGTTTTTGCGGGCGAAGTGGATATCCTGCGGGACCGCCTCGCGGCTGCCGCCCAGGGCAAGGCCTTCCTGCTCCAGGGCGGCGACTGCGCGGAAACCTTCGGGGCCGCCACGGCGGACAAGATCAGCGCCCGGGTCAAGACGATCCTCCAGATGGCGGTCGTCCTCACCTATGGTGCGGCGATGCCGGTCATCAAGATGGGCCGCATGGCGGGCCAGTTCGCCAAGCCCCGCTCGTCCAACGACGAGACCCGCGACGGCGTGACGCTTCCGGCGTACCGCGGCGACATCGTCAACGGCTATGACTTCACGCCGGAATCCCGTGCCCACGATGCCGGCCGGATGCTGACGGCGTACCATACCTCGGCGTCGACCCTGAACCTGATCCGTGCCTTCACGCAGGGCGGATTCGCGGACCTGCGCCTCGTGCACCAGTGGAACAAGGGCTTCACGGAAAACCCCGCCCACGCACGCTACGAGTCGCTGGCGCGGGACATTGACCGGGCCATCAAGTTCATGGCCTCCTGCGGAGCGGACTTCGAGGCGCTCAAGCGCGTGGAGTTCTATGCCAGCCACGAGGCGCTGCTGCTGGAGTACGAGCGTGCACTGACGCGCATCGACTCGCGCACCGGCTTTCCCTACGACACCTCGGCGCACTTCCTCTGGATCGGTGAGCGTACCCGCGAACTGGACCACGCCCATGTCGATTTCCTTTCCCGGGTGCGCAACCCGATCGGCGTGAAGCTGGGCCCGTCCACGAGCGGCGACGATGCGCTGCGCCTG
This sequence comes from Pseudarthrobacter albicanus, assembly GCF_018224015.1. Classification (GTDB taxonomy): domain Bacteria; phylum Actinomycetota; class Actinomycetes; order Actinomycetales; family Micrococcaceae; genus Arthrobacter; species Arthrobacter albicanus. The sequence continues at coordinate 3,398 of NZ_JAGPOT010000047.1, forward strand.
ATCGACAGGCTTGACCCGGACCGCGAACCCGGCCGCCTGACCTTCATCAGCCGGATGGGCGCCACCAACATCCGCGAAAAGCTTCCCCCGATCGTCGAGCGTGTCACCGCCTCCGGCGCCCAGGTCCTCTGGGTCACGGACCCGATGCACGGCAACACCGTCACCTCGCCCAACGGCTACAAGACCCGCAACTTCGACGACGTCATGGACGAGGTCCGCGGGTTCTTCGAAGTGCACCACGGCCTGGGAACCGTCCCGGGCGGCCTGCACGTGGAGATGACCGGCGACGACGTCGCCGAATGCCTCGGTGGAGCCGACCCGATCGACCAGGAAGCGTTCCTGGACCGCTACGAATCCGTCTGCGATCCGCGCCTGAACCACATGCAGTCGCTCGAGATGGCCTTCCTGGTGGCCGGAGCCCTGTCCAAGCGCTAGGTTGCGATACAGCGCTAGAACACGGTAAGCGTGACCGTTGAGCCTTCCGGGGCCTTGGTGTTGACCGGATCCTGGTCCCGGACGGTGCCGAAGAAACGGCCGCCCAGGATGTTGTCCACGCGGACGTCGAAGCCCAGTTCCTTGAGGGCCTCTGTGGCCTTGTCGGCCTGCTTGCCGATGAAGCTGGGCACGTCCACGAGCTTCGGACCCCTGGAAACGGTCAGGGTCACGGCACCGCCCCGGGTGAGGCTGCCGGAGGCGGGATCCTGCGCGACGACGGCGCCGTTGGGGACCTTGCGGTCATTGACCGTCTCCGGGGAAACCACGGCCTTCAGCCCGGCGGCTTCGAGCGCCTTGACCGCGTCGTCCTGATCCTTGCCCCGGACATCCGGCACGGGAATGGGCTGCGGCCCCCTGGATACGGTCAGGTTCACCGGGGTGCCATGGCGGACCGGATTGCCGCTGCGCGGCGCCTGGGAAAGGACGGTCCCGGCTGCAGCGGTTTCATCGTAGGTCTCGGTGATCGTCCCCAGGGCCATGCCCGCGCCGTTGAGGGCGGTCTTGGCCGCCTCCAGGCTCTGCCCGGAGAGCTCCGGCAGCGGGAACAGCTCCGGGCCCTTGGAGACGGCGAGCGAGACCGGCTGGAACTTCCGGATCACCTGGCCGGCCGGGGGCTCGGAGCCGACCACCAGGCCCGGCGGGATGTCGTCGTCGAAGACGTCCTTGACGGTGGACGAGAAGCCGGCCGTCCGGAGCAGTTGCTGGGCCTCCGCCACCGTCTTATTCGTCACGGGCGGAATGGTGCCGGGGGACCCCGGACCCATGCCGAAGAACCAGCCGGCGCCCGCTGCCAGCAACGCCGCGAGGACCAGGACCAGGACCCACAGCAGGCCCCGCCGTCGGCTGCCCCCCTCGCGCAGGCTCCGGACGGGGGTGGCGGCGGCGCGCCGGCGCGCCTTCTGCTCCTCGCGGTCCTGCTGGCGCTGCGCCCGCTTGCTGGCCGGAACCGCAGGGGCAGCCAGCGCCTGGTCGCCGGGGTTCTGCAGCCTGGGGCGGGGGTACGGTTCCTCCTCGGGGGTGGCCAGCGGTCCGTAGGCCGGGCGCCGGGGAGCCCCGGACATCACCGTGGTGGGATTGCTGCCGTGCGCGATGACCTCTGTCTGCTGCTGGGGCCCGCGGAGCACTTCGGTGTGCGCAGCGGCAGCGGGGGAGGCGGCGGCGGGGGAGGCGGCGGCGGGGGAGGCGGCGGGGGCGGACGGGTCCGCCGCCGGACGGGGCGCCTGGCTGCGGGGAGGCCGGGCCGGCGCCGGGGCCACACCGGGCGGAGGGCCCAGGACGGCAGCGGGCGGCTGGAGGTCAAGTTCGGCGTCGCTGAGGTTGGTCCGGATATGGCGCAGTTCGGACAGCAGCGTGTTCCCGTCGACGGGACGCTTGTCGGGATCGTTGGCGGTGCACCACTGCACGAGTT
>NZ_JAGPOT010000048.1 GCF_018224015.1 Pseudarthrobacter albicanus
CGGGGCCACACCGGGCGGAGGGCCCAGGACGGCAGCGGGCGGCTGGAGGTCAAGTTCGGCGTCGCTGAGGTTGGTCCGGATATGGCGCAGTTCGGACAGCAGCGTGTTCCCGTCGACGGGACGCTTGTCGGGATCGTTGGCGGTGCACCACTGCACGAGTTCATCGACCTCGGCCGCCAGCCCGGGCACGTGTGCCGAGGCGGCGCCCACGCTGGAGTTCACGTGCTGGTAGGCGACCTGGATGGGGACCTCGCCGTCGAACGGCTGCCGGCCGGTGATCATCTCGTAGAGCATGATCCCCACCGAATAGATATCGCTGCGGGCATCGGCCTGCTTGCCCAGGACCAGCTCGGGGGAGAGATACGCAACGGTCCCGATCAGCGCTCCGGTGCTCGTCGACGCCGAGATGGCGCGCGCGAGTCCGAAGTCGCCGAGCTTGATCCGGCCGTCGTCGGCGATCAGCACGTTCTCCGGCTTGATATCCCGGTGGATCAGGCCCGCGGTGTGGGCCGCGCCGAGCCCTTCGATGACGGGGTCGATCAGGGCCAGGGCGAGCCGCGGCGAGAGGGCGCCCTTGCCGTTGATGACGTCGCGCAGCGTATGGCCCTTGATGTACTCCATCACCAGATAGGCGAGCCGGCCGTCCTCGCCCTGGTCAAGGACGCCCACGACGTGCGGGTGGGAGAGCCTGGCCGCGGCTTTGGCTTCGCGGCCGAGCCGGTCCAGGAACTGGGGATCATCGGCCAGATGGGGATGCAGGACCTTCAGCGCGACCTCGCGCTCGAGCCGCCGGTCGGTGGCCAGATAAACGGTGGACATCCCGCCGCGGGCCAGCCTGGACTGAACCAGGTACCGGTGATCCACCAGGGTTCCAACGAGAGCGTCCGACGCGTTTTCCTGCACTGTACAATCCTAGTCGCTGCACGGAAACGGGCCCGGATCGACTTGCGATCCGGGCCCGTGGCCTGCGTTCGGGGCGGCTGCGTCCCAGGACATCCGCCGCGGCGCCGGGTCCTTAGAACGTGCGCTGGTTGGCCTTGATGGAGGCGACGTAGCTCTTGGTGTCCTCGTACATCCCGTACTTGCTGACGGAGTACTGGCCCTGGTAATAGCCTGCGATGGCGGTGTCCTGGTCCTTGCTGGTCAGGACCAGCTGCCGGATGATGGCGACGCCGGCAGTGGCGTTGTCGTAAGGGTCCAGCAGGTTCAGCTGGCGCCCCACCAGATCGGAGGCCCATTGGCCTGAGGACGGGATGACCTGCATGGTGCCGATTGCGTTGGCCGGGGACACGGCGCGCTGGTCGAAACCGGATTCCTGAAGGGCGAAGGCCAACGCCAGGGACGGGTCCACGCCCATGCGGCGGGCCGTGTCCGCGACGATCGACTTCATCTGCGCGCGGCTGGGGACCGGCGAGGCGTTGAGCAGGGCCTTGTTCTCATTGGCCGAGCTGACCACGGCGGCAGGGTAGGTGAACCCGAGGAATGTGCTCGGCACCAGCTGCGTCGGCGCGGCAGCGGGCTGGCTGGACGCCGGTGCGATGGAGATCCCCGCGCCGGGGATGGCCAGCTTCTGGCCGGGGTAGATGATGCTGCTCATCGTGAGCCGGTTGGCCGAGAGGACGTCGGAGAGTCTGACACCGTTCCTGGCGGCGATGCCCGAGAGGGTGTCGCCGGATTTGATCGTGTAGGAGCCGGAGCTGGCGGAAGCCGGGGCTGCAGTGACTGCCGGAGCCGGTGCGGCCGGAGCGGCTGGGTCGGCGCCGATGCTGACCTTCTGGCCGGGGTAGATGATTGAGCCCATATTGAGCCCGTTCCAGCCGAGCACCTCCGAGAGCCTGACGCCGTGGCGGGCAGCGATGGCGCTGAGCGTGTCGCCGGACTTCACTGTGTAGACGCCACCGGCGTCGGCGGCCGGTGCTGCGGGGGCGCCCGGCTGGGGGGCCGGAGCTGCTGCCGAGCCGTTGAGCTTGATCTTCTGCCCGGGGTAAATGATGGTGTTGGCCTGCAGGTTGTTCAGCTTCAGGACTTCGCCGGTAGCGAGGCCGAACCTGCCGGCAATGCCACTGATCGTGTCGCCGCGGACGATCGTGTAGTCCGCCGGAACCGGGGCCAGGAAGGGCTGGAACGCGGCCGGAATGGCGGCCGAAACGGACGCGGCGGGGATCAGCCCCGCTTTCAGCGACTTTTCGATACCAGCCTGTACCTGCGCGCGCATGGCTGCCGCGAGGGTCGCCGGGATAGCACGGGGACGGGGCTCGGCCGCCGCAGGCTGGGCGAGCGCCAAAGAGGAAAGCACGACGGCGGGAAGCGCCGCCGTCGTCGCGGCAATCATCGGCAGGCTGTGCCTCGAATTGGGCTTTGGCGAACGTGTCGTCATGGGAAAGATCCTCATCTCAGCGGCAAACGCTGCGGGTCGAGCCGGCATTACTCCTGATACCAGTGTGACAGAAGTTATTGCTGTTACAACTGTGATGCATGTGAATCTTTCATGAATTCGCCATTGGCACAAGGACTCTTCGGCATTCCGTTAACAACGGCTCACGAAGCGGCGTCGCCGGCCACCACCGGCCAGCGCCGGCCAGCGCCGTCCGCCGCCGGTCCGACGCAGGTCCGACTAGGCGCGGGGGCCTCCGCCATGGCAATCTTGATCCGTGAGTAATGTAGAAAGCCTGGTGGGCGAATGGCTGCCCCTTCCCGATGTTGCACAGCTTCTGAACGAACCAATTACGAAGGTTCATGCGCTCCTGGATGAACGCGCGCTGGCTGCATTGCGGGTCGGCGACCGGCGTATTCGCTGCGTGCCGGCGGCTTTCATCCAGGACGGTCACGCCGTGGAGAGCCTTAAGGGGACCATTATTGTCCTCGCGGACGCCGGTTATTCGGATGAGGAACTCATTACCTGGCTGTTTACGCAGGATGACTCCCTGCGCGGCCGCCCGATCGATGCCCTCCGGGAAGGACGCAAGACGGAAATCCGCCGCCGGGCACAGTCCCTGGCCTGGTAGGGCCTCCCGAAGAGAGTATTCCCTGCATTTCCGCCGGGCCGCGCACAGCGGATGATGTTGTGCGCGGCCGGTGGTCCATGGGGGCACGAAATCCACGTCAGGCGGTTCTCAGGCGGCGCGGCTGACCGTGGCCTCGGCGAGCCTGCGCAGTGCCGTCTTGGGCAGCTCCGCCAGCTCCAGGAGGTCCAGTGCGGCGAAGGCCGCCCGCCCGAACTCCTCAATGAGTACCTCCGTGGCCTGGAGGGCACCGCAGTCGACGATGATGCGCCGGATCTCCTCGACGTCGGCGTCGCTGAGTTCCGGGCTGCCCAGCTTCGCGTCAAGGAACGCTGACTCGGCCGGTGAGGCCTGGTCCAGTGCGAAGGCCACCAGGACGGTCCGCTTGCCCTCGCGCAGATCGTCCCCGGCAGGCTTCCCGGTGGTGACGGGATCGCCGAAGACGCCCAGCACGTCGTCCCGCAGTTGGAACGCCTCGCCGAGGGGCAGTGCAAAGGCCGAATAGCCGCGCAGCAACTCCTCGGGCGCGCCGGCCAGGGCGCCGCCCAGCGCCAGCGGATGCTCGGTGGAGTACTTGGCCGACTTGAAACGGATGATGGACTGGGCCCGGCTGACCGCCCCCGCGCGGTCCCGCATCGGCCCGGCGACTTCTTCGAGGATGTCGAGGTACTGTCCGGCCATGACTTCCGCGCGCATCAGGTTGAAGATGAGCCTGGCCTGGCTGCCCGAGGCGGCCCGCCGGCCGATTTCCGTGAAGGATTCCTCGCTGAAGGACAGGCAGAGATCACCGGTCAGGATGGCGGCGGCATGGCCGAACCGCTCCCTGTCCAGCGCCCAGCCCTGGTTTTCGTGCAGTTCGCTGAAGCGCCGGTGCACGCTGGGGCCGCCCCGGCGGGTGTCCGAGCGGTCGATGATGTCGTCATGGATGAGGGCCGCCGCCTGGAACAGTTCCAGGGCCGAGCCGGCCGTGACGATCTCGCCGGCATCGGCCTCGCCGCCGGCGCCGCGCCAGCCCCAGTAGCACATGAGCGCCCGCAGCCGTTTCCCGCCCGTCACGAGGTTCGAGATGGATCCCATCAGCGGATCGATGTCCTGCGAGATGGCGGACATGACAGCCTGCCGGCTCGTCAGGAAATCGGTGAGCTTGCCGGCGACGGCGGCCACATAGGCGCTCTGCTCCAGGCGCAACTGTTCAGCGAGGGTCACTTGACGGACTCGGCAGCGACGTTCGCCCCGATGGTGAAGGTGGAGACCCCCGCAGTCTCCATGACGGCAATGTTCACCGTCTCATTGTCGCCGCGGAGGAAATCCTTGGACGGTATTGTGCCCACTGTTTCTCCGGGGACGGCCTTGAAACCCTGGGCCTCAAGCTCGGTCGTATAGAACGCGAGGACCGCGGCGGCCGGCGAAGCGATGCTGCCGACCAGGGCCGCCGTCGCGGGCACCGTGGTCTTGTCAAAGCTGCTCGAAACGACCTTGGCGCCGGGCATCAGCGGCAGGAGCTTCTGCGGGAAACCGGAGACGACGGCGCCGACCGTGGCCGAGGTGCCCGGTTGCGCCGAGGGGCTGGGAGGTGCCGTGGTGGAGGACTCCGCGGTGGAGGGAGCGGCCGCCGTCGAGGACGATGCCGGCGACGAAGTCCCGGGGCCGGCGGGCGTGCACGCGGCAACGCCCAGTAACGCGCCGGCTGCCAGCACGGCTGCTGCGGCCCGTTTGTGCTCTCCAAAAACCTTCACAGGGACTTTCCTCCATGGTGTTGACGCCGGATTCAGCCTCCAGTTTAGTCAGTCCCGGGGCCTAGGATTGAAGTCGTGGGACCGGACGCAGATAAAGCAGCAGTTACAGCAGCAGATACGGCAGCAGATCGGCAGGGGACCGGGCAGCCAGTCGAGCGGCTCGCTGAAGCACGGATCCGGGAGCTCCGGCGGAGCAGCATCATGCATGTGGACATGGACGCCTTCTTTGTCTCCGTGGAGTTGCGCAGCCGTCCGGAACTGCGGGGCAGGCCCGTGATCGTGGGCTACCCGGCGGACCGTTCCGTGGTGCTCTCCGCCTCCTACGAGGCCAGGGCTTTCGGCATCAAGTCCGCGATGCCCATGGTGGTGGCGGCACGGATGTGCCCCTCCGCCGTCATCATCGAACCCCGCCACAAGCTGTACTACGAGGTGTCCGGCCAGATCATGGCCATCTTCGGTTCCATCACCGAGCTCGTCGAGCCGCTGAGCGTCGACGAGGCCTTCCTCGACGTCGGGGGAGCCATCCGGCGGCTCGGCCCGCCGCGGGACATCGGCGAGCTGATCCGCAGCCGGGTCCAGCGCGAACTGGGCATCACCGCATCGGTCGGGATCGCGGCCAGCAAGTTCGTCGCCAAGATCGCATCGACCCGCTGCAAGCCGGACGGCCTGCTGCTCATCGGCCCTGATGAGACCGTGCCATACCTGCACGGCCTTCCGGTCAGTGCCCTGTGGGGCGTGGGCGCCAAGACCGTCGAGGTGCTGTCCAGGATGGGGATCCGGACGGTGGCCGACGTCGCCGCGTCACCCCTTCCCTCGCTCCGGAAAGTCCTTGGCGCCTCGGGGGAACACGTCTACCGCCTGTCGTGGGGGATCGACCCCCGCCCGGTGACCCCGGTCCGGCTGGAAAAGAGCATCGGCGCGGAAGAGACCTTCGCCATCGACACGGCCGACGAGGCACTGCTGCACAGGGAGCTGCTGCGGCTTTCGCACCGGACGGCGGAACGGCTCCGCGGCGCGGGCCTGCACGCCCGGACAGTGGCGCTCAAGCTGCGCTACGCGGACTTTTCCACCATCACCCGCAGCCGCACCGTGAGCACCCCGATCGACAGCGCGCAGCTGCTCTATGCCGTGGCCGTGCAGCTCCTCGAGTCCGTCGGGGACCGGCCGATGACCGTGCGCCTCGTGGGCATCAGGGCAGAACAACTGGAAGAGGCAGCCCAGGCACCCCTGCAGCTCAGCCTGGACCGCCGTGACGACAACTGGCGGGCCGCGGAACAGGCCCTGGACCGGGTGACGCAAAAATTCGGTTCCAAATCGGTGCTTCCGGCCCGGCTCCTGGACCCCGGGAGCAGTTCCGGCTGACCCGGCCGCCGCCGTTTCCGCCGCCCTGTGCCGCCGCGGCCGGGCTGTGTCCACGGGGGCGCCGGCCGACACGTGCGAAGGAAACAACAGCGTCTTTCAGAACAGGGCCGGACAAACTATCCTTATTTATACGTAGGTTTAGAACGACTGGATCGAACGTTCGGACTACGGCGTGGCCAGCTGAACACCCCGCACGGGACCGTGGAACCGCCCCTTTCGGCCAATGACGGCGAATGGGAACCACTCGGGAAACCGGGACGTTATGGGTTTAGGCACAGGTCACGTCAAGTCTGGACGTTGGCCGACTTAAGGAGGTCGTGATGCCGCTCTCGGAGCACGAACAGAAGTTGCTGGAGCAACTTGAGAAGCAGCTGAATGAGGACGATCCCAAGTTCGCCAGCTCGATGGGTTCGGACCCCGGGCGATCGTGGTCCACCCGCCATCTGGTCATTGGCGTCCTTGCCGGCCTGGCAGGAATCGGGCTGCTGCTGGCCGGCGTCTGGATGCAGATAATCCTCGTCGGGGTACTGGGCTTTGTGGTGATGGGCGCCGGCGTGTACTTCGCCACGATGCGCAGTTCAACGATCGGCAGGTCCAAGGCCGCAGGGGGCCGGAAACCAGGCAAGCCCAGGAGCTCGTTCATGAGCAACCTCGAGCAGCGCTGGGACGAGCGGCACCGCGGGGAATCCTGACGCTTCCGGACTGTTCCGCGGCCACGGCAGTTCCGCCCTCCATTTTCCACCACCCGGCACGCCGGGAGGCCAGCCTGAGACCCGCTTCGGCGGGTCTCGTGCTGTTTAACCGCCCATTTGTGAACGGCCTGACGCCCTTTGTGAACCGCGCCTAAGCCCGCCGGCGATCCGGGACAGGCCGGACGGCGGCGCCCGAAGAGTCGGCGGCGCCCGAAGCCCCCGGCGGCGCCCGGCGCCGTTCACGGCTGCCCGGCGAGGACGGGGCGGCGGCCAAAATCCCTCCACTTGGACCCCCCTTCCCTACTTCGCCGCCATTGCGCGGAATGCCGGGCCTGAATCTCCCATGGATCGGCGCAAATAAAGCCCGGATGTCGTTGACTGTGGAGGGATGTGGAGTAATGTGGAGGGCGTAAGAGGGTAGTGGCAGCACAGGGGACGTTGGCCTTGCTAGAACAGACGGGTGGTGGGCCGTGTTTCTCGGCACCCATTCGCCGCGTCTGGACGAAAAAGGCCGGATTATCCTCCCAGCGAAGTTTCGTGAGGAACTTGCCAGCGGGCTGGTTCTCACAAGGGGCCAGGAGCGTTGCATCTACGTTTTCAGCGAGGCCGAATTCGGGCGGGTTCACGAGCAGATGCGGGAGGCTCCAATCTCCAATAAGCAGGCGCGTGACTACATCCGCGTTTTCCTCTCTGGAGCCTCGGACGAGGTACCTGACAAGCAGGGGCGCGTGACGATTCCGTCGGCGCTCCGGGAGTACGCAGGTCTTGGCAGGGAACTGGCCGTCATTGGCGCCGGAACCCGCGCGGAGATCTGGGACGCCCAGGCCTGGAATGAGTACTTGGCCGAAAAGGAAACCGCCTTCTCGGAGACCGACGACGCCATCCCGGGGGTTCTCTAAGAACCCGTCAGACCGCACCACACGTTTCTTGATCCAGATCTCCAGCCGCCCATCCGGGTGTTTTCCTGGCTCACTTCCCCGGAGCCAGGCGGACCCCGGATAGGCGCGGATGGGGATCTGGACCAAGAAGCACACGCAGTACAAGAAGCAGTACAGAAAGCCAGCACAGCACGATCCCGGACAACGGAAGGACGAAGGCGTGACGGACCCCCACCAAGCGAAGCCTACGTCCGAACGGCATGTACCGGTCCTCAGGGACCGGTGCATCAATTTGTTGGCACCTGGCTTCGACGCGGCCCGCAGCCGCGGCGGGACGCCGGTGGTCATCGACGCCACGCTGGGCATGGGCGGCCACGCCGAAGCCATGCTCCAGCGCTTTGGGGACCTTCACCTGATCGGGATCGACCGCGACGAGGAAGCGCTGGCCCTGGCCGGGGAGCGCCTGACGCCCTTCGCGGACCGCATCGACCTGGTTCACGCCGTGTATGACGAAATCCCGGAGGTGCTGGACGACCTGGGTTTCGCGGAAGTCCATGGCGTCCTGATGGACCTCGGAGTCTCCTCCCTGCAGCTTGACGAGCGGGAACGCGGCTTCGCCTACTCCTTCGACGCACCCCTGGACATGCGGATGGACACGAGCCGCGGCCAGACCGCCGCCGACGTCGTCAACACCTACAGCGAAGAGGACCTGGTTCGGATCATCCGGAAGTGGGGGGAAGAGAAGTTCGCGGGCCGCATCGCCAACAGGATTGTCACGGCGCGCGCCGGGAAGCCGTTCACCACCACCGGGGAGCTCGTGGACCAGATCCGCGACGTGGTTCCGGCCGGCGCAGCGAAGTCCGGCGGGCACCCTGCCAAACGCACCTTCCAGGCCCTGAGGATCGAGGTCAACGAGGAACTCGATGTCCTCGAGCGCGCCATCCCCGCCGCCATCGCCGCCATCGCGGTCGGCGGCCGCGTCGTCGTCATGTCCTACCACTCGCTGGAGGACAAGATCGTCAAGGGATTCTTCCAGGCCGGATCGAAGTCCTCGGCGCCCCTGGGGTTCCCCGTGGAGCTGGAAGAACACAAAGCCGAACTGAAGACCCTGACCAAGGGCACCGAAGTTCCGACGCCCGCCGAAATCGCCGAGAACCCGCGCGCAGCCTCCGCCAGGCTCCGCGCTGTGGAACGCATCAAAGCCAGGAGAGCCGCATGAGCACTGCCGCTGTCAACAGATATCCCGTGAACACCGGCGCCACCGCCCGTGCCCTGCCGGGGCAGGCCCCCGGTAGCGGCCCGGCCCGGAAGTCGCGCACGCCGCTCTCGCTCGTCCGCTCGGCCCCCCGCAAGCGCCGCGCCCCGTTCGTGGTGCTCTGCTTCGGGCTCCTGGCGTTTGCCCTCATGGTGGTCCTGGTGCTCAATATTTCTGTGTCCTCAGCGCAGTACCAGCTCGTGCAGCTGCGGGGCGAGCAGTCGACCCTGACGAAGCAGAACCAGGATCTGACGCAGCAGGTGCAGAATTTTGACGCACCGCAGAACCTTGCGGCCAGGGCCACGGAACTGGGCATGGTGGCCTCCACGGTCAAGGGACAGATCGACCTCTCCACGCTGACGGTCACGGGCAAGGCCAAGCCGGCCGTCAAGGGCGGCACCCCCGGCGCCGTCATCGCCGCCCCGGCCGTCGCCGGAGCGATCACCGTGGTCCCGCCGGCCTCGGCCAATGAGCCGCTCGCCGGCAGCAATTCCGCAACCGCCGAACCGGCACCGGCAGTACCGGCACCGGGCATAGCGGCGTTACCGGCTGCCCCGGACGCCGCCGCAGCACCAGCACCAGCCCCAGCCCCAGCTCCGGCCCCGCCGGCCGCACCAGCAGCTCCGGCCGTGGAACTTCACGGCGGATCCGTTCCGGCCCCGGCGCAGAAGGTTCCGGAACACTAGGACAGGATCGATCACCAGCCAGGCAAACAGCAAGGAACATTCGTGGTGCAGAACACCGGCAAGGCCCGCAAGGCGACAGTGCCGAGCGCGACCCGTCGGCTCCGCCTGGGCCTTGGCATCATGCTGGCGCTCCTGCTCGTCGTCGGCGGCAAGCTGTTCCTGGTCCAGGGCCTGGACATCGGCGGGATGGCTGAGGCGGCTCTCAAAAACCGCCTCACGCCCGTCGAGCTGCCCGCGGAACGCGGCAGCATCCTGGACTCCGCCGGGACCGTCCTTGCCAGCAGCGTCATCCGCTACAACGTCGTCGTGGACCAGACCGTCAACACCAAGACCGAGTCCTTCCGGCGGCTCGAGACGGTGGACGGCAAGGACAAGCCCGTCACGGTGTCCCGGGAGCAGGGGATCTCGGAGCTGGCGGCCGTGCTCGGGATGGACAAGAGTGCCCTGACCGACGCCCTCACCGGGAACCGGCGGTACTACATCGTCGCCAAGGACATCAGGCCCGACGTCGAGGACCGCATCTCCAATCTGCAGGTCCCCGGCATCGTTACCGTAGGCACCAGCAAGCGGGTCTACCCCAACGGTTCCGTCGCCGGCGGGATCGTGGGTTTCCTGAAGGACGGCACCACGGGCCAGGCCGGGCTCGAACAGACCCAGGACGATATCCTCAAGGGCGCCCCGGGCAAGCGGCTCTTCGAAATCGGCGCCGACGGGCTGCGCATCCCGGTAGGCGTGGACCAGCTGACTCCCGCCGTGAACGGCAAGGACATCAGGCTCACGCTCAACGCGGACCTCCAGTACTTCGCCCAGCAGGCCATCCAAAGCCAGACGGACAAGTTCGGCGCCGAGTGGGGCGTCATCGTCGTTTCGGACGCCAAGACAGGCAACATCGTGGCGATGGCGGACACCAATGCCCCGGACCCCAACGACCCGGGCAAGGTCGATGCCAAGGACCGCGGTGTGCGCGCCGTGACGGCCGCCTACGAGCCGGGGTCGGTGGAGAAAATGATCACGGCCGCCGCGCTCATCGAGGAAGGCAAGTCCAGCCCGCTGGACAGGTTCACCATTCCGCCGACCTACACCGTGGACGGGCAGACCTTCAGCGATGCGTTCGAACACGGCACTGAGGAACGGACCCTGGCCGGCATCCTGGGCTGGTCGATGAACACGGGGACGGTCATGGCAGGCCAGCGGCTGGGCAAGGACCAGCGCCACGACTGGCTGCAGAAGTTCGGCATCGGCGAGGCGCCCGATATCGGGCTTCCCGCCGAGGCCGCGGGCATCCTGACTCCTGCGGATCAATGGGACGGGCGCCAGGAGTACACAGTCCTCTTCGGCCAGGGCGTCTCCCAGTCCACCCTGCAGACCGTGCGGGCCTACCAGAGTATCGCCAACGACGGCGTCATGCTCCAGCCCCGCCTGATCGACAGCTACATCAGCCCCGACGGCACCGAGGAAAAGGTCCCGGCCCAGCCCCCGCGGCAGGTGGTCTCCAAGGACACCGCCCGGCAGGTGCGCGACATCCTCGAAAGCGCCGTCACGGAAGGCCAGATCAAGGAAGCCGGCATCGACGGCTACCGGGTCGGCGCGAAGACCGGAACCTCACAGTCGCCGTGCGACGACGGCAAATCCGGGTTCTGCGGCTTGACCGCCTCCATGGTCGGGATGGCGCCGATGGACGATCCGCGGTTTATTGTTGAGGTGGTCCTGCAACGGCCCAAGGGCGACATTCACGGCATATCGAACGGACCGGTGTTCCGCTCGGTGATGAGCCAGGCGCTGCGGACGTTCAACGTCCAGCCGTCCACCGGCGAGCCCGCCCGGCTGCCGCAGTACGCCAAGTAGCACCACCGCGCACCAACCAGTACAGCAGCAAGGCTGCGGGCCGGAGCATGCCTCCGTGCGCAGCGCAAGATCCACTAGCACCGCAACGGAGATCCACTTGTCAGAGCTCAACGCCCCCGGCGCGCCCGCGCCGTCCGGCCAGGAATCCAGGACGGGCTTCCGGCCCGCTGCGGTCGCCGCTGTGCCCCTGGCCGCCATCGGCGAATGCATCGGCGTCGTCGTTCCCGGCACGTCAGGCTCCGTCCCGGTCACCGGGATCTCGCTGGACTCCCGCGCCGTGCGGCCGGGGGACCTCTATGTCGCCCTGCCGGGCGCCACGCGGCACGGCGCCGACTTTGTCTCCCAGGCGGTCGAGGCCGGGGCCGCCGCGGTGCTGACGGACGACGCCGGCGCGCGCCTGCTGGCGCTCTCCAACGACGTCCGCGTTCCGGTGCTGCTCGCCGCGGAACCGCGCGGGGTCGTCGGCCGGCTGTCAGCCCTGATCTACCGGAGCCGGCCCGAAGGTGCGCCTGCGCCGGTGCTGTTCGGCGTCACGGGCACCAACGGCAAGACCACGACGACCTACTTCATTAATTCGCTGCTGCAGGCGCTCGGGAAGACGACCGGCCTGATCGGCACCATCGAGATCCTCGCCGGCGGGGAACCCATCCCCAGCCTGCTGACGACCCCCGAATCCACGGACGTCCACGCCCTGCTCGCGCTCATGCGCGAACGCGGGCTCGACGCGGCATCCATGGAGGTCTCCTCCCATGCGGTGTCCTTCCACCGCGTCGACGGGGTGGTCTTCGACGTCGCCGGCTTCACCAACCTGACCCAGGACCATCTGGACCTGCACGGGACAATGGACGAGTACTTCCGGACCAAGGCCCGGCTCTTCACGGCCCAGCGGGCCCGGGCCGCCGTCGTCACCGTGGACGACGGGTGGGGCCGGAAGCTGGCCGCCGCCGCGGACGTCCCGGTGACGACCCTCGCCACCGCCGGCCCCGGGGCAACGGCCGGCTCTGCGGGTGGCCCTGCGGGGGGCCCTGCCGGGGGATCCGGCGCGGACTGGACCGTCGTCAACCCGGTACCCCGGGCGCTGGGCACGGAATTCGTGCTGCGGCACCGGGACGGCACCGAGCTGCGCGTCCACACCGGCCTGCCCGGCAGCTTCAACGTCGCCAACGCGGCGCTGGCCACCGTCATGGTCCTCGCGGGCGGGCACGAGCCGGCCGCGGTGCAGTCCGCCCTCGACACGGCGGACCCCTTCACGGTGGCCGTCCCCGGCCGCATGCAGCTGATCTGTACGGCTCCCGCCGCGGTGGTCGACTTCGCGCACAACCCGGATGCGCTGGCCAGGGCACTGGAGGCCGTCCGGTCGCCGGCGCCCGGCTCCAAGGTGATCGTCGTCTTCGGCGCCACCGGGCAGCGGGACCAGGGCAAACGGCCCGCCATGGGGGCCATCGCCGCCCGGCTCGCGGACACCGTGATCGTCAGCGATGATGACCCGCACGACGAGGACGCGGCGGCGATCCGCGCGGACGTGCTGGCCGGTGCCGTCGCGGCCCAGGACGGCGAAGGCCTGGACTGCACCATCCTGGAGGTCTTTCCGCGCGACGCCGCCATCCGGAAGGCCGTTGAGCTGGCGGCGCCCGAGGACACCATCCTCGTGGCCGGCCGCGGCCACGAGGTATGGCAGGAGGTCAAGGGAGTCAACCTCTCCCTCGACGACCGGGTGGAGCTTCGGCTCGCCTTGACAGCACGGGGATTCACCGTTCTCGAAGACCAGCGGATAGAGTCCTAAACCGAGATGATTGCACTTACAGCGGCGGAAATCGCCGAGATAACCAACGGCCGGCTGGCCGCGGAACCGGGCACCACGCCCGGTTCGGTGGTGACCGACTCCCGTGAAGCCACAGCGGGCTCCCTCTACGTGGCGAAGCCGGGGGAGACGGCCGACGGCCATGACTTCGTCGGATCCGCCTTCGAACGCGGCGCCGTGCTGGCACTTGTGGAACATGATGTCGCCGACGACGCCGGGCGGAACTACCCCGCCGTCGTGGTCGAGGACGCGGTCCTCGCCCTGGGCGCCCTCGCGGCCGAGGCCGTGCGCCGGATCCGTGCCCGCCGTGAAGCCGGCGGCGCCCGGCTGACGGTCATCGGCATCACCGGCTCGGCCGGCAAGACCACCACCAAGGACCTGCTGGCCGGGATCCTCGGCGCTGGCAGCGACAGTGACAGCGCCGACGGCGGCACCACAGGCCGCTCCGAAGGTAAAACAGTTGCCCCGCAGGGGTCCTACAACGGGGAGGTCGGCGTCCCGCTGACTGTCTTCAAGGCCGGCTATGATACCCGCTACCTCGTCATCGAGATGGGCGCCACCGGCGTCGGACACATCCGCTACCTCGCCGACATGGTCCGCCCGGACATCGGCGTCGTGCTCGGCGTCGGCTCGGCCCACGCCGGTGAGTTCGGCGGAGTGGAGAACATCGCGATCGCCAAGGGCGAGCTCGTCGAGGCCCTTGGCGCCGGCGGCACGGCCGTGCTGAACCTCGATGACCCCCGCGTCGCGGCCATGGCGGACCGGACGGCGGCCACGGTGCTCGGCTACACCTCCCTGCCGGCACGCGACGGCCGGTCCGACAGAGTCGGTGGAGAGTGTGTCCGCGCGGACGGCGTCGAACTCAACACCGGCGGGCACCCCGAATTTGAACTCCTGCTGCCGGGCGGGAAGGCCCCGGACGGGACGGCCCCGGATGGTAAGAATCAGTTCCACGTAGAGAGCCGCCTGATCGGCGCCCACCACGTCGGCAACCTGCTGGCAGCGGCCGCAGCGGCGCACGCCGCCGGCATCCCCGGCGCGCAGATCGCCGCCTCACTCAGCGCCCAGGCCGCGGCGAGCCGCTGGCGGATGGAGCGGACGGAGCGCGCCGACGGAGTCACCATCATCAACGATGCCTACAACGCGAACCCGGAATCGATGCGGGCCGCGCTGCGCACGCTCGCGGACCTGGGCCGCGGACGCCGGACCTGGGCGGTCCTGGGCGCCATGCTCGAGCTGGGCCCGGATTCAATCCGCGAACACATGGCGGTCGGCACCCAGGTGGTGAGGCTGAACATTTCCCGTCTGGTCGTGGTCGGCCGCGAGGCGCGTTCGCTCTTCGTCTCGGCCGTCAACGAAGGATCCTGGGGCGACGAATGCGTGTTCGCGGAGACGACGGACGAGGCGTACGAACTGCTGCAGGCTGAACTCGCGCCGGGCGACCTGGTCCTGTTCAAGTCCTCCAACAGCATCGGGCTGCGCCATCTGGGGGATCGGATAGCATGGCCTCCGCAAGCCACCGGAACCGCCGCTGAAGGGAGTGCGCTGTGATTGCACTGCTGATAGGCGCCGGCCTGGCCCTGCTCTTTGCCCTCGTCGGAACCCCGCTGTTCATCCGGCTCCTGGTCCGGAAGAGCTACGGGCAGTTCATCCGGGATGACGGCCCCACCTCGCACCACACCAAGCGCGGCACGCCCACCATGGGCGGCACGGTGGTCATCCTCGCGGTCCTCGCGAGCTATGGCATCACCCACCTGATCATGTGGCTGATGGATCCGCGGTCCCCGGGCCCGACAGCCTCGGCCCTGCTGCTGTTGTTCCTCATGGTGGGGATGGGACTGGTCGGCTTCCTGGACGATTTCACCAAGATCTCACAGCAACGCAGCCTCGGGCTGAACGCGAAAGCCAAGCTGATCCTCCAGGGCGCCGTGGGCATCGTCTTCGCCGTGCTGGCCCTGAACTTCCCGGACGAGGCGGGCGTGACGCCGGCGTCCACGCACATCTCCCTGGTCCGCGACATTCCGTGGCTCAACCTTGCCTTCGGCGGCACCGTGCTCGGCGCCATCCTCTTTGTCCTGTGGTCCAACCTGATCGTCACCGCCGCCACCAACGGCGTGAACCTCACCGACGGCCTCGACGGCCTGGCCGCCGGCGCCTCCGTGATGGTGTTCGGCGCCTACACCCTGATGGGCATCTGGCAGAGCAACCAGGCGTGCGGCTCCCCGCGGCAGGCGGGCAGCGGCTGCTACTCCGTCCGGGACCCCCTGGACCTGGCCCTGCTGGCCGCGATCCTCAGCGCCGCGCTGGTCGGCTTCCTGTGGTGGAACACCTCACCGGCGAAGATCTTCATGGGGGACACCGGATCACTGGCGATCGGCGGCGCCGTCGCCGGCTTCGCGATCCTGTCCCGGACCGAGCTCCTGCTGGCCTTCATCGGCGGCCTCTTCGTCCTCATCACCCTCTCGGTCATCATCCAGGTCGGCTACTTCAAGATGACCAAGGGAAAGCGGTTCTTCAAGATGGCTCCGCTGCAGCACCACTTTGAACTCAAGGGCTGGGCGGAAGTCACCGTCGTCGTCCGTTTCTGGATCCTCGCCGGGCTGTTCGTCGCCGCGGGTCTGGGCATCTTCTACGCAGAATGGGTGGTGCTCCTGTGAGCGGTCCGATTCCCTCCCCCGTCACGACGTCGCCGCGGCTTAAGGACCTTCTCAGCTGGGATTCCGACTGGGCCGGGCTGCGCGTGGTGGTGACCGGCATCGGCGTCTCAGGCTTTGCCGCCGCCGACACGCTGATCGAGCTCGGCGCCCGCGTGGTCGTGGTGGACGCCGCGACGAGCGGGAAGGCGAACGCGCAGGCGGACACCCTCCGGATCGTCGGCGCCGCCGAGGTCCTCCTCGGGGAAGACGCCGTGGCCACGGTGCCCCGGGTCGACGGCCAGAAACCGGATCTCATCGTCACCTCGCCGGGCTGGCGCCCGGACCAGTCGCTGCTGGCTGCCGCGGCCAGGGCACACATTCCGGTCTGGGGCGACGTCGAACTGGCCTGGCGCGTCCGCGAACGCAAGGGACGCAAGACCGCCGACTGGCTCACCATCACCGGCACCAACGGCAAGACGACCACCGTCGGCCTGACCACGGCCATGCTGCAGGCGGCCGGCCTCAAGGCCATCGCCGTCGGCAACGTCGGGACGCCCATACTGGACGCCCTGCGGGACCCGGTGGACTACGATGTCCTGGCCGTGGAGCTGTCCAGCTTCCAGCTGCACTGGAGCGACTCCGTGTCGGCCGTGGCCAGCGTGTGCCTGAATGTCGCCGAAGACCATGTGGACTGGCACGGCTCCTACGCCTCGTACCTGGCCGACAAGGCGAAGGTCTACGAACACACCCGGACGGCGTGCATCTACAACGCCGAACAGATCGAAACCGAACGCATGGTCGAAGACGCCGACGTGGTGGAAGGCTGCCGCGCGGTGGGCTTCACCACGCTCACGCCCGCGGTCAGCATGCTCGGCGTCGTCGAGGGCCTGCTGGTGGACCGCGCCTTCATTGCCGGGCGCAAGGACAGCGCGGCCGAGCTGGCCCCCATCGCCGACCTCGGCGCGGGGGTACCCCGCCACATGGTCGCCAACGCCCTCGCGGCAGCGGCCCTCGTCCGGGCCTACGGCGTCGAACCGTCAGCGGTCCGCCAGGGGCTGCAGGACTACCTGCCGGGGGACCACCGGATCCAGCCCGTCGCACGCCACAACGGCGTGCTCTGGGTCAACGACTCCAAGGCCACCAACCCCCACGCCGCCGCCGCCGCGCTGTCCGCGTACGAGAACGTGGTGTGGATCGCGGGAGGGCTGTCCAAGGGCGTCAATTACGACGCCCTCATCCGGGAGCATGCCCGCAGGCTCAAGGCCGTCGTGCTGATCGGCACGGACTCCAGCGGACTGCATGCAGCGCTGCGGCGACACGCACCGGATGTCCCCGTGATGACCGCGGCGACGGGCGACACTGAAAATGTGCAGACTGCCGGGACGGACCAGGCCGGCGCAGGACCTTCGCCGGATTCCGGCCGGACTGTGATGGCCCGGGCCGTTGCCTCGGCGGCGCAGCTGGCCGCCTCCGGGGACACTGTGCTCCTGGCCCCGGCGGCTGCTTCCATGGATCAGTTCTCTTCCTACGCTCACCGCGGCGACGCCTTTATCGAAGCTGTCCGCGAGCTGGTGGAAGGGCAGGCCCGGACCGGCGAGGAGTAACAATGGTCAGCACGCCCACACGTACGACGGCGGCAAGGCCCGCCGCCGCAACCTCGCCAGCCGCGAAGGCACCAGCCGCAACGGCACCAGCCGCGAAGGCAGGCAAGCCGGTGACACGCGTGGCCAGGGTCCGCGGCTGGTCCCGGGGTTTCTGGTCCGCGCTGGAGGGCTCGGGCAAGTCCCGCAACGGCTCGACGTACTACCTAATCCTCGGATCCACCCTGGCCCTGACCGCGATCGGCATCATGATGGTGCTGTCCGCCTCCAGCGTGGAAGCCATCGCCGCGGGGGAGTCGCCGTACTCGGCGGCGCTCAAGCAGGGGATGTTCGCCGCGATCGGCGTGTTCTGCATGTTCCTGCTATCCCGCGTCAATGTGGTGTGGCTCAAACGCGGCGCCTGGTTCGCCATCATTGCCGCGTTCGTCCTGCTCGTGCTGGTGCTGCTCGTGGGCCGCAGCGCGCTCGGCAACCAGAACTGGATCGACGTCGGACCCTTCACGTTCCAGCCCTCCGAGGCCGCCAAGCTGGCGCTGGCCCTGTGGATGGCCACGGTGCTGCACCGCAAGGCCAGGCTGCTCTCCCAGGCGAAGCATGCCCTGATCCCGGTGGTGCTCCCAGGCGCCGGCGGAATCATCGGTCTCATCCTCCTGGGCAACGACCTCGGCACGGCCATGATCGTCATCATGATCACCGCCGCGGCCCTGTTCTTCGCCGGGGTGCGGCTCTACCTGTTCGGCCTCGGCGCAATCCTGGGCGGTGCCGTCGTAGCAGTCCTGGCCATCACGAACCCCAACCGGGTCTGCCGCATCCTGTCCTGGACCGGCCAGACCTGCGCCGACGGCTCGGATCTGAACTACCAGTCCACCAACGGCCTCTACGGTCTCGCCTCCGGCGGCTGGTTCGGGGTGGGGCTGGGCCAGAGCCGGCAGAAGTACAGCTGGATCCCGGAGGCCCATAACGACTTCATCTTCGCCATCATCGGCGAGGAACTGGGCCTGGTCGGCACCGTCGTCGTGCTGGTCCTCTTCGGTATCCTCGGCACCGCGATCTACCGCGTGGTCGTGGCCCAGAAGGACATGTTCCACCGCGTCCTGGCCGGCACCATCATGGTCTGGCTGCTCGGCCAGGCCGCCGTGAACATGGCCGTGGTCACCGGGCTGGCTCCCGTGATCGGGATCCCGCTGCCGTTCATTTCCTACGGCGGCTCGGCCCTGCTCATGTCGCTGTGCGCGATCGGCGTAGTCTTGTCCCTGGCCAGGGCGCAGATGGCGCCCGGCATGCAGCCCAAGCGGATGTTCAGGTACGGCCCCGCCGCACTGGCCAAGTCGCTCCGGGATGCACGCGCGGCGCGCAACAGGGCCAAGTCTGCCGCCGGTGAGTCCCCGGCCGGGAAGCCGGCCGGAACGCCCGCCAAGCCCGCCGCCGCCAAGCCCGCCGCCGCCGCCAAAGTCCCCGCACGAAAGCGTAAATAGCCCTTCATGAATACCGAGTCGCCTCCATCCGGTCTGTCCGTCGTCCTGGCCGGCGGCGGAACAGCCGGGCACATCAGCCCGCTCCTGGCCATCGCGAACGCGCTCCGTGCAGCCCGCCCCGGCGTGCGGCTCCTGGCCGTGGGAACACCGGCCGGCATGGAAACCCGGCTGGTTCCGGCCGCCGGGCTGGACCTCGCCACCATCGGCCGCGTCCCATTCCCGCGCAAGCCCTCGCTGGACCTGCTGCGGTTCCCCGGCCGGCTGGCCGGCGCCGTGAAGCAGGCCGGCCGCATCCTGGACGAGGCCGGCGCCGATGTCCTGGTCGGCGTCGGCGGGTACGTCTGCACGCCGCTGTACCTGGCGGCCCGGCGCCGGAAGATCCCCATCGTCGTCCACGAAGCCAACACCCGGCCCGGACTCGCCAACCGCGTGGGCGCGATGCTCGGGGCGCGGGTGGCCGTCGCCTTCGCCGGGACCCGGCTCGGCGCGGCGGAGCATGTCGGCATGCCGATGCGCACCGAAATTTCGGGCCTGGACCGCGCGGCGGCGAGGGCTTCGGCCCGGGCAGCCCTGGGGCTGGATCCGCAGCAGCCCGTCCTGGTCGTCACCGGCGGCTCCTCGGGCGCCCAGAGCATCAACCGGACCCTCGCGGCGTCCGTCGGCGCCCTCGCCGAGGCCGGCATCGCGACCCTGCACATCACCGGCCGCGGGAAGGCCGTGCCCGACGCCGGCGGCGGGCCGTTGGCCGCGCCCGGCTACCGGCAGGTGGAATACGTGGACGGGATGGAAACGGTGTACGCCGCGGCGGACCTGCTGCTGGCCCGTGCCGGCTCCGCCACTGTCTGCGAAGTGGCCGCCGTCGGAGTGCCCGCGGTCTTCGTCCCCCTGCCGATCGGCAACGGCGAGCAGGCTATGAACGCCGCCGGCCTCGTCGGCGCCGGCGGGGCCCTGATCGTGGCGGACAGCGCCTTCACGCCCGGCTGGGTCCGTGACCACATCATCCCGCTGCTGCGCGACCACGAGCGGCTGGCCCGGATGGCAGCCAGCTCAGCACACCTCGGCATCCGCGACGCCGACCGGCGCATGGCCGATCTCGTCCTGGAAGCGGCAGCTTCACCGAAACAGCAGCGTCATTGAAACAGCACAGCAGGAAGCGGTAAGGAAATGACCCAGCCCGAGAACCACCCCGGCACCCCGCAGGCCGTCCGCAGCCAGGCGGCTGTGCCCACCCAGGCGTCTGTGCCCACCCAGGCGGCCCTGGGTCGTGTGCACTTCGTCGGCATCGGCGGCGTCGGCATGTCCGCCGTCGCCCGCGTCATGGTGGCGCGCGGCGTCACGGTGAGCGGTTCGGACGCCAAGGACCTTCCCGTCATGGCCGAGCTGGCCGCCGCGGGTGCCAGGATCGCCGTCGGCTATTCCGCCGCGAACCTGGGGGACGCCCAGACCGTGGTCGCCGGCTCGGCAATCCGCCCGGACAACCCCGAACTGGCGGCCGCGCGGTCCGCGGGGCTGCCCGTGATCCACCGCTCCGAAGCGCTGGCCGCGACCATGGCGGATGACACCGTCGTGACGGTCGCCGGCACGCACGGCAAGTCCACCACGACGTCGATGATCACCGTGCTGCTGCAGGGCGCCGGGCTGGACCCGTCCTTCGCCATCGGCGCGAACGTCCCCGCACTGGGCGTCAACGCGGCGCACGGCAGCTCCCGGATCTTTGTCGCCGAGGCCGACGAATCGGACGGCTCCTTCCTGAACTACCGGCCGCAGATCGCGGTGGTGACGAACGTCGAACCGGACCACCTGGACTACTACGGCACCGCGGAAGCGGTCTATGCCTCTTTCGACCGGTTCACCGCGCTGCTGCCGGCCGACGGCGTCCTGGTCGCCTGCGCGGACGACGCCGGCGCGCGGGCCCTGGCCCGGCGCACCCTCGAGCGCGGCAACACCCGCGTCATCCTGTACGGGACGGCGGACGACGCCGTAATCAGGCTGCACGACGGCGGTCCGGGCCAGGTGTCGCTCTCCACTGCCGCCGGACGGTTCGCCGTCGAACTGCAGGTCCCCGGGCGGCACAACGCGCTCAACGCGGCCGCCGCGTTCGCCGTCGCCCTCGAACTCGGCGTCGCCCCTTCCGCCGCGGCCGGCGCCCTGGCCCACTTCTCCGGTGCTTCACGCCGCTTCGAGGCCAAGGGCGGGGGCCGGGGCGTCCGCGTCTACGACGATTACGCCCACCACCCGACCGAAGTCCGCGCCGCGCTTTCGGCCGCCCGGGCGGTGGCCGGGGAACACAAAGTGCATGTGCTGTTCCAGCCCCATCTGTTTTCCCGGACCCGCGAGTTCGCGCGGGAGTTCGCCGACGCCCTCAACGACGCCGACACGGCCCTCGTCCTGGACATCTATGCCGCCCGCGAGGATCCCGTTCCCGGGGTCAGCAGCCAGCTGATCGCCGACCACCTCGGCCCCGGGGGCCGGCTCGTGGGCCCGGGCCAGGAGGCCGTCCAGGCGCTCCTCGCCGCCGCGGCGCCCGGGGACATCGTGCTGACCGCCGGAGCCGGAGACGTCACCGCGTACGGCCCGCTGATCGTAGAGGCCCTGAACACCGGGGCCCTGAACACGGGGGCCCCGGACGACGGGGCGCACCGTGCCTAGCACCCGCCGCCCCCGCTACAACGCCGGCACCAGGGCGCCCGGCGCGTCGTCCCCGCAGCCGGAGGGAGGCCGCACGGACGTCATTTCGGCCTCCAAATCCGCGGACGCAGGAAAAACGGCGGCCGCCGGCGGCAGCCGGACCGCGGCGGAGGCCAGGCCCGGAAAATCGTCGGCGGCGCCTCCGGACAATACCCTTGACAATTTTGCCCCGGACAATTCACTCGACAACGTGCTGTCCTTTCCGGAGCCCAAGGCCAGGCGGCGGAAACGGATTCTGCTGGGCACCGCCGGCATCCTCGCGGTGCTGATGGCGGGGATCATCGCCGCCGCCGTCTACTCGCCGGTGCTGGCCCTGCACACCGTCACGGTGGACGGCACGAGGATGTTGAGCACGGAGCAGATCCAGGCGGCCCTCGCACCGCTGCAGGGCAAGCCGCTGCCGCAGATCAGCGATGCGGACGTCACGGCGCTCCTGCAGCCGCTGGTCCAGGTCAAGGCAGCCACGACGCAGGCCCGCCCGCCTTCCGGCCTGCACGTCCACGTCACGGAACGCGTTCCCGTGGCCCTCGTCAGGCAGGGAACGGCCTTCCAGGTGGTGGACGTCGACGGCATCCAGCTCAGCACCACCACCGACCCCGCCTCGATCCCGTTGCCGGTCATCGACGGGGGAGTGGGCACCCTGCCGAAGGACCTGTTCCAGGCCATCACGGCAGTCCTCGGAGCGCTCCCTGCCGACATCCTGGCCAGGCTGTCCGATGCCTCGGCGAAGTCCGTGGACGCCGTCGAACTCCAGCTCGTCGACGGGCAGACCATCGTCTGGGGGAACGCCGGCGAGAAGGAGCTCAAGGCGCGCGTGCTGGCTGCGCTCCTGAAGGTCCCGGCGGACCCGAAAAACCCCGTCCGGGTCTACGATGTCAGCGTGCCGCGGCACCCGGTCACCCGATAGCGGCCGATCGGGGGGTATTTCCCCGGTATTCCCGCGACACGCGGGGCCGGTTATTGAATGTCCTCCGCATAGGAAATACCGTCACAGACATGAGTTACTTGACATAACTATAACCTTCAACTCGAAGGTTAAGGTTCCAAGCTTCAAGCCCGACTCCACAGTTTTCGCAATAAACACGAACAAGGGACACGTAACGTGGCAGCTCCGCAGAACTACTTGGCCGTCATCAAGGTCGTCGGCATCGGCGGCGGTGGCGTGAACGCAGTCAACCGCATGATCGAGGTCGGTCTTCGCGGCGTCGAATTCATCGCGGTCAACACCGATGCGCAGGCATTGTTGATGAGCGATGCAGACGTCAAGCTCGACATCGGGCGTGAGCTGACCCGCGGCCTGGGAGCCGGTGCGAACCCTGAGGTTGGCAGGCAGGCTGCCGAGGACCATGCCGAGGAAATCGAAGAGGTCATCCGCGGCGCTGACATGGTCTTCGTCACCGCCGGCGAAGGCGGCGGCACCGGCACCGGCGGTGCGCCCGTCGTGGCGCGGATTGCCCGCTCGCTCGGCGCCCTGACCATCGGGGTCGTGACCCGCCCCTTCACCTTCGAGGGCCGCCGCCGGGCCGGCTCCGCGGAAGCCGGCATCGACGCCCTGCGTGACGAGGTCGACACCCTGATCGTGATCCCCAACGACCGCCTGCTGTCCATCAGTGACCGCAACGTCTCGGTCCTGGACGCGTTCCGCTCGGCCGACCAGGTCCTGTTGTCCGGTGTCCAGGGCATCACGGACCTCATCACCACGCCGGGCCTGATCAACCTGGACTTCGCCGACGTCAAGTCCGTCATGCAGGGTGCGGGTTCGGCGCTCATGGGCATCGGCTCGGCCCGCGGTGAAGACCGCGCGGTCAAGGCCGCGGAGCTGGCGATCGCCTCCCCGCTGCTGGAGGCCTCCATCGACGGCGCCCATGGCGTGCTGCTGTCCATCCAGGGCGGCTCGGACCTGGGTCTGTTCGAGATCAACGAGGCAGCCCGCCTCGTCCAGGAAGTGGCCCACCCGGAAGCCAATATCATCTTCGGTGCGGTCATCGATGATGCCCTCGGCGACGAGGCACGCGTCACCGTCATTGCCGCGGGCTTCGACGACGTCAAGGCCACGTCGCCGTCCATGGACCAGTCGCTGCCGGCCGCACCCCAGCGCGCGGCCGCCCCGGCACCGGCCCAGGCTCCTGCCTCCGCCCACGTCCAGCCGCTGCACGCCACCGTCGGTGCCTCAAGCTACGGCGGCTGGGGCCAGCAGCGCCCGTCCGCCGTGCCGGCCGACTCGGGCTTCGACGTGGACCTGCCCGCCGTCGTGGAACCGGACCTCTCCGGCCGCCACTCGGATGACCTGGATGTCCCCGACTTCCTGAAGTAGATCCTGCCAGCCACCGCGGTGCTGCCCCCGGCAGTGCCGTGGTGCTGTCCCGGGATCCGGCAATGCAAACGAATGTGGCGGTGTTCTGATTGTTCTCGTGGCGGGCTGAAGTCCGGCCAGGCGTCTGGGTGGCCTTCACCGATGCCGCCGCCGGCAACCTTGCACTCCATGTCGGCGACGATCCGGCCCAGGTCCGGCTCCGCCGCGGGGAACTCGAACAGGCCGCAGGCCTCGGTCCCCGGCGCTTCGCGTACATGAACCAGGTCCACGGCAGCCACGTCGCCGTGATCACCGGCGGCGCAGAGGCTGGTCCCCCGGGGGAGGCCGCCCCGACGGCCGACGCCATGGTGTCACGCGGCGTGCCGCTGGCCGTCATGGTGGCCGACTGCGTCCCGGTGGTCGTCGTGGGCGGGCAGGCCTCCGGTGCGCCGCTCCTCGGCGTGGCCCATGCCGGGCGCCCCGGGGTCGCGTCCGGCGTTGTTCCGGCGGCCGTGGCACGGCTGCGGGCGCTCGGCGCCAGCCGGCTCAGCGCCTGGATCGGCCCGTCGATCTGCGGCTCCTGCTACGAGGTCCCGGAAGGCATGCGCGACGACGTCGCGGCCCTCGTCCCCGCGGCCTGGTGCACGACGTCCCGCGGCACGCCGGGACTTGACCTGCCGGCAGGCGTCCGCAGCCAGCTCGAGGCCGAGGGCGTCACCGTCGAATACTCCGGCGGCTGCACCCTCGAAGACGAAGCACTGTTTTCCTACCGCCGTGACAACCGCAGCGGCCGGTTCGCCGGCCTGGTCTGGACCGATGACCGCGCGTGGACCGAAGTCCGGGCCCGGACCCATGACTGAGCGCGGGCCGGCGGCTGACGCCCGCACGGTGCAGCTGCGGGACCGGCTGGCCGCCGTCCGCCAGCGGATCGATGGCGCGGCTGCTGCCGCGGGCCGGCCGGGCGACCCGCCACAGCTGATTGTTGTCACCAAGTTCCACCCCGCGGAGGATGTCCGGCGGCTGTCGGCCCTGGGCGTCACCGACGTCGGCGAGAACAGGGACCAGGAAGCCGCGGACAAGGCCGCGCAGCTGACGGACCTGGACCTCCGCTGGCACTTCATCGGCCAGCTCCAAAGCAACAAGGCCAAATCGGTGGCCAGGTACGCCCACGCGGTCCACTCGGTGGACCGGCTGCAGCTGGCGGCGGCCCTGGCCAAGGCCATGGCCGCCGAGCGCGGACGCACCGGACGCGCCCCGCTGGAGTGTTTCATCCAGGTCAGCCTGGACGAAGCACTCCAGCGGGACGCGGTCGGCCACCGCGGCGGTGCGCTCCCGGCCGACGTCCCCGGGCTTGCCGAAATGCTCGCCGGCTCGGCGGATCTCCGGCTCGCCGGCGTCATGGCCGTGGCGCCCCTCCGGGCCGAGCCGGCGGCGGCCTTTGACCGGCTGGCGGCGGTTTCGGCACGCCTCACCGCGCTCCATCCGGAGGCCACCGGAATTTCCGCCGGCATGAGCCAGGACCTCGAAGCGGCCATCCGGTCCGGGGCGACACACCTGCGCATTGGCTCGGAAATTCTCGGTCCGCGTCCGGCGTTGCGGTAGGTTCAACGTATTGGAAGGTAATGGCGGGAATTCCAAGACTGTCAGGTCATTTGAGCGGCCCGCTGACGGACACGATTAGGAGTCGACCATGGCTGGCGCTCTGCGCAAGACAATGATTTATCTTGGGCTCGCCGACGGCGACGAACAGTACGAGTCCGAGCACCACACATCGCACAAGGATGAGGACGAATCCATGGCGGAAGACCGCGAGGAACGCCGTGCGCCGGCGCCCGTCCGCGAAGCCCCCAAGGAAGAGCCCTACGCCGCTGAAGAGGAATATCGCGCACCAGTGACACCCATCAAGCGAGCGGCGTCGAGCCGCGAAGAAACCACCGGGCTCCGGCAGATCACCACGATCCACCCGCGGTCCTACAATGACGCCAAACTCATCGGTGAAAGCTTCCGTGACGGCATCCCCGTCATCATGAACGTCACCGACATGGGCGAGGCCGACGCCAAACGGCTCGTGGATTTTTCCGCGGGACTCGTCTTCGGCCTCCGGGGCAGCATCGAACGGGTGACGAACAAGGTCTTCCTGCTGTCGCCGTCGTACATCGAAGTGATCGGCGATGACAAGAAGGTCAGCGAAACGCAGGCCTCCTTCTTCAACCAGAGCTAGGCCGGATTTTCTTTGCGGATGCCAGGCAGGGACACCTGTCTGGCATCTGTGCTGAATTATCCGTGCTGAAATAGAAGCGACACTTTTCTTCAGGACACTGCGGTATCCGGAATGAACACGGAGATATGAGTTAACTCATGGGAATTGTTTTCGGACTTGTCTATCTCGCGCTGTTGCTCTTTTTCATTGCGCTGATCATCCGCCTGGTCTTTGACTGGGTCCAGATGTTCGCCCGGAACTGGCGGCCGCGCGGTGCGGCACTTGTGACCGCGCATGCCGTGTATTCCGTTACCGACCGGCCGCTCAAGCTGCTCCGGCGCCTGATTCCGCCGCTCCGGCTGGGCGGAATCTCGCTGGATTTGGGCTTCCTTCTGCTTTTCGTGGCGGTCACCATCGCCATGGGAGTTGCCAGGTCCCTCGTGTTCGCGCAGCCGATTGCGGCATGACCGGACCGACCGGCCCGGTCACGGGCCCGGACTGCTAGAAGCTCCGGTTTGACACCGCGGTGTTGAATTAGAGGAACCAGACCATATTTAGGTACCGTAGTTTTGACGGCCGGAAGGCCAACTGACTAACTAGACCAACGAGGTGACCAGATGGCTTTGACGCCAGAAGACGTTGTCAACAAGCGCTTTCAGCCGACCAAGTTCCGCGAAGGCTACGACCAGGACGAAGTTGATGACTTCCTGGATGAAATCGTCGTCGAACTGCGGCGCCTGAACCAGGAGAACGACGAGCTTCGCAAGAAGCTCGCCGAACCCGGCACCGGCACGCCTGCCAGCTCCGCCGCCGCGGCCCCCGTCGTGGAGAAGGTCCCGGCACCCGTCAAGGCCGAAAAGGAAGACCGCGCCAAGGCGGAAGCCGAGGCCAAGGCCGCGGAACTTGCCAAGAAGAAGGAAGCCGAGCAGGCGCCCGTCCAGGCCGCCGCCCCGGCACGCGCCGCCGCCGCCACCCCCGTCTCGGAATCCGCGGCAGGCCTGCTCGCGATGGCGCAGCAGATGCACGACAAGCACGTCGCAGACGGCGCGCAGCAGCGGGACAAAATCATCGCGGAAGCACAGATCGAGGCCAGCAGCCTCGTCAACGATGCCCAGGAAAAGTCCCGCAAGATCCTTGGCGCCCTCGAGCAGCAGCGCTCCGTGCTGGAACGCAAGGTCGAGCAGCTGCGGGGCTTCGAGCGCGACTACCGTTCACGCCTGAAGGCGTACATCGAAGGCCAGCTCCGCGACCTGGATGCCCGCGGCTCCGTGGCGGCCCCCGAGGTCAGCGAAGCCAGCTAGGGTATTCGGCACGTATTCTGAAAGCCGGTGGCTGAGGATTCCTCGGCCGCCGGCTTTTCACTTTTTGCTCCGCAAACTGCCGCCTTCCGGGGACGGTATGCCCGAGCAGCAAACCCCCGGTCCCCGCACTGGCTCCAGAACGAAAGCCCTATGACTGACGCACCATCACCTGACGCCACGCAGCCCGCCGACGCCACGCAGCCCGCTCCACAGCCCGCTCCACAGCCCGCGACCCAGCCTGCGAGGGCCGCGGCGCCCGCCACCCGGCCGGTGGCCCGGAGCCCGCGCCTGCTGTGGCTGTTCGCCGCCTTCGCGGTGTTCGCCTATGTCTTCGACCAGCTGACCAAGCTGTGGGTCACCGGCACCATGACCGAGGGGGAGCGGATCCCGGTCCTGCCGCCGCTGCTGCACTGGTACTACATCCGCAACTCAGGCGCGGCGTTTTCGATCGGCGAAAACATCACCTGGGTGTTCACCATCATCATGGCGGCCGTCTCGGTCGCGATCCTGCTGCAGCTGCGCAAGCTCGGTTCGGCGTGGTGGGCACTCGCGCTGGGGCTGCTGCTCGGCGGCGCGCTGGGCAACCTGACGGACCGGCTGTTCCGGGAGCCCTCCTTCGCCATGGGCCATGTGGTGGACTTCATCCAGCTGCCCAACTTCGCGATCTTCAACATCGCCGACTCCGCCGTCGTGTCCTCTGTGGTGCTGATCTGCCTGCTGACCCTGCGGGGCATCTCGCTGGACGGTACGCGCCACACGAAGGACACCAAAGATGCGGTGGAACACGATGTGTGAGCACCCCACGCCGGCGGCCACGGCGGCCCGGCGCCTGGTGGTTCCCGCCGACCTTGCCGGGACCCGGGTGGACGCCGGCCTGGCGCAACTGATGGAGATCTCCCGCTCGCAGGCCGCCACGCTGATCGCCGAGGGCAACGTCAGCAGCAACGGCAAGGCCGTGGGGAAATCCCTCAGGCTCGTCCCCGGCGCCGTGCTGTACGTCGTCGTGCCCGATCGGCGGGACCCCCTGGAAATCGTGGAGGAAGTAGTGGAAGGCCTGAATATCCTGCTGGACGATGACGAGTTCGTTGTCATCGACAAACCCGTCGGCGTGGCGGCGCACCCCTCGCCCGGCTGGGTGGGTCCGACGGTGGTGGGCGGGCTCGCCGGACTCGGCTACCGGATCTCGACGTCGGGCGCCCCCGAGCGCGCCGGCATCGTCCACCGGCTCGACGTCGGGACCTCCGGCGTCATGGTGGTCGCCAAGACCGAAGACGCCTACACGGCCCTCAAGCGGGCCTTCAAGGAACGCACGGTCGACAAGGTGTACCACGCCGTCGTGCAGGGCCTTCCGGACCCGCTGGCGGGCACCATCGACGCGCCGATCGGCCGCCACCCCGGGCATGACTGGCGCTTCGCCGTGATCGAGGGCGGCCGCGACTCCATCACGCACTATGAAGTCCTGGAAGCCTTCGGCAAGGCCTCGCTCGTGGAGGTGCACCTGGAAACCGGGCGCACCCACCAGATCCGCGTGCACTTCGCGGCGCTGCGCCACCCCTGCGCCGGCGACCTGACCTACGGCGCGGATCCGCGGCTCGCCGCCACCCTGGGGCTCACCCGGCAGTGGCTGCATGCCCGGGAGCTGTCCTTCGACCATCCCCGGAAGGGGGAACGGGTCACCGTCACGAGCGAGTATCCGCAGGACCTTGCCTACGCGCTGGAGGTCCTGGCATCCGGACAGGCCTGATTCTGATGCGCTGATCCGTCGGTGCCGGGCACTAGAATGGTCCGGTGACTTCCAGCAACGACTCGTTTGTCCATCTCCACAACCACACCGAGTACTCCATGCTGGACGGCGCCGCCCGGCTCGGAGAGCTGTTCGATGAAACCGAGCGGCTGGGCATGCCAGCGCTGGCCACGACCGATCACGGCTATCTCTTCGGAGCCTTCGATTTCTGGAAGCGGGCTACGGACCAGGGCATCAGGCCGATCATCGGCGTCGAGGCGTATGTGACGCCGGGGACCGCCCGCGGTGACAAGAGCCGCGTGCGCTGGGGCGAGGAAAGCCAGCGCAAGGACGACGTCTCCGGTGGTGGTTCCTACACCCACATGACGCTGCTGAGCTATAACAACGTGGGCATGCGGAACCTTTTCCGGGCTTCCTCCCTCGCCTCCCTGGACGCGGTATTCGGCAAATGGCCGCGGCTGGACCGCGAACTGCTGAACACCTACTCCGAAGGGCTGATCGCCACGACGGGCTGCCCCTCGGGCGAGGTCCAGACCCGGCTCCGGCTCGGCCAGTACCGGGAGGCACTGGAGGCGGCCTCGGAATTCCGCGATATCTTCGGGGCTGAAAACTACTTCTGCGAACTCATGGACCACGGCCTGGACATCGAGCGGCGCGTCACCGGCGACCTGCTGCGCCTTGCCAAGGACCTGAACCTGCCGCTCGTGGCCACCAACGACCTGCACTACACGCACGAGCACGACGCCAAGGCGCACGAGGCCCTGCTGGCCATCCAGTCAGGTTCGACGCTCCTGGAGCCGAGCTACGACAACGGCGGTTCCCGGTTCGCCTTCTCGGGCAGCGGCTACTACCTGAAGTCCCCGCAGGAAATGCGGGAGCTGTTCCGCGACCACCCCGAGGCGTGCGACAACACCCTGCTGATCGCCGAGCGCTGCGAAGTCTCGTTCAACACCGGCGCCAACTACATGCCCCGCTTTCCCTGCCCGCCGGGTGAGGACGAGACTTCCTGGCTGGTTAAGGAAGTGGCCACTGGACTGGCCTACCGCTACCCGGGCGGCGTGCCGGACAAGGTACGCACGCAGGCGGACTACGAACTCGGCGTCATCACCTCCATGGGATTCCCGGGCTACTTCCTCGTGGTGGCCGACTTCATCAACTGGGCCAAGAAAAACGGCATCAGGGTAGGTCCCGGCCGTGGCTCGGGCGCAGGCTCCATGGTGGCGTACGCGATGCGTATCACCGACCTCGATCCGCTGTTGCACGGTCTCATCTTCGAACGGTTCCTGAACCCGGACCGTGTCTCCATGCCTGACTTCGACGTCGACTTCGATGACCGGCGCCGCTCCGAAGTGATCGACTACGTGACGCGCAAATACGGCGACGAACGCGTCGCCATGATCGTCACCTACGGCACCATCAAGACCAAGCAGGCGCTCAAGGACTCCTCGCGCGTGCTGGGCTATCCGTTCAGCATGGGCGAACAGCTCACCAAGGCTCTCCCGCCGGCCGTGATGGCCAAGGACATCCCGCTTGCGGACATCCAAAACAAGGACTCCAAACGCTACAGCGAGGCCGGGGATTTCCGGCAGCTCGTCGCCACGGACCCCGAAGCCGCCAAAGTCTTCGAGACCGCTCTCGGCATCGAGGGCCTGAAGCGGCAGTGGGGCGTGCATGCTGCCGGCGTGATCATGTCCTCGGACCCCATCATCGACGTGATTCCGATCATGCGCCGCTTCCAGGACGGCCAGGTCATTACGCAGTTCGACTACCCCACGTGTGAGGGCCTCGGCCTGATCAAAATGGACTTCCTCGGCCTGCGAAACCTCACGATCATTTCGGACGCCCTGGAAAACATCAAGATGAACCGCGGCGTGGACCTGGACCTCGAGTCCCTGGCCCTCGACGACGCCGCGTCCTACGAGCTGCTGGCCAGGGGTGACACCCTGGGTGTGTTCCAGCTCGACGGCGGCCCCATGCGCTCCCTCCTCAAGCTCATGAAGCCTGACAACTTCGAAGACATCTCCGCGGTGCTTGCCCTCTACCGGCCTGGTCCCATGGGCGCCAACGCTCACACCGACTACGCGCTGCGCAAGAACAAGATCCAGGAGGTCATTCCGATCCATCCGGAACTCGAGGAGCCGCTCTCCGAAATCCTCGGTGGCACGTACGGGCTGATCGTGTACCAGGAGCAGGTCATGGCCGTGGCGCAGAAGCTCGCAGGCTATACCCTCGGCCAGGCCGACATCCTGCGCCGCGCCATGGGCAAGAAGAAGAAATCCGAGCTGGACAAGCAGTTCGCCGGCTTCTCGCAGGGCATGCAGGACAATGGCTATTCCATGGCCGCGGTCAAGACCCTCTGGGACATCCTGCTGCCGTTCTCCGACTACGCCTTCAACAAGGCGCATTCAGCCGCCTACGGCGTGATCTCCTACTGGACCGCGTACCTGAAGGCGCACTATGCGCCGGAGTATATGGCTGCCCTGCTGACCTCGGTGGGTGACGACAAGGACAAGTCGGCGATCTACCTCAACGAATGCCGGCGGATGGGCATCACGGTGCTGCCGCCCGACGTCAACGAGTCAGCCCTCAACTTCACCCCTGTGGGCAACGACATCCGTTTCGGCATGGGCGCCATCCGCAACGTCGGCGTGAACGCCGTCGAAGCCATGGTGGCGGCGCGCGAAAAAGAAGGCGCCTATACGTCCTTCAAGGACTACCTCATGAAGGTCCCCGCGGTGGTCTGCAACAAGCGCACGATTGAATCCCTGATCAAAGCAGGCGCGTTCGACTCCCTGAACCACCACAGGCGGGCCCTGGCCATGATCCATGAAGAGGCCATCGACTCCGTTATCACGCTCAAGCGCAACGAGGCGATCGGGCAGTTCGACCTCTTCGCCGGTTTTGACGAAGCCGAATCCGAGGCGTCCCTGAGCATTGAGATCCCCGACCTTCCCGAGTGGGAGAAGAAGGACAAGCTCTCCTTCGAACGGGACATGCTGGGCCTTTACGTTTCGGACCACCCGCTCCAGGGCCTCGAAGGGCTGCTGAGCCAGCACGCCGACCAGTCCATCACCTCGATCATCGCGGAGGACGGTCCGCACGACGGCGCCATCGTCACCATTGCCGGCATGATCACCTCGCTGAGCCGACGGATTGCCAAGGCCAGCGGCAACGCGTACGCCCGCGCGGAGATCGAGGACCTGGGCGGTTCAATGGAGGTCATGTTCTTCGGCCAGGTCTACGGTCCCATCGCGTCCGTGCTGGCCGAAGACCTGATTGTGGTGGTCAAGGGCCGGCTGCAGCGCCGCGACGACGGTGCCGTCGCCCTGAACTGCATGGAACTATCCGTTCCTGACCTCAGCGAGGGCCTGAACGGGCCCCTGGTCATCAGCATGCAGACGCACAAGGCCACCGAGGCCGTCGTGACGGAGTTGGGCGATGTGCTGCGGACGCACCGCGGCAATTCGGAGGTCCGGCTGCACCTGCAGGGCGACGCCCGGGTGGAGGTCATGGGGCTGCCGGTCCACCTGAGGGTCAACCCGAACCCGTCCCTGTTCGGGGACCTGAAGGTGCTGCTGGGCCCGACCTGCCTGGACAGCTAGAGTGGACCGGCCACACGGTTCTTTGAGGGGTGGTGTCCTGGCCGTGGCGGGCAGCGCCGATACGATAGACCGGACCTCCGACGGGTGGCCCCGCCTGCGCGGTTGCGCCCCGTTGGGCCATGACGGCACCGGTGCCCGACCGGACGAATGGAGTACTCAATGAAGCAGACCCGACGAATGATCCTTCCCGCCGTGTTACCGGGCGGGATCGCTGAGAACAACGCGTACTCGTACGGGGTCCTGGACGGGGACGTCCTGCATATCTCGGGCATGGTCGCCTTCGCACCCGACGGCTCCTACGTGGGCCTGGGGGACATCCAGGCGCAGGCGACCCAGGTCTTCGAGAACCTCACCGCCGCCGTGGGGGCGGCCCGGAAGAGGTACTTCACCGGCCCCGTTCCGCCGACCTCGACCGTGGTGGTGGCACCCATGGCGCGAGAGGAGTTCCTGGTGGAGATTTCGGCCATAGCCCGCCTCCAGGGCTGACAGCAGGGACGACAACCGTGACCAGTACCGTCGGCTGTCGCGTGCCCGTGGCACCCTCCGCGCGAAAGGGTGCCGGGCAGCGGCGCATTTCACGCCCGGGCCGGCGCGGCCGCGGCGCACTCCAAGCCATCAAGCAAACTGAGACAGACCACTGGACCGCCAGGGATAACTAGATTTCGTAGTCCAGCGGGGCAGGCTTGCTGTACGTTCCCGAGTGATACAGCAGCGGCATGCCGTCATCGCCGACCTGGCCTTCGACGACCTCGACGACGACGATGGCGTTGTTTTCGAAGGAAAGCCGCATCTGGACCCTGCCGATCAGCCAGCCGGCGACATCCTTCAGGACGGGCACTTCGTGGGGGCCGAGCTCCCAGTGGTCGCCCTCGAAGCGGTTGCTGGTCCGGGCAAAGCGGTCGGCGAGCTCCTGGTTTTCCAGCCCCAGCATGTGCACGCCGATGTACGTCGTGTTGGCGATGGCCGGCCAGGAGCTTGAGCTGCGGGCCATGTTGAACGTGAACCGCGGCGGTTTGGCAGAAAGCGAGGCGACCGACGTCGCTGTGAACCCGAAGGGCACGCCGTCGTAGTTGGCGGTGATGATGGCAACCCCTGCCGCATGCCGGCGGAACATTTCCTTGAATGTTCCCTCGAAGACTCCGTCATCTGAGGCCACTGCGATCGATCTCCCCTCCTGCACCCGCGCGTGATGGTCCGTACCCTGCCAGCGTATTGCCCGCGGGTCCGCCGGTGGTACTTTGATGAC
Organism: Pseudarthrobacter albicanus; assembly: GCF_018224015.1. Taxonomy (GTDB): domain Bacteria; phylum Actinomycetota; class Actinomycetes; order Actinomycetales; family Micrococcaceae; genus Arthrobacter; species Arthrobacter albicanus. The sequence continues at coordinate 34,044 of NZ_JAGPOT010000048.1, forward strand.
CGTCCGCGTCATCTGCCGGCCGGCACCTGGCGGCCGTCCCACGCCTCGCCGCTGCCGCGCCGCGCACTGAACGGGAAGGATCCTTTGTTACGGTTTGTTGGATGACACAGCCAGCAGCAGACGGCCCGTTTCCGCAGCAAGCCCGGAGCGCGCGTGACCCGGCGGAACCGCACGGGGGCTCCCTTGCGCCCGGCCCGTCGAGGGCCCCCTGGTGGTGGTGCGCCGTGATCGCAGGCACCGGAATTCCCCTGGGACTGCTCTGGTGGCTTCTGGCCCCGTCGGGACTGAACCTGCTCTCCGGGGACCCGGCCCTGGCCAGCGGGAGCAACGTTTCGGCGTGGCTGCCCCGGGACCTGGTGCTGGCCGGCCTCTTCCTGCTCGCCGGCTGCATCACCGGCGCGCTGGTGTCCGGAACGCGGCCGGACGAGCCCACGGCCCGGACCGTCGTACTGGCCGTCGCCTCCGCGGCCGCCGGCGCCCTCATCGCCTGGGGTGTGGGGGTTCTCGCCGGAGCGTGGTGGGGACCCGCGCAGGACCCCACCGCCAATGACAGCGTCGCCTTTTCGCTGCGTTCCTACCAGCTCCTCGCGGTCTGGCCCGCCGCCGTCGCCCTTGCCGTCTTCCTGGGCACCGTCATCCGGAAACCCGCCCCCGCTGCGGAAACCAAGGCCTGATACCTGCTCTGTGCCGCCCCGGACGGAAAATGCCGCGTAACGGCGCCCGGGTTCCGCGGCAGGGCACGTAAAATGATCGCGTGACCCTTACTTCTGACAGCCCCGTGTCCCCGGTTCCCGCCGCCATCAACTTCCGCACCGTGGACGTGCGCGGCCAGCGGCTGTCCCTCGCCGGGCTCCGCGCCGCCGTTCCGCGGGCGCAGTCCGGCACCAGGGCGGACGCCGAGGAAAAGGTCCTGGACATCATCTCCGCCATCCGCACCCGGGGCTTTGACGCGCTCCGTGAGCTCGCGCTGGCGTTCGACGGCGTGGAGCAGACCCACCCGCGCGTCCCGGCCGGGGCGCTGCGCGCCGCCCTGGACGGCCTGGACCCGGCGGTACGTGCCGCCCTCGAGGAATCCATCCGGCGGGCCCGCAGCTTCGCCGACGCGCAGCGCCCGGCGGACATCGACGTCGAACTCGGCGAGGGCGCCGTCGTGAGCCAGAACTGGGTCCCGGTCGCACGGGTGGGGCTCTACGTCCCCGGCGGCCTGGCCGTCTACCCGTCCTCGGTGATCATGAACGTCGTCCCGGCGCTGGCCGCCGGCGTCGGGTCCATCGCCCTCGCATCGCCGCCGCAGAAGGACTTCGGCGGCCTGCCGCACCCCACCATCCTCGCGGCGGCCTGCCTGCTCGGCATCGAGGAGGTCTACGCCATCGGCGGGGCGCAGGCGATCGCGGCCTTCGCCTACGGCATCCCGGGCGACGCGTCCGACGGCGGCAACCTCCCGGGGATCGATCCCGTGGACGTCGTCACCGGCCCGGGCAACATCTTCGTCGCCACCGCCAAGCGGCTCGTCAAGGGCGTGGTGGGGATCGACTCCGAGGCGGGCACCACCGAAATCGCGATCCTCGCCGACGCCACGGCGCACCCTGGCCTCGTCGCAGCGGACCTGATCAGCCAGGCCGAGCATGACCCCAAGGCCGCCTCCGTCCTCATCACGGATTCCGAATCCCTCGCGGCGGCGGTCCGGGTGGAACTGGACCGCCAGGCCGCCGCCACGAAGCACAGCGGACGGGTGCGCGAGGCGCTGTCCGGGCACCAGTCCGGCGTCGTCCTCGTGGACGGCCTCGAACAGGGCATTGCCGCGTGCGACGCCTATGCCGCCGAGCACCTGGAAATCATGACGGCCGACGCCCCGGCGGTGGCCGCCCAGATCCGTAATGCCGGCGCGATCTTCGTGGGGGACTACAGTCCCGTGAGCCTGGGGGATTACTGCGCCGGCTCCAACCACGTGCTGCCGACCAGCGGCACCGCTGCCTTCTCCTCGGGCCTGAACGTGGCCACCTTCATGCGTGCCATCCAGGTGGTCAACTACACCCGGTCCGCGCTCGAGCAGGTCCGCGGGCACATCGTGAGCCTCTCCGGCGCCGAAGACCTCCCCGCCCACGGCCAGGCCGTCACGGCGAGGTTCCCCGCCGGGAGCTGACGCGGCCGCTGACCACTACATGTAGTAATTACAGGCTTGTTATTCAGCTACATCTAGTCGTAAACTGAGGGCGGAGGCCGCAGCGGGGCCATCGCATTTGGGGCCGCCGCACGTGGGGGTTCTGGTATTTCAGGTTCCTGCATTTTCAGGTTTACGACAGGGAGGAAACGACGTGTATTGCCCGTTCTGCCGTAACCCTGATTCCCGCGTGGTGGACAGCCGCATCGCCGACGATGGCTCCGCCATCCGGCGGCGCCGGCAGTGCCCCGAATGCGGCCGCCGCTTCACGACCGTGGAAACCACCAGCCTGACCGTCATCAAGCGCTCCGGCGTCGGCGAGCCCTTCAGCCGCAGCAAGGTGATCAACGGCGTCCGCAAAGCCTGCCAGGGCCGTCCCGTCACCGAAGACGACCTCGCCCTGCTGGCCCAGGAAGTCGAAGAGTCGATCCGGGCCTCCGGCGCGGCCGAGATCGAGGCCCACGAAGTCGGCCTGGCGATCCTGAACCCGCTGCAGAAACTCGACGAAGTCGCCTACCTGCGCTTCGCCAGCGTGTACCAGGCCTTCGAATCCCTTGAGGACTTCGAGTCAGCCATTTCACTGCTCCGCCACGAGGCGGAGTCAAAGGGATTGGACGGCAAGAAGAGCCCGCTCCAGGCCCCGTAGGGGAAGCCGGAGCCAGACTCCGGTGGTGGCAACGGAGGGGAAGCCGGGGCCACCACCGGCACCAACCCAAGTAGCTCGCAGTAGTTGTCGTTCTGACCCCTCAGAACGACGACTAATGCGAGTCAGTTGTGCTGGGCCAACCCCTAGACACTTGGCGACTTAGCCAGCTTGTGCTTGAGCGCGATCTCAAGCGCGGCGCCGACGATCCCGGCGTCGTTCTTCAATTCCGCCGGAACAATCGGTGTGCGCAGCGACAGTTTCGGCAGGTATTCGTCGGCACGCTTGGAGATGCCGCCGCCGACGATGAACAGTTCGGGGGAGAACAGGAACTCCACGTGGGAGAAGTACCGCTGCAGCAGCACGCTGTACTGCTCCCAGCTGAGGCCGTCGCGTTCACGGGCGACGGCGGAGGCCTTGCTTTCGGCGTCGAAGCCGTCGATCTCGAGGTGGCCCAGTTCGGCGTTGGGGACGAGCTTGCCGTCGAAGATGAACGCGGATCCTATCCCGGTGCCGAGCGTGACCACCAGGACGGTACCGGAGACGCCCTCACCTGCACCGTAGCGCGCTTCGGCGAGGCCGGCGGCGTCGGCGTCGTTGATGACCTCCACGGGCCGGCCGAGGCGGGCCGTGAGCAGGGCATCGATGTCCAGGTCCAGCCAGGAGTTGTCCACGTTGGCGGTCGAGTGGACCACGCCGTGCTGGATGATGCCGGGGAACGTGACGCCCACGGGGGAGTCCGCGGCCGGTGCCCCGGAACGCGCGGAGAGCTCCGCGACGACCTGGGCCACCGCGTCGGCGACGGCCTCCGGCGTGGACGGCTGCGGGGTGGATACCCGAAGCCGGTCACCCACCAGCTTGCCCTTCTTCAGATCGACAATCCCGCCCTTGATTCCGGTGCCGCCGATGTCGATGCCGATCAGCGGGGCGTTCTTCTTAGACTTCTCGTCCTTCTTGGCCAATGTCATTCCGTTCGTGGCAGGGGGCGGGCTGGGAATGGTGCGGCCGAGGGCCGGCAGGTCAGGGCAGCGTGAGGATTTCGGCGCCGGCTTCGGTCACGAGCAGGGTGTGCTCGAACTGCGCGGTGCGCTTGTGGTCACGCGTCACCACAGTCCAGTCGTCGGCCCACATGTCCCAGTCGATGGTGCCGAGTGTCAGCATGGGTTCGATCGTGAACACCATTCCCGTCTCCATGACGGTGTTGTACGCCGGGGCCGCGTCATAGTGCGGGATGATCAGTCCCGTGTGGAAGGCCTCGCCGACGCCGTGTCCGGTGAAGTCGCGTACGACGCCGTAGCCGAAGCGCTTGGCGTAGGACTCGATGGCCCGGCCGATCACGTTGATTTCGCGTCCCGGGGCCACGGCCCGGATGGCGCGGTTCAGCGACTCCCGGGTGCGCTCGACGAGCAGCCGGGATTCCTCGTCGACGTCCCCCACGAGGAAGGTGTAGTTGGTGTCACCGTGCACGCCGCCGATGAACGCCGTGATGTCGATGTTGATAATGTCGCCGTCCTGGACCACGGTGCTGTCCGGGATGCCGTGGCAGATCACTTCATTCAGCGAGGAGCACAGGGACTTGGGGAAGCCGCGGTAGCCGAGGGTGGACGGGTACGCCTTGTGGTCGAGGAGGAACTCGTGGCCCACCCGGTCCAGCTGGTCGGTGGTGACACCCGGTTCGATGTGCTTGCCGACCTCCACAATCGCCTGGGCCGCGATCCGTGAGGCGATCCGGATCTTCTCGATGGTCTCCGCCGGCTTGACCTCCGAGCCGGTGAACTTGCCCGGCCCGGGCTTGCCCACGTATTCGGGGCGGGGGATGGACGCCGGTACGGGAAGCTGCGGGCTGATGGTTCCCGGGACGAGGGAACCGACGGGTGCGGTCGAGGCTAGGGAAGGCATACATTGATCATATAAGGCAGTGCCGAACGCGGGGCAACAACCAAGCAAGGCAAAGCGGAATCAATCGGCGGGGCCGCCCCCGCCGTGACACCACGCCCGCAGGGACACCACGCCCGCCCCGACACCACGAGAGACCGAGGAGCATCGATGCCGGAGTACTGGTACAACGTCAACACCCATGAGGTCGAAGAAGACGCCATGTCTGACTGGAGCCAGCTGATCGGCCCCTACAAGACGCGTGCGGAAGCCGAACACGCCCTCGAGAAGGTCAAGGCCCGCAACGAGGCCTGGGACAAGGGCGAGGACGACTGAGGCCCGGAACTGGCTAGAAGGAGTGTTCCGGGCCGGGGAACTGCCCTGAGCGCACGTCCTCCGCGTAGGCCTTCGCGGCATCGCTGAGCGTGGTCCGCAGATCCGCGTACTGCTTGACGAACCTGGCCATCCTGCCGCCGCGCAGGCCGGCCATGTCCTGCCACACGAGCACCTGCCCGGTGGTGGCGTTGCCGGCCCCGATCCCGACGGTGGGGACCTCGACGGCGGCATCCACGGCCGCCGCCGTCGCGGCCGGAACCATCTCCATCAGCACGCAGAACGCGCCGGCGTCGGCCAGCGCGACGGCGTCGTCGATGAGCCGCTCGGCGTCGTCTCCCCGGCCCTGCACCCGGTAGCCGCCCAGGGAATGTTCGCTCTGCGGCGTGAAGCCGATGTGCGCCATCACCGGGATGCCGGCCTGGACCATGGCCCGGACGGTTTCGGCGTAGAACTTGCCGCCCTCGATCTTGACGGCGTGCGCGAGCCCCTCCTTGAGGAACCGCACGCCCGTGGCCACGGCCTGCTGGGCGGAGACCTCGTAGCTGCCGAACGGCAGGTCCGCCACCACGAGGGCGCGCCTGGCCGAGCGCGCGACGGCGCGGCACAGCGGGAGCAGCTCGTCCACCGTCACCGGGAGGCTGGTTTCGTTGCCGAAGACGTTGTTGGAGGCCGAGTCGCCGACAAGGAGCACCTCGATTCCGGCCTGGTCGAAAATCTCCGCGGTGTACTGGTCGTAGGCGGTGAGCATGGCGAAGCGCTCCCCGTTGAGCTTCGCGTCGCGCAGATGATGCGTGCGGATCTTCGCCGCAGGCTTGCGGGAGGCGGCGGCCGTCGCGCTTGCGTCCGACGACGTGCCGGCGGCAGCTGCCGGGCCGTTGCCGTAAGGAGCTGCAACTTCTGCGGGCGTGCTCGGATCAGGGCTGATGCTTGTGGACATGAGACGAGCGTAATGCGCTGCGGCGCGTCCAAGCTACCGGACGCCCGGCGGAGCCGGGACACCGCGTCACAGTGGAGCGGCCGGCACTTCCCCACCGGGCGCTGGAGCGGGATTTCCCGGTGCCCTGTGTTAACGCTGTGTTACAGGGACCGGCTGCGCCAGCAATGGCCGGCAATGCTTAGTAGTGTGGACGTGAGCAGCTGTGGGCGCCCCGTGTGAAGGGGCCCGAGGCACGAACGAAAGAACCGGAAAGAGGCCAGAATGGACCGCCAGCAAGAGTTTGTCCTGCGGACGATCGAAGAGCGCGACGTGCGGTTCGTGCGGCTCTGGTTCACCGACGTCGTGGGTTCGCTTAAATCCGTGGCGCTGGCCCCGGCCGAGGTTGAAGGCGCCTTCGAGGAAGGCCTGGGCTTCGACGGATCCTCCATCGAGGGCCTGGCCCGCGTGTTCGAATCCGACATGCTGGCCCAGCCGGACCCCGCCACCTTCCAGATCCTGCCGTGGCGCGGCGAGACCGAAGCGACGTCACGGATGTTCTGTGACATCCTGACGCCCGACGGCGAACCCTCCGCCGCGGATCCCCGCAACGTCCTCAAGCGCACCCTCGCCAAGGCCGCGGACATGGGCTTCACCTGCTACACCCACCCCGAGATCGAGTTCTACCTGCTCAAGTCCCAGCAGCCGGGGCCCGACGGTTCGCCCGTGCCGGTGGACGAGGGCGGCTACTTCGACCACGTTCCGGGCGGCGTGGCCCAGGACTTCCGCCGGACGGCCGTGACCATGCTGGAATCGGTGGGCATCTCGGTGGAGTTCAGCCACCACGAGGCCGGCCCGGGCCAGAACGAGATCGACCTGCGCTACGCGGATGCCCTGCAGACAGCGGACAACATCATGACGTTCCGCACGGTGATCAAGGAGGTTGCGCTCCAGCAGGGCACCTACGCCACGTTCATGCCCAAGCCCTTCACGGCCCACCCGGGTTCCGGCATGCACACCCACTTCTCGCTCTTCGAGGGCGACACGAACGCCTTCTTCGAGGCCGGGGCCGAATTCCAGCTCTCCACGACGGCCCGCCAGTTCATGGCCGGCATCCTCAAGCACGCCCCGGAATTCACCGCGGTGACCAACCAGTTCGTGAACTCCTACAAGCGCCTCTGGGGCGGGGGAGAGGCGCCGAGCTACCTCAGCTGGGGCCACAACAACCGCTCCGCGCTGGTCCGCGTCCCGCTGTACAAGCCGGGCAAGGGCCAGTCCGCCCGGATCGAATACCGCGGCATCGACTCCGCGGCCAACCCGTACCTCGCCTACGCCGTGCTGCTGGGCGCAGGACTCAAGGGCATCGAGGAGGGCTATGCCCTGCCCTCCGCTGCCGAGGATGACATCTGGTCACTGAGCTCGGCCGAGCGCCGCGCCATGGGCCACGACCCGCTCCCGGCCAGCCTGCACGAGGCGATCCGGAGCATGGAGGAGTCCGAGCTGATGCCGCAGATCCTCGGCGAGCAGGTGTTCGAGCACTTCCTGCGGAACAAGCGCGCCGAGTGGCAGGACTACCGGCTCCAGGTGACGCCCTACGAGCTGCAGCGCAACCTCGGCATCCTTTAGGCGGCCCCGGTGAGCCTGGCCCGTCGCCTCATTGCCGCCGGTTTCAGCGATCTGGAAAAGGGCGAACGGTTCCTGGCTGCCCCGGAGCTGGAGGGCCTGGACCAGGAAGCCCTGTTCGCCGGGCTGCAGCTGGCCGCGAGCCCGGATACCGCCCTGCAGTCGCTGGTCCGGCTGATCGAGAAGCACCCGGACCTGCGGAAACTGGCCGTGGCGGAGCCGGAGACCAGCGAGCCGCTGTACCGGGTGCTGGGGGCCTCCGAGGCGCTGGGCGAATTCCTGATCCGGCATCCGGAACACCTGGACGTCTTTGACGTGACAGCCAGCCCGGAGCCGCAGGCGGCCGACGCCGGGGTGCTGCGGGCCCGCCTGCTCCAGTCCGTGCGGGCCGATCCCAAGACCGCCCGGCCGGTCGCGGCCCTGTCCGGGCAGGAAGCCTACGCGGCGCTCCGCACCGCCTACCGCCGGGGCCTCGTGGAACTTGCCGTCAAAGACCTCTGCGCCGCCGATCCGCTGGACTTCATGCCCGCCGCGGGGGCTGAACTGGCAGACCTGGCCGGTGCCGCCATCGAGGCCGCCCTGGCGGTATCCCGGGCCGAAGCGGCCGGGCAGTTCAGCGCCGCCGAGGTGGCCGACGTCGGACTCGCCGTGATCGGCATGGGCAAGTGCGGTGCCCGCGAGCTCAACTACATTTCCGACGTCGACGTCATCTACGTGATCGAATCCGGCGGGCTCGAGGATTCCCGGGCGAACGCCGTCGGCACGGCCCTGGCCGCCGGCATCTCGCGGGCCATCATGTCCACCAGCCGCGAACCCGGACTGTGGGAAGTGGACGCCAACCTGCGGCCCGAGGGGAAATCCGGGCCGCTGGTCCGGACCCTGGCCTCGCACGAGAGCTACTACGCCCGCTGGGCCGAAAGCTGGGAATTCCAGGCCCTCCTGAAGGCCCGGACCATCGCCGGCGACACCGTGCTGGGCGCCCGCTATGAGGCCGCCGTCGCCCCCCTGATCTGGTCCTCGGCAGGCCGCGACGGTTTTGTCGAATCCGTCCGCTCCATGCGCCGCCGGGTGACCGAGCATATCCCCGCCGACGAAGAGCAGCGGCAGATCAAGCTGGGCCGCGGCGGGCTGCGCGACGTTGAATTCACCGTCCAGCTGCTGCAGCTGGTGCATGGAAAATCGGATGAATCGCTGCGCTGCAAGGACACCACCTCGGCCATTGCCGCGCTGTCCGCCGGGGGCTACATCGGACGCTCGGACGCCGCCGAATTCGACCGTGACTACCGTTACCTGCGACTGCTCGAACACCGCATCCAGCTGTTCCAGCTGCGCCGCACCCACCTGATGCCGGTCAAGGAGGAGCTGCTGCGCGCCCTGGCCAAGGCGGTGCTGGGGCCCTTGTCCGCGCAGCGGCCCAAGCCCGACGCGCTGGTCGCCGCCTGGCGCCAGACCAAGCGTTCCGTCCGCGAACTGCACGAACGCATCTTCTACCGCCCGCTGCTCAACACCGCCGCGGCGCTCAGCAGCGAAGAGGCCCGGCTGAGCCCGGAAGCCGCGCAGGGCCGCCTCGCCGCCCTGGGCTACCTCGACCCCCCGGGCGCCATGCGGCACATCGAGGCCCTCACCGCCGGCGTCAGCCGCCGCGCCGCGCTCCAGCGGCAGCTCCTGCCGATCCTGCTGGGGTGGCTCGCGGACGGCGTCGACCCCGACGGCGGGCTGCTCGCCTTCCGCCGGGTCAGCGAGGCGCTCGGCACCACCCACTGGTATCTGGGCATGCTCCGGGATTCGACGGCGGCGGCCGAGCGCCTGTGCCATGTGCTCGCCAACTCGCGGCTGATCGCGGACCTCCTGGAGGTTTCACCCGAATCGGTCGCCTGGCTGGGCACGGACAGGGAACTGGCGCCGCTGGGCTTCGAGGCGCAGTGGCAGGAGATCGCCTCGAAGATGTCCCGGCATGCGGATCCCGAGAGCGCCATGCGGCTGATCCGCCTCATCAGGCGCCGGGAGATCCTCCGGATTGCCATTGCGGACAGCGCAGGACTGCTGGACCAGGACCACGTGGGCGCGGCCCTCGCCGACACGGACCGTGCCGCGGTCCTGGGCGCGCTCCGCGTCGCGGAGACCGTGGTGGCCGCGGGGGAGCCCCTGAAGACCCGCGTGCTCGTGGTGGCCATGGGACGGCAGGGCGGCCGGGAGATCGGCTACGGCTCCGACGCCGACGTCGTGTACGTGCACCGCGGGCTGCCGGGAGTGCCCGAGGCGGCGGCGCAGCACCAGGCGGCCCAGATCGTCGGGCGGCTCTCCAGCCTGCTGACCCAGCCGCTCAGGCCGGCCATCCAGGCCGAACGCGTGCTGATGATGGATGCCGACCTGCGTCCGGAAGGAAAAAACGGGCCCATCGTGCGGTCCCTGGAGTCCTACGCCGAGTACTACCGCCGGTGGTCCCTCATCTGGGAGGCCCAGGCGCTGCTGCGGGCCCGGCCGATGGCCGGCGACGACGGCCTGGCCGCCGACTTCGTGGCGCTGATCGACCCGATCCGCTACCCTGCGTCCCTCCCGGAGCAGGACGCGCGGGAAGTCCGGCGGATCAAGGCCCGGGTCGAGGCGGAGCGGCTGCCGCGCGGGGCCGATCCCGCCCGGCACCTCAAACTGGGCCGTGGCGGCCTGAGCGACGTCGAGTGGCTGGCCCAGCTGCTCCAACTCCAGCACGCCGGGAGGCATCCGGAGCTGCGGACCACCTCCACCGTCGAGGCGCTGGAGGCCGCGGCCGGACTGGGACTCCTGGCCGCGGGGGACCTGGCCATCCTGCTCGACGCCTGGCGGCTGGCGAGCAGGATCCGCTCGGCCAACGTGGTCTGGACGGGCCGGGCTTCGGACCTGCTGCCGTCCTCCCGGCGGGACCTCGAGGCGGTGGCCCGCTGGTGCGGCTACGGGCAGGGCAATGCGGCGGCGCTCGAGGAGGAGTATCTGCGGCTGGGCCGGCGCGCCCGGGCCGTTTTCGAGCGGGTGTTCTACGGGCAGTAAGGCCGCCGCCTCGGGCTCTTCGCTGTCCGCCGGAAAATGCGGGTAACCTCGATTAGTACTTTGCCGGTCTCCTGAGCCCGGCCCGCACCTTATCCGCCCATTAACAAGGGGTTGTTACTCTTGCCTAGAATCCAGCAGACCGGGGCCGCCAGGCCACGGACCGTCGCGGTCATCGGAGCATTGCTGGCACTTGCCGCAATGTTCTTCGGAGCCGCCGGCGCCGCGGGCGCCGCAGCACCACCAGCCGCCGCATTACCAGCCGCAGCAGCGCAGGCCGGCGCAGCGCCGTCGAGTCTTTCCGGAAAGACGTTCGTCATCGGCACGGACACCACCTTTGCGCCGTTTGAATTCCGCGACGCCGGGGGTGAGCTGACCGGCATCGACATGGACATCATCCGCCAGATCGCCAAGAGCCAGGGATTCGCCGTCGAAATCAAGTCCCTCGGCTTTAACGCCGCCCTGCAGGCGCTCTCATCCAACCAGGTGGACGGCGTCATTGCCGGCATGTCCATCACGGAACCCCGGAAGCAGATCTACGACTTCTCCGATCCCTACTTCGAGTCGGGCGTGCAGATGGCCGTGGCTAAGTCCAACACCGAGATCAAGGGCTACCAGGACCTAAGGGGCAAGACCGTCACGGCCAAGACCGGCAGCGAAGGCGAAACGTTCGCCAAGTCCATCGCCGATCAGTACGGCTTCGCGGTCAAGCCCCTGGACCAGTCGGCCACGATGTATGAGCTCGTGAAGTCCGGCAACGCCGTCGCCGTCTTCGACGACTACCCGGTGCTGGCGTACGGCATCAGCCAGAACAACGGGCTGAAGTCCGTCACGGAGAAGGAAAAAGGCGGCTCGTATGGCTTCGCCGTGAACAAGGGCCGGAACCCGGAGTTGCTGAAGGCGTTCAACACCGGCCTCGCGGAAATGAAGTCCAACGGCCAGTACCAGGCCATCCTGGACAAGTACCTCAAAGACCCCGCGAAGGCAGCCCAGTCCAGCTTCTGGGATCTGCTGGCCAGCAGCTTCCCGGCCCTCCTGAAGGGCCTGGGCAACACCGTGCTGGTGACCGCGATCTCCTTCGCTGTCGCCATGGTGATCGGCCTCTCCATGGGTTTCCTGAAGATCTCCACCAACGTGCTGCCGCGCGGCATCGCCACTACCTACGTAAGCGTCTTCCGCGGAACGCCGCTGCTCGTGTGGGCGTTCTTCTTCTACTTCGGCATCCCGCAGCTGACCGGACAGCCGATCGACATCTGGGTGGCGGGTGTGCTGACCTTGAGCCTTAACTCCGGCGCCTACATCACCGAGATTGTCCGCGGCTCGATCCAGTCCGTGGACCCGGGCCAGCTCGAGGCCAGCCGCAGCCTCGGCCTCGGCTACGCCAAGTCGATGCAGAAGGTGGTGGTCCCGCAGGCCTTTAAGATCATGACGCCCTCACTGATCAACCAGCTGATCATCATGCTCAAGGACAGTTCGCTGTTGCTCGTCATCGGCTTCGCCGAACTGCTCTACCAGGGCCAGCAGATCTACGCAGGCAATTTCCGGATCACCGAAACCCTGCTGATCGTTGCCGTCCTGTACTTCGTGGTCATCATGCTGCTGACCAAGCTGGCCAACGTCGCGGATAAGAGGTTCAACAAATGAGTACGGCAGTCACTGCACCCAGCAAGATCTCCGTCAAGGCCCTGAAAAAGTCCTTCGGGTCCAACGAAGTGCTCAAGGGCATCAACGCCGAGGTCGCCGAAGGCGAGGTTGTCTGCGTAATCGGGCCCTCGGGCTCCGGCAAGTCGACCTTCCTGCGCTGCCTGAACAAGCTTGAAGACGTCACCGCCGGGCACGTCACGGTGGATGGCTTCGATGTGACCGATCCCAAGGTGGACATCAACGAGGTCCGCCGGCACATCGGCATGGTGTTTCAGCACTTCAACCTATTTCCGCACATGAGTGTGATCGAGAACATCATGCTCGCACCGGTCGAGTCGAAGAAGCAGGGCACGGCTGAGGCCCGGGCCACCGCCCTGAAGCTGCTGCAGCGCGTGGGGCTGGCCGAGAAGGCAGACGCCCGCCCTGCATCGCTCTCCGGCGGCCAGAAGCAGCGGGTGGCGATCGCCCGGGCCCTGGCGATGAACCCGGACATCATGCTCTTCGACGAGGCCACCTCGGCCTTGGACCCGGAAATGGTGGGCGAAGTGCTGCAAGTAATCAAGGACCTGGCCGGCGAAGGAATGACGATGGTGCTGGTCACTCACGAGATGGGCTTCGCCCGGGAAGTCGCGGACCGGGTGCTGTTCATGGCGGACGGCGTCATCTGCGAGGAGGGCCGTCCGGAGGAAATCTTCGGCAACCCCCGGCAGCAGCGGACCCAGGACTTCCTGTCCAAGGTCCTCTGACATCCCGACGGGGGCGTTCGGGGCTGACACCCGGGGGCCATGGTGCTACTTTGGGCGCATGGCCAAGCAACTTTACCTGAACCTGCCCGTCAAGGACCTCGACAAGTCTGTTGCGTTCTTCACCGCCCTGGGTTTTTCCTTCAACCCCGACTTCACCGACGAAAATGCCACCTGCATGATCGTCAACGACGACGCTTTCGTGATGCTGCTCAAGGAAGGCTTCTTCACGACCTTCACCTCCAAGCCCATCGCGGACACCACCGGCAGCACCGAGGCCATCATGGCCTTCTCCGTGGAGAGCCGCGAGGCCGTCGACGAGACGGTCCGCAAGGCCCTCACCGCCGGCGGCACGCCGTCCCAGGAGGCCCAGGACTACGGCTTCATGTACAACCACAGCTTCCAGGACCCGGACGGGCACCTGTGGGAAGTCATGTGGATGGACCCCGCCGGCCCGCCGGCCGACGCCGCGCCCTGACCCGCACGACCGCTGCCGCTTCTTCCGGCAGTTCCGCGCGTCCGCACCTGGGTAGGCTCGATCCATGGCAGAAAATGTGTGGCTGATCCCGCTGGCGAAGCTCGATGACGACGCCCGGGCCGTCAAACTGGGGGAGATCGCGGAGCTTGAGGTTACCCCGGAGCAGCGGACGTTCGTCGGCGATCCGCTACGCATGATGCTGGTGGCCCTCGAAGAGGAATCCCGCTACCCGTTCGTCGTGGACTCCAACGGCGCCGCGGTCGGGGTCCTCACGCTGCAGTCCGGCGCGGCCACCCTGTCCGGCTGGGCGGATGACGATTCGGTCTGGCTGCTCCGCGGCTTCCTGATCGACCACCGGCAGCAGGGCAAGGGCCTCGGCACCCTCGCCGCGGTGGCGGCCGTCCGGGCGGCCGCCCGGCTGACGGCGGCCCTGGGCGGGGGACAGGCCGGCGTCGTACTGTCCGTCAACGAGCTCAACCCGGCAGGGCAGGCAGCGTACCGCAAGGCCGGTTTTGAGGACCGCGGGCAATACCTTGGCGGCGGCGCCGGCCCGCAGCGGACAATGTACCGGGCGTTCTGAACCGGCGCCGGGCCGCCGCTGCCACGGCCGCTTGTCCAGAGACAGTCAATGGCAGTCGAACAGAAGGTGGAGCAATGACCGAACCCGTGTACTTTGTCGAACTCAACAGCCCGGATCACGAAGCGTCGGCGCAGTTTTCCGGGCAGTGTTCGGCTGGGACCCGGAGCCCTTCGCCGCGCCCGAGTACCTCGTGGCGCAGCACGGTGGGGCCGGCGGGGTTGACAGCGCAATCCTGCCCTCGCGGGACGGCCAGCCGCGGGCCGTCCCCATCATCCGGGTCGCCGACCTCGACGCGACCCTCGCCGACGTCGAGGCCAAAGGCGGACGGATCGTCGTCCCCGCCTTCGAGCTCGGCCAGCTGGGCAAAGCCTGCTACATTACCGACCCTGCCGGACTGCTCCTGGGACTGCATTATTACCACCCGGCGGAGTAGCGCCGGTCCGGCCGGGCACAGCACGAAGACAACCAACGCGAAGACAGCAAAAAAGTCCGCAGGGCTGCCGTTCCCGGCAGTCCCTGCGGACTTTTTGCGGACTAGGAAGTTCCCGGCCCGGCGATCTTGCTAGACGCCGTAGTAGAGCTCGAACTCGTACGGGTTCGGGCGCAGCGAGAGCGGACGGATCTCGTACTCGTACTTGTACTCGATCCAGGTGTCGATCAGGTCCTGGGTGAAGACGCCGCCGGCCTGGAGGAACTCGTTGTCCTCGGCCAGGGCGTCCAGGGCCTCTTCAAGCGTGCCGGGAGCCTTGGGGATGTCTTTGGCTTCCTCGGCGGGCAGCTCGTAGAGGTCCTTGTCGATCGGAGCCGGCGGTTCGATCCGGTTCCGGATGCCGTCGATGCCGGCCATCAGCTGGGCAGCGAACGCCAGGTACGGGTTCGAGGACGGGTCCGGAGCGCGGAATTCGATGCGCTTGGCCTTCGGGTTGGAGCCCGTGATCGGGATACGGATACCGGCGGAGCGGTTGCCCTGCGAGTAAACCATGTTGACCGGAGCCTCGAAGCCCTTGACCAGGCGGCGGTAGGAGTTGACCGTCGGGTTGGTGAACGCCAGCACGGCCGAGGAGTGCTTCAGCAGGCCGCCGATGTACCAGCGGGCCATGTCGGACAGGCCGGCGTAGCCCTTCTCGTCGTAGAACAGCGGATCGCCGTTGGTCCACAGCGACTGGTGGCAGTGCATGCCCGAGCCGTTGTCGCCGAAGACCGGCTTCGGCATGAAGGTGACCGACTTGCCCCAGGCATCAGCGGTGTTCTTGATGATGTACTTGAACTTCTGCAGGTCGTCCGCGGCGGCGGTCAGCGTGGTGAACTTGTAGTTGATCTCGGCCTGGCCGGCGGAACCGACCTCGTGGTGGCTGCGCTCGACCTCAAGGCCGGCTTCGTCCAGGGCGAGGCACATGGCGTCGCGGAGGTCGGCCTGCTTGTCGGTCGGGGAGACCGGGAAGTAGCCGCCCTTGATCGGGGTCTTGTAGCCGAGGTTTCCGCCTTCTTCAGCGCGGCCGGTGTTCCAGTGGGCTTCCTCGGAGTCGATCTTGTAGAAGCTGCCCTGCGGGGAGGACTCGTACTGGACGTTGTCGAAGACGAAGAATTCCGCCTCCGGCGCAAAGAACGCGGTGTCCGCGATGCCGGTGGAGGCCAGGTAGGCTTCCGCCTTCTCGGCCACGCCGCGGGGATCGCGGTGATACGGGTCACCGGTGCGGGGGTTCACGATCGAGAAGTTCAGCGCAAGGGTCTTTTCCATGCGGAACGTGTCGAGGAACGCCGTCGTCACGTCCGGGATGAGCTGCATGTCCGACTCGGCGATGCCCTGGAAACCGCGGATCGAAGATCCGTCGAACAGCTGGCCGTTGACGAAGAAGTCGGCGTCGACGCTCTTGGCGGGCACGTTGAAGTGCTGCTGAACGCCAGGAAGGTCGGTGAAGCGGATATCGACGAATTTCACTTCTTCGTCTTTGATGAACTTGAGGACTTCGTCCGCATTCTTGAACATCTATGCTCCTAACGCATATGAAATATCTGGCCCTCAGGCCAAGTGGTCCAGCGCAGACCAACAGCGGGGAAACACGAATGTTTGCCCCGTTTCCTGGCCGCTAGCAACTGCTACCACCTTAGGGAAATGGGATTTCCCTACCGTGTCCGCTTTGTTTCCGGCATGTTACAGAATGCCCGGACACCTACGACGGTAGCCGGTGTCCACCCAGTGGCCTATCCGGTTCCACAGTGTGGCCGGGGGAAGTCCACAATGTGACCGGCCAACGGCCATGATCTTTGCCGATAGTCTTGGAACGTGGTTGATCGCAAAGACATAGGCTCCTGGCTCAGCGGGCCGGACACTTCCGGCATTTCGAAGTATCCGGGGGAGCGCCTGGGGCTGCCCGAATCCGGGCCGGGCTCCATCGCCCGTGCCGGGCGGCGGATCCTGGCCCTCTGCATCGACTGGGGGATTGCGCTGCTGATCAGCAACTTCGCCTTCGCCGGCGACCCCTGGGCAACGCTGGCCGTGTTCGCCGCCGAGCAGGCCCTGCTGATCGGCACCCTGGGCTACAGCATCGGCCACCGTGTCCTGGGCATCCACGTGACCAGGCCGGGCGGCGGCCCGGCGGGCCCGCTTGCGGCGCTGGTGCGCACCCTGCTGCTGTGCCTCGTGATCCCGGCCGTCATCTTCGACCCGGACCACCGCGGCCTGCACGACAAGGCATTGAACACGGTGCTTGTCCGGAGGTAGCCCCCGACGGCGGCAGGTCGCAGCCAGTCCTGCCCGGAAACCCGCAATTTGCCACGAATGGCCTCTATGCACCTCTGCGCAGCGGCCATTTGCGTCAAATGGGCGGGGACGCGGGGCCGTTTTGCGGTGTGCGGTCCTGCGGCGGCTGCTAAACCCCGGCGGTTTCCTCTGCGGGAGCCTCGGCGGGCTGGCCGGCCGGCTGCCCGGGCTTGATGCCCAGGTGCCCGTGCCGGCCGGCCCAGCGCTCGAACCACACCGTGGCAAACGGGAAGACGGCGGAGAGTCCGGCGAACAGCGCCACCTTCAACGGCCAGCGCTGCATGCGCCAGAGACTCAGGGCCGCGATGCCGTAGCAAAGGAAGAACGCCCCGTGGATGGGCCCGGCGATCTCCACCCCAAGCTCGGTGGTCCGCGTGACCCATTTAAGGAACATGCCGGCCAGCAGCGCGGCCCAGCTGAAGCCCTCGGCGATGGCCAGCACCCGGAAGATGCGGATCATGGCAGGCGTGGAGGGCAGTTTCATGGGTGTCTCCGGGTTCTGTCCTCACGGACGTCGTCGGGCGGTCTGAGGGTGGCCTCAGGGCGGTGTATGTACGGGCGGTCTACGCCGGGCGCCCCGGGCGGGGCTGGCTGGCCAGCTAAAACGCGCAAAGAAAACGCCCCGGCTGCCGGCCTGAGGAGCCGATACCGGGGCGTTCTGCGCTCATGGCTGAAGCGAGGTCAGGCCTAG
This sequence comes from Pseudarthrobacter albicanus, assembly GCF_018224015.1. GTDB lineage: Bacteria > Actinomycetota > Actinomycetes > Actinomycetales > Micrococcaceae > Arthrobacter > Arthrobacter albicanus. Next base: position 51,513 of record NZ_JAGPOT010000048.1, read on the forward strand.
CGTCCGCGGCCCGCCTTGCGGTCCGGACGGGCCTTGTACGGATCGATGCCCTTGGGGATGGGCAGCCGCGATCCGAGCGAGGAAATACGCTTCGAGACCGCGCTGACCTCGATCTTGGTCAGTTCGTTGTTCAGCTTGTTCATCGTCTTGGCCACCTGGCTGATGGGCACCTGGCCTTCGCCGCGGCCGCTTTCAATCACGTGGATGGTGACGTTGGGCAGGATGCGCGCGAGCCGCTTGCGCTCGGCATCGACCAGCGGCTTCACCCGGGAGCTGGGGCCTTCGCTGACAAGCACGACGCCGGGACGTCCGATGGCGCGGAAGACGGCGTCCTGGGTGCGCGGGTTCACGGCGACGGGCTGGTCTTCGGTGATCCAGCCGCGCTTGAGGGTGCTAAGGGCTGCCCCCGAGGCGCCGGGCTGGTTTTCAATCTGTGCGAAGGCGGCGCGCTCCGCGCGGCGGGAAAGGATCAGGGTTGCCGCCAGGAGGCCCAGCGGGATGCCGATGATCAGGCCGGTGACCCAGTTGTCCAGCAGGAACCCCACCAGGAGGCTGGCGGCCACGACGCCGAGCAAAGCCAGCAGCATGAGCCACTGGACCATGGGATCGTGGCGGCGGGTCATCTGGAAGACCTCGCCGATCTGCTTCAGCCGGCTCGGCTTCTTGGCCTTTGCTTCCTTGGGCTTGCGGGAAAAAAGGCCGCGCTTCGGAGCATCGGAAGCCGGAGTGGAGCTGCTGGAATCAGGGGAATTCGCCATAGTGCCTTAATTCTACGCGATTGATGACTCAGGGCCGGACGCCGGAATCCACCGGTGCCGGCCCTGAGTCACCATGGGTGACGACTGGATTCAGGAGTGCGCCGCGAGCAGGGTGCTGGCTTCCTGGCGGGTGCTGCCGGAGCTTTCGATGTGGGCGAGGGCGGCCGGGATGTCCCGGCCCTTCTTGCGCATCGCGGTGGCCCAGAGCCGGCCGGCGCGGTA
>NZ_JAGPOT010000049.1 GCF_018224015.1 Pseudarthrobacter albicanus
TCCAAATATCCGCGCTGGGCCGCCTCAATTCCTTGCATACACCCAGTCTTAAGGACCACTGCGCGAAGTCCAGCAGGCGCGCCTTAAACCACCCAAATTGTTCAGCGCAGTCCTAGGGTAAAGTGGATCGAACGTAGGGGAGTATCCCAGACGCTACGATCGTCAACACGCACGGCGCAGTCGCCGTGCCGGGCGTAGCGGGCAGCCAGGCAGCACCAGGTACGCAGTACCGGACATGCACGGGCAGTCGGAGAGACTTACACCGCTTAGCTGTACCCTGCGAAAGGTAGCTCCGTGCCTCCCCTTCCCCTCTGGTTCGAGATCGGCTCATTCGTCGTCCTCGGCATCATCCTCGCCATCGACCTGCTGCTGGTCCTCAAGCGCCCGCACGAGCCCTCCATGAAGGAGGCCGGACTGTGGGTTACCTTCTACGTGGCCCTGGCCCTGGTCTTTGCCGGCGCCATGTTCGCCTTCACCGGCCCGGAATACGGCGGGCAGTTCGTCGCCGGCTGGGTCACGGAATACAGCCTGAGCATCGACAACCTGTTCGTGTTCATCATCATCATGGCCCGCTTCTCGGTACCGCGTAAGTACCAGCAGGAAGTCCTCATGGTGGGCATCATCATTGCGCTCATCCTGCGCGGCATCTTCATCCTGCTCGGCGCGATCGTCATCGAACAGTTCAGCTGGGTCTTCTACATCTTCGGCGCCTTCCTGCTTTGGACCGCCTGGAAGCAGGCACAGGACGAGGGCGAGGACGAGGAAGACACGGAAAACCCGCTCATCGCCCGGATCCGCCGGATCCTGCCGATGTCCGAAAAGTTCGACGGCGGCAAGCTGCGCACCGTCGTGGACGGCAAGAAGGTCTTCACCCCGATGCTGGTTGTCTTCGTGACCATCGGCATGACCGACCTGCTGTTCGCGGTGGATTCCATCCCTGCCATCTTCGGCCTGACCCAGAGCGCCTTCATCGTCTTCACCGCCAACATCTTCGCCCTGATGGGCCTGCGCCAGCTCTACTTCCTGCTCGGCGGCCTGATGAACCGGCTGATCTACCTGAAGCACGCACTGTCGGTCATCCTGGCGTTCATCGGCGTCAAGCTGGTCCTCCACGCGATGCACGTCAACGAACTGCCGTTCATCAACGGCGGCAAGCACATCGAGTGGGCTCCGGAGATCCCCACCTATCTCTCCCTCGCGGTGATCGTCGGCACGATCATCGTGGCCGTCATCGCAAGCCTGATCAGTTCCAAGGCCACGAAGTCCAAGCTGGACGCGCGGCTGGAAGAGGACGCGCGGAAGAGCCTGAGCGACGCCCGGTAACCAGGGCCATATCGCGTCAGGCCACGGTCCCGGCCTGACCGCTTCGGCGGCGCATTCCGGCTGCACCGGCGTCCAGCGGAAGCGCTAAGCTCGGACCGTGAAAAATTATTGAAGCAGCAGCACACGACGGTACGGCGCTGGATCCCCAACAGGTCCAGCGCCGTACCGTTTCCGTGCTCGCCTCCAGACGCCTCAGCGGCGTGGGCAGCGGCGCATGCCGCTCCGGCGGATCTCTGTTGGCCCTGTAGCTCCCGGCTCCAACGCCTGGGCCGGGTCGGTCACTACAGCGGTGACCCGGTCTGCCGCCGTCGCCGCCCTGCCCCTCGCCGGGCAGCCCTCGTGACCGGGCAGCTCGTCGCGCTGGCCGGGTCCCAGCTCATCATCCTGGCAACCGTAACCGGCCTTCCCGGTGCTGCTGCTGGGAGCCGCCCTGTTGGGATTGGTGACTGCCGCCAATCTCCAGGTCTGCTGTTGGTCATCAGTATGCGGCCGGACCCGCTGCTGGCGGCCCGACTCGGGACCGCATGAGATCTTCCGGCGGCCAAGGGAACCACGGGCGTCCGACTGCGGCCCACCCTCCTCAGCGGCCTCCGGGCAGTCGGGGTGTCGCCGCGCGCCCGTCTGGCCCTGGTCGCCATCGTGGCCGCGCACGGCTGTATGGTTGCCGTCATGCAGATGACGCCGCTGCATCTCCCTCTCCTCGCTGAAGGGCCCCTGGCCGATATGCCGGCCGGTCATGTCCATGCCGCCAGCACCGATGTGCTGGTCCTGATCGGCTTCACCATCTCGTTGGAGTAGGACAACTAACGACGATCACATAGCTCTGGTGTTACATGAGAGGGGCGTGCCGGGCGGCAGACCCTTTCAAATTATGCAAAAAGTTCGAATGTCAGTGCGTGGTAGTAGCTTTGACCTGGACCGTGGAGAATCTCGGTCATTCGATACAGGGGGAGTGGAACCTTTGACCAATACGCAGGAACGAAAGTTCGACCACGATATCTTCATTTGCCATGCCAGCGAGGATAAAGACGCGTTGGCTCGGCCTCTGGCTGAGGCCTTATCGGCAGCGAGGATGAAGGTATGGTACGACGAAACCGCACTCCGACCGGGCGATGGCTTGCGGCGGAAAATTGACGATGGACTCAAGAATTCGAGATACGGCGCGGTGATCCTCAGCCCAAGTTTTTTCAACAAGGGATGGACGAACAGAGAGCTGGACGGCCTTACCGCATGGGAGATGGCTGATGGTCGTTCGCGGATCATTCCGATCTGGCATAACGTCAACCAACAGGACGTGACTGAGTACTCTGCACCTTTGGCTAACGTGGTTGCTCTGCCGAGTGGCGATGGTGTGGAGAAGATTACCCGGGAACTCGTTTCCATAATCATGCAAGGGGAGAGCCCTCTGTCGCCAAGCTATGGCAAGGTCTACAGGGATGAAGACATTGATATAGCCAAGCTTGCCCGTGAGAACAACAACCTGCTCGACGGCTACCTTTTCGAGAATTGCAAGATTGTAGGACCGGCGCTGATTGCCCTTCTGCACAATGTCGGTTTTTCATCGATGCGCTTCGCCCCGAATCAGCTCTGGCCCATGATGGCGGGGAGGAAATATATCGGGGCAATCGGACTAACAAACTGTAAGTTCGTAAACTGCGAGCTGGACTGGATCGGTATCGCTGGATCAGCTGATGACCTTATGCCGATGCAGTATCTTCCCATGGCTCCGGAACGGAACTAGCAAGCTAAGCCAGCCCAAAACGATATATCTCCGGCCCCGCCTCCTTACAAGAGACGGGGCCGGAGGAGTTGTGGACTAATTCCGCGGGTTGTCCTCGGCACTTTCAGCTCCTCGCTTTGCGGCTTTGAGCTTTCAAGGACAAGTCCACCCTGCTTGCCGAAAGCGTTGCCGCGGACGATCGTGTTCTCGTCCAGGGCGTCGCGGATAGCCTGATGCGGACTGCCGGGGCCGTCGGCGCAGGCTTCTCGGGAGTCGTGATAAGCGGCGTCGGCTACCAGGGCCTCAACCTGGCAGCCGCCGTGCTCGCCGTCGCCGCATCGGCTTCGGCCTGTGGCCGCGCCGCCTTACGCCAGGCCTCCGTGACCGGCTGACACCGGTCCTGACCGGGCCTCCCTGCGCTCGAAGTCACCCTCGGGGGCCTGCACCGTCAGTCCCGGCCGGGCTGGCCATCCCCAGCAGCCGGGCAAAGATGCCTTCGCCGTCGTCCGCGATGCCGTCATGGTGGAAGTCCGAGGACTCCCACACCTGCAGGCCGCGGACGGCCGCCGCGGTTTCGAGCGAGAGGTCCCGGTCAACGTAGATGTCGTCGCTGTACACGGCGGCGGCCACCGGCACAATGTTGCGGGCCAGCCGTTCGGGATCGTACAGCGGTTTCCAGTCGCTCTTCGCGGCCAGCAGCCGCGCCACGTCCCGCAGCGGACGGAGCGCCGCGTCCTGTTCGAAGTACCAGGGGTAGACCATCTCGCCGGTCAGCAGCGGCTCGGCCGCGTCCGGCCGGAACTCGGGGAAGTCTTCGAGGACCCGCCAGGCCGCCCAGTCCGTGGCCTCGCCCTGGCCGTAGATGGATTCGTGCATGAGCGCGTACAGGGGGTTGGCGGCGCGGGACACGAGCCCGCGGACCTGCTCCAGGAAGGCATCCGAGAGGCGGACGCCGCCGGGCGTGCTGACGAAGGCGTCCTCCAGCAGGTGGTGCAGGGCATCGACCCGGGTGTTGCCGCCTAGGTGGGAGCCGGCCATCTGGAACCGCTCGACCGTGAGCCGGCCGCCGTCGGGCAGGAACTCCTGGGTATCCCGGAGGTGCCGGGCGATCCGGGTGACCATGGCGCGGTCCTCCGGATACCAGTCGAAGTATTCGGCGTTGCGGGCGGCGACCTGCCGGAAGGTGGCCCGGTAGACCCGGTCCGCCGGGCCCTTCAGCGGGGCGAGGCCCCCGGTGACCAGCGCCCGGCGGAGCCCCTCGGGCGCGAACGAGAGGTAGCTGAGGGCGCAGAAGCCGCCGTAGCTCTGGCCGTAGATGGTCCAGGGGCCGGAGCCGAGCGCCCTGCGGATGGCCTCGGCGTCGGCGACGATGGAGTCCGCCCGGAAATGCGACAGGTAGCCGGCCTGCGCGGCGTCGTCCCCGCGCAGGGGCAGCGTGTGGCGGTCGATCGGGGAGGACAGGCCGGTGCCGCGCTGGTCCAGCATGAGGATCCGGAAGTCTTTGGCGGCGGCCTTGCTCCAGCCGCCGAGGGACGGAAATCTGTTGCCCCGGCCGCCGGGACCGCCCTGCAGGTACAGGAGCCAGGGGAGCCGCGCCGCGTCGTCCTCGCTGTGGTCCGTGGAGACGTACTCGCGCGCGAAGACCGTGATGGTCCCGCCGCCGTCCCCGGAGCCGCAGTCCCCGGCACCGTGGTCCAGCGGGACCTCGAAATAGTGCTCCGCCGTGCGCATTCCGCGGTATTCGTGCCGCGCCCGGACGGTGTGCGGGACCGTGCTCTCCGCCACGGTGCCGTCAACCACGGTGCCGTCCGCCGGCGGCAGGTCCGCCGCGGGCGCGGTCACCGCCAGCTCAGCCACGGGCCTGCGCTGTGTCGGGGCTGCCGAACGCTTCCAGCGCTTCGCCGGTGAGGCGGAATGTGGACCATTCCTGCATCGGGGCCGCGCCGAGGGCCTTGTAGAAGTTGATGGAGGGCTCGTTCCAGTCCAGCACGCTCCACTCGACCCGGGCGTAGCCGCGCTCGACGGCGGTGGCGGCCAGGTGCTGCAGGAGCGCCTTGCCGTGGCCCTCGCCGCGGGCCCCGGGCTGCACGTAGAGGTCCTCGAGGTAGATGCCGTGGACGCCTTCCCAGGTGGAGTAGTTCAGGAACCAGAGGGCGAACCCCCGCACGTCCCCGGACTCGTTTTCCGCCATCGCGGCGAAGATCCGGGGGTTCTCGCCGAACAGTGCGGCCTCGAGCATCCCGGGGGTGTTCCGGACCGCGTCCGGCTCCTTTTCATAGCTGGCCAGGTCATGGATCATCTGCAGGATTGCGGGGACATCGTTCGCCGTCGCAGGCCGGATTACACTCATGATCCGAGTTTACTAGCGCCTACAGCCTGTTCACGTCCGTCACCCGGACGACGGCGGTGCCGGTCTCGTCCGAGGCCGCAAGGTCCACCTCGGCCGAGATGCCCCAGTCGTGGTTGCCGGCGGGGTCGTCGAAGATCTGCCGGACCTTCCACACCCCCGGTTCCTCGGTGATGATCAGCAGGCCGGGTCCGCGCGCGTCGGGGCCGGTCCCGATGTCCTGGTGTTCGTCGAAGTAGTCGTCCAGCGCCTCTTCCCAGCGCCCGGCGTCCCAGCCGGAACCGCCGTCGAGCTCGCCGAGTACCGTGGCCGCCTCGTCGGCGAACAGCTCCACGCGGCGGAACATTTCGTTGCGCACCATCACGCGGAAGGCCCGGATGTTGGACGTGAGCGACGGCGGCGGGGGCGGCGGCGCGTCGTGCGGTGTCGGCGCGGCACCGGAGGTGAGTTCCTCCCACTCGTCGAGCAGGCTCGAGTCGACCTGGCGGACCAGTTCGCCCAGCCAGGCGATGAGGTCCTCGAGGTCTTCGCGGAGGGCGTCCTGCGGGACGGTCTGGCGCAGTGCCTTGAAACCGTCCGCGAGGTAGCGCAGCACGATGCCCTCGGAGCGGGCCAGGCCGTAGAACTGGACGAACTCGCCGAAGTTCATGGCGCGTTCGTACATGTCCCGGACGATCGACTTGGGCGCGAGCTCGAAGTCGCCGATCCACGGCGCGGCCCGGCGGTAGACCTCGAAGGCCTCGCCGAGGATCTCCGCGAGCGGCTTCGGGTAGCTGACTTCCTCGAGCATGGCCATCCGCTGGTCGTACTCGATGCCGTCGGCCTTCATCGCGGCAATGGCCTCGCCGCGGGCCTTCTTCTGCTGGGCGGACAGGATCTGCCGCGGTTTCTCCAGGGTCGACTCGATCACGGACACGACGTCCAGGGCGTACGACGGTGACTCCGGGTCCAGCAGCTCCAGTGCCGCGAGGGCGAAGGGGGACAGCGGCTGGTTCAGCGCGAAGTTGGCCTGCAGGTGGACGGTGAGCCGGACGGTGCGCCCGTCCGGTCCCTGCTCCGCCGGCGGGATCCGCTCGACGACGCCGGCCGCCAGCAGCTCCCGGTAGATGCCCAGGGCCTTCTTCATCAGCTGCAGCTGCGAGGAGCGCGGCTCGTGGTTCTCCGTGAGCAGGCGCCGGGTGGCCTTGAACGGGTCGCCCGGGCGTTCCATCAGGTTCATCAGCATCGCGTGGGTCACGGCAAAGCTCGAGGTCAGCGGGTCGGGGACGGATTCGACCAGCCGCTTGTACGTCGGCTCGCCCCAGGACACGAAGCCCTCCGGCGGCTTCTTCCTGACCACCTGGCGCAGCTTCTTCTGGTCGTCGCCGAACTTCGCGGTGGCCTTGGCCATCGCCTTGACGTTTTCGGTGACGTGCTCCGGGGCCTGGACGACGACGGTCCCCGCCGTGTCGTAGCCGGCCCGGCCGGCCCGGCCCGCTATCTGATGGAACTCGCGGGAGTTCAGCAGCCGGGTGCGGACGCCGTCGTACTTGCTCAGCGCGGCGAGCAGCACGGTGCGGATGGGAACGTTGATGCCCACCCCGAGGGTGTCGGTGCCGCAGATGACCTTGAGCAGGCCGGCCTGGGCCAGCTGCTCCACAAGCCGCCGGTACTTCGGCAGCATCCCGGCGTGGTGGACTCCGATGCCGTGCCGCACGAGCCGGTTGAGGGTCTTGCCGAAGCCGGCGGCGAAGCGGAACCCGGCGATCAGCTCGGCGATCTTGTCCTTTTCCTCGCGTGTGCAGACGTTGACGCTCATCAGGTTCTGGGCGCGGTCGATGGCCTCGACCTGGCTGAAATGGACCACATAGACCGGGACCTGCCTGGTGGCGAGGAGCTCTTCGAGTGTTTCGTGGACCGGGGTCTGCTCATAGTAGTAGTGCAGCGGAATGGGACGTTCGGCGGAACTGACCGTCGTCGTCGGGCGGCCGGTCAGCTCGGTGATTCCGGCTTCGAAGCGGCTCACGTCGCCGAGCGTCGCGGACATCAGCAGGAACTGGGCCTGGGGGAGTTCCAGCAGCGGGACCTGCCACGCCCAGCCGCGCTGCGGGTCGGCGTAGAAGTGGAACTCGTCCATGATGACGGCGCCAAGCTCCGCCGCCGGGCCTTCCCGCAGGGCAATATTGGCCAGGATTTCGGCGGTGCAGCAGATGATCGGGGCGTCCTGGTTGACGCCCGAGTCGCCCGTGATCATGCCGACGTTCTCGGCTCCGAAGATCTCGCACAAGGCAAAGAACTTCTCCGACACGAGGGCCTTGATCGGCGCCGTGTAGTAGCTGCGCTGCCCCCGGGACATGGCCTGGAAGTGCGCCGCGATCGCGACCAGCGATTTTCCGGACCCCGTGGGCGTCGCGAGGATGACGTTGGCGCCGGCGGCAAGCTCCATGACGGCTTCGTCCTGGGCGGCATAGAGGGCCAGTCCGCGGGTTTCGGTCCACTCGACAAACCGGGTATACAGCTCGTCCGGATCAAGGCCGGTCCTGCCGGAGACTCGGGCGGCCGGGACGGGGAGCTGATCAGCGAGTTTCATTGCTTCCCAGCTTAGTGCCCGTGCCTGCTTGGGCCTGGCTCCCGCCGGGGTTACGCTTCGAAAGGAGCCTGAAAGCCGGAGACTGGAGGAAAGGCGATTGGAGGAAACAGTGAAATGGGATCCCGCCAAGTACGTGCAGTTCGGGGACTACCGGGACAGACCCTACTTTGACCTGGCGGCCCGGGTCCACGCCGATGCCCCCCGGCACGTCGTCGACCTCGGCTGCGGCCCCGGCAACCTGACGGCGGCCCTGGCCGAGCGCTGGCCGGAGGCGGAGGTGCTGGGCCTGGACTCGTCGCCGGAGATGCTCGCGAAGGCCGCCGGCCATGCGGCCAAGGCAGCCAATCTCTCGTTCAGCCGGGCCGACATCGCCGGCTGGAGCCCGTCCCCGCGGACCGACGTCGTGCTCAGCAACGCCGCCCTGCAGTGGGTGCCCGGCCACCGCGGACTGCTGCCGCACTGGCTCGCCGCGCTCAAGCCCGGCGCGTGGTTCGCGCTGCAGGTGCCCGGCAACTTCAATTCCCCCTCGCACACGTTGATGCGCGGACTGGCCGGGTCCGGGGCCTGGGCGAGCCGGCTCGCCGGCGTCCTGCGCCACGACGACGCCGTGGGGGAGGGCGCCGAATACCTGCAGATCATGCTCGACGCCGGGTGCGACGCCGACGCCTGGGAAACCACCTATTTCCAGCTCCTCCCGGGCCCGGACCCGGTGCTGGAGTGGGTCCGGGGCACCGCGCTCCGGCCCGTCCTCGCCGCCCTCTCCGCCGGGGAAGCGCGCGAGTTCGAGGCCGAGTATTCGGCCCTGCTGGCTGAGGCCTACCCGGCCGGCCCGCACGGAACCGTTTTCCCGTTCCGGCGGATCTTTGCCGTGGCCCGCAAACGGGGTTGAGGGGCTGCGGGCGGTGCCACAGGGACCCACCCTGTGGCGGGCTTAGAATGACGGGGCGGCATGGGGGCGGCCGGCATTCTGATCCTGGTTCGGGCTCTGGTCTAGCGATGGAGGTTCGGTGCTAATTCGGTGTTAATCGGACTGATGCGGCGTCTGCTGTCTGCCCATAAGGTGACGGTGCTGGCCATCGTCGTCCTTCAGCTCGTCCAGACCACCGCAAACCTGCTGCTGCCGACCCTGAATGCCGCCATCATCGATGACGGCATCGTCGGCGGCGACACCCCGGTGATCCTGCACCTGGGCGCCTGGATGGCCGGAATCGCCGCCGTCCAGATGGTGGCCGCCGTCGCCGCCGGCTACCTCGGCGCAGTCGTCGCCATGGACGCGGGACGCCAGCTGCGCGAGGAGCTCTTCGCCAAGGTGGCGTCGATGTCCTCACAGGAAGTCGCGGCATTCGGCGCGCCCAGCCTCGTCACCCGGGCCACCAACGACGTCGCCCAGATCCAGAACCTCGCGGTGCTCGTCTTCACCATGCTCGTGGCGGCGCCTGCAATCTTCCTCGGCGGTATCGCCCTGGCCATCCACCAGGACATCGCGCTGTCCGGCATCGTGGTGGCGGTGGTTCCCGTGCTCGCCGTCATCATGGCGGTAATCGTGCGGCGCCTGGTTCCCCTCTACCGGGAGGGCCAGGAGCTGATCGACCGGATCAGCCGGGTGCTGCGCGAGCAGATCATCGGCGCGAACGTCATCCGCGGCTTCGTCCGGCAGGGCCACGAAATGCGCCGCTTCGACGCGGCCAACAAGGATCTCACCCGGAACAACCAGCGCTCCGCGCTGCTCGTCGCCGGGATGATGCCGATGATCATGCTCGTGGTCAACCTCTCCTCCGTCGCGGTGGTCTGGTTCGGCGGGCACCGGATCCAGGCCGGCGAGATGCGACTGGGGGCCCTGACGGCCTTCATCGCCTACATCCTGCAGATCCTGATTGCCATCATGATGGCCATGTATGTGTTCATGACGGGCCCGCGTGCGGCCGCCTGCGCCGAACGCATCCAGGCGGTGCTGGACACCGGACCGGCGCTCGCGGACCCGACGACGTCGGCTGCCCCGGGAACCTCCGGGCCGCGCGCCTCCCCGCCGCGCGCCTCCCCGCCGCGCGGCAGTCCTGCCGACAGCACCGCCGACAGCTCTCTCGACAACACCGCAGACAGCACCGTCGAATTCCGCGGGGTCTCCTTCGCCTACCCCGGTGCCGAAGCCCCCGTGCTCGACGGCATCACCTTCACGGCGGCCCCCGGGACCACGACGGCGGTCATCGGGGCCACCGGCAGCGGCAAGACCACCCTGCTGAACCTGTTGCCCCGTTTCCTGGACGCCACGGGCGGAGAGATCAGCATCGGCGGCCGCAATATCCGCGGGCTGGGGATCGAGGCGCTCCGCAGCCTCATCGCCATGGTCCCCCAGCAGTCGTTTCTGTTCTCCGGGACACTCGCGGAGAACCTCCGGATGGGTTCCCCCGGGGCGAGCGACGAGGAACTCTGGCAGGCGCTGAGGACGGCCCAGGCCGAGGATTTCGTCCGCAAGCTGCCCCACGGGCTGCAGTCGCCCGTGAGCCAGGGCGGCACGAACTTCTCCGGGGGCCAGCGGCAGCGGCTGTGCATCGGCCGGGCCCTGCTCCGGGGCGCCCCGGTCTACCTGTTCGACGACAGTTTCTCCGCCCTGGACTACGGCACGGACGCCAGGCTTCGCGGGGCCATCGAACCGCTGCTGCGCTCCGCGACCGTTCTGGTCGTCGCCGAGCGGGTGGCGACGATCGTCGACGCCGGACTGATCCTCGTGCTCGAAGACGGCCGGCTCGTCGCGCAGGGAACCCACCAGGAACTCATGGAGTCCTCGCCGAGCTACCAGGAGATCGCGGCGTCCCAGCTTGTCCTGGAGGAAACGCCGTGAAGCCGGACAAGAACGCAGGCAGAGCCGAAGGCACAGGCACAGGTGCTGGTGCCGGGTCCGACGCGGCGCCCGGCGTCGCGGCGGCCCAGGGCCACGGCCCGTCCCCGTGGCGGTCCTCCGCCCGGCTGCTGGGACTGCTCCGGCCCTCGAAGTGGCGGATGCTCGGCGCCATCGCGGCAACCTGCGGCTTTGCGGGGCTCAACGTGGCCGCACCCAAGCTGCTGGGCGACGCCACCGACGTCGTGGTGGCCGCTGCCGTGGGAGGAGTCTTCCACGACGGGCAGCTCGCGGCGTTGCTGCTGGCCGTCTCCCTCATGTACCTCGGGGCCTCGGTCTTCAGCTGGATCCAGGGGGCGCTGACCGCCACCGCGGTGCAGCGCCTCGGCTACGGGCTCCGCGCGTCCGTGGAGGAGAAGCTGCATGTGCTGCCGTCCAGCCACTTCGACGACCAACACCGCGGCGAGGTCCTCAGCCGGGCCACCAACGACGTCGACAACGTCTCGCAGGCACTGAACCAGCTGCTCAACCAGCTCATCATGTCCGTCCTGATGCTCTTCGGGGCACTGGCCATGATGCTGTGGCTCTCGCCGCTCCTGGCCCTGATCGCCCTGCTGACCGTGCCGGTCTCGACGCTGCTCACCCTGCTGGTGGCACGCAGGTCGCAGGCCCACTTCACCGAGCAGTGGTCCAGCACGGGGGAGCTGCACTCCCAGCTGGAAGAATTCTTCACCGGTCATGAGGTGATCAAGGCCTTCGGCCGGCACGAGGCATCCGCGGCGCGTTTCCGGGACAGCAACGCCAGGCTCAGCCGGGCCAGCGCCCGCGCCCAGTACGTGTCCGGCGCCGTTCAGCCGCTCATGGTCTTCGTCTCCAACCTCAACTACATCGCCGTCGCCGTGGTGGGCGCGCTCCAGGTCACGGCCGGCACCATGACGATCGGCGGCATCCAGGCGTTCATCCAGTTCAGCAGGCTCTTCAGCCAGCCGATGGGCCAGATCGGCGGCATGCTGACGCTCATGCAGTCCTGCCTGGCCTCGGCGGAGCGCGTCTTCGCCCTCCTGGACGCGCCGGAGATCCCGCCGGACGCCCTGTCGGAGAATGCAGCCGTGGCTCCCGGGCAACGCCGGGGCCGGCAGCGGTCCCCTGATCCGGCGCATAAGCCGTCGCGGAAGCCGCCGCGCAAGCCGCCGCCGGGCCCCGCCCGGAACCCGGAGGCTGGCGCCTCCGCGGCGCTGCCGGAAACGGCGGGCCGCGTGGCCTTCGAGCGGGTCACGTTCAGCTACAGCCCGGGCTACCCCGCCGTCAAGGACCTCACCTTCGCCGTCGAGCCCGGGCAGACGGTGGCGATCGTCGGGCACACGGGAGCGGGCAAGACCACCATCGTCAACCTGCTGATGCGGTTCTACGAACTGGAGTCCGGCCGGATCACCGTGGACGGTTCGGACATCGCTGCCATGCCCCGCGATGTCCTGCGGTCCGCCTTCGCCACTGTGCTCCAGGACGCCTGGCTGTTCACCGGAACCATCCGGGACAACATCGAATACGGCCGGCCCGGCGCCACCGACGCCGAGATCGTCGCCGCGGCCCGGGCCAGCCACGTGGACCAGTTCGTCCGTGCCCTCCCGGGCGGCTACGCCACCATGCTGGGCAACGACGGCGGTTCGCTGAGCCGCGGGCAGCGCCAGCTCATCTCCATCGCCCGGGCGCAGCTGGCCGGCCGCCGCATCCTGGTGCTGGACGAGGCCACGAGCTCGGTGGACAGCCGCACGGAAGTGCAGATCCGCCAGGCGATGAACCGGCTCCGGCAGGGTCGTACCAGCTTCGTCGTTGCGCACCGCTTGTCCACCGTCCGGGACGCTGATCTAATTCTCGTCATGGACCACGGACGAATCGTTGAAAACGGGACCCATCAGCAGCTGTTGGCCGGGGGCGGGTTGTACACCGATTTGTACGCGGCCCAGTTCGCGGGCCGCGAACAGCCGCAGGGTGTCACGGAGGCGGAGCAGTGAGCTCCACAGGGAACGTGGCGGTGCGCTTCCCCGGGGCCTGGAAGCCGAACCCGGCCAGCTCCGTGCCGCTGTTCGAACAGCTCCGGCTCAACATCATCGAACGTGCCGACAACGGGACCCTCGCACCGGGCACCAGGCTGCCGGCGGTCCGCAGCCTCGCCGGTGAACTGGGCGTCGCACCCCATACCGTGGCGCGGGCCTACAAGGAACTGGAAGCCGCGGGCGTCGTGGCGACGAGGGGCCGGAACGGGACGGTGGTCTGTGCCCGGGACGAGGCCTGGACTTCCCTGTCCGCCTCGGCCGCGGCCTTCGCCGCGGCCGCCAAGGCCCACGGTGCCAGCTTCGCCGAGGCGGTGCAGTTGCTGGCCGCCGCTTACGACCGCGGCTAGCAGATCCGGCCGCCGGCGCCTGCCCGGAGACTCCGGCGGGAATAGAAGTTCGAAGAAGTTTTCGATTAGCATTGGTAGCGTGCCTAAAGCTGTAGCTGAAGATCCCGCCGTAGAAGTCCAGACCTCCGTTCCGATGGGCTCAGTTCCGGCGGGTTCGGCAGAACCGGGCCGCCCCGACGATTCCCGGCCCGAACTGAAACGTCCCGACCTGTCGCGGCTCGTCGTCAAGGGCGCCCGCGAACACAACCTGCGCAACGTGGACCTCGACCTGCCGCGCGACGCGATGATCGTCTTCACCGGGCTGTCCGGCTCCGGGAAATCCTCCCTCGCCTTCGACACCATCTTCGCCGAGGGCCAGCGCCGATACGTGGAATCGCTGTCCGCCTATGCCCGGCAGTTCCTTGGCCAGGTGGACAAGCCCGACGTCGACTTCATCGAGGGCCTCTCGCCCGCGGTCTCGATCGACCAGAAGTCCACGAGCAAGAACCCCCGTTCCACGGTGGGCACCATCACCGAGATCTACGACTACATGCGACTGCTGTGGGCCCGTGTCGGCCGCCCGTACTGCCCCATCTGCGGGGAGCCCGTGGCGAAACAGACCCCCCAGCAGATCGTGGACCAGCTGCTCGAGCTCCCGGAAGGCACCCGCTTCCAGGTCCTCGCTCCCGTGGTCCGCGGCCGCAAGGGCGAATTCATTGACCTGTTCAAGGAACTCACGGCCAAGGGATACTCGCGGGCCCGTGTCGACGGCGAACTGATCCAGCTGAGCGATCCGCCCAAGCTGGGCAAGCAGTTCAAGCACACCATCGAAGTGGTCGTGGACCGCCTCGTCGTCAAGGACGGCATCAGCCAGCGCCTCACCGATTCGGTCGAGACCGCGCTGGGGCTTGCCGAGGGCCGTGTGCTGTCCGAGTTCGTGGATCTGGCCGCGGACGATCCTGAACGGACCCGGGCGTTCTCCGAACACCTCGCGTGCCCGAACGAGCACCCCCTCGCCATCGACGAGATCGAGCCGCGCTCCTTCTCCTTCAACAACCCCTTCGGGGCCTGCTCCGCGTGCAGCGGCATCGGCACCAAACTGGAAGTCGATGAGGAACTCATCATTCCGAACCAGGAGCTGTCGCTCGCGGAAGGCGCCATCGCGCCCTGGTCCCTGGGCACCGCGACGACGGAGTACTGGAACCGCCTGCTGTCCGGCCTCGCCGCTGAGCTTGATTTCTCCATGACGACCCCCTGGCAGAAGCTCTCCGCCGAGGTCCGGCAGACCGTCCTGCACGGCAAGGACCACAAAGTCGTGGTGCAGTACCGCAACCGGTTCGGCCGGGAGCGCAAGTACAGCACCGGCTTCGAGGGCGTCATCCAGTACGTGCACCGCAAGCACACCGAAACCGACTCGGACTCCGCGCGTGACCGCTACGAGGAGTACATGCGGCAGATCCCGTGCCCGGCCTGCAACGGTGCCCGGCTGAACCCGGCGTCGCTCTCCGTGCTGATCAACGGCAAGTCCATCGCGGAGGTTTCAGCCATGCCGATGCGTGAATGTGCGCACTTCCTGGACACCCTCGTGCTGACCGGCCGCGAGGCCCAGATCGCCCACCAGGTCCTGAAGGAGATCCAGGCCCGCCTGACCTTCCTCCTCGACGTCGGCCTCGAATACCTGAACCTCGAACGCCCCTCCGGCACCCTGTCCGGGGGCGAAGCCCAGCGCATCCGGCTGGCCACCCAGATCGGTTCCGGCCTCGTGGGCGTGCTCTATGTCCTCGACGAGCCCTCCATCGGCCTGCACCAGCGGGACAACCGCCGGCTGATCGAGACGCTGACCCGGCTGCGGGACCTCGGCAACACCCTGATCGTCGTCGAGCATGACGAGGACACCATCCAGGAAGCCGACTGGGTGGTGGACATCGGACCCGGCGCCGGCGAGCACGGCGGGCAGGTGGTCCACTCCGGCTCCTACGCGGACCTGCTGGAGAACACCGCCTCCCTGACCGGCGACTACCTCTCCGGCCGCAGGAAGATCGACATCCCCACGAAGCGCCGCAAGTACGACAAGAAGCGCGAGCTGAAGGTGGTCGGCGCCAAGGAGAACAACCTCCTCAACGTCGACGCGGCCTTCCCGCTGGGCCTCTTCACGGCCGTGACCGGGGTCAGCGGCTCCGGAAAGTCGACCCTCGTCAACGAGATCCTCTACAAGGTGCTCGCCAACAAGCTCAACGGCGCCAAGCAGGTCGCCGGCCGGCACAAGGCCGTCCAGGGCCTGGAGCACCTGGACAAGGTGGTGCACGTCGACCAGAGCCCGATCGGCCGCACCCCGCGGTCCAACCCTGCCACCTACACGGGAGTCTTCGACCACATCCGCAAGCTCTTCGCCGAGACCACGGAGGCGAAGGTCCGCGGCTACCAGCCCGGGCGGTTCTCCTTCAACGTCAAGGGCGGCCGCTGCGAGGCCTGCTCGGGTGACGGCACGCTGAAGATCGAAATGAACTTCCTGCCGGACGTGTACGTGCCCTGCGAGGTGTGCCACGGCGCCCGCTACAACCGGGAAACGCTTGAGGTGCACTACAAGGGCAAGACCATCGCGGACGTGCTGAACATGCCCATCGAGGAAGGCGCCGAGTTCTTCGCGGCCTTCTCGCCGATCGCGCGGCACCTCAATACGCTCGTCGACGTCGGACTCGGCTACGTCCGGCTGGGCCAGCCCGCCACGACGCTCTCCGGCGGCGAAGCCCAGCGCGTGAAGCTCGCGGCCGAACTCCAGAAGCGCTCCAACGGCCGCAGCGTCTACGTCCTCGACGAGCCCACCACGGGCCTGCACTTCGAGGACATCCGGAAGCTGCTGATGGTCCTCCAGGGCCTCGTGGACAAGGGCAACACGGTCATCACGATCGAGCACAACCTCGATGTCATCAAGAGCGCGGACTGGATCGTGGACCTGGGACCCGACGGCGGCTCCGGCGGCGGCAGGATCATTGCGTCCGGCACGCCGGAGCAGGTCGCCAAGTCGACCGAGAGCTACACGGCGTCCTTCCTGGCCGACATCCTCGCCTGACGCGCGACGCGCATTCTGCCCTGCGACGCGAAAATGCCCTGGCGCTGCCGGCATTCCGGGGTAGCGCCGGGGCATTTTCGCGTCGCCAGGCGAAAACCGGCACGGGAGGATGTATTCCCTTCGGGGCATGCGAGTTTCTGGCATCCGTGCACTCGTGAGAAAATAAGCCGGTGACCCATACAACAGTGCCCGTGATCTTTGACCTGGATGGCACTCTTGTCGATCCGGCCGGCGGAATATCGGACGGAATCGCGGCGGCCCTCACGGAACTCGGGATCGCCGTTCCCGGTCAGGCCAGGCTGGACGCGATGATCGGCCCGAAGCTCAGCCACTCGCTCGTGGACATCGCGGGCGTCCCGGCGGAGCAACTCGAAGAGGCCATCCGGATCTATCGGGCACACTACCTTTCCACCGGGATCGCCCAGAGCCGGCTCTACCCCGGGATCCGGGCCTTGCTGGACTCCTTTGTCGACGCGGGGCGGCCGATCGCCGTCGCCACCCAGAAGCCCGAGCATCTGGCCCGCATCGTCCTGGCGCACCACGGCATCGACACCTGCTTCGGCTTCATCCGCGGCTCGGCCGCCGACGAGGCCGGCGCCGCCACCGGGCCGTCCGGGAAGGCCGGCATCGTCGCCGCCGCCCTGGCCGACCTCGGGACGCAGCACGCCGTGATGGTGGGGGACCGTGCCCAGGACGTGGCCGGCGCCGCCGCCAACGGCCTGGACTGCATCGGCGTCGCCTGGGGCTTTGCGCTCGACGGCGAACTGCGTGAGGCGGGCGCCGTCGAGATCGTGCACAGCACCGCGGCCCTCCATGACGCCATTGGCAGGCTGGACACCGTCCGGGCCGGTGCCCTGGCGGCGGGTGCCCTGACTGCGGGTGCCCGGACTGCGAGTGCCCTGATGGCCGACGACGTGAAGGGGGTGTGCACCGATGGCCATGTTTGAGGCAATCCGCTGGACAACCCGGGGGCTGGTTTCCTCCACCTGCCGGCCCACCGTCATCGGCCTCGAAAACGTGCCCAAGGAAGGCCCGTTCATCGTGGCGCCCAACCACCTCTCCTTCCTGGACAGCGTCATCGTCCAGGCCCTCATGCCCCGCCCCGTGGCGTTCTTCGCGAAAGCCGAATATTTCACGACCGGCGGTGTCAAGGGCAAGGTCATGAAGTCCTTCTTCGAAGCCGTGGGTTCCATTCCGGTCGAGCGCGGGGAGCAGGCAGCCAGCGTCCAGGCGCTGAAGACGCTGCTGGACATCCTCGATGCCGGCAAGGGCGTCGGGATCTACCCGGAAGGCACGCGCTCCCGCGACGGCATCCTGTACCGCGGCCGGACCGGCGTCGGCTGGCTCGCCCTCACCACGGGCGCACCCGTCATTCCGGTCGGCCTGATCGGAACGGAAAACCTGCAGCCCGCGGACAGAAAGGCCGTCAAACCGCAGCACTTCACGGTCAAGGTGGGCGAACCGCTCTACTTCGAGAAGACCGGACCGGACCATTCGCTGCCCGCACGCCGCCAGGTCACCGACAGGATCATGGACGCCATCGCGGACCTGACCGGCCAGGAACGCTCCACCAGTTACAACCAGAGCAAGAGCGTCGACTGATAGGCATTGACGCCACCGGAACGCCGGTGCCAGCACGGCAGCGGCAGGTTCACGGCGGCAGGCTCAGTAGACTGGAAGAGTGGCAGATCCAGCGAGTTACCGTCCCCAGACGGGTGAGATTCCGACCAACCCGGGCGTGTACCGCTTCCGCGACCCGCACGGGCGGGTCATCTATGTCGGCAAGGCCAAGAACCTCCGTTCCCGGCTGAACTCCTACTTCGCCAATCCGGCCGGGCTGCTGCCCAAGACGTACGCCATGGTCCACACGGCCAGCAGCGTCGAGTGGACCGTCGTCGGCAGCGAACTCGAGTCCCTGCAGCTCGAATACACCTGGATCAAGGAGTTCACCCCCCGGTTCAACGTCATGTTCCGGGACGACAAGACCTACCCCTACCTCGCCGTGACGATGGGCGAGAAGTATCCCCGCGTCCAGGTGCTCCGCGGCGAACGCCGGAAGGGCACCCGCTATTTCGGTCCGTACACCGCCGGCGCCATCCGCGACACCCTGGACACCCTGCTCCGGGTCTTCCCGGTCCGCAGCTGCAGCGCCGGGGTGCTCAAACGGGCCGAGGCCAGCGGCCGGCCCTGCCTGCTCGGCTACATCGACAAGTGCTCGGCGCCCTGCGTCGGCCGCATCTCGCCGGCGGACCACCGGGCCCTGGCCGAGGACTTCTGCGCCTTCATGGGCGGGGAGGCCAGGCCGTTCGTCACGCGGCTGGAAAAGGAGATGGCAGCCGCCGTCGCGGAACTGGACTACGAACGGGCCGCCCGCCTCCGGGACGACATCGTGGCGCTCAAGAAGGTCTTCGAACGCAACGCCGTCGTCCTGTCGGAGGACACCGACGCCGATGTCTTCGCCCTGCACGAGGATGAGCTGGAAGCGGCGGTCCAGGTCTTCCACGTCCGTGGCGGCCGGATCCGCGGCCAGCGCGGCTGGGTGGTGGAAAAAGTCGAGGACTCGGCCACCCCGGACCTCGTCGAGCATCTGCTCCTGCAGGTCTACGGCGACGAGGCCGGAATCCAGGGCCGGCTTCCCCGCGAGGTCCTCGTCCCGGCCGAACCCAGCAACGCGGCCGAACTCACGCAGTGGCTCAGCGGCCTGCGCGGCGCCAGGGTCGACGTCCGGGTTCCGCAGCGCGGCGACAAGGCCGCCCTGATGTCCACGGTCCGGGACAACGCCGAGCATGCCCTGAAGCTGCACAAGACCCGCCGCGCCGGGGACCTGACCGTCCGGTCCCAGGCCCTCCGGGAGCTCCAGGAGGCGCTGGACCTGCCGGTGGCGCTGCTGCGGATCGAATGCTACGACATCTCCCATGTCCAGGGCACCAACGTGGTCGGCTCCATGGTGGTGGTCGAGGACGGGCTGCCGAAGAAGTCCGATTACCGGAAGTTCTCCGTCACCGGTGCCGCCGCCACCGACGACACCGCGGCCATGCACGACGTCCTGACCCGCCGCTTCCGGCATTATCTCGACGACCAGGCGGCCCAGGCGGAGGCGGTCCGGCAGGCGGGCCAGCCCGGCCGCCCGGCCGCCGCCGCAGCGGGTGCGGCTGCCGCGGTCGCCGTGCAGGACACCACGACGCCGGCGCCGCGGGCGAAGTTCGCCTACCCGCCGAACCTCGTGGTGGTCGACGGCGGCAAGCCCCAGGTCAATGCGGCGGCCCGGGCGCTGGCCGGACTGGGGATTGAGGACGTCTACGTCGTCGGCCTCGCCAAACGGCTCGAGGAAGTCTGGCTGCCGGACAGCGACTTCCCGGTGATCCTGCCCCGCGCCTCGGCCGGGCTCTACCTGCTGCAGCGCATCCGCGACGAGGCCCACCGCTTCGCGATCTCCTTCCACCGGCAGAAGCGCGGCAAGGCCATGACCGTGTCCGCGCTCGACGGCGTGCCCGGCCTCGGCGCGTCCAAGCGGAAGGCCCTGCTGGCGCAGTTCGGATCGGTCAGGACCATCAAGGCGGCCACGGTCCAGGAACTGACGTCGGCCAAGGGGATCGGACCGGCCCTGGCCGAGGCGATCGTCCGGCACTTCGGCGCGGACGGTGCGGACGGCGCCGGGGAGGCCGCAAGCGTGCCCGCCATCAACATGACCACCGGGGAAATCCTCGAAACTTAGCTAGCACCGGCAAACTTGGTTAGGGTAAGGACTTGGACACGGCACGCGCGGGCGCAGCTGAACGATGCAGCAAACACCGCGCGGCGTCCCCAGAGCACAGACATGGCAGCGACACAGCGGAACCGCACAGCAGAATGGGGCTTCACAGATGGCAGACTCGACGGCGGAATCCGGACCGGAGACGGACGGCATGACGCCGGTCAAACCCGTTGAGGCGGAACTGCTCGTGGTGACGGGGATGTCGGGAGCCGGCCGGAGCACCGCCTCGGACGCCCTCGAGGACCACGGCTGGTACGTCGTGGAAAACCTTCCGCCGCAGATGCTCGGCACCCTGGCCGAAATCGTCTCCCATGCGCCAGGCTCCATCTCCAAGCTCGCCGTCGTGATGGACGTCCGCAGCAAGGACCTTTTCGCGGACATCCGCACCGCCCTGCGCAACCTTGAGGCCAGCGGCGCCACCTTCCGGGTGCTCTTCCTCGACGCCAACGACGACGTCCTGGTCCGCCGCTTCGAGCAGGGCCGGCGCCCCCACCCGCTGCAGGGCGGCGGCCGGATCCTCGACGGCATCGGGGCCGAACGCGAACTGGTACGCGAACTCCGGGACTACGCCGACATCGTCCTGGACACGTCGGCGCTGAACGTCCACGGCCTCGCGACCGCCATCACGGAACTGTTCAGCGATACCGGACCGGTGGCCCTGCGCCTGAACGTCATGAGCTTCGGCTTCAAGTACGGGCTTCCCGTCGATGCCAACTTCGTGGCCGACGCCCGCTTCATCCCCAACCCGCACTGGGTGCCGCAGCTGCGCCCCCACACCGGCATGGACAAGGACGTCAGCGACTACGTGCTGGAGGCCCAGGGCGTGAAGGAGTTCGTGGAGCGCTATGTCCTGGCCCTGGAGCCCGTCCTGGACGGCTACCGGCGCGAGAACAAGCATTACGCCACGATCGCCGTCGGCTGCACGGGCGGAAAACACCGCTCGGTGGCGGTCGCCGTCGAGCTGTCACGGCGGCTGGCGCAGTACCCGCGCGTCACCGTGACCACCACGCACCGCGACCTGGGCCGGGAATAATGGCGCTCCTCACCGGTCCGCTGCCCCTGGTCCCGCCGGCCAGCGCGGCGTTCGCCAGCCAGCAGGACAAGGGCCCCTCCGTCGTGGCCCTCGGCGGCGGCCACGGCCTGTCCGCCTCGCTGTCCGCCCTGCGCCTGCTCACCTCCGAACTGACCGCGATCGTCACCGTCGCGGACGACGGCGGTTCCTCCGGCCGGCTCCGCGAGGAGTACGGTGTCCTCCCGCCCGGAGACCTGCGCATGGCCCTGTCGGCGTTGTGTGACGACACGGACTGGGGCCGCACGTGGCGCGATGTCATGCAGCACCGCTTCCAGCCCGGCAAGGGCCGCGGCGGGTCCCTCGACGAGCACGCCATGGGCAACCTGCTGATCGTGACCCTGTGGGAGCTCCTGGGGGACACCGTGGCCGGCCTCAAATGGGCCGGCGCCCTGCTGGGCGCCCGCGGCGAGGTGCTGCCGATGTCCAGCGTCCCGCTGACCATCGAGGGCCAGATCCGCGTCACGGCGCCGGACGGCACCTCAGCGCTGCAGACCCTGCGCGGGCAGGCGAAGTGCGCCGTGGCAGGGTCCCTGGAGCGCGTCCGGCTGCTGCCCGAGGACGCGCCGGCCTGCATCGAGGCGCTCACCGCGATCGAACTGGCCGACTGGGTGATCCTGGGCCCGGGCTCCTGGTACACGTCCGTGCTGCCGCACCTGCTGCTGCCGGAGATCCGCGAGGCGCTGTGCAACACGGCGGCCAGGCGCTGCCTCACGATGAACCTGGCCACGGACACCAAGGAGACCTCGGGCATGTCCGCGGCGGACCATCTGCGCGTGCTGCGGGAGTACGCGCCGGACTTCAGCCTCGACGTCGTCCTGGCGGATCCGGCGTCGGTGCCGGACCTTCCCGATTTCCAGCGGGCAGCCGCGATGCTGGGTGCCGAGGTCGTGTTGGGTAAAGTAGGGGCGTCGAGCCGCCGTCCGATCCACGACCCGCTGCGTCTGGCAACGGCGTACCACGACATTTTCGGGAACAGTTAGGAAAGGTGCCATGGCACTGACAGCATCAGTCAAGGAAGAACTTTCCCGTCTGGACATCAAGAAATCCTCGGTCCGCAAGGCCGAAGTGTCGGCGATGCTCCGCTTCGCCGGCGGGCTGCACATCATCTCCGGCCGGATCGTGATCGAAGCCGAAGTCGACCTCGCCTCCACCGCGCGCCGGCTGCGCGCCGCCATCGCCGAGGTCTACGGGCACCAGAGCGAAATCATCGTCGTCTCCGGCGGCGGCCTGCGCCGCGGCAGCCGCTACGTCATCCGGGTGGTGCGCGACGGCGAAGCCCTCGCCCGCCAGACCGGCCTCCTCGACGCCCGGGGGCGTCCGGTCCGCGGCCTCCCCCCGGTGGTGGTCAACGGATCCGCCGCCGACGCCGAAGCGGTCTGGCGCGGCGCGTTCCTGGCGCACGGTTCCCTCACGGAGCCCGGCCGTTCCTCGGCGATGGAAGTCACCTGCCCCGGCCCCGAATCCGCCCTGGCCCTCGTCGGCGCCGCGCGGCGCATCGGCATCCAGGCGAAGGCCCGCGAGGTCAGGGGAGTGGACCGCGTCGTGATCCGCGACGGCGACACCATCGCCGCGCTGCTGACCCGGATGGGCGCCCACGACGCCCTGATGGTCTGGGAGGAACGTCGCATGCGCAAGGAAGTCCGCGCCACGGCCAACCGGCTCGCGAACTTCGACGACGCCAACCTGCGCCGCTCCGCGCAGGCCGCCGTCGCCGCCGGCGCCCGCGTTGACCGGGCCCTGGAGATCCTCGGCGACGACGTCCCCCGCCACCTCAAGTACGCCGGTGAGCTGCGGGTGGCCCACAAGCAGGCCAGCCTGGACGAGCTGGGCCGCCTCGCGGATCCGGTCATGACCAAGGACGCCATCGCCGGCCGGATCCGCCGCCTCCTGGCCATGGCGGACAAACGGGCCCAGGACCTCGGCATCCCCGGCACGGAAGCCAATGTGACGCCGGAAATGCTTGACGACTGACCGCACCCTAGAATCGACAAGAAACTTCCGGATGCCCAATCATCCGGATGCACAATCCGAGAGTTACCAACCCGGACAACCGTCCACGACATTGGAGGATTTTGTGACCGAGTACGTACTGCCAGACCTCGACTATGACTATGCGGCGCTGGAGCCCCACATTTCCGCGAGGATCATGGAGCTGCACCACAGCAAGCACCACGCCGCCTACGTGGCCGGCGCCAACAACGCCCTGAAGCAGCTGGCCGAGGCGCGCGAGAAGGGCGATTTCGCGAACATCAACCGGCTGTCCAAGGACCTGGCGTTCCACACCGGCGGCCACATCAACCACTCGGTGTTCTGGAAGAACCTTTCCCCGGACGGCGGCGACAAGCCCGAAGGCGAGCTGGCGGCCGCGATCGACGACGCGTTCGGCTCCTTCGACGCCTTCCGCGCCCAGTTCAGCGCGGCGGCACTGGGCCTGCAGGGCTCCGGCTGGGGCTTCCTGGCCTACGAGCCGATCGGCGGGAACCTCGTGATCGAGCAGCTCTACGACCAGCAGGGCAACGTGGCACTGGGCACCACCCCGCTGCTGATGCTGGACATGTGGGAGCACGCCTTCTACTTGGACTACGTCAACGTCAAGGCGGACTACGTCAAGGCCTTCTGGAACATCGTCAACTGGGCCGACGTCGCCAAGCGCTTAGACGCGGCCCGCAAGAACGCAACGGGCCTCATTACCCTCTAAGGGTGATGCGGCGCACATGCGCCTGTAACAAACTTCACATTCGCGGCTTTTGACGCCGAATCGTGGAGGGTCTGCCCCCGCACTTGCGGGGGCAGACCCCGTTAAACGTAAGATAGGTCACGGAAGGCGGTTAGCCTTCAGCAATGTGGCTGGTCGCCCTCCGATCTGTTAATCATCTCTGCCCAATGGCGTGCGGGATCTGTTAGTTGGCTTGAACGCCCGACTCAACTAGTCGTGTTCGCAAGAGCACCAAGGAGACTGAAAAAGTGACCACCCGTATTGGTATCAATGGCTTCGGCCGCATCGGCCGCAACTACTTCCGCGCCGCCCTCGCACAAGGCGCGGACCTCGAGATCGTCGCTGTCAACGACCTCACCAGCCCGGAAGCCCTCGCCCACCTGCTCAAGTACGACTCCGTGGGCGGCCGCCTGGCGGAGACCATCGAGGTCAAGGACGGCAACATCGTCGTCGGCGGCAGCATCATCAAGGTCCTTGCCGAGCGCGATCCCGCCAAGCTCCCGTGGGGTGAGCTGGGCGTCGACATCGTCATCGAGTCCACGGGCTTCTTCACCAAGGCCTCCGACGCACAGAAGCACATCGACGCCGGCGCCAAAAAGGTCCTGATCTCCGCTCCCGCCTCGGACGAGGACATCACGATCGTGATGGGCGTCAACCACGAGCTCTACGACCCGGCCGCGCACCACATCATCTCGAACGCGTCCTGTACCACCAACTGCCTCGGCCCGCTGGCGAAGGTCATCAACGACTCGTTCGGCATCGAACGCGGCCTGATGACCACCATCCACGCCTACACCGCCGACCAGAACCTGCAGGACGGCCCCCACAAGGACCTCCGCCGCGCCCGCGCCGCCGCCATCAACCTGGTCCCCACATCCACGGGTGCGGCCAAGGCAATCGGCCTGGTCCTGCCGGAGCTCAAGGGCAAGCTGGACGGCTACGCCATCCGCGTGCCGGTCCCGACAGGTTCGGCCACGGACCTCACCGTCACCGTGTCCCGCGAAACCACGGTCGCGGAAGTCAACGCCGCCCTCAAGGCCGCTTCCGAATCCGAGGCGCTCCAGGGCCTGCTGACCTACACCGATGACCCGATCGTCTCCTCGGACATCGTCGGGGACCCCGCGTCGTCCATTTTTGACTCCGGCCTGACAAAGGTGATCGGCAACCAGGTCAAGGTTGTTGCCTGGTATGACAACGAATGGGGTTACTCCAACCGTCTTGTGGACCTCACGGAGCTTGTCGCAGCCAAGCTGGGCTAGGGTAAGACACATGACATTCCACACCCTCGACGAACTGATCGCTGATGGTGTCCGCGGGCGGTACGTTCTGGTCAGAAGTGACCTGAACGTGCCGCTCGACGGCTCTACAGTGACTGACGACGGCCGCATCAAGGCCTCCCTGCCAGTGCTGGCGAAGCTGACGGACGCCGGTGCCCGTGTGCTGGTCACAGCACACCTCGGCCGCCCCAAGGGTGCGCCCGAGGACAAGTACTCGCTCAGGCCCGCCGTCGCGCGGTTGGCCGAAATCGCCCCGTTCAAGGTTTCCCGCGCGGAAGACACTGTCGGTGAGTCGGCGAACGAACTCGCCGCCGGTCTGCAGGACGGCGAAGCCGTCGTGCTGGAGAACGTGCGCTTCGATGCCCGCGAGACGTCCAAGGACGACGCCGAACGCGGCGCCTTCGCGGACGAACTGGTGGCGCTGACGGGCTCCAACGGGGCCTTCGTGGACGACGCCTTCGGCGCCGTGCACCGTAAGCATGCCAGCGTCTACGACGTCGCCACCCGGCTGCCGTCCTACCAGGGGGATCTGGTGCGCACCGAGGTGGAGGTGCTGCGCAAGCTCACCACGGACACCCAGCGCCCCTACGTCGTCGTGCTCGGCGGCTCCAAGGTCTCGGACAAGCTCGCCGTCATCGACAACCTGATCGGCAAGGCGGACACGATCCTGGTGGGCGGCGGCATGCTGTTCACCTTCCTCGCAGCCGAGGGCCATAAGGTCGCCGGAAGCCTGCTGGAAGAGGACCAGATCCCTGTCGTCCAGGACTACCTCAAGCGGGCCGCGGACGCCGGGACCGAATTCGTGGTGCCCACCGACGTCGTGGTGGCCAGCAGGTTCGCCGCCGACGCCGACCACGAGACAGTCCGTGCCGACGCGATCGAAAGCAGCAGTTTCGGCGCGCAGGGCATCGGCCTGGACATCGGGCCGGAATCGGCGGCGGCCTTCGCCGACCGGATCAAGGGCGCCAGGACGGTGTTCTGGAACGGCCCCATGGGTGTTTTCGAGTTCGCCGCCTTCGCCGCCGGCACCCGGGCCATCGCCCAGGCGCTCACCGGGACCGGGGCGTTCACCGTCGTGGGCGGCGGCGATTCCGCCGCAGCGGTCCGGACCCTCGGCTTCGCCGATGACCAGTTCGGCCACATCTCCACCGGCGGCGGCGCCAGCCTCGAGTACCTCGAAGGCAAGGAACTTCCGGGCCTGAGCGTCCTGGACCGCTAAGTCCACCAGCCGGCAGGGCGCCGCCTCCCGCAACGAGGGGGCGCCCTGCCGGCTGTCCACCGCACGGGCGGTTCCATTCCCAGGCTTTCCTGGGCCAACACTCCTGTAGCAGCATTCCTGACCGGCACCTTTTGGAGATCATGTGACAACGTCAACCAACGGCACCTTCGACCGCACGCCCTTCATCGCAGGCAACTGGAAGATGAACATGGACCATGTCCAGGGCATCACCCTCCTGCAGAAGCTGGCCTGGACCCTGTCCGATGCCAAGCACGACTACAGCCGGGTGGAGGTCGCCGTCTTCCCGCCGTTCACCGATCTCCGCGGCGTCCAGACGCTGGTCCAGGGCGACGAGCTGAAGCTTGTCTACGGCGGCCAGGATCTCTCCCAGTTCGACTCCGGCGCCTACACCGGCGACATCTCCGGACAGTTCCTGGGCAAGCTCGGCTGCACGTACGTCCTCGTCGGCCACAGCGAACGCCGCACCATCCACAAGGAGTCCGATGAGGTGCTCAACGCCAAGGCCAAGGCCGCGTTCCGGCACGGCCTCACCCCCATCCTGTGCGTCGGCGAGGGCCTCGAAATCCGCCAGGCCGGAACCCACGTCGAACATACGCTCGCCCAGCTGCGTGCCGGTGTCGAGGGCCTCACCGCCGGGCAGGCCGCCGGACTGGTCGTCGCGTACGAGCCCGTCTGGGCCATCGGCACCGGCGAAGTTGCGGGACCCGAGGACGCCCAGGAGATGTGCGCCGCCCTCCGCGTCGAGCTCTCCACCCTCTTCGGCGCGGACATTGCCGGCAAGACCCGCCTCCTCTACGGCGGTTCGGTCAAGGCCAACAACGCCGCCGCCATCCTCAAGGAACGCGACGTCGACGGACTGCTGGTCGGCGGTGCCAGCCTGGACGCCGCCGAGTTTGCTAATATTGTCAGGTTCGAGAGTCACCTGTTGACGGATTAGTCCGGACACAGCGTGGCCCCCGCAATCCAAATCTTCTGAAAGGCCGTCGTGGACGTTCTTCATGTCATCCTCCAGGTGCTCCTGGGCATCACCAGCCTCCTGCTGACCCTGCTCATCCTGCTGCATAAGGGACGTGGAGGCGGCCTGTCCGACATGTTCGGCGGCGGCATGAGCTCCGGGTTGAGCTCCTCCGGCGTTGCCGAGCGGAACCTCAACCGGTTCACGATCATCCTGGGCATCACCTGGGGAGTGGTCATCATCGGACTGGGCCTGCTCATGCGGTTCAGCACCGGGGCCGACTCCTAGGCAGTTCTTCCAAAACTTCATACAGCCGCTGCGGCGGCACTCCCGGCATCGGGAACTCCGAACTAGACTGTCGCTGATGGCCTGCACCATTCCACCAGCTACGTAGCCAGGAGTTCCCGATGCTGCATTCTGCTTCCGGATTCAAGGGTGTCCGTGTAGGAGCCACCCAGGGGGCATCGCCCGGGCGCGAGCCGCTGAAGGGCACGGTCCTGCGCCAGCCCCGGATCCATGTCGCCTACCGGTGCTCGAAGGGCCACGAGACGGCGCTGGTGTTCGCCCTGCTGCCCGAGGACCAGATCCCCGGCGTCTGGGACTGCCGCCGCTGCGGCGGTACGGCCACGCGCGACGAGGCGCAGTTCGCCTTGGAGGACATTCCCGGCGAGGGCTATAAAAGCCATCTGGAATACGTTAAGGAACGGCGCTCCAGCCAGGACGCCGAAGACGCGCTGGCCGGAGCGCTCGAGCGGCTACGCGCCCGAGGGACCCTTCCGGACGAGCTGCTCCGGGACCCGTGAGGCGGCGTTTTCGTCGATCAGCCACAGCGTCTGGTTCCGGCCGCGCGGGCCCGCCGCGGGAACCTGCACCGGGTTGGCTCCGGCCAGGGCCAGCCCCACGGCGCCGGCCTTGTCATCACCGGCCACCACCATCCAGACTTCCGCGGCCGTGTTGATCGCCGGCAGCGTCAGCGAGATCCTGCCGGGCGGGGGCTTGGGCGAATTCCGGACCCCCACCACCGTGAGTTCCTTCTCCCGGATGCCGGCCTGCTCGGGGAACAGGGACGCCACATGGGCGTCCGGGCCCACGCCCAGCAGGACGATGTCGAAGCGGGGGAGCCGGCCCGGGTTCTCCGTGCGCCCGTCGGACATGTCCGCGGCGTGCTCGGCGGCGGCCGCCTCGCCGAGCCGCCGGGCGTAGTCGGCGGCGGCCTCCTCGGGCGTGTCAAAGTCATCGGCTGATCCCGGCACGTGGACCCGGTCCGGGTCCACGTCGATGTGCGAGAGCAGCGCCTCGGACGCCTGCCGGGCGTTGCGCTCGGCGTCGTCCGCGGCCAGGAAGCGCTCATCACCCCACCAGAAATTCACCTTGGACCAGTTGACGGCGGGTGCCGCCGGTGACTGGGCCACGGCCTTGAGCGAGCCGATTCCCATCGAGCCCCCGGTCAGCACCACCGTTGCCTCGCCGTGTTTGTCCTGGATGTCCACCAGCTTGGTGATCAGCCGGGCCGCGATCGCAGCCAGGAGGACGGTCGAGTCAGGATGGATGCTTACTCTGGGGTCAGCGCTCACCGGGACGGACACTCCTTAGGTTGGTACGTGGCAGTCCAATGGTAATCACTTCGCCGAACACCTCGTCGGGGTCGAGCCGGCGCAGTTCTTCGGCGAGGCAGTCCTTGAGGCTGCGGCGCGGCAGGGAGATCCGCTGCGCGGGCTGCCCGGGCTGGGTCAGCTCGGCGACGGTCAGGCCGGGCCGGAACAGCTGGATGTCGCCGGAGGTCCGGGACAGGCGCACGCGCCGGATCCCGGTGCCGGCAGGGTCCGCGACGATCGTGACGGGAGCGTCCAGGGCCAGGGTGAGCCAGGCCGCGAGCAGGATGGTGCTGGGGGAGTCGGAGGCGCCTTCGACGGCGACGGCCGTGACGGGGGAGCCGTCGGCCTGGTCCAGGACCGCGGCGAGCTGGATGCGCCAGTTGGTCAGGCGGGTCCAGGCCAGGTCCGTGTCGCCGGCCTTGTAGGTTTGTCGGATGGTTTCCAGGGCCGCCTGGGGGTCGGCCTCGTTGGCCGAGTCCGTGATCCTGCGGTGCGCGATGCGCCCGATGGAGGTCTGGCAGGCGTTGTCCGGGGCGCCGTGCGGCCACCACGCCACGATCGGCGCGTCCGGCAGCAGCAGGGCCGCGACGAGGGATTCGCTTTCCCGGGCGAGTTCACCGTAGCCGCGGAGCAGGATCACCTCGGAGGCGCCGGCGTCCCCGCCCACCCGGATCTGCGCGTCCAGGCGGGTGGGCGCGTCGGCGCCGGCGTCGGCGAGCACGATGATCCTGCAGGGGTGTTCGCGGCTGGCCTCGTTGGCGGCCTCGATGGCCTCCTCTTCCAGCCCCGATTTGGTCACGACCACAAGGGTCAGGACCCGGCCCAGGGCGATCACGCCGCCCGCCTCGCGCAGGGCCATGATCTTCTTGGAGATCTTCGAGGTCGTGGTGTCGGGCAGGTCTACGATCATGGCCTTCTCCAGGTTCGTCCGTCACGGGCCAGCAGCTCGTCGGCGGAGGCGGGGCCCCAGCTGCCGGGGGCGTAGGGTTCGGGCTGTCCGGGCAGCGATGCCCAGTAGTCCTCGAAGGGGTCCAGGATCTTCCAGGACAGTTCCACCTCCGCGTGCCGGGGGAAGAGCGGCGGTTCGCCCAGCA
>NZ_JAGPOT010000005.1 GCF_018224015.1 Pseudarthrobacter albicanus
TCCAGGTGTGTCGGGCCGAACATCCTGAGCAGGGTTTCAACCACGACGACGTTCGGGCCCTCGGCGGCGAAGCCCGCCTTCAGCGCGTCCCCGACGTCCTCCGGGGCCACCCGGGTGGCGGGGATTCCGAACGCTTCGGCCAGCTTGACGAAGTCGGGCCGGGCGAGTTCGGTGGCCGTGGCCTTGCCGAAGGCGCCCACCATGTACTCGCGCAGGATGCCGTAGCCGCCGTCGTCCACGATCAGCCAGGTCACCGGAACGTTGTGCTGCTTGGCCGTGGCGAGCTCGGCGATGGAGTACATCGCCGAGCCGTCGCCGGAGACGGCCAGCACCCGGGCGGTCCCACCAGAAGAGCCTGCCGTAGTTTGCAGCCCGACGGCGCCGCCGATGGCCGCGGGGAAGCCGAAGCCCAGCCCGCCGGCGCCCTGGGCGGAGTGGAACTGGCCCTCGCGGGCGTCCCAGCAGCTCCAGGCCCAGTAGGCGGAAATCGTCATGTCCCAGAAGGTCTGCATGTCCGCGGGAACGGCGCCGCGAATGTCCGCCATGAACTTCAGTTCCTTGCCAAGGTCCTGGGATTCGAGCCGGGCCGTGACCTTGGCCAGGGTTTCCTTGACGAGCGCTTCCGGGGAGGTGCCGTGCCAGTCCGCGCGGGTTTCGACAGGCTCAACCACCGAGGTCAGGGCGGCATCGAGCGCGGTCAGCGCCTGGCCGGCGTCGGCGCGGATGCCCAGGCCCGGCCGGTTGGACTCGAGCACGCGTGGTTCGGCGTCGATCTGGATGATCCGGCCGCGGGGTTCGAAGGTGAAGTAGTTGGAGGTGACCTCGCCGAGCGAGGAGCCGATCACAATCAGGACATCGGCGTCCTCGAGCAGCTCCGTCATGTGCCGGTCCTCGATCCAGGACTGGAGCGAGAGCTCGTGGTTCCAGGGGAACGCGCCGTTGCCGCCCGGGGTGCAGATGACGGGGGCCCGCAGCTTTTCCGCGATCGAGAGCAGCGATTTCTCGGCCCGGCCGCGGCGGGTGCCGCCGCCGGCGATGACGGCGGGACGTTCCGCCGTCGAGAGCCATTTCACCGCCTCCCGGACCAGTTCCACCCGGGGCGGATTGTCGGCCGCCTCGGCGAGGGCGTCCTCCACCGGGGGCACCATGATGGGGTCCAGCAGCACGTTCTGCGGGATCTCCAGCCAGACGGGGCCCTGGGGCGAGGAGATGGCCTCGGTCCAGGCGTCCTGGATGGCGGAGGGGATTCCGGAGGCGTGCTGGATCAGCCGCTGGCTCTTGGTGACGTTCGCGGCCGAGGCCTTCTGGTCGTCGAGCTGGTGCAGCATGCCCTTCCGGCGGGCGCCGAGGCCTTCGAGCGGGATCTGGCTGGCGATCACCACCATGGGCACACCCGTGGCGTAGGCCTCCTGGAGCCCGGCCAGGGAGGTCAGCGCGCCGGGGCCGGTGGAGAGGAACAGAACCCCGACCTCGCCGGTGGCACGGGCATAGCCGTCCGCGGCGAAGGCGGAATTGTTCTCCATCCGGGAGGAGACGAAGTGCAGGTTTCCGCGGCCCATCGCGTCGAAGAGCCCGAGGGCATGCTGGCCCGGGATGCCGAACACGGTCCTGGCACCCAGCGCCTCGAGGGTCTCGACGACGAGGTCCCCGCCGTTGCGCACCCCGCTCACCGGTTCACCGCCGACGGCGCGGCGAATCCGGCCGGGCGGCGGGATTCCTGGCCGAGGGCCTGGGCGGCGTAGCCGTTGGGCGCGACGGACCGGTCCCCTTCGACGGCGCGGTCGGCCATCAGGGTGACCAGTTCGTAGGCGACGTGGCTCGCGGCCACCCCGGTGATGTCGGCGTGGTCGTACGCGGGGGCGACCTCGACGACGTCGGCGCCCACGAGGTTCATGCCGCGGAAGCCGCGGATGATTTCCAGCAGCTCGCGGCTCGTAATGCCGCCGGCCTCGGGCGTGCCGGTGCCGGGCGCGTGGGCCGGATCCAGGACGTCGATGTCCACCGAGATGTAGAGCGGGCGGTTGCCGATCCGGTCGCGGACCTTGGCCACCGTCTCGAGCACGCCCTGGTAGTAGACGTCCGCGGAGGTGACGATGCCGAAGCCGAAGCGGTGGTCGTCGTCGAGGTCCTTCTTGCCGTACAGCGGACCGCGGGTGCCGATGTGGCTGATCGCCTCGGTGTCCAGGATGCCTTCCTCGACGGCGCGGCGGAAGGGCGTGCCGTGGGTGTATTCGGCGCCGAAGTAGGTGTCCCAGGTGTCCAGGTGCGCGTCGAAGTGGAGCATGGCCACGGGCTCGCCGGCGCGCTCGGCGGCGGCGCGCAGCAGGGGCAGGGCGATGGTGTGGTCCCCGCCGAGGGTCAGCAGCCTGCTGCCGGACGCGGTCAGGTCCAGGGCGTTCTGCTGGATGGTCTCGATGGCTTCATGGATGTTGAAGGGGTTGACCGCCATGTCGCCGGCGTCGGCCACCTGGATGTTTTCGAAGGGGCTGACGTCCCAGGCCGGGTTGTACGGGCGGAGCAGCCGGCTGGCTTCGCGGACGTGGTTGGCGCCGAAGCGCGCGCCGGGCCGGTAGGAGACGCCGGAGTCGAACGGCACGCCCACGACGGTGACGTCGGCCTTGGCGACCTGGTCCAGCCGCGGCAGGCGGGCATAGGTGGCGGCTCCCGCGTAGCGCGGAATACGGGATGAATCGATGGGGCCAAGGTTGCCATTGGCCTCGATGCGCAGCTCTTCCAAAAGAAAGCCTCTCCTTCGAGGATTGACCGACAGGTGTGACAGCCATCATACCCTCAAAGTTTCGTAATGCGCATCAGTTGTTTACCAGAGTTCCTTACGCGATAGCGGAGGCGCCCCGTTCCCCCGTCCGGACGCGGACGGCGTCGCTTACGTCGACGGTCCAGATCTTGCCGTCGCCGAAGTTGCCCGTGCGCGCCCCGGCCAGGATGGCGTCCACGACGCCGTCGACGTCGTCCTCGTTGACCAGCACCTCCACCCTGGCCTTGGCGAGGAGATCGGAGGTGTACTCGGAGCCCCGGTACACCTCCACATGGCCGCGCTGCCGGCCGTAGCCGCTGGCCTGGCTGACGGTCAGGCCATTGACGCCCAGCTCCTCCAGGGCCGCGCTCACGGCGTCGACCCGCTCCGGCCGGACGATGGCGGTCACGAGTTTCATCTCGACACCTTGCCTCGGGCCGGCGGGCTCTCCGGCTGGCCCTCCGGCTGGCCCTCAGGCTGGCCCTCAAGCAGGCCGGCGGGGGCGACGGCGGCGGCCGCTTTGGCGTGCGGATCTCCCGGATGGAAACTGCCGCCGACCATCAGGAGTTCGTACGCGGTTTCGGCGTGTTCCGTCACGTCGATGCCGGAGCGCTCATCGGCCTCGGACACCCTCATGCCCATGGCCTTATGGATCGCGAAGCCGATCAGCGTGGTCATGACGGCGCTCCAGACGGTGACGATGAGCGCCGTCAGCAGCTGCGGCCAGAACTGGGCCAGGCCGCCCCCGTGGAACAGTCCCCCCTCCGTCTTCGCGGACGGGAGCGCGAAGAACCCAAGGGACAGCGTCCCCCACAGCCCGCCGACGAAGTGCACGGCCACGACGTCGAGCGAGTCATCGAGTCCGATCTTGAACTTCAGCGCCACGGCGAGCGCGCAGACCGCCCCCGCCACCGCGCCGATCAGGATGGCCCCGATGGGGTCGACGAAGCCGCAGGCCGGGGTGACGGCCACGAGGCCGGCCACCGCGCCCGAGGCCGCACCCAGGGAGGTGGCATGCCCGTCCCGCAGCCGTTCCACGAGCAGCCAGCCGAGCAGCGCCGCACTGGTGGCCAGCAGCGTGTTGGTCCAGGCCAGGCCGGCGGTGGCGTCGGCGGCGAGCTCGGACCCTGCGTTGAACCCGAACCAGCCGAACCACAGCAGGCCGGCCCCGAGCATGACGAAGGGCAGGTTGTGCGGGCGGATGTTCGGGTCCTTCATGAAGCCGAGCCGCTTGCCCAGGACGACGGCGAGCATCAGGCCCGCCATGCCGGCGTTCATGTGCACGACCGTTCCGCCGGCGAAGTCGAGGGCCGAAATCCTGCTGCCGATGATCCCGTCGGCGCCGAAGATCCCGCCGCCCCAGACCCAGTGGGCGATGGGAGCATAGACGAGCGTCACCCACAGGGCGGCAAAGAGCAGCCAGGGTCCGAACCGGACGCGTTCGGCGACGGCGCCGCTGATCAGCGCGACGGTGATGATGGCGAAGGTGGCCTGGAAACCGATGAACACCATGTCCGGCAGTCCGGCCGCCTTGCCGCCGATGCTGCCGGTCAGTCCGCTCAGGCCGAAGTTGGCGAAGGGGTCACCGACGAATCCATTGAGCGAATCGGGCCCGAACGCCATGCCGTAGCCCCACAGGGCCCAGACGACGGCGACGACCCCCATGGCGCCGAAGCTCATCATCATGATGTTCAGGACCGATTTCATCCGCACCAGTCCACCGTAGAAGAACGCGAGACCGGGGGTCATCAGGAGGACCAGGGCGGACGCTGCGAGCATCCACGCTGTCGCGCCAGGATCGAGCGTCTGGGGATCTACGTCCATTCCTACTGCAAGCACAGCCAGGTTCATTGCGGGAGCCTTCCTCGAATGCCGGCGCTCCAAGGGCGCCGGACCGGCGAGACCATGTCAACTGCGGGACTGTTGCACGTCCCCCCGCAGATGACGCTACCGGGGGCATGTTTCAGCGAGGCACTTCCCCTTTTACGCCGGCGTTACAGGGGCGCCCCGGGGATTAAATCGCCGTTTCGGTGAGGTTAACGGCGCGTGACGCACATCTCACCACGGGTCGGCGCCCGGACCGCCGTCCGGGTATGGCGGCCGCCTGGGCACGGCTAGTGTAGCGTGTCGTTGATTCCTTTGGGTATGAATTTTTGTCAGACTTGACCCATGGTTTATCTGGCAAAGGCACTGGAACTGCGCAACGGGGACCGCGAGGCCCTGGAGGCGCTG
>NZ_JAGPOT010000050.1 GCF_018224015.1 Pseudarthrobacter albicanus
CGATGCCCAGTAGTCCTCGAAGGGGTCCAGGATCTTCCAGGACAGTTCCACCTCCGCGTGCCGGGGGAAGAGCGGCGGTTCGCCCAGCAGCACGTCCAGGATGAGCCGTTCGTAGGCCTCCGGGCTGGATTCGGTGAAGGAGTGGCCGTAGCCGAAGTCCATCGTGACGTCGCGGACCTCCATCTGGGTGCCGGGGACCTTGGACCCGAAGCGGATGGTGGCGCCCTCGTCGGGCTGGACCCGGATCACCACGGCGTTCTGGCCGAAGTCGTCCTCGGCGTGGTCGGTGAAGAGCAGGTTCGGTGCCCGCTTGAACACCACCGCGATCTCCGTCACCCGGCGTCCGAGCCGCTTGCCGGCACGGAGGTAGAACGGCACCCCGGACCAGCGGCGGGTGTTGATGTCCACCCGGATCGCCGCATACGTCTCGGTCCGGGAGCCGGCCGGGATCCCGTCCTCCTCCAGGTACCCCACGACCTGCTCCCCGCCCTGCCAGCCGCCGGTGAACTGGCCGCGGGCGGAGTGCGCGGACAGGTCCGCGGGGAGCTTGACCGCGGCGAGGACCTTTTCCTTCTCCGCGCGCAGGTCATCGGCGTTGAAGGAGATCGGCTCCTCCATGGCGGTCAGCGCGAGCAGCTGCAGGAGGTGGTTCTGGATCACGTCGCGGGCCGCGCCCACGCCGTCGTAGTACCCGGCGCGGCCGCCGGTGCCGATGTCCTCGGCCATGGTGATCTGGACGTGGTCCACGGAGTTGGCGTTCCAGAGCGGCTCGAAGAGCTGGTTGGCGAAGCGCAGCGCGAGGATGTTCTGAACCGTCTCCTTGCCCAGGTAGTGGTCGATCCTGAACACCGCGTCCGGCGGGAAGACCGACTCGACGATGTCGTTGAGCTGCCGGGCCGAGGCCAGGTCGTGCCCGAAGGGCTTCTCGATCACCACCCGGCGCCACTGGTCCTCCCCGGCCTGGGCCAGGCCGTGCTTGGACAGCTGCCGGCAGACCAGCTCGAAGGCCTTCGGCGGGATGGACAGGTAGAACGCGTGGTTTCCCCGCGTGCCCCGGTTTTCGTCCAGTTCCTTGATCGTGTCGCGGAGCCGCTCGAAGGCGGCGTCGTCGTCGAACTCGCCCTGGACGAACCGGATGCCCTGGGACAGCTGGTCCCACACCATGTCATCGAACGGGGTCCGGGCGTAGGCCCGGACCGCGGCCTCGACCTCGGCGGCGAAGTCCTCGTTGTCCCAGTCCCGCCGGGCAAAGCCGACAAGGGCGAAGCTGGGCGGCAGCAGCCCCCGGTTCGCCAGGTCGTACACGGCGGGCATGAGCTTCTTGCGGGCAAGGTCGCCCGTGACCCCGAAGAGGACCAGCGACGACGGCCCGGCGATACGGTTCAGCCGCCGGTCGCGCGGATCCCGGAGCGGATTGCGCCCCTGGCCCCCCGGCCGGCTGGTGTTCTGGGTTTCTGGCATGGTGGGGTGCGTGCCTTAGCTTTCGGGGGCGGGCGCTGCCTGGCTGGCCAGCGTCGTGACGAGGTCCTGCAACTGCTTGACGCCGGCCGCGCGGTCCGTGAGGTGCAGCCGGAGGACGGGCCGGCCGTGTTCGGACAGGACCTGGGCGTCCCCGGCGGCCTGCGCCGAGATCAGCTCCCCGAAGGTGAAGGGGCGGTCCGGGATCGCGAGATCCGTCGGTGACGCGGCGGTGACCTGCAGGAAGGCGCCGATGGCCGGTCCGCCCTTGTGGAACTGCCCGGTGGAGTGCAGGAAGCGCGGGCCCCAGCCGAAGGTGACGGGCCGGCCGGTGATGGCGGCCAGCTGGTCACGGACGCCTTCCAGCGGGGCGTACGCGAGGCGGTCGAAGTAGGCCTGGACGCTGAGGTAGCCGTCCGGGCCTAGTTCGGCGAGCAGGGCGCCGACCGCCTCCGCCGCGGTGGCGCTGCTGCCGAGCCAGTCGCCGCCGCGGACCTCGATGGCGCCGTCGGTGAAGTCCGCGGACACCGGTTCCGGCTGGGCGTCGAGCAGGCCGCGGGCGGCCACCTTGGCGGCCTCGACGTCGGGCTGGTCGAAGGGGTTGATGCCGAGCAGGCGCCCGGCGACGGCGGTGGCGAATTCCCACGCCATCATCTGGGTGGGCAGGCCGCCGGCGATCGCGACCTCGTTTTCGCCGAGCTCGACGTCGGCGTCCGCGGCGACGAGCCGGATGACCAGCACGTCCGGGGCGCCGAGGGTGGCCTCCGGCGAGGCCGGCCCGGCCACAACCGGCAGCACGCCGGTGCCCAGCTTGCCCGTTGATTCGGCGATGAGCTGCTCGGCCCAGTCCGCGAAGCCGACGATCCCCGAGCCGTCCTCGGCGATCACGATCTTGTTGCGCAGCGGGTTGGTGCCGCCCAGGGCCACGCCCAGGGCGAGGCCGATATTCTCCCCGGAGTCATCGTTGAGGACCTCGGCGGCTTCTTCGGCCTCGTCCAGGAAGGCCTGGATATCGACGCCGGCCAGGCCGCAGGGGACGAGCCCGAACGCGGTGAGGGCGGAGTAGCGCCCGCCGACGTTCGGGTCCGCGTTGAAGACGGCACGGTAGCCTGCCTCGCGGGATGCGTTATCCAGCGGCGACCCCGGATCCGTGACGATGATGATCCGGCTCTTCGCGTCGACGCCGGCTTCGGTGAAGGCGTGCTCGAAGATCCGCCGCTGGGAATCCGTTTCCAGGGTGGAGCCGGACTTCGAGGATACGACGATGGCCGTCTCCGTGAGCCGGTCCGCCAGGGCGGCCGCGACCTGTTCGGGATCCGTGCTGTCCAGTACCGTCAGTTCGACGCCGGCGGTTCCGGCGATGACCTCGGGGGCCAGGGACGAGCCGCCCATGCCGCAGAGGACGATCCGGGTGACGCCCTCGTTCCGCAGCGCATCGCGGAGCGCGAGGATGTCAGCCACGAGCGGCGCGGAGACGGTGGCCGCCTCCACCCAGCCGAGCCGGACGGAGGCCTCAGCCTCGGCGTCGGGGCCCCACAGGGTGGCGTCCTTGGCGAAGATCCGGGTGGCGATCTTGTCCTCGAGCAGGGCGGGCAGGTGCTGGTCGAGGGCCTGGCGGGCTGCGCCGGAGGCGTCGTAGCTGAGAGTCGTCATGTGGTTCAGGCGTCCTTCCGTGCGGCGGCAAGGGCTGCCTCGACATCGCCCAGCAGTTCCTTCCAGCTGGCGACGAACTTGTCCAGGCCCTCGGACTCGAGCACCGCGACAACGTCGTTGTAGGAGATGCCGAGCGCGTCGAGGGCGTTGAGCGTGGCGTTCGCGTCGTCGTAGCCGCGGGTGACGGTGTTGCCCGTGATGGCGCCGTGGTCGAACGTGGCGTCGAGGGTCTTCTCCGGCATGGTGTTCACGACGCCCGGGGCGACGAGTTCGGTGACGTACATGGTGTCCGGGTAGGCCGGATCCTTGACGCCGGTGGAGGCCCACAGCGGGCGCTGGGGGAGGGCGCCGGCGTCGGCGAGGAGCGCCCAGCGTTCGGTGGAGAAGAGTTCCTCGTACATCTGGTAGGCGAGGCGGGCGTTGGCCACGCCGGCCTTGCCCTTCAGGGCCCGGGCTTCGTCGGTGCCGATCGCGTTGAGCCGCTTGTCGATTTCGGTGTCCACGCGCGATACGAAGAAGGATGCCACCGAGTGGATCTTGGAGAGGTCATGGCCGTTTTCCTTGGCCTGCTCCACTCCGGACTGGAACGCGTTGATGACGGCGCGGTACCGCTCGAGGGAGAAGATCAGGGTCACGTTCACGCTGATGCCGGCCGCCAGGGTTGCGGTGATGGCTTCGAGGCCTTCGAGCGTGGCGGGGATCTTGATGTAGACGTTGTCCTTGTTGACCTGGCCGTAGAGGTGCTTGGCTTCGGCGATGGTTGCGGCGGTATCCCACGCGAGCCGCGGGTCCACCTCGATCGAGACGCGGCCGTCGACACCCTTGGTGGCGGCGGCCACGGGGGCGAAGAGGTCACAGGCGTCGGCGACGTCGGTCGTGGTGATCGCGAAGACGGTCTCGTCGACGCCGGCGCCGGCTGCCGCCATCGCGGCGATCTTGGCGTCGTAGTCGTGGCCGGTGGTGATGGCCGCGTGGAAGATGCTCGGGTTCGTGGTGACACCGACGACGTTCTTCTCTTCGATCAGTTTGCGCAGGCTGCCGGTATTGAGGCGTCCGCGGGAGAGGTCGTCGAGCCAGATGGAGACGCCGGCGTCGGAGAGCTCTTGAGTAGGGGAAGAGGTGGGGGAAGAGCTGGGGGTGGTAGTCATGTCATAACTCCTGGAGGTCTGGGTCCTTGAAGACTGTGTCCGTGGACCCGCGGGGGGATCGGGTGGATCAGGCCGTGAGGGTGGCGAGGGATTCCTTGGCGGCGGCGGTGACGGCTTCGGCGGTGATGCCGAATTCCTGGAAGAGCCGCTTGTAGTCGGCCGAGGCGCCGAAGTGCTCGAGGCTGATGGAACGGCCGGCGTCGCCGACGAATTCCTTCCAGCCCAGGGCGAGGCCGGCTTCGACCGAGACGCGTGCCTTGACCGCGGCGGGCAGGACCGTTTCGCGGTAGGCGGCGTCCTGCTTGTTGAACCATTCCACGCAGGGCATGGACACGACCCGGGTGGGGATGCCCTCGGCCTGCAGGGCTTCGCGGGCGTGGACGGCGAGCTGGACCTCGGAGCCGGTGCCGATCAGGATGACCCGGGCCTCGGCGGTCCTGCCGTCCTTCGATGCCTCGGCCAGGACGTAGCCGCCCCTGGCGACCCCCGCGGTGGAGCCGAAGGTGTCGCCGCCGGCGTCGCCGGTGCCGCGGGCGTAGGTGGGGATGTTCTGGCGGGTCAGCACGATGCCGGCGGGGTTGCCGTGGTTTTCGAGCATGACCTTCCAGGCCGCGGCGACCTCGTTGGCGTCGCCCGGGCGGACGACGTCCAGGCCCGGGATGGCGCGCAGCGAGGCGAGCTGCTCCACCGGCTGGTGCGTGGGGCCGTCCTCGCCGAGGCCGATGGAGTCGTGCGTCCAGACGTACAGGGACGGGACGCCCATCAGGGCCCCGAGGCGGATCGCCGGGCGCTGGTAGTCGCTGAAGATCAGGAACGTGCCGGAGAACGCCCGGGTCGCCCCGTGCAGGGAGATGCCGTTCACGATCGCCGCCGCGGCGTGCTCGCGGATGCCGAAGTGCAGCACCCGGCCGTACGGGTTGCCCTTCCAGGCGTCCGTCTGCTTGGACGCCGGGACGAACGAGGCCGAGCCTTCGATCGTGGTGTTGTTGGACTCGGCGAGGTCGGCGGAGCCGCCCCACAGCTCCGGCATGACCGGGCCCATGGCGTTCAGGACCTTGCCGGAGGCGGCGCGGGTGGAGACGTCCTTGCCGGCCGGGAACACCGGGAGGGCCGCGTCGAGCCCGGCCGGAAGCTTGCGGGCCTCGACACGTTCCAGCAGGGCGGCACCCTCGGGGTTGCCGGCCTGCCAGGCCTCGAAGCTCTCCTGCCATGCGCGGCGGGCGGCCGCGCCGCGGTCCTGCACTGTCCGGGTGTGGGCCAGGACGTCCTCGTCGACCTGGAAGGAACGCTCCGGGTCGAACCCGAGGATCTCCTTGACGCCCCTGACTTCCTCGGCGCCCAGGGCGGAGCCGTGGATCTTGCCGGTGTTCTGCTTCTTCGGTGCCGGGTAGCCGATGATGGTGCGCAGCGAGATGATGGAGGGCCTGGACGTCTCTGCCTTGGCAGCGGCGAGGGCGGCGTGGAGTTCCTGCACGTCCTCCTTGTACGCCCCGGTCCTGGTCCAGTCCACGCGCCGGGTGTGCCAGCCGTAGGCCTCGTAGCGGGCCAGGACGTCCTCGGTGAAGGCGATGTCGGTGTCGTCCTCGATGGAGATGTGGTTCTCGTCGTAGATCACCACGAGGTTGCCGAGTTCCTGGTGCCCGGCGAGCGAGGACGCCTCGGAGGTGACGCCTTCCTGCAGGTCGCCGTCGGAGGCGATCACCCAGATGGTGTGGTCGAACGGGCTGGTGCCCGGGGCGGCGTCGGCGTCGAACAGGCCGCGCATCCGGCGCTGGGAGTAGGCGAACCCGACGGCGGAGGCCAGGCCCTGGCCCAGCGGGCCGGTGGTGATCTCCACGCCGGCGGTGTGCCTGTACTCCGGGTGGCCCGGGGTCAGCGAACCCCAGGTCCGCAGCGTCTCCAGGTCCTTCAGCTCCAGGCCGTAGCCGGAGAGGAACAGCTGGATGTACAGGGTGAGGGAGGTGTGGCCCGGGGACAGGACGAACCGGTCCCGTCCCAGCCAGTCCGGGTTCGCCGGGTCATGCCGCATCATCTTCTGGAAGAGCAGGTACGCGGCCGGAGCCAGGCTCATCGCGGTGCCGGGATGGCCGTTGCCGACCTTCTCCACCGCGTCGGCGGCCAGCACGCGGACAGTGTCCACCGCGCGCTGGTCCAAGGTGGTCCATGACAGTTCTTGCTCTTCCAAATGTGGCACGAAAAACCGGCCCCTCTCTGTGCTGACGGTGAGTGGTACGGCCGGTCGTGCCCCGGGCACAGTTCGGTGCCCGCTGCGGTTCCTACCAGCCGTTCACCATCGAAACGTTGATCTATCATTCAGGCGCACGCGCAAAGGCACATGTGCACATGCAGGGCCGCCCATTTCGGCTATCACCCGTGTGCGCTGATCTGCAGACAGCTTAGCCCCATTCCACACTCTGGGCAGCGTATATCTCACGTTTTGGACCGGTTTTTCGCTTATATGAATCACCGCCCGGCGCGGCTCCGGTGAGCCCGCGTTAATCTGCCGGAATCACGGCACCCGTCTCCCGGTTGTCCTGCGGACTGTTCTCCCGGCTTTTCTGCGGGTTGTCCTGCGGGTTGTTCTGCGGCTCCGCCGGCTGCGGCACCACGGTATGATGGGTGGTGGCTTCCGACGGCGGCGAGGACACCCGTGCGCAGTGAGCGCGGACCCCCGGCCGCTGCGAAACCAGCCGGACTGAACAGCCAGACAGAACAGAGTGACTGCCACCGTGAGCACAACAGATACGCCGCTGAACGCCTCCCCTGTCCCGGGAAGAACCGGCTTCGCCCGCAAAGCCAAGGCGTATCTGGCGCTGACAAAACCCCGGGTCATCGAACTCCTGCTGGTCAGCACGCTTCCCACCATGATCTACGCGGAGCGCGGCTTCCCCCCGGTCGGGCTGATCCTGGCGACGCTCGTGGGCGGGGCCTTCGCGGCCGGCAGCGCCGGTGCCTTCAACTGCTACCTGGACCGCGACATCGACAAGCTCATGCACCGCACCGAGAACCGGCCGCTGGTCACCGGCGAGGTCACGCCGCGCGAAGCCCTCGTCTTCTCCTGGCTGCTGGGCGCGGCGGCAATCGCGATCCTCTGGTTCGGCGCCAACCCTCTCTCGGCCTGGCTGGGGCTCGGCGCCATCGTCTTCTACGTCGTCATCTACACGATGATCCTCAAGCGCCGCACCGCCCAGAACATCGTCTGGGGCGGTGCCGCCGGCTGCTTCCCCGTGCTGATTGCCTGGGCCGCCGTGACCAACACGGTTCAGTGGCCCGCCGTCGTGCTGTTCATGGTGATCTTCCTGTGGACGCCGCCGCACTATTGGCCGCTCTCGATGCGCTACGGCGAGGACTACCGCAACGCCAACGTGCCGATGCTCGGTGCGATCGCCGGCGCCAAGGTGGTCTCGGTGCAGGTGGTCCTTTACGCGTGGGCCATGGTGGCGTGCTCGCTGCTGCTGGTTCCGGCCGGCGGCGCGGGCTGGGTCTACACCGTCACCGCCGTCGCCGCCGGCGCCTGGTTCCTCTACGAATCGCACGCGCTGCACACCCGCGCCCAGGGCGGGGACGTCTCCGACAAGGGCGCCATGAAGGTCTTCCACGGCTCCATCAGCTACCTGACGTTGCTCTTCATCGCCCTGGCCGTGGACCCGTTCGTGGGTCCGGCCGTCATGGGCCGCTGACGGTCCTCCCGCCTCCGCAACAGCAACGCGGGGTCATTTACGGCCCATCACGGCGCTCCGGATGGGCCGTAGGTGACCCCGCGTTGTTTGTCCGGCGTTCCCGGCGGGCCTTGCGGATCCGCCAGACCACGACGGCGGCCAGGGCTGCCAGCAGGACGCCGGCGGTGATGTCCCGGCCGGCGGCCTTCGCCACGGCCTCGTAGGAATTGCCGGCGAAGAAGCCGAGCAGGACGAAAATGGTCCCCCAGACCAGGCCTCCGGCGGCGTTGAAGGCCAGGAAGCGCGGATAGTGCATCCGCGAACTCCCGGCCAGCGCCGGCATGACGGCGCGGAAGAACGCGACGAAGCGGCCGAGGAAGACGGCGGAGCCGCCGCGGCGGCGCAGGAAGTCCTGCGCCGCCTCCAGTTTCGCCCGGCGTTTCCGCAGGGCCCGGGAATCAAGGATGCGCGGCCCGAGGTGCTTGCCCACCTCATAGCCGACGGTGTCGCCGACGATGGCGGCCAGGACCACCACCGCCATCATGGCCCAGAGGGCGGCCTGCCCGCGGCTGGCGACGACGCCGCCCAGGACCGCGGCGGTCTCGCCCGGAATCAGGAATCCGATGAAGAGGGCGTCCTCGGCGAAGACCAGACATCCCACGATCGTGAAGGCAAGGACGGGGCTGATGTTCAGGATGCCTTCCAGGAACGCGTTCACCGTCAGCGTCCTCCTCTGCCCTTGGCCTCCGGGTCCGGGTCCCGTGGCCGTGCTGCGGCCGTCCCGCTGGCTAGCCTATGTC
The DNA here is from genome assembly GCF_018224015.1 of Pseudarthrobacter albicanus. Taxonomy (GTDB): domain Bacteria; phylum Actinomycetota; class Actinomycetes; order Actinomycetales; family Micrococcaceae; genus Arthrobacter; species Arthrobacter albicanus. The sequence goes on from NZ_JAGPOT010000050.1 coordinate 8,719, forward strand.
ACAAATCTATTCCACCCGGCTGGAACGGGCGAGGTCTGCGGTGTTGGTCGCGGCGCTCATCAGCAGGGCTGCGCCGAGCATGTGGGCCCCGACGAGCAACGCCGGGATGCCGTTGTAATACTGGGTGAAGCCGATGGCGGCCTGGAGCACGGTGACGCCGAGCAGCAGGAACACCGCGGTGCGGAACGGTCCCGCAATCCGGCCGCGGAGCACCAGGAACACGCCGAACAGTGCCCCGGCGGTGACCAGATAGGCCGGCACGGCATGGATATGCGCGAAAAGGTCCCAGTCCAGGTCGTTGCGCGGCGCATTGGCGTCGCCCGCGTGGGGGCCGGCGCCGGTCACGACGATACCGAGGCACACCGCCGCGGCGGAGAAGAGCGCGACGGCGTCCATCACCGGCCGCGCGGCGCCCGGGAGGGCCGGCAGCGGCTGTTCCCGGAACCTGCCGGTCCGGCCATAGGCCCGGTTGACCAGCAGGGTCGAAAAGACCACGAGCGCCATGGAGACCAGGAAGTGCAGTCCCACCACCCACGGGTTGAGCCCGGTGAGCACCGTGATGCCGCCGAGGACGGCCTGGGCCGGGATGCTCGCGAGCAGGCCGAATGCGAGCAGGAAGAGGTCGCGGCGTTCCTTGCGGAGGTTCCACAGGTACACCAGCATCATCACCGCGACGACGGCGAGGGCGAACGTGAGCAGCCGGTTGCCGAATTCGATGAATCCGTGGATGCCCATTTCCGGGGTGTTGACGAGGGAAGTGTCGGTGCAGCGCGGCCACGTGGGGCAGCCCAGGCCCGAGGCGGTGAGCCGGACGGCGCCGCCGGTCACGACGAGGACGGTCTGGCCGATCAGGGACAGCACCGCCATCCGTTTCACCGTCTTGTCGACGGTCAGGGGCAGCCGGGACGTGATCCGGGAGACGATCCGGGGAGGGCGGGACGCCGTGCTCACAGTATTCTCAATTCCATTTGAACCAACGGGATGCTGCGCCGCCGGCAAGCGCCGTCCAGAGCAGCAGGACAATGACGGAACCGGCGTTGATGCTGCCGTGCAGGAAGGCATCCCTCAGCGCCTGTCCGAGCGCGCCCGAAGGCAGGAAATGCACCGCGGCCTGGGCGAGGGCGGGCAGCCGTTCGGAGGGGATGACGATGCCGCCGAGGGCCCCGAGCAGGATCCACAGCAGGTTGGTGATCGCCAGCGTCGCCTCCGGCCGGACGGTGCCTGCCACGAGCAGCCCCAGGGCCGTGAAGGACGCAGCGCCCAGCACCAGCAGCGCCAGTCCGGGCAGCCAGCCCAGCGGGTCCGGCTGCCAGCCCAGCGGCAGGGCCACGGCGGTGACCACGAGGACCTGCAGGAGCAGGACCGCCAGCACGGCAAGCACCTTGCCGGCGATGAGTCCGGTGCGGCCCAGCGGGGTCGTGGAGAGGAAGCGGAGGACGCCGTACCGCCGGTCAAAGCCGGTGGAAATCCCCTGGCCAGTGAAGGCGGTGGACATGGCGCAGAGGGCCAGGATGCCCGGGACGGCGACGTTGATCCGGCTGGCACCGAGCCCGTCCAGCAGCGGAGTCACGGTCAGCCCCACCATGGCCAGCAGCGGCAGGACGACGGCGAGGATCAGCTGTTCGCCGTTCCGCAGCATGGTGACGGTCTCGTACCGGCCCTGCAGCAGGATCCGGCGCAGGAGCGGGGCCGGGGCACCGCCCGGTGACGGGGTGCCCGTTGAGGTGGTGTCCGCTGAAGAACGGCCAGGGACGGGGGTCATCGGATTTCCCTTCCGGAGATGTCCAGGAAGACGTCTTCCAGGCTGCGGGCCTCGAGGCTCAAGGAGCTGGGCATGATGCCGCGCGCCGCCCACCAGGCGGTGAGGGCGGCCAGGTCGGCCGGGGTGAGGGCGCCCGTGGCCGCGTAGCTCCCGGCGCGGGCTTCCTTGACGTCGACGGCGTCGGGCAGCACGCCGGTGAAGTCCAGTCCCGGGTCGGCGTCGAACAGGAGGGTCCTGATGTGCTGTTCGCCGGCGCCGGGCTGCAGCTCGTGCGCCAGCAGCTGCGCCACGGTGCCCTCGGCCACGTTCCGGCCGGCGTCGATGATGTAGACGTAGTCGGCGAGGCGCTGGGCGTCGTCCATGAGGTGGGTGGTCAGGATGATCCCCATGCCGCGGTCGCGGAGTTCGGCGATGAGCTCGAACACGAGCTGGCGTGACTGCGGGTCCAGGCCGGCGCTCGGTTCGTCCAGGAAGAGCACCTCGGGGTTGCCGGCGAGGGCCGCGGCGAGGGCGAGGCGCTGCTTCTGCCCGCCGGACAGGCGGCGGACCGAGGTCCGGCTGAAGCTGTCGATGCCCAGGCGCCGGATCAGGTCCGCCACCGGCCACGGGTCCTGGTACATGCCGGCGATGTGCTCAAGCAGTGGAACCGGGCGGGCCGACGGCGGGAGCCCGCCGTCCTGGAGCATCACGCCGACGCGTGCCCGGAGTCCTGCGCCGGCCGTATCCGGGTCCTGGCCGAGCAGGCTGATGCTGCCGGCGGTGCGTTTCTGCAGGCCCTGGGCGCACTCGATGGTGGTCGTCTTGCCGGCGCCGTTGGCTCCCAGCAGCGCGGTGATCTGCCCGCGTTCGGCAACGAGGGAAATGCCGCTGACCACCCGCAGCATCTTGCCGTCGAGGGTAGGCAGTGGACCTACATCCTTGACTAGCCCGTTGATGGACAGGACGGGGGATTCGGGGGATCGCACCAAAGCATTCTACGTGATGTAGTACGCGTCGGCCCGGGCCTGGAGCCGCGGCCGGATTTCCCGTGTTATTTCCCGCGGAGCTCCCCGCCGCTCTTCCCGCCGCTCTTCCGGTGGAAGGAGGGAAGCCATGCCTTACTGGATCGCGGGAGTAAATTACGACATGATTGTGTTGTGTATTCCATGAGCCCCTCTACTTCCGGCGCCCTCGCCGGGCGCGGCGATCTGCGCGTTGTGCCGGACGCCGGCCCGCGCGGCGACTCGTGCGGCGCCCTGCCAGGCGCCACCATGGCAGCACCGGCGGCAGTTTCCGCCCCGGCTGGCTTTCCCGTGGCCGGCTTTGCCGCGGCCGACGTCGAGGAACGCACCAAGGACCGCGTCCTCAATGCCGTCCTGGAGCACGGCCCCATCAGCGCCGCCGAACTCGGCGACCTGCTCGGCTTCACGCCCGCCGCGGTGCGCCGCCACCTCGACCATCTCTCGCGCGACGGCGTGATCGAGGTCAAGCGGGTTGCCCGCGCCGGTGCCGGGGCGGGGCGTCCGGCCCGCCGCTACGTCCTCAGTTCGCAGGGCCAGTCGTCGCTGGGCGACGACTACCTGGACATCGCCGCCTCCGCGCTGCGGCGCCTCGGTGAGATGGCCGGCCCGGAATCGGTCCGGCAGTTCGCCGTCGAGCGTTTCGCCGCGATGGAACGCCGCTACGCCCCGGAAATCGAGGCGGCCGGCGCGGACATCACGGCACGCGCCCGGGCACTGTCCGGGGCGCTGAGCCGCGACGGGTTCGTCGCATCGGCGGCCTCCATGGAGGCCAAGGCTCCGCTCCCGGCGGCGCTCTCCAGCGTCCAGCTCTGCCAGGGACACTGCCCCATCCAGCAGCTGGCCGCGGAATTCCCGGTGTTCTGCGATGTGGAGACCGAACTGTTCTCCCGGCTGGTCGGCGTCGACGTGCGCAGGCTCTCCACCCTGGCGCGCGGCGGCCACGTCTGCACCACCCACATACCCACAGGCCGTCCGGCTGCCAGGGGGCCCCACGGCCCCGCGGCCGCCCCGGACCGCCTGGACGAAGTATCCAACCATCTGCAAGAAAGGCCGTGATGACGGACCAACTATCAGAGAACAAGGTTGCTGACTCTACTGTGATTTCGGAGATTCTGGAAAAGAATCCCGAGCTCCACGGAATCGGCACTTATGAGTACGGCTGGGCCGACAAGAACGACGCCGGCGCGAACGCCCGCCGCGGCATCAATGAGGACGTCGTCCGCGACATTTCGGCCAAGAAGAGCGAGCCGGAATGGATGCTTGACCTCCGCCTCAAGGGTCTGAAGTATTTCGACCGCAAGCCCATGCCGACGTGGGGTGCCGACCTGTCCGGCATCGATTTCGACAACATCAAGTACTTCGTGCGGTCCACCGAGAAGCAGGCCGCCACCTGGGAAGACCTTCCCGAGGACATCCGGAACACCTACGAGAAGCTCGGCATCCCGGAAGCCGAGCGCAGCCGCCTCGTCTCCGGCGTCGCAGCACAGTATGAGTCCGAGGTTGTCTACCATCAGATCCGCGAGGACCTGGAAGCCCAGGGCGTCATCTTCCTGGACACGGACACCGCCCTGCGCGAGCACCCGGAGATCTTCCAGGAGTACTTCGGCACGATCATCCCCGTGGGCGACAACAAGTTCGCGTCGCTGAACACGGCCGTCTGGTCCGGCGGTTCCTTCGTCTACGTCCCCAAGGGCGTCCACGTGGACATCCCGCTGCAGGCCTACTTCCGCATCAACACGGAAAACATGGGCCAGTTCGAGCGCACCCTGATCATCGCGGACGAGGACTCCTACGTCCACTACATCGAGGGCTGCACCGCGCCGATCTACACCTCGGACTCGCTGCACTCCGCGGTCGTGGAAATCATCGTGAAGAAGGGCGCCCGCGTCCGCTACACGACCATCCAGAACTGGTCCACCAACGTGTACAACCTGGTCACCAAGCGCGCCATCTGCGAAGAGAACGCCACCATGGAGTGGGTCGACGGCAACATCGGCTCGAAGGTCACCATGAAGTACCCGGCCGTCTACCTCGTGGGCGAAGGAGCCAAGGGCGAAACCCTCTCCATCGCATTCGCCGGGGCAGGCCAGCACCAGGACACCGGCTCCAAGATGGTCCACATCGCGCCCAACACCAAGAGCTCGATCATCTCCAAGTCCGTGGCCCGCGGCGGCGGCCGCGCCGCCTACCGCGGCCTGGTCCAGGTCCGTGAAGGCGCCAAGCACTCCGCCAACACGGTCCGCTGCGATGCCCTCCTGGTGGACACCATCAGCCGTTCGGACACCTACCCCTACATCGACATCCGCGAGGATGACGTCACCATGGGGCACGAGGCCACGGTCTCGCGCGTCAGCGAAGAGCAGCTGTTCTACCTGATGTCCCGCGGCATGCGCGAAGACGAGGCCATGGCGATGATCGTCCGCGGCTTCATCGAGCCCATTGCCCGCGAGCTGCCGATGGAATACGCCCTCGAGCTGAACCGACTGATTGAACTGCAGATGGAAGGATCGGTCGGTTAATGACTGACATCACTACTGAAAAGGCCCGCATCGGCGCGCCCTCAGCCCAGCCGTTCATCAACGGTTTCACCGAGGAAGGCGAAAGCCTCTCGCCCGTGAACGCCGCGGAGTCCAAGGCGCCGCTCGCGGGCGACGCCGTCAAGCGCCACTCGCACGGCGGCGGCGTCGGCATTCCGGACAGCTCACGCGCCGGCCGCCTGACCTCCTACCAGCTGGCGGACTTCAAGCCGCTGACCGGCATGGAGGAGGACTGGCGGTTCACCCCGCTCAAGCGCCTCCGCGGACTGCACACCGACGTCCTCAACGGCGCCGCTCCGTCCGTGGCCGTCACCGCTCCGGAGCACGTCACGGTGGAAACCGTGGGACGCGATGACCGCCGGATCGGCTCCGCCGGAATCCCCGAGGACCGCGTCTCCGCGAACGCCTGGGAGAACTTCTCCGAGGCCACGGTCATCACGGTTCCCGCCGAGGTCCAGGCCGACGGCGAAATCAGCGTCGTGCTGACCGGCCAGGGCACCGGGGCTTCCGCGCAGCACCTCGTCATCGTGGCGGAAAAGTACTCCAAAGCCGTCGTCGTCCTGGACCACCAGGGCACCGCCGTCGTCTCCGAGAACGTGGAGATCGTCGTCGGGGAGGGCGCTCAGCTGACCGTCATCTCGCTCCAGGAATGGAACGACGACGCCGTGCACGCCTCCTCCCAGCAGGTGAAACTCGGCCGCGACTCACGGTTCAAGCACATCGTCGTCAGCCTCGGCGGCGACCTGGTGCGGGTCACGCCGTCGGCCCGCTTCACCGCCCCGGGCGCCGAAGTGGAACTGTTCGGCCTGTACTTCGCCGACGCCGGCCAGCACCTCGAGCAGCGCCTGTTCGTGGACCACGCCGTGGCCAACTGCAAGTCCAACGTGCTGTACAAGGGAGCCCTGCAGGGCCGCAATGCGCACACCGTGTGGGTGGGTGACGTCCTGATCCGCAAGGAGGCAGAGGGCACCGACACCTACGAGGCCAACCGCAACCTGGTCCTGACCGACGGCGCCCGCGCGGACTCCGTGCCGAACCTCGAAATCGAGACCGGCCTGATCGCCGGTGCCGGCCACGCCAGCGCGACCGGGCGCTTCGACGACCAGCACCTGTTCTACCTGATGGCCCGCGGAATCCCTGAAGAGGTGGCCCGCCGGCTGGTGGTCCGCGGCTTCCTGAACGAGATCATCCAGCAGATCAAGGTTCCCGCCATCGAGGAGCGCCTCACGGCCGCCGTCGAGCGCGAACTTGCGGCAACGAACAGCTAGTGCGCAGCACTAGAAGACACAGGAAAGCATCAGATGACTGAACAGCCAAAGGGCGAGCTGGTCTGCAACGCCAGCGAGATCCAGCTCAAGCAGGCGCTGCGGATCCTGATCGACGACTACGCGGTAGCGATCGTGAAGGACTCGATGGGGGAGATCCACGCCATCGGCGACACCTGCTCGCACGCGGACATCTCCCTCTCCGAAGGCGAGGTTGAAGGCTGCAAGATCGAGTGCTGGGGCCACGGTTCCCAGTTCGACCTGCGCAGCGGCGAGCCGCTCCAGCTGCCGGCCTATGATCCCGTTCCTGTGTTTGCCGTCACCATCCAGGGCGACGACGTCTACGTTGACGTCACCAACGTCCTGAACGGTGCCGAGGCTCCGACCTTCAGCTAGCTGCCTGCAGCCGGCAACCCGCACCAGAAAACTTATCGACCAGAAACCGCACAGTGCCGGAGCGCACGGTGCAGAGGAGAACAAGACATATGTCGACTCTTGAGATCAAGGACCTGCACGTCAGCATTGACACCGAGCAGGGCGTCAAGGAAATCCTGAAGGGCGTCAGCCTGACCATCAGGACCGGTGAGACGCACGCCATCATGGGCCCCAACGGTTCCGGCAAGTCCACCCTGGCGTCCACCATCGCCGGCCACCCGCGCTACAACGTCACCTCCGGCACCATCAGGCTGGACGGCGAAGACGTCCTCGCGATGACCGTCGACGCCCGCGCCCGCGCCGGCCTGTTCCTGGCCATGCAGTACCCCGTCGAGGTCCCGGGCGTGAGCATGACCAACTTCCTGCGCACCGCCAAGACCGCCATCGACGGCAAGGCCCCGGCGCTGCGCACTTGGACGAAGGAAGTCAAGGCCGCCATGGCGGAGCTGCGCATCGACGCCGACTTCACCCAGCGCAACGTCAACGAAGGCTTCTCCGGCGGCGAGAAGAAGCGCGTCGAGATCCTCCAGCTGGAGCTCTTCAAGCCCAAGTTCGCCATCCTGGACGAGACCGATTCCGGGCTGGACGTCGACGCACTGAAGGTTGTCTCCGAGGGCGTCAACCGCGCCCAGGCCGAGGGCAACATGGGCACCCTGCTCATCACCCACTACACCCGGATCCTGCGCTACATCAAGCCGGAATTCGTGCACGTGTTCGTTGACGGCCAGGTTGTCGAAGAGGGCGGCCCCGAGCTTGCCGACCGCCTCGAAGAAGAAGGCTACGACCGCTACGCCACCGGCGCCGGGGCAGCCACGATCGCTGCCGCCACCGCGGCAGCACAGGCCTAGTTAGGACTCTGCCATGACGGAAATCAAGGAGGCCCGCACGGGCCTCGAGGATGTCGAAGAGGCGCTCAAGGATGTGATTGACCCGGAACTGGGGGTCAACATCGTTGATCTGGGCCTGCTGTACGGCCTGAAATACTCGGACGACGACGGCGCCCTGCTGATCGACATGACGCTCACCACGGCCGCCTGCCCGCTCACCGACGTGATCGAGGAGCAGGTCGGCAAGGCCCTGGACGGGATCGTCGACGAATGGCGGCTCAACTGGGTCTGGATGCCGCCGTGGGGCCCCGAGCGGATCACCGAAGACGGCCGTGACCAGATGCGCGCCCTGGGCTTCAACATCTAGATCCCCACCGCCTCCCTAGCCTCGCTTCGCTTCGGCCAGGGACCCTCGGCGGCGGAGGCCCCTTTTAGCACGACGGGAGGTAGCCAAGGCGGGCAGCCGATTGCCGGATATGGCCGGAATGACGGCTTCTTTGCGGCCATATTCGTCATATGGCCGGTGTGAGAGCACGGCGCCGGTCTGGAATAGCCTCGAAACCCCATCGATTGCTCCGCAACTGCCCTTCTGGAGCGCCAGAACGGCAGCTGTGGAGCAACCGATGCGGCTAGGGGGTGGCGACGCCGAAGGTGTCGCACTGGTTGATGTCGCCGGTGGTGTAGCCCCGATAGAACCATTTCTGCCGCTGCGCGCTGGAGCCATGGGTCCAGGACTCGGGTGAGACGCGGCCCGTCGCGGCCTTCTGGATGCGGTCGTCGCCCACGGCCGAGGCGGCGGACAGCGCGTCCTGCAGATCCTTTTCCTTGAGCGGATCCAGGAACGGCTGCCCGGTATGGGGATCGTTCGTGGTGGTGGCGTAGTGGGCCCACAGGCCGGCGTAGCAGTCGGCCTGGAGTTCCACGCGCACGGCACCGGACTGCGGGCCCTGCGGATCCTGCTGGGCGCGGTCCAGGTTGCCGAGCAGGTTCTGGACATGATGGCCGAATTCGTGGGCCACCACATATTCCTGCGCCAGCGGTCCGCCGGAGGACCCGAAGCGGTCCACAAGTTCCTGGAAGAAGCCCGGATCGAAGTACGCCGTGGTGTCGGCCGGGCAGTAGAACGGGCCCACCTCCGAGGTCGCGGCGCCGCAGCCGGTGTTTGTTCCGCCGGTGAAGATCACCGTCTCCGGGCGGGGGTACTTCGTGTTGTACTGGGCCAGATAATCCGGCCAGAACGCATTGAGGCTGTTGACGGTCCCGACGATCCGGCAATCCAGGCGGGCGTCGGCATCGGCGCCGGTGCCGCAGGCCGGGGCGGAGCCTTGGCTTTGCCCCTGCTGGCCCGCGGTGGTGCCGGTCAGGCCTTCGAGGAGTTGGGGATTGATGCCGAACAGGGCGGCGAGGAGCAGGATGACTCCGCCGCCGATGCCGCCGCCGATCTTGGTTCCGCGGCCCATGCCGCGCCGGTCCTGCACCTGTGACGGGTCCAGCTGGACGTTGTCGTTGAAACTCATAAGGTCACAATATCCCGCACCGGCACCGGCGGCGCCCCCGGCCGGTAAAGTTGGTCCGATGCCTTTTCTCGACAGATTACAGCGCTGGGCCGACGAGCTCCCCGACGGCACCGCCGTCGCCGCGGCCGGGCAGCGCCTGGGCTGGGCGGAGCTCCGGGACGCCGCCGCGGCGCTGGTTCCCGCGGCGCCCGCGGTCACCGTCCTGTCGGAACAGAACCCCCTGCGCTTCGCCGTCGCCTTCGCGGCGGCCGTGGCCGGGGAGCGTCGTTGCGCCGTGCTGGATCCGGCCTGGCCACAGCAGCTGCAGGACGGGATCGCGGAGCGGATCCCGGAAACGTTTCGGCCCGCGGCGGCGCCGGTTCCGGGGCCCGCGGTTCCGGGGCGCCCCGCGGGACCCGGGGCAGTGCCGGTCCCGGACCTTGGGCAGGACCTGGCCGACGGGCCGCCCGATTCGCCGTTCCTGATCGGCCTGACCTCCGGCACCACCTCGGTCCCGAAGGCCTTCACCCGGTCCCGGCGCTCCTGGCAGCAGTCGTTCGACGCCTCGATCGAGTTCTTCGGCCTCTCCCGGGAGGACAGGACCCTGGCTCCGGGCCCGCTGGCCGCCAGCCTGAACCTGTATGCCCTGGCCGAATGCCTCTACGCCGGTGCCGAGTTCCACACCCTGGAGCAGTTCGACGTCGGCGACGCGCACGCCGCGGTCAGCCACGACGGCATCACCCGGCTGGTCCTGGTCCCCACCATGCTCAGGCTGCTCAGCGAGCGCGGCCTCACCGGCGGCGTCGACGGCTCGGGGCTCCGCAGCATCATCTGCGCCGGCTCCAAACTGGACGCACGGACCCTCGAAGCGGCACGCCGCTGGGCGCCCAACGCCACCATCTTCGAGTACTACGGCGCCTCGGAGCTCAGCTTCGTCTCCGGCTCCGGCCTGCGGCCCGGCGAGACCCCGGAGCTGGGCGGCACCGGCATCGGGCGGCCGTTCCCCGGCGTCGAGATCCGGATCCTGGACGACGCCGGAACCCAACTCCCGGACGGTCGCGACGGGAACATCTGCGTCCGCAGCGGCATGGTCAGCGACGGCTACCTCTGGGGCGACGACGGGCAGGCCCTGCGCTGCTTCGACGGCTGGTTCACCGTGGGGGACCAGGGCTACCTGTCCTGCGGGACGCTGCACATGCTGGGCCGGCGCTCGGACATGATCATCACCGCCGGCACAAACGTCTACCCGCACGAAATCGAGCTGGCCCTGGCATCCGTCCCCGGCGTCGCGGCTGCCGTCGCCGCCGGCATGCCCGACGACGTCCGCGGCCAGCGCGTGATTGCCGGGGTGGTGCCGTCCCACGGCGCCCTGAGCGCCACCGCACTGAAGGCCGGCATCGAGGACGTGCTGGCACGGAACAAGCGGCCGATGGAGTACTTCACCCTGGCCGAACTTCCCCTGACGGACCGGGGAAAAGTCAGCAGGCAACTCCTGCTCGACTGGGTCACCGCCAAAGACACCCGGATCCGGCGCCTTGCCTAGGCTAGGGGCGCAACCCGCATCGGCTGGCACGCCTCTCCTCCCGGAGGACCGCCAGCCGGTGATCATCGCCGCCCGCAGGACTCCGCTCCGCCGCGCCAACGGCGCCCTGAAGGGGCTCCGCGCCCACGAACTGCTGGCCCCCGTGCTGCGCAGCCTGCTGGAAAGTGCCGGCGTGGCCCCGGAAGCGGTGGCCGACGTCGTGATCGGGAACGCCGTCGGCGGAGGCGGCAACGTGGCCCGGCTCGCGGCGCTGGAGGCCGGACTGCCAGTCAGCGTCCCCGGCGTCACGGTGGACCGGCAATGCGGTTCCGGACTGGATGCGATCGTGCTGGCCTCCCGGCTGGTGGCGGCCGGCGGCGGCGGCATCTACCTCGCCGGCGGGGTGGAGAGCATCAGCACCGCGCCGCTCCGGGCACACCGCGGCGGCGACGGCGCACCCGAGTTTTTCGCCCGGGCCCAGTTCACACCGCGTGGCCACGGCGATCCGGACATGGGGGTGGCGGCTGAGAACGTGGCCGGCCGCTTCGGCATCAGCAGGGAACGGCAGGACGCCTTCGCGCTCCGCAGCCACCAGCGGGCGCTGTCCGCCGCGGCCGCCGGCGTGTTCGAGGGAGAGATCATACCGCTGCCCGGTCCGGCGGCAGCCGGTTCCGGCGCCGTCGGGGACGACGGTTCCGGCGCCGTCGAGGACAGCGTCCGCGACGACGACGGCCCCCGCCCGCGGCTCAGTGCGGCGCTGCTGGCGCGGTTCCCGGCCGCGTTCGTGGCGGGCGGTACCGTCACTGCGGGCAACTCCTGCTTTGACGCCGATGGGGCTGCCGCCGTCGTGATCACCTCGGTGGAACGGGCGCGCGGACTCGGCGCCCGCGACGGGCTCCTGGTGCTGGGCACCGACACCGCCGGGGTGGACCCGGAACTGCTGGGCATCGGCGCGGCGGCGGCCGGGGAACGGTTGCTGGCGGCGCAGGGCCTCTCCGCGGGGGATATCGGGCTGGTGGAGTTCAATGAGGCCTTCGCCTCCCAGGCCCTCGCGTGCCTGGACCGGCTGGGGATCGACCCGGGACGCGCCAACCTCGACGGCGGCGCCCTGGCTCTGGGCCACGCCTACGGGGCCTCCGGCGCGGTGCTGGTGACCCGGCTGCTGGCCCAGGCGCGCCGCGACCCCGTGGAAGGACAGCTTGCCCTGGCCCTGATCAGCATCGCCGGCGGAATGGGCACGGCCGCGCTCCTGGGCTACCGCACGATCCTTTAGGTTCCCGCGTGCCCGCCCGGCAGCTCCGGGGGACATGCCCATTCCTTGGTGCAAGGACCGGACATGGTGGGATTGTGCCCAGTGGCCGCGGCCAGGGGAGGGCATGTCCCGTGTGCCCACCCGGCGGCTCCGAGGGACATGCCCATTCGGAGTCCGAGGGGGATCGGTACGGAAATTCACGATTAGGGCGCATCGGTGCAGATTTCGGCTTGGGGTGGTGAAATTTTTTGGATCTAGCAGATCTAGCAGTGGTGTCGCCAGCGCGTTTGATACACGGTAGACGGTCGAGCGCTACCGCGAAGAGTTCGGTAAGTTCCACCGTCGTGTGCGGCCCTTGTCATTTTCCTCTGCACAGATGTCCGAAGTCGAGTGCACAGATCGTTTTCTTCAACAGTGGACCACACGAAATTTCCGAAGGCGTTCGCACGTCGGCCGTTCCGTGCCCCAAAAATCCCCGTCCTCATGCGGATTCCGGGAGAGCCGTCGGTCATGGGCCTGGCGCTCGGGCCTTCCATGCCGCCGAATTGAGTCCGCCAATGTGCGGCTGTCGGCAGGGAATGGCGGTTAGACGCATCAAGGGCTGGCGGTTCTGATGCCGTTCGGGAACCTTGACCGGGCGGCCGACTCGCCGTCAGACACGTGTGGCCCAAAGCCGTCTCTCCACCACAGACGGAAGAGTCCATAGCGAAAGCAACCTTGGGCGGACACTTCGCGTTGTCGGTGCGGAAGCCGTCGGCGATCCTGCTGTGGATGCGGAACAGTGCGGTCCATGCGGTACGACGAATCCGGGCGTCGACGGCGAAGTTGTCGTCGAACCACTCTTGGATGTCGGCCAGGGTCATCCCGGCGGAAACTTCACCCACAACGAACTTCCAGCCAACGTGGACCGTCCGAACCCCCTTCCGCTATTGAAAACCCTCTGATTGCAGGGATTGAGCCCGCCCCTTCCTGCCCACTTGTCTCCACCTCCAGACACACATCGGGCCAAAACCGACCGGTTGCCCGTAGAACCATCTGCCGGCTCTCAGGAGGGGTGCCTCCACTGCGCGCGACCCACTGAGGACACAGAAACCGCCAAACCATCTGCAAATTAACCGCCATTTGTTATGTCGCAGGACTTCGGTGACAGTTCTGCCTCAGGACATCGGTGACACTTCGGCCGGTTTTGGTGGTGACACTTTTCGGCCCCTGTTAACAGGGTTTGGCCGGCCCGTGGTGGTGGCAAAGAATGGCGGGTGAAAAAGAATGAGCCTGTCAATGCCCGTATCCGCCTCGCCATCGCCCAGTGGCCCGATGACGCGCCACGCGGTGCCGTCACCACGTTCTGCGCCGAACACGGGATCACCCGCAAGACGTTCCATGCGATCCGGGCCAGGGCACGCGACGAGGGCCAGGCAGCGGCCTTGGAGCCCCGCTCCCGACGCCCCAAGACCTCGCCCACGAAGCTCACCGAGGACCTCAAGGACGAGGCGCTGAGGGTGCGTGCCGTCCTGGAATCCTCCGGGCTGGATCACGGGCCGATCAGCGTGCACGACAAAATGGTGTCCCTGGGGATGCACGCGCCCTCGCCAGCTTCGCTGGCGCGGATCTTACGCGAGAAGAACGTGGCGCGGTCCGAGCCGGCGAAGAAACCCCGGGCCTCGTACCGCAGGTTCGTCTACCCGGCCCCGAACGCGTGCTGGCAACTGGACGCGACCGAGTATGTCCTGACCGGTGGGCGTAAATGCGTGATCTTCCAGCTGCAAGATGACCACTCGCGCCTCGCGGTCGCCTCCCACGTGGCATCCGGTGAAACCAGCGAAGCGGCCATGGCGGTCGTGAAAAAGGGCATCGAGGCCCACGGGTACCGCAACGGCTTTTGACGGACAACGGAGCGGCTTTAAATCCTTCACGTCGCGGCGTCGAAGGCCAACTGGTCACCTACGTGTCCTCGCTCGGGGTCAAGGCGATCACCGGCAAACCCTACAAGCCAACCACGCAGGGCAAGAACGAACGCTTCCACCAGACCCTGTTCCGGTGGCTGGACAAGCAACCGCTGGCATCCACCTACCTGGAATTGCAGGAGATGGTCGACCGATTTGACCTGATCTACAACACCGAGCGACCGCACCAGGGACTGCCCGGGCGCATCACACCGCAGCAGTCGTGGGACGCCACGGCCGTCGCCGAGGCACCCAGGCCCAAACCCCTGCCGGTTCTTCCCGAGCCGCAGGCGCAAGGGCCGGCAGCCATGCATCCTGCCCCTGTCAACACGGCGGTCCAACCGGCGGTGGATGCCGGCACGGAAGCACCGGAGAACGGCACCACAACCGGCCTGGACGCGGAAATCCAGCTCGAGACCGGCGCACCCGAGAATATCAGTGGCACCATCTCCCACCCGGCAGACACCGGCAGCGGGAAGCTACGGGTCTATTCCAACGGCGTCGTCAAGATCGGCACGACCATGTTCTCCCTGACCAAGCGGATGGGCGGACGCATCGTCATTGCCGCCTGGGATCTCGAGGAAATCATGTTCGCCAACACCGAAGGCGAGGTCATTGCCGAATACGCGTGGCCGCCGGAAGGCACCGGATACGTCGGGATCGGCAGGTCACTCACCCGCTTCCGCAGCGGGCGTCTTTCGGAAGGAACTGTCACCGATGTGCTGAGACATCAACTGTCACCAGTGTCCTGAGGCAGAACTGTCACCGATGTCTTGAGAGATCACAAAATTAACCGCCATTGTCGGCTAACAATCACAGTGGGGGACCGGCTTACGGCACACGCCCAGATGAGTTCTCTTTTCTCAAAACTCGATTCAGGCCTCTGGCTTGCCTGTCGTTTTTGAGCACTATTTGTGAGGAGCACGATTCAGGTGCGGTCGATGTATTCCCGGGTCAGTCTCCACCGCAGGGCTTCCATATTGCCGCTGCGAAGGGCAGGGCAGCCGATTCTCGATCCGAACCCTTCTCGGAATCCTTCGTTATCGAGAACGCCCTATGGGCTGCAGGACAGGAGGTGGGAGGGGAAACCGGACTATAGTAGGTGCATAACAGCGCACATATGCACTTAAGGGGTTGGCTTGACGCTTTCGGTTCTGCGGAATGTGACTTACCGGCGGCTGTTTGCCGCCCAGATCGTGGCCTTGATCGGCACGGGTCTGCTTACGGTGGCACTGGGGCTGCTGGCCTATGACCTGGCGGGCCAGAATGCCGGGGCTGTGCTGGGTACGGCGCTGACGATCAAGATGCTGGCCTATGTGGGTCTTGCTCCGGTGATCAATGCCCTGGTGGCCCGGTTGCCGAAAAGCCTGTGCTGATCGGTGCGGATCTGATCCGGGCGGCCATGGCACTGTGCCTGCCGTTCATCACCGAGACCTGGCAGATCTACGTGGTGATCTTCCTGCTGCAGTCGGCCTCCGCGACATTCACTCCGGCTTTCCAGTCGCTGATCCCGACGATCCTGAAGGACGGGCGGGACTACACACGTGCCCTGTCCCTGTCCCGGCTGGCCTATGACATGGAGGCACTTGTCAGTCCGGCGGCCGCGGCGCTGCTGCTGACCGTGCTCAGCTACAACAAGCTGTTCATCGGCACGGTCGCCGGCTTCCTCTTCTCGGCCTTTATGGTCACCATTACCCGCCTCCCGAAGATGGCGGCCCCGGTCGGGCCCCAGGCGTCGTTGTGGCACCGGACGACTCTGGGCACGAGGATTTTCTGGCGGAACCGGCGGCTGCGGTCCCTGCTGGCGCTGAACCTCGTCGTTACCGCCCCGACGGCGCTGGTGCTGGTCAATACGGTGGTGTACGTCCTTGATGTCCTGCACCGGCCCGAGACCGATCTGGCTCTGGCTTTGGCCTGCTTCGGTGTCGGTTCGATGATCGTTGCCTTGTCCGCGCCCCGGGTCCTGGACCGGTTCGGGGACCGTGCCGTGATGCTCACCGGAGCCGGTCTGATCCCGGCGGTGCTGGGCGGGGCCGCCGCAGTCACGTTCCTGGCCTCCCCTGGGGAAGGGTGGTGGCTCTTGCTGGGGCTGTGGTTTCTGCTGGGTGCTGCGAACTCGACGATCCTCACGCCCTCGTCCCGGCTGCTGCGCGATGCCTCCACCGAGGACACCCGCCCCTATGTGTTCACGGCGCAGTTCTCCCTCTCCCACGCCTGCTACATCCTGACCTACCCGCTGGCCGGATGGGTCGGCGCCGCCGCGGGCTTGGGCTGGGCTGCCGTGGCACTGACAATTATTGCGATGATAGGCAGTGCAGGTGCATTCCTGTCCTGGCCCCGGCACACCGCCGCGGCATCCGGGGAACCCGCTAATGAGGAGCAGACCGTTGAGCAGCCAGCCTGACAGCGCGTTCAGCCCGGTTCCTGACCAGCCGTCCCTGGTCCACCCGGTCGCACCGGGTCCGGAACTACTCGAAACAGCTGCCGGGACGCTGCGGATGCTGGCAGAGCCGACCCGCCTGCACCTGCTCTGGCAGCTTTCCAACGGACCGAAGACCGTCACCGACCTCACCGAGACGGCCGGAGTGCCCCGGACCGTGGTCAGCCAGCATCTGGCCAAACTCCGTCTCAGCGGTCTGGTGGACACCCGAAAGGACGGCCGGCACGTCATCTATTCACTCCACGACGGGCACCTGGTCCGGCTCATCCGGGAGACCATCAACCACGCCGACCACCTGATCACGGGCGAACCCTCCCATGAGTGACTCACGCGACCGGTGCACGTCAACGCGGCACAGCCGAAAGTCGCACGCCGCAACGGCGCCCAACCTCAGACGGCCGATTCGTGCGAACCACATTGCGGCCGGCGCTGGCCGCAGCGATCTTTGACGTCGTGATCCGGTGGTCGGTGTGGCGGATCCGATGAAAGACACATTCAGTCTGCCCACCCTGCTGATTGCTTCGGCCCTCATGGGTATTGTGTTGGCGGGTCTGGCCGGGTGTGCGCCTCCGGCGTCCGAATCGTCAGGTCAGCTCCCGCTTACCCTGGTTCAGGACGTTCCTCTGCCCGGGGCCAGTACGCGGTTGGATTACCAGGTGATCGATCCCTTGACCAACCGCCTCTACATCTCGCACCTCGGGGACGGCACCGTGCACGTCCTTGACCTGGCCGGGCCCTCGGTCCTGGCCACCATAGACGGCGTCGCCTCCGTCCACGGCATTGCCCTGGCCCCCGATCAACATCGGGTGTTGGCCTCGGCGTCGGGCACCGACGAGGCCGTCATCATCGACGCCGGAACGCTGACCGTCACCGGCAGGGTGCCGACAGGGAACACGCCGGACGGCATTGCCTACGATCCCGTCCATGGCAGGGCGTACGTCTCCAACGAACACGACCACGCGGAAACCGTGATCGATGTGGGCACCGGCTCCGCGGCCGGGTCCATTGACATCGGCGGAGAAGCTGGAAACACGGTCTTCGATCCCGTGAGCGGGAACATCATGATCAACGTCCAGACCACCAACCAGCTGATCACCGTTAATCCAGCCACCAACCAGATCACCGGCCGCATCGGCGTGACCGGCTGCGAAAGCAACCACGGACTCTACATCGACGGTGCCGACCGGCTGGCCTTCGTCGCGTGCGAGGGCAACGCCAAGCTCCTCGTCGTAGACCTGGAATCAAAAGAGACAACAGCACGGATCGATGTCGGACAGAGTCCTGATGTCCTCGCCTACGACGCCGGACTGCACCGGCTCTATGTGGCGGCCGAAAGCGGCGTCGTCTCAGTTTTTGAAGTTCAGGGCAAGGCCCTCCACGAACTGGCCAAAGCCCGGCTCGCTGACGGCGCCCACACCGTCGCCGTCGATCAGGAGACCCACCGGGTGTACTTCCCGCTGGAGAACGTCAACGGCAAACCAGTCCTCCGCGTGATGGAGCCTGTTCGATGACTCGGGCCGAAACCTACGAGGCAAGCATTAAGCCCGCGGGGACCGGGCATCACATCGCCTTCTGAATAAGACACGTATTCTCGATTAACCGTTTTCGCCTCGTCCTTCGGTATCAAGACGGTCGAGTGACGCTCGTCTGGCCCGCAGAGACACACCGCTTAGCCTTGATCCACCGATGAGATTGGGATCGGGTCCGGCGTTTTAAACACGAAATGCCCGTCTTTGGCGAGTTCCAGCGGTCGTTGCAACACCCCCGAAAAACGGGAGTTGCAACAC
>NZ_JAGPOT010000051.1 GCF_018224015.1 Pseudarthrobacter albicanus
CGGCGCCCCGCGCCTGAGGCTGGCCGCCGCGCGCCTGCTGGCCGCCGCGCGCCTGCTGGCCGCCGCGCGCCTGCTGGCCGACGCCCCGGGCCTGCTGGCCGCCGCGGCCGCCGTCGGGCTTGCCCTCGCCGTCCATGCGCTGGTTCCCGTGCTGCCGGCGATGACGCTTGCCGTGCTGCTCGGGCTGCTGGCCGCCAACCTGCCGGGGGTGGGCGCGTGGACGGCCGGTGCGGGCCGGCCGGGGCTGGACTTCGCGGGAAAACACCTGATGCGCGGCGGGATCGTGGTGCTGGGCCTGAAGGTCAGCCTCGTGGACGTGCTGGGCCTGGGCTGGCAGGCCCTGCTGCTGATCACGGGAGTGGTCCTCGCGGCCTTCGCCGGCACCTACGCCATCAGCCGGCTCTTCCGGCTGCCGCCCCGGGTGTCGCTGCTGATCGCCACGGGCTTTTCGATCTGCGGGGCCTCGGCCATCGGGGCGATGGCCGCCGTGCGCCGGATCCGGCAGCCGGAGACGGTGCTCCCGGTCGCTCTCGTGACCCTCTGCGGCACCCTCGCCATCGGGGTGCTGCCCCTGCTCGTGCAGCCGCTGGGGCTCAGCCCGGAGGTATTCGGGGCGTGGGCGGGAGCCTCGGTCCACGACGTCGGCCAGGTGGTCGCCACCGCCCAGACCGCCGGCGCCTCGGCGCTGGCCGTCGCCGTCGTCGTCAAGCTCACCCGGGTGATCCTGCTGGCGCCGATGGTCGCCGCCGCGGGCCTGCACCACCGCCGCTCCGCCGACGACGTCGCCGCGCTTCCGCCGGTGGTCCCCCTCTTCGTCGTCGGCTTCGTCGCCCTGGCGGCGCTGCGCTCCACCGGCTGGCTTCCCTTGCCGGTGCTGGACGCGGCCGCCGTCCTGCAGGACCTCCTGCTGGGGATGGCACTGTTCGGCCTCGGCTCGGCCGTCAGGGTCGGTGCGCTGCTGCACACCGGCGCCCGGGCGCTGCTGGCCGCGCTGGCTTCCTGGCTGCTCATTGCCGTGCTGGGCCTGGCGGCGGCCGCGCTGATGTTCCCGGCGCGCTGACCGCAGGCGTGCATGGTTAGATAGCGGGGTGTCGAACCAGAACCTGCGCCGGGATGAAGCCGCAGCACGCTCCGCCCTGATCACCACCCACAGCTACGACGTCTCCCTGGACGTCCGGCACGCCGCGGACCCCGAAACCGCCGGCTACCCGAGCCGCAGCGCCATCACCTTCTCCGCCGCCGAGCCCGGTGCCACCACCTTCCTGGACTTCATCGCCGCCGAGGTGCACAGCGTCTTCCTCAACGGCAGGGAACTGCCGGTCGCCGACGTCGTGGACGGCTCCCGGATCCGGCTCGACAACCTGCAGGCCGAGAACCAGGTCACCGTCACCGGCACCGCGCTCTTCAGCACCTCCGGGGAGGGCATGCACCGGTTCTTCGACCCGGCCGACGGCCAGTGCTACCTCTACACCCAGTACGAGCCCGCCGACGCACGCCGGGTCTTCGCGAACTTCGAGCAGCCCGATCTCAAGGCCGGATTCACCTTCCATGTTCTGGCCCCCTCGCACTGGCAGGTGTCCTCCAACGGTGCCGAGACGCTCCGCACCGGGCTGGCCGGCGATCCGGCCACCAGCCGCTGGGACTTCGCCCCCACCCCGGCCATGTCCACCTACATCACCACCGTCCTCGCCGGGCCGTACTTCAAGGCCGAGGACGCCTGGAGCCGCACGCTGAAGGACGGAACCACCCTGGACGTGCCGCTGGCACTGTACTGCCGGGCGTCCATGGCGGCCTCCTTCGACGCCGGGGCGCTGTTCACGCTGACCAGGAAGGGCCTGGACTTCTTCAATGACCTCTTCGACTTCCCCTACCCCTGGGGCAAATACGAGCAGGCCTTCGTGCCGGAGTACAACCTGGGCGCGATGGAAAACCCGGGCCTGGTGACCTTCACGGAAAGCTACGTCTTCACCTCCCGTGCCGCCGACTCCCAGTACCAGGCCCGCGCCAACACGCTCCTGCACGAGATGGCGCACATGTGGTTCGGCGACCTCGTCACGATGGCGTGGTGGGACGATCTGTGGCTCAAGGAATCCTTCGCCGACTACATGGGCACCCTGGGCGTGGACCGGACCACCGGCTGGGACACGGCGTGGGTGAACTTCGCCAGCAACCGCAAGGCCTGGGCCTATGTGCAGGACCAGCTGCCCACGACGCACCCGATCGTCGCCGACGTCCCGGACCTCGAGGCCGCAAAGCAGAACTTCGACGGCATCACCTACGCCAAAGGCGCCGCCGTACTCAAGCAGCTGGTGGCCTATGTGGGGTTCGAGGCGTTCATCGCCGGCTCCCGGCAGTATTTCAAGGACCACGCCTACTCCAACACCACCCTGGCCGAGCTGCTCGCCGCCCTCGGCGCCGCCTCCGGCCGGGACCTCGCCGGCTGGGCCCGCCAGTGGCTGCAGACCTCCGGCATCTCAACACTCTCCTGCGAAATCGAGGAGCACGACGGCGGCGGCACGGGCCCCGTGCTGGGCGCCGTGACGGTCGTGCAGGACGCCGAGGACCCCGTCACCGGAGCACAGGAACCACGGCCGCACCGGCTCCGGATCGGGCTCTACAACCGCGACGCCGCAGGCGCCCTGGTCCGCACAGGCAGTGTCGAGACCGATCTCGACGGCGCCCGCACCGCCGTCCCGGAGCTGGCCGGGATGCCACGGCCTGCCCTGCTGCTCGTCAACGACGACGACCTCAGCTACGCCAAGGTCCGGCTGGACCCGCACTCAGAAGCCACGGTGCGCAGTTCCCTCGACAGGCTCAGCGACCCGATGGCCAGGGCCCTGTGCTGGACCGCGCTGTGGGATTCCGCCCGCGACGCCGTCACCCCCGCGGCCCGCTACGTGGACGCCGTGGAACGTTTCGGCCCCGCCGAAACGGGTATCGGCGTGCTGCTCACCGTCCTCGGCAACGCCTCCACCGCGATCGAACGGTACGTCCCCGCGGCGGAACGCGACCCAGTGCGGCACGGGTTCCTCACCACGGCGGCCACCGAGCTGGAGGCCGCGGCGCCGGGCTCGGACCGGCAGCTGGCGTGGGCGCGGACCCTGGCCGCCACGAGCCGCTACGACGCCGGCGCCCTGGACCTGGTCCGCGGCCTCCTGGACGGCAGCACCGTGATCGAGGGGCTCGCGGTGGACGCGGAACTCCGCTGGAACCTCTGGCACGCCCTCGCCGCCCACGGCCAGGCCGGTCCCGGGCAGCTCGACGCGGAGCTCGCCCGGGACAACACCGCCGCCGGCAAGTCCGGCCACGCCACGGCCCTCGCCGCCCGCCCCGACGCCGCGGTCAAGGCCGCCGCGTGGGACGCCGCCGTGCACGGGACGGCCCTGTCCAACCAGCTCCTCAGCGCCACCATCGCCGGGTTCAGCACCGGGGACCCTGCCCTGCTGGCGCCCTTCATCGACCCCTATTTCGAGTCCCTGGAGCAGGTCTGGGCAGGGCGCAGCATCGAGATCGCCAGCCGGATCGTCCGCGGCCTCTACCCGGCCGGGCAGGACCTGGACGGGCAGGGCGGGACCCCGGACACGCACGCCGTGATCGTCCGCACCGATAACTGGCTGGCGGAGCACCCCGACGCCCCGCGGGCCCTGCGGCGCATCATCATCGAACAGCGCAGCCTGCTGCACCGGGCCCTCAAAGCACAGGGCCGGGCAACACAGCCGCAGACGGAGCAGCCGCTCCCGCAGGGCCGGCCCTAGCGGCGCTTCAGGAAGGGCTCCGCCGGGTTGCATCTCCAGGCCTGGGCTTGCGGTCCAGCACGAGGGGGGCGGCGATGCCGAGCATCCAGATGTCCTTGGCCAGCGCAGTTCCCTGCGGGCTGGGGCGGATGCCGTCCTCCAGCGTCATGCCTGGTGTCCTCAGGTACATGGTGAACATGGACCCGGAGAAGATCCCGAGACCGATCCCGGCCAGGCGGCTGGGCAGGAAGGGTGTCAGCAGTGCCGCACCCAGGGTTATTTCCGCGTAGCTGAGGATCTTGCCGAACTTCCCGGCGTCGATTCTGCTGACCGGCGGAATGACCCTGGCTGCCATGGCCTGAAGCCCCGCCGCGCTGTCTTTGTCCAGGTGGCGTTTTCCCCACCCGGCATTCAGGATGAATGCACCTGTGGTCAGGCGGAGAGGGATGTGGGTGAGTCTCATGGTCGGCTCCTTTCATGAAATCTCGTCATAATTCGGTTCGGCTCAGTGAACTAGGTCTTCACACGTTCCCCTGACGCCGCGGACCTCTCGATCGCGGCAATGAGCTCGTGGCGTGCGACGGCGGCGGCGAAGTCCGGCACGGTGTGGGTCCCGCTGTCGATGTCTGCCGCGAACGCCGCGTAGGCGCGCCCGACGTTATAGGCCGGCGTTCCTTCCAGGCCGGTGAGCGCGGGCCATTTCTGCCTCAGCGCCGCCGGGACAGCAAGCTCGGCGGGCTCGTTCCGCCCGTGCGCTCCCCGCACGGTCAGGGGGTAGATTTCGGGGTATGCGGCGTCGGCGGTGATCCGGAGCGTTCCGTCGGTTCCGTTGATTTCCCAGAGGAACCCGGTGCCGCCGGCCACTCCCTCACGGATGTGGACACTGGCGGTCGCTCCGGACGTGAGGGTGCCGATCACGGCGATTTGGTCGGGCGCCGTTTTGACGATCTGTTCCCCGGTCTCTTTGATGGTGATGAGCGGCCTGCGAAGATCCGTCACGGCCGACAGGTCGGCGAACTCGCCCAGTACGTGGTTGAGGGTGTCCAGGCTGTGCCCGGCTGCGATCGTGAGCACGCTGGCCCCGTTTGTCTTGTCGAGCATGTAGGCGTTGGGCTGGACCACGGCGTTGCCCGGGACCGACAGCCCCACCATGGTCGTTGACAGGACCTCGCCGACGTATCCGTCGCTGAGCAGCTCCTGGACGAACCCGATCGCCGGGGCCTGGCGGGCCTGCAACCCGACGGCCGTATGCACCCCGTGCCCGGCGGCGAGTGCGGCCATCGCCCTGGCGTCGTCGATGTCCCGGCCAAGTGGCCACTCGCAGTAGACGGCCTTGCCGGCGGCAAGTGCGGCGGAGACGAGTTCCCGATGGTGCGGGACCTTGACAGTGACGGCGACCACGTCGATGTCCGGTCGGGCCAGCAGCTGCCCGTGGTCTGCGAACACCGCACGCACCCCGAACGCTTCGCCGGCTGCGCGCGCAGTGCCGGGATGTGCGCGGTGGCAGCCCAGCCCCGGACGGGGCTGACCCCGATGATCCCCACACCCAGCGTCGAGTCAGGCATGGCTAGAACCCCAGTGCCTCATCGCAGAGGACGACGGTGATGCGGCCGGGTATCCACTCGCGATTGATGATGAGAACTTTATTCACGCCGCTGTGCATGCCGTACGCTGCCTGGGCACGCGCGTCCTCGAGCGGGAAGGCGTAGTCGTCAATGCGCCGGAGTGCGTCCTTCAGGTCGGGCACGATCTTCTGCGTCCCCACCACGAGGATGACCTTCCCCGCGCCGGCTGCGTAGGGGCCGAGTTGGCTGCCACTCGCGGAGGCGGTGACCAGGGACCCGGTCTCGGTGACGGCGTGGACACTGCCGAGCATGACGTCGGGCGAGGCGGTCAGGCGGCGGATCTCGTCGGCCTGCGTCGCACGGTCCATGCCGAAGACGCGTGACCGGAGGGACTCGTACCTTCCGGAGCCCGCTATCTGCCCGGCGATGCCCGAAGCTTCGAGTGACTGCGACGCGCCGTGGTGCACCTGCGATCCCGCCGGGATGAGATCGAGGACGATCCGTTTGGCCACTGCTGCGTTCGCGGCGCGAAGCACAGTGATCCCGTGCTCTTCCAGCGCCGCCGCGGTTCGCATTACCCGGGAGTCCTCCGCCGGGGCCGAGAATCCACGGCCGAGTGTGCTGTTGAGGGGCTTGATTTCACTCATGAGACGGTCCTCCTCACCGCTCAGAGGTGCTTGCGATTGCAAGTACCTATGGAGTTAACTGGTGGATATGCACGAAAATTCCCCCCACGGTGATGTAGCCGCTCTCTTCGGCCGGCTTGTCCGGGAGTCGCTGCCGGGCCGGCGCGGAGAGGGTGCCTGGCGGGCATTGCTGCAGGCGCAGGCGACGCTGATGCGCCAGCTCGACACCGATCTCAGGGACAACACCGGCCTGCGCCTGGCCGATTTCGACGTTTTGGCTCAGCTGGCCGAGGCAGGCGGGCGGCTGAGGATGACTGACCTGGCTGCCCGCACGCTCCTCTCGCGCTCGGGGCTGACGCGCCGCGTCGCGAGGTTAGTCGATGAGGGTCTGGTCCGCAGGGCGAACGCCCCCGGGGACGGGCGCGGCGTGGTTGTTGCTCTGACCGACGCCGGTGTCGCACGTGTGACCGAAACCGTGCCGGTCCATCTTCAGGGTGTGTCGAAATTGTTCGTCGAGCGGCTCGACGATCAGGAACTCGCCCTCCTCGAGTCCGCCCTGAGAAAAGTCATCGTAGACTGCACGTTCGGCTGAGCATATGAGGGAGCGACGGGCGCAGCCGGGCTCGGGGGCGGGGCACGCTACGCCGCGAGAGGCGGTCCGAACCAGGTGGTGAGCGCGTCTGCGAGCCCCGGCTGGGCCCGGTCTCCCACCCAGGCCACGTATCCGTCGGGCCGGATCAGCACGGCGGCGGGAGCAGCGACCTCCCCGAGTGCCGGAAGCTCCCACGTACCACCGTATCGGGCGTCGATCAGCTGGACCCGGTCCGCCCATGGCCTGATGTCGACGCCGCCGGGCTCACCGAGGTTGAGGAGCACCGGCCGGGCGTCGTGGAGCAGGGTGAAGACCCGCAGCGGGCCGTCGGCGGTGACCAGGTCGAGATCCGGCATGCGGCGTCCGAGCAGTGGGTGCCCCTCGCCAAGGTCGTAGTGGATGTCCAGGCCGGACATCATCGCGGCGAAGCGCTTCCGCGGCTCGTCCATGTTCAGCAGCTCGGACACGGTGTCGCGCAACGCCTCGATGCGATCGTCGACGCGCATGAGCGCGACCTGCGCCATCGTGTTGCGCAGCACGCGGGCAGCGACCGGGTGGCGCTCGGCATGGTAGGTGTCCAGGAGACTCTCCGGCGACGTCCGGTTGACCACCTGGGCCAGCTTCCAGCCCAGATTCACCGCATCCTGTACACCGGTGTTGAGGCCCTGCCCACCGACCGGGGAATGCACGTGCGCCGCGTCGCCGGCCAGCAGGACCCGTCTCTCGCGGTAGGCCGCGGCCTGCCGGGTCATATCGGTGAACCTGGAGATCCAGGTGGGACTGTGGATCCCGTAGTCGGTCCCGTAGACGGCGATGAGGCCCTCGCTGAGATCGCGCAGGGTGGGCTCGCTCGTGCCGACGTGCGACTCGGTCAGCATGACCCCAACCGTCCCCCCTGGCTTGTAGACGACCTCGCCGTCTTTGATCCCGTACTCGACCTTGCCGAGGGCGTGCATGCCCGAGGGAGTGCGGCGGATGCCCAATTCCGGCTCCTCGGTCATCTCGACCTCGGCGATCAGGCTGCTGGTGGTCGGATCCCACCCGGGGAACCCGATGCCGGCTGCCTTGCGGATCAGGCTGCGGCCTCCGTCGCACCCGGCGACATATTCCGCGCGCAGCGACTGGCCGTCGGACAGCCCGACGTCGACGCCGGTGTCGTCCTGCGCGATACCCGTGACTTCACGTCCGCGGTAGATCGTCACCGCCAGTTCGTCGACCCAGGCGGCCAGGATGCGCTCGGTGTGGTTCTGCCACAGCCCGAGCCCGTAGGGGTGCCGGGTGGGAAAGTCGCTGATG
Organism: Pseudarthrobacter albicanus; assembly: GCF_018224015.1. GTDB lineage: Bacteria > Actinomycetota > Actinomycetes > Actinomycetales > Micrococcaceae > Arthrobacter > Arthrobacter albicanus. The sequence goes on from NZ_JAGPOT010000051.1 coordinate 7,814, forward strand.
TCCAAACGGACCGATGCGAAGCCCGCGACCTGGGCCACCTGTCCCTGCGAGAGGAACCGATCGGCGATTCCGCGCTGATCGAGGACCTCGATGCTGCGTGAGTGCAGACCGCCTGCGCGCGAGCCGGGGAGGTCCTGGCTGGCGCGCCGCTCGACAATGGCGACGTCGACGCCCGCCAACGCCAGCTCGCCCGCCAGCATCAGCCCTGTCGGGCCTCCGCCGGCGATCACCACCGCATGCCCGGTCATCGCCGCTGCACCGCGGGTCCCACCATGGGTTCGATGTCCCCGCGCGACCCATAGGTCGACAACAACACATGCATTTCGCTACTCCCGTTCTCCGGGTTCGGGTCTTCGGCAATTATGCGGCACGATCCGGGGCTGGCCGTCCAGGTGCTAGGGAACCCGGTGCAGCCATTCCGCGGTGCCGAACTTTGACGCCACCCGGGCCCGGGCAGTGTCGAGTTCGGCCCCGGTCAGTTCCGACGGCGTCGCGGCGTAGCGTTCGGTGAAGACATCCATCATCGCCGCGACGATCTCGGCGCGGGCCAGGCCGGTCTGGCGCCGCAGCGGGTCCACCCGTTTCTTCGCGCTCCGGGTGCCCTTGTCCGAGAGCTTCTCCTTGCCGATCCGCAGCACCTGGACCATCTTCTCGGCGTCGATGTCGTAGCTCATCGTGACGTGGTGCAGCATCCCGCCGTTGGCCAGGCGCTTCTGCGCCGCGCCGCCGATCTTTCCCTGGTCCGTGGCGATGTCGTTGAGCGGAACGTAGAAGGCGCTGATGCCGACCTTCGCCAGCGCCGCCATCACCCAGGCGTCCAGGAAGGCGTAGGAGTCGGCGAAACTGATGCCGTCCACGAGGGTCTGCGGCAGGTACAGCGAGTAGGTGATGCAGTTGCCGGCCTCCATGAACATCGCCCCGCCGCCGCTGATCCGGCGGACCACGCTGATGCCGTGCCGGGCCACCCCCTCGGGGTGGAGTTCGTTGCGGACCGACTGGAAGCTGCCGATCACCACGGACGGCTCCTCCCAGTCCCAGAAGCGCAGGGTGGGGTTGCGCCGCCCCGCGCCGACCTCCTCGGTAAGGACCTCATCCAGGGCGACGTTCACGTGGGTCGGCAGGACCGAGGGCGCAATGATGTTCCAGTGGTGGTCGAGCCAGCCGGTGGCCTTCGCGAGGGCGCGGCGGACGGCGATCGCCACGGCGTCGGCGGAGAAGCCGAACAGGACCGCTTCCGCCGGCAGTGCTGCGGCCACCGCGTCGGCGATTTCCCTGGCCCCTGAGTCCGCCGGCAGCCCCGTGAGTGCCCGGTTGATCTCCAGCAGCGCCTCGTCGGGTTCGAGGAAGAAGTCCCCGCTGAGCGAGACCTTGGCCAAGTGCCCGTCCACGACGTCGAAGTCCACCACCACCAGCTTGCCGCCGGGGACCTTGTACTCACCGTGGTGGCCGTTGCTGCCGTCGTCAGCGCCGCGGAAGTCCTGGGGCGGGGGAAGGGATGTCATGCCCTTAATCCTGCCACGCTGCCGCTGCGCAGAGCGCAGCCCGCCGGACGCGGGGTCTGGGACTGGTGCGGAATTTCACGCTAAGTGGTCCGGTGGCTGATGTGGAGACGGTACCCGCGGGCCGGATGAATGCCCTGGCCCGTTACGGGTTGGCGAGTAAGGCATCGGCGCTTCAGGGGTTGTCGGGTCCACGCCGGGCCGCGACCCTGCTGTGCGCGGTGCGGGCCTTGACGGCCGAGGTTGCCGATGATTTGTGTGACGCCCTGGATGCCATCGTCACTTATCGCGTGCTCCGCAAGGCGGCCAGGGATTCCACGGCGACCCGGTTGAAGTCTCTGCCCCGCTTGTCGAGGGCATCGCTGCAGCTGGCAAAGGCTGCGAAAACACTGGTTGAGGTCCTGGGCAATATGGAACATTCCAGCGCAGAGGCCGCCTCGGTGCTTGCCGAACAGGTTTCGCAACATTGCGCTGAACGCAATCCGTCCCGTTGGGGGAAGGGTGAGCGGGCGATTTCTCGGGCGGGTCTAACGCGACAGATACGCCAGCGACTGGGGACGAGGTCACGAACGACGCGGCTCGTCCCTTTGGCGGCGAGTCGGATGGAACGCCCGGTGAAGTAACTCTCCCGAACAATGCTCCGGGCATCACTAACCAACCCACGGGGCCGCCGAACGTTGGTGCACGCTAGGTTCGCTCATAAGATCCCGGAGCCATGGAGGTCAGATGAGCACATACCCACGCGACCGGGCACCGGCCCTGGGCATCTGGTTACCGGCAGCTGCTGCCTTCATCGCCACGGCGTTGCCAGGCGATCCAGGACCGCCCGCAGCCGGTGTGGTCCTGACGTTCGCCGGGATTGCGGCTCTCGGCACTCTTGTGTGGGGGCTTCTTCCTGGGCCGCGAACGTCAAACCAGATGGGTCTGGTTTGCCGCGCTCATCGGGACCGCAGTGGAACACTTCGGGTATGCATCCGTGATGCTCGCTGCCCCGAACGCCGATGGGAACGATCAAGACACCGCAGCCTCAGCAGGGGCAGTCATCGTGTCCATACCGACGATGCTGCTGATCCTCGCACTTCTATGGACAAGGGCAGATCTCGGGATCCTCTCCAGGAAAGCTCGATCCCGCCCAACCCGCTTGTGAACCACGTTCGATCGCTAACCCGGACAACATTCACATGAAGACTCACGAACTATGGTTACGCCGACGGCCAGTTCCTTAATCAGTTCCACCAGGCGGGCACGGGCAGCGGCAGTGTCAAGGGTGGCAGTCATGGGATCCAGTTTTAGTGGCTGGTCCGAGCCGGATCCCCCAACGGACGTCGTTGCTATTGTGCCAGCCGCTGCTGCGGGCGCCTTGCGAAGCCGGGGGCGTGTTCGGCCCGGGGGCCGAAGGCGAGCAGACGGGGCAGGACGGCCCTCACCACCGGAACTTGCTGGGCCAAAAACAGCAGGACCGGTGGAGCACCGGTCCTTTTCCCGGTGAACAGCGGAACAAACACCTCGTGGTGCATGATCCGTTGGACGGTCTGGATGACATCGGTGGGGAGTCGTCGTCTCCGTTCGACCGCCGCGAGGTCCTTCACTGTGACGTTGCCGCGAAGCAAGGCAGGCGCCAGCCGCGCCGCCGCGGCAACGGCATCCTGGATGGCAAGGTTGATGCCCACTCCGCCCGCGGGCGACATCGCATGGGCGGCGTCGCCAATGCACAGCAGCCCGTCCACGTACCAGCGCCGCAGCCGGTCCAACCGCACGTCAAGCCAGTGCAGGTCATCCAGGGAACGGATGGCGTCCAGACGGTCCGCCAGGTCCGGCCGGACGGAGGCGATCCGCTGCCGGAACCGCTCCACTCCCTCGCTGCGGATGCGCCCGTCCGAGCCTTTGGGGGCGAAGTAACCCATCTGGTAATAGTCATCCCGGAACAGTGCAATCACGCCCTCGCCATTCCCGAAGGCGGGAACTATCCCGGCCACTTCCCCCTGCTCGAACGGATAGCGGGGCAGCCGGAACCACCAGGTGTCGAACGGCACCGGAAAATCCCTTTGCTGCAATCCCGCGGCCCGTCGCAACACGGAGTGCCTTCCGTCCGTGGCGACGACGAGGTCCGCGCGAAGCGCGCCCTCGCTCCCGTCGGCGGTCCGGTAGCGGACGCCGGTGACACGGCCGCCGTCGAACGTCAACGACGTCGCGGTCTGCTCCATCCGCAGGGTGAACGTGGGCTCCAGTGCGGCGGCGCGGGCCAGGAAGTTCAGAAAGTCCCACTGCGGCATCATGGCAACGTAGTTGTACGGCGGCCGTAGCAACGAGAAATCACCCAGCGTCACCTGGCCGACACCGGGAACAGGGAAAGCGACGCTTCGCAGGCGGCTTTGCGGAAGCCGGCGGAATTCATCGCCCAGGCCGAGCTCGTCCATCAGCCGGATGGTGGACGGATGCACCGTGTCGCCACGGAAGTCCCGCAGGAAGTCGCCGTGTTTCTCCAGCACCGTCACCTGCACTCCGGCCCTGGCCAGCAGCAGGCCCAACATCATGCCGGCCGGACCGCCGCCGACCACCGCGCATCCGGTCTTCTCCATGCACCAACGCTACGCCTGCGCAGGTCAGGGCCGCTCAGCCGATCTTCTCCATACTTTGTCCGCAGCAGCACGTCGGGTACGACCGACCCGGCACGCCGACGAGCCGGCGGCGCGCGGATATGACTGCGGACTCCACTTCCGCACCGGCCCTCGGGCTCGGGCCTATTCCTGGGCCATGAGTCCCAATTGCATCATCATCCCGGCTACGTCGGGGTGGGTCCGGTACTCCACGATCTTTCCGTCCCGGATCCGGGCGATGTAGGTCCCGCGTCCGGTCACGGCCCTGTTGGTTGCCGGGATCTCGTTTCCGCCCATCACCATGGGCCCGGTGTTCGTCCCGGTGAACTCGACTTCCACCGCGACCGCGTCCTCGCCGACGATCCGGTCGGTCTGTTTTTCCTGAAAGTCAGGGAAAGCGGTCATCCACGCATTGAAGTATTGGCGGGCTCCCTCCAGGTCCCGGATGGGCTCCGGGACAGTCCAGTCATGCCAGACGAATACGTCGGCGAACATGCCCAGGAACGCGTCGGCGTCGTGGTTGTTCAGGGCGGTCATCGCCTGGTCATCGATGCGTTTGAGCTCGTCCGTTGACATGGCTCACCTTCTGTTGCGGTCGGAAACAGAGCCATGCTGGCCCCCAAGTTACCCGTTGTCAACACCGCGCGTTGACTCATGAAAGATGCCCGCGTGGGGGCCTATCTTTCATGAGTCAACGGGGGCCGTTGACTTCGACGGCAACGAAGGACTTGAATGTTGTCCGCAGGGGATTCGTGGTTGCCGGCAGCACCGATACGAGGGAGTGGAGTGGATCATGGCGGAGGACGCGGTCAAGGTTGCACCGGAGATCTACAAGGTCGTGCTCGAGAACGACCAGGTCCGAGTGCTGGAGGTGAGGATGGCGCCCGGCGCCAAGACCGATGTTCACGGGCACCCGGCGCTCGTGGCCATCATGCTTGAGGCGGGCAAGGTCCGGTTCTCGGAATCGGGCGGCGAAACAACGGAGATGGAACTACCCGCGGGGCAGCCGATGTACTTACCTGCGACCGACCACACAACAGAGAACACCGGCGACGGCGAACTGCACGGCTATCTGGTCGAGCTCAAGCGGTAAACGCTAGGTCGATAGCTCCGTCCGCCCGATTCTGCTCCATCTCCATCCGGCAGAATCTGCCGAAGGGTGACTGTTCAGCTAGGCATAGTCCCCGCGCTCAGTGTGAGTTGGGCTCTGGCCTGATGTGGGCCCCTGCCTGCGATTCTCGGCATGTTCGAATTGATGCGGCGTTCTTGCCCCAGAACTCCCGGTCAGCCGCCAGTCACGCAAGACCGTTCCGAAAGGCAGGCAGTAATTCACCGTCCACGCCATCACCCACCACCCCCGAAACGGCCGGGTGCGAAGGCAAGGTGGCCGCAGAGGAGCGACGATCCCCCATCCGCTGCCCTGCACGTTGCTACTCACGATGGCGGCCCCGCCCCGGAACCTGAAATGTTCGGGCGGTCCGCCGCAGGGGGGGGGCAGCCACCGCTTCACTTACCAGCGGCGGACCGCCAATCCCGCCACCACGGACCCTCACACTCCATTAGGTAACGGGGAGGCGACATAGACACCGGCGACAGTCCGGTCCCGCCTTATGGTCTGCAATCCGAACTCCAAAGACGACTTCGTAGCCCCCAAACGTCCCGTAAGCCGGTCCTCCAACGGAGCAACCGCCACTCAAAGTTTTTGGATCGAGATCGCCGCGTTTCCGCGGCCGGTCGATTCCCGTAGGACCCGTTATGCCGACATCGGCATAACGGGTCCTGCGGGACGGTGTTGTGGATCACAGCGATAAGTGGCGGTGTTCTTGCAGCGCTAAATGTCACGATTCTGCGGCTGGGCCCGCTGGAGCTCTCGGTAGACGGTGGCACGGAAAAACGTCGAACAGTTCTGCCAACTCGTATTGGGTGTGTGCGCAGGCCGCGTGAACGGCGCGGAGATGCCGCGATCTTGGCGGGTCTGAGATTGGGTTGTTTCCGCGGAGCTTGCCTTTGCTTTTCGCAATTGCCATGCCTTCGAGTGTTCTCAATCGGATAAGGTCTGCTTCAAGTTCTGCAACCATGCCGAGGACATTGAAGAGGAGCCGGCCCACCGGTTCGGCAGGGTCATCGATGGATCCGCCAACGTTTACCGGGCAGGTATCAAGGACTGAACCCATCGGACTTCTTCGGCTATGAGGGCTTGGGCCGTGCGCGTACGTGCATCCGCTCTCCCTGCTGTCCAAACAGACTGATGAACTCGACGGGTCTGCCGTCAGCGCTGGCGAACCAGTGCGGTGTGTGGGTGTCGAATTCCGCGGCTTCGCCAGGGCGAAGTTCAAAGTCCTTGTCGCCCAGCACCAGACGCAATCGTCCGTTGAGGATGTAAAGCCATTCGTAGCCTTCGTGAACGCGCGGGTCGGGCTCTGCCCCGCGGGTCTCGCCGGCAAGCACCATCTTGAAGGCCTGTAATCCGCCTGGGCGGCGCGTGAGCGGAACAGCCGTCATGCCGCCATGGGTGATGGGCCGCAGATGAATTCTCGGATCCCCGGTGGGCGGGGCGCCGACCAGATCATCGAGGGGAACACCGTACAACCTCGCGAGGGGCAGCAGGATTTCTAGGTTTGGCCTGCGGTGGCCCGCTTCTAGGCGGGACAGGGTACTAACCGATACTCCGGAAGCGGTAGAGACATCTCCGAGCGTGAGGTTCCGTTCCGTACGAAGTGCCCGAAGCCGGGGGGCGACCGCCCCGAGAACATTGTCAAGGTCATTTGCCATCCCCCAACTTTGCCATATCGGCAATATGTTTTGTCAAACCTCGTTCATGCGATACAAGCTGTTGTAACCGCACGCGGACGCTGGCGGCGAACTTTTAGTACGCATCGAAGGGCAAATCAGTATGGACACCACACGGTATGACGTTGTGATTGTTGGCGGCGGCGCGGCGGGACTCAGCGCGGCCACGACGCTGGGCCGGGCGCTGCGCTCGGTGCTGGTCATCGATTCCGGAACTCCCCGCAATGCACCAGCGGCGGGTGTACACGGTTATCTCTCCAGGGACGGTATGAAGCCCGGGGAACTCCTGTCCGTCGGACGCAGTGAAGTGCTCTCCTATGGAGGAACGGTCATTGACGGCGAAGCCGTTTCTGCGCGGCGAACCCCCGATGGGTTCGAGGTGATCCTCGGAGATGCCCGCCGGTTCTCCGGCAGACGCCTCCTCGTCACCACCGGCTTGACAGACGAACTGCCTCCCATCGACGGGCTGCGGGAGCAATGGGGAAAGGGCGTTGTGCACTGTCCCTACTGCCATGGCTGGGAAATCCGCGGGCAACGGATTGGAGTGCTGGGCACAGGCCCGCTGTCCGTCCATCAAGCACTGTTGTTCAGGCAGTGGTCCCGGGATATCACCCTCTTCCTCAACGACACCGTGGAACCCACCGACGAGGAGTGGGACAAGCTCGCCGCACGGTCCGTAACGGTCGTTGACGGCGCCGTGGCTTCTGTTGACGCTGTCGATGGCATCCTCACGGGGCTCACGCTCCGCCAGGGTCCCTCGTTCGACCTACAGGCCCTGGCAGTCGGAACACGGATGGAGGCCAGATCCGCGCTTCTGGAATCACTCGGGCTAAATTCCCAGGTGCACCCGTCGGGGGCCGGACGGTTCATCGAGGCCGGCGATATGGGTGGTGCGACGACCGCCCGCGGCGTGTATGCGGCGGGCAATGTCTCCAACTTAACGGCCCAGGTGATCACCGCGGCGGCCGAGGGTGTCATGACCGGCGCAAGGATCAACGCCGACCTCATCGAAGAGGAAACCCGACGGGCCGTTGAGGGGCACTTCGGCCCCTTCTCCGCCGCCTCGGAAGCAGCCGTCTCTAAGACCGTGCTCGGTCACCGACGCCATGGCCTTGATGATGGACCGAAAGCCACCGACATGGGCCCTGCGGCCACAGTAGAAAGGTAATCAGCATGGATCACCAGCCCCACCCGACGCGGCACCACGACCACCAGCACCACCAGCGACCTGGCAGTCATGACCAGCACCCCGTCCTCGACCTCGACGCCGAAGTGTTCGGCGACCACCTCGCAGCCGTCCTGGGCTTGACCGGGGTGCCAACTGCGCGCAGCGTCGTTGACCTCGGCGCCGGCACCGGCGCAGGTAGCCGGCTACTGCGCGAGAGGTACCCCGACGCCACGGTGACGTGCATCGACAACGACCCGCAGATGCTCGAGCTGCTTCGCAAGCAGGGCTTCGCCGTGATCGAGGCCGACCTCGACGACGGCTTCCCTACGCTTGCCGGCTCCTCCATGACGGCGGATGCAGTGACCGAAGCGCTGGTTGACCTGGTGTGGGCATCGTCCTCACTCCACCACGTCACCCACCCCGCCCAGCTCCTCTCGGGAGTCCGCCAGGCACTGTCGCCGGGCGGGGTCCTGGTCGTCGTCGAGCTCGCCGCTCTGCCCCGCTTCCTCAGCGATCCGCGCGGAGCGCTGCTGGAGCAGCGCTGCCACGCCGCTGCGGCAGCCGAGGGGTGGAACCACCACCCGAACTGGACGCCGGTCATCGAGGCCGCCGGGTTCAGCGTCACCCAGTCCGAAGTGACAACCATCGCACCCGTGACCCCGGCCGCACGGGAGTACGCCAAGCAGTGGTTCGCGCGCTTCTCACACCTGGCAGCCCTGACCGCGGACGACCGCGACGCCGTGGCAAACCTGCTGGAGCGATTCCCGGACGACATCGAGCTGGAACCATGCACCACCCGGACCATCTGGGTGGCCACCCCCGACCAGACCCAGGAGCAGCCCTGAGCCAGCACGGCCCAAGGCAGACCCCGCACAAAGAGTCCGACTACGACGATGTCGGAGGTAGATAGCCGGGACCGCTCCTGGCGTTGCCTATGTGAGGTATCGGTAGACCGTGGCGCGGGAGACTCCGAGTATCTTGCCGATGTCGGATGCGCTGATGCCTTTGTCTTTGGGTTCTTTGGCCCTGGCAGCGGCAGCATCGTCTACTTTGCGGGGTCTTCCGCCGTGGCGGTTGTTGGCTGCGGCCGCGGCGAGTCCTGCCCTGGTGCGTTCGATCATCGTGTCGCGCTCGTGTCCAATCCTTCAATGAGCGAGCGAAAGCCCGCTCCCTGTTCCCGGATGTTCTCGATGATGTCCAAGACATGCCGGGTGTTGCGTCCCAGACGGTCGAGCTTCCACACGGTGAGAACGTCACCAGCCTCTAGCCGATCCAAGGCCTTGGAGAGCTGAGGGCGTTCTATCGTGGACCCGCTGATGCCGCTATCGGCAAATACCCGGGCTGCGCCGGCGGCCCGGAGCAGCTCGAGGTTCTGTTCGGTGGTGGAAACCGCTCACGGGTCTTAGAAACCAACAGTTTTTCGAGACACGGACGTCGTGTCGTGGAGGATCGAAGGAATCGGAGTCGTGCCGGGCCGCCCCGTGTCTTGGAAAGGTGTCTCACTGTGAATCGTCTCAGGTGAGTGCTGGCTGAGGGTTTCTGAGGCACAATGGCCGGGTGAGCCATCTCGGGTATACGCGTGTGAGTACGTCGGGCCAGGACGCGAGGTTGCAGCTCGATGCACTTGTCGACGCCGGGGTGCAGAAACGCGACGTGTTCGCCGACGTCACCTCCGGAAGCAAGACCGCTATTGAGCGGCCCGGGACGAAAAAGCTCCTCGCGTATGTGGAGCCGGGCGACACCGTCGTCGTGTGGCGGGTGGACAGGCTCGGCCGATCCTTGATCGATGTCTTGAACACGGTGAACCTGCTGCGGGAACGCGGTGTGCACCTGAGGTCCATCTCGGACGGAATTGACCCCACAACAACGTCGGGCCGCCTGATGCTGAACATGCTTGCGACTTTGGCTGAATACGAGCGGGAGCTGATCGTCGAACGGGTCAACGCGGGCATCGCCGCGGCCAGACAGGGCGGAACCCGCTTCGGCCGGCCTCGCTCGGATCCGGTTGTGACCGCGGAAAAGCTCGCGATCGCCCAAGACGCCCGCTCGAAGGGACGCACCGCTGAGGACGCGGCCCGGCTCGTCGGCTGGAGCCGCGCCACGCTCTACCGCCACCGGCAGGCGGCCGAGGAACACCGGTCATGAAGCATCGGCTGTCGGCCGAAGACCGCGCGGCACTGCTCCGGCAGCACCTCGACGCCGGTGTTCCCCTCGCCAGGATCTCCGGCCAGGCCGGCATCCCCCTCCGCACGCTGCAACGGTGGACGGCAGGATTCCGCGCCGGCGCTCGGTCCAGGCCCTGGGCCGCCGGCCACGCTCGGACCGCGGGAGCCATTCGCTCCCGCCCGAAATCGTCGGCGCGATCGAAGGCCTCGCGCTCCGCCGCCCGGCGCCGACCATAGCGTTCATCCACCGACGGATCGGTGCCGTCGCGCTCGACCGCGGCATTCCCGCCCCCGGCTACACGACCGTCCGGGCGGTCGTTGCCGCCATCGATCCCGGACTGCGCACAATCGCGCTCGAAGGCGACGCCGCCTACCGCGACCGGTTCGAGCTGGTCTACCGGCGTACCGCCAGCCGCGCGAACGAGCAGTGGCAGTGCGACCACACCGAGCTGGACATCGAGATCGTCGACGCCGCCGGCACCCGCGCACGCCCGTGGCTGACCGTCGTACTCGATGACTACTCCCGCTTTGTCGCCGGCTACACCGTCTTCACCGGTGCGCCGACCGCGCTCCAGACGGCACTGGCCCTTCACCAGGCCGTGCAGCGCAAGAAGCATCCGGCCTGGCCGCTCATGGGTCTTCCCGATCTCCTCTACAGCGATCACGGCGCGGATTTCACCAGCACCCACCTTGAACGGGTCTGCCTTGACACGCACATCCGACTCATCCATTCCCTCCCCGGTGTGCCGCAGGGCCGCGGGAAGATTGAGCGGTTCTACCCCCCCCACCATCACCGACGGGCTCCTGCCGCATCTTCCCGGTTTCATCCCGCACGGCACCCGCGGGACCCCGGTGACGGCACCGACGATGACCCTCGAGCAGCTCGACACAGCCCTGGAGCGGTTCATCGTTGACGAATACAACCAACGAACGCACTCCGAAACCGGAGAGGTCCCCGCCGCACGCTGGCAGGCCGGGGGCTGGGTCCCCAGAATGCCCGCCCGGCCCGAGGACCTTGACTTCCTGCTCCTGACCGTCGCACACCAGCGCATCGTCCACCGCGACGGCATCCACTTCAACGGCCTGCGTTACCTGGACCTCACACTTTCCGCCTTCGTCGGCGAGACCGTCACCATCCGCTACGACCCCCGGGACATGGCCGAGATCCGCGTCTGGCACCAGGACACGTTCCTCTGCCGTGCCATCGCCCCCGAACTCGCCGCCGGTTCTTTCACCTTCAAGCAGCTCAAGGCCGCCAGATCAGCACGCCGGAATGAACTGAAGAAGCAGCTGCGCACCAGACTCAGCCTCGCCCGATGCCCTCCCCGCCGACGACCGCTACGCGCCGCCGGCACCCGCCGAACCTGCCGAAACCGGCGGGCAACCCGCGGATCCGAAGCAGCACCGGCTCCGCACCTACGCCGAAGACTGACCACAAGGATCGGAACGCCCATGCCCGCCACGAACGAGAATGACGACGGACGCCGCTTCCTCTTCAACGACCTCGGCGAGATTTCCCTGGCCCCGCCACCGGTGCCGCCCGACACACCGGCACTTCTCGTCACCAAGGAGCACCGGCGCTTCACCGAATTCGCCACCGCGGTGCGCACCAACCGCCACATCGGCGTCTGCTACGGCCCGCCCGGCGTCGGCAAAACCCTCTCCGCACGCGCCTACGCCGGCGCGACCGAATGGGAACAATGGCAACGGCCCGGCGAAACCAACACCGAGCCCATACCTGCCCGCGTGCTCGAGGCCAGAACCGCATTCTGGACCCCCACCGTTACCATCAGCCCCCGACAGATCGACCGCGAACTACCCCGAACCTGCCAGAAGATCTCCTGGGCAGTCGAATACGCCCACAACGGCAACATCGACGTCTTCGAGCACCGCGACTCGCGGGCATCCGGCCAGACCGAACTCCTCATCATCGACGAGCCCGACCGGCTCAAACCTCCAGCGCTCGAGCAGGTCAGGGACTACTTCGACCGCCACACCATGGGCGTCGTCCTTATCGGCATGCCCGGCATCGAAAAACGCCTCGCCCGCTACCCCCAGCTCTACAGCCGCATCGGCTTCGCCCACCACTACCGGACCCTCAGCACCGACGAACTCACCTTCGTCCTGACAAACCGCTGGCAGGAACTCGGCCTGACCATCGACCCCCACGACTTCACCGACCCCGAAGCCATCGCTGCCGTCGCCCGCATCACCAACGGCAACTTCCGGCTCATCCAACGCCTCTTCACCCAAATCACGCGCATCCGCGACATCAACCAGCTCAACAGCATCACAAAAGAAGTCGTCGAAGCAGCCCGCGAAACCCTGCTCATCGGCAGCTGACCGCGCCACATAACGCCGCCAAATACACGCCAAATACCGCGGAGAATTACAGGACGGTGTTCTGCTCGACATTGCAACGTCGGAGGTCAGCGGCTCGGATTCCCGTAGGGGGGACCGTTATATGGCACGTTCCCCGCCGGGGGTGTCGTCGGCGATGCGGGCGATGTCCGATGCGAGGTCCGTGAATGCGGTGCGGAGTTCTGGTGGTTCGAGGACGGTGAGGTGGGCGCCGATGAGTAGCAGCCATCTGGCCATTGCCTGGTAGCTGTCGGCGCCGGCGTTCACAATGCACGTGTCAGCAGTCTCCTCGGTGACGGTTCCCCAGGCCGGTTTGACCCAGGCGTCGACCTTGGCGCACGGAGCGTGCACTCGGACGGTCCCGGTGACCTGCCGCCATCCGGCCGCCAATTGCGCCGTCACGTACTCGTGCAGGTCCTCGGCTGGCGGTTTCCGCGGGTAGCTGGGCTTGTTCGTGATCTGCGCTTCGCTGAGGCGGTCGACGCGGAAGGTGCGCCAGCCGGCGGCCTCTAGACTGTAGGCGAGGAGGTACCAGTGGCCCATCGTGTGCACGAGGTGTAACGGTTCGAGCTGCCGGTTTCCGGTCTCGCCCGAGTAGCGGCGGTACCGGCACAGGAGCTGTCGGCGGTCGCGGCAGGCGCGCGCGAGGAGCACGAGCGTGGTGATGTTGACCGGTTCAGCCGGTGCGCCGATTGCTGTCCCCAGGTCGAGGCTGCTGGTGTGGGCCGAGAGCGCCTCGACGACGGGCTGCAAACGGGGTGGCATGACCCGGTGCAGTTTGTCGAACGCGCTCAGGGCGCCCTCGGCGGTGCCGGTGGCGGTGTTGGCCACCATGTCCTGGAGTGAGACCATGACGGCGACGGCTTCGTCGGTGTCGAACATGAGGGGCGGGAGTGACGCTCCGGCCTCGAGTTGATAGCCGCCCCCAGCACCCAGCACGGTCGTGACGGGGTAGCCGAGCTCCCGCAATCGGCCGATGTCCCGCCGCACGGTGCGTGGCGTCACCTCGAGCTCTTCGGCGAGTTGCTCGGCGTTCCAGTCGCGCCGTCGCTGCAAGAGCGCCAGTAGTCGTAGCATCCGTCCGGGCGTATCCCACATGGATCCATCATCCCCGAATAGCAGGACAGAAGCTGTCCGCCTTGCCTGCGAGAGTGTTCTCATGAACATCGCACACGACAGCACCATCACCCCCTTCCTCGTCGACATCCCGCAAGCAGACGTCGACGATCTGGCATCCCGCCTTCGCGCGACCCGGTTGCCCGCCCCGCTGCCCGGAGACGGCTGGGACACGGGCATCCCCAGCGGCTACCTCCATGAACTCGTCAGCGCCTGGACCGAGGATTTCGATTGGCGGACCTTCGAAGCGCGCGTGAACGAGGTCCCGCAGTTCACGACGGTCATCGACGGCCAGCGGATCCACTTCGCCCACGTTCGTTCTGCCGTGCCGGATGCGACGCCGGTGATCCTCACCCATGGCTGGCCCGGGTCGTTCCTCGAGTTCCTGCACCTCATCGGCCCGCTCACCGACCCGGAGTCCCACGGCGGCGACAGGGCAGATGCCGCGCATCTGATCATCCCCTCGCTGCCCGGCTTCGGCTTCTCCACTCCGCTCCAATGCGCCGGTTGGACCACCGCGCACATCGCTGCGGCATGGGTCCAGCTGATGGACCGCATCGGCTACGGGCGCTTCGCGGTGCAGGGCGGCGACCTGGGCGCCTCCATCTCCCCGGAGGTCGCCCGCGTGGCACCCGAGCGGGTGATCGGCGTGAACGTCAACGGAGCACTTGGCTTCCCAAGCGACATCGGCGAGGATGCCCGGGTCGCGATGAGCCCGCTCGACCAGGACCGGATTGCGCGCGTCGGTAGGTTCATGAACGAGGAGTTTGGCTACATTGCCATCCAGTCCACCCGGCCTGGCCTCGTCGGCGTCGCCCTTGCCGACTCGCCTGTTGCTCAGTTGGCCTGGATGCTCGACAAGTTCCGCGCCTGGACCTGGCCACTCGAGATGCTGCCTGATGAGATCCTCGGACGCGAGTGGATCCTGGCGAACGCCTCGCTGTACTGGTTCACCGCCAGTGGCGGCTCGTCCGCTTACGTCGGCTACGCCCAAAGCTCCTGGGGCGCCGCGCCAGTAAACTCGGGGGTGCCGACCGCGGCGATCCAGTTCGCGCACGACGTCGGCATCCGCTCACAATCGAGCCAGGCGAACACGATTGTCCGCTGGAGCGACATCGAAGACCGCGGCGGCCACTTCGCCGCCCTCGAAGAGCCGGAACTTCTCATCGACGACCTCCGCAGTTTCCTGCGCGAACTGAAGCAGTGACGCACGGGCTCTCTACCCCTGCAACCCAACTAACCGCTCGGGCGTCCCGCAAGCGGTTCCTCAACGGAACCGCAAAACCGCCATTTCAAGCTGCGATTTAACAGCCGAACGTAGTTAACAGTCACAAGCCGAAATCCGCACCGATGCGCCCGAATCGTGAATTTCCGTACCGATCCCCCTCAGACCCCGACGCTGGACGCAAAAAAGCCCGCACCGTGACGGTGCGGGCTTTCCTGCAAAAAGACCTTGGGGAAGAAAGTTACTTCTTGCCGCCGAAGCCCTTGAAGCGAGCGTTGAAGCGCTCGACGCGGCCTGCAGAGTCCATGATGCGCTGCTTGCCCGTGTAGAACGGGTGGGACTCGGACGAGATTTCGACGTCGATGACCGGGTAGGTGTTTCCGTCTTCCCACTCGATGGTCTTCTTGGAAGACACGGTGGACTTGGTCAGGAACTTGACGCCGGAAGCCAGGTCGTTGAAAACAACAGCTTCGTACTTCGGGTGGGTATCAGACTTCATAATGGGACCTTTGTTCGCACAACTGGATTTTGCCAGCTGCCAGGTATGAATGGGATGGCGGTTCGGTGCCCGGGGGCACGTCACAGCCAGCTACCTATTCTAGCGGATTTCCGCAGCGCGGACGACCACCCTGGCGAGGCCGCGGCCGGACCGTCAGTCCCGGGGCCGCAGTTCCCAGAAGGCGACGGCCGACGCCGCCGCGACGTTGAGCGAGTCGACGCCCGCGCGCATCGGAATCTTCACGGCGAGGTCGACGGCGGCGAGGGTGCCTTCGCTCATCCCGGCGCCTTCCGTGCCGAGCACCAGGGCCAGCCGTTCCGGCTGGCGGGCGGCGAGTTCGTCGAGGCCGACGGCGTCCCCGGTGAGCTCCAGGGCCGCCACCGTGAAGCCATGCCGGCGGAGCACCGCCAGGTCCCCGGGCCAGTCCTGGAGCCGCGCCCACGGCACCTGGAACACGGTGCCCATGCTGACCCGGACACTGCGCCGGTACAACGGGTCCCCGCAGCGCGGCGAGACGAGGACGGCGTCCACGCCCAGCGCCGCCGCGGAGCGGAAGATCGCGCCGACGTTGGTGTGGTCCACGATGTCCTCCAGCACGGCCACCCGCCGGGCGCCGGCGAGGAGGTCCGGCAGCGGGACGGGGGCCGGGCGGTGCATGGCGGCCATCGCGCCGCGGTGCAGGTGGAAGCCGGTGATTTCCTCGAGGAGGGCCGCGGAGCCGATGTAGGCCGGCACGTCCGGGTACTGCGCGAAGATGTCGGCCAGGTCCTCCCGCCACTTTTCGGCCAGGAAGAAGGACCGGGGCCGGTGGCCGGCTGCGAGGGCGCGGCGCAGCACCCGGGAGGACTCGGCGATGTACAGGCCTTCCGCGGGTTCCCTGATCTTGCGCAGGTGCACATCCGTCAGCAGCGTGTAGTCGGAGACCCGCGGATCGTCGGCGGAGTCGAGGTAGTGGAAGGTCATGGGCAGGTCATTTCGGCACGTTATTTCAGCAGGCTATTTGGGCAGGTCATTTGAAGAGGTTGGCGATCATGAAGCCCAGGGCCACAATGCCCAGCGTGAAGATGACCCCGCGCAGGACCACCGGTGAGAGCCGGCGGCCGACCTTGGAACCGATTATCCCGCCGATCAGGGAGCTGACGGCGATCAGCCCCACCACCGCCCAGTTGATCCGGCCGAAGGCGAAGAGCAGGTAGGAGGCAGCGGCCACGATATTCACGCCGAGCACCAGGATGTTCTTCATGGCGTTCGCGTTCTGGATGGTCCCGGCCATGAAGACACCCAGGATGCCGACCAGCAGGATCCCCTGGGCCGCGACGAAGTACCCGCCATAGACGCCGGCCAGGTAGACGAGCACCACGAGCAGGATGCCGTGACTGCGGTCGCGGATGGCGTGCTCGGGGTTCTGCTCCCGGTTCCGGACCCATTGCTGGAGCCGCGGCTGGAAGACCACCATCAGCAGGGCCACGACGATCAGCACGGGAGCGGCGTAGCCGAAGACCTTCTCGGGCAGGTGCAACAGCAGGTAGGCGCCGGTGATGCCGCCCAGCAGCGAGGCGGGCAGCAGCCGGAGCAGCGCTTTGCCGCGTCCCGCGAGTTCCTTGCGGTAGCCCCAGGCCCCGGCGGCGTTGCCGGCCACGAGGCCCATGGCGTTGCTGATGGAGGCAGTGACTGGCGCGTAGCCGAGCGCGATCAGCACCGGGAAGGTAACGAGCGTGCCGGAACCCACCACGGAGTTGATGGTGCCCGCCCACAGCCCGGCGAAGAAAATGAAGACGCCGTTGAGGTACTCCACGCGCTCAGCGGCCCGTCAGCGGCGGGCGGTGGCGGTGTACCGCCCGGCGGCCTCGCTGACGTCCAGCGGCAGGCCGAAGGTTTCGCTCAGGTTTTTGGCGCTGAGGACCTCGGCGATGGGGCCGGAGGCCACCACGCCGCCGTCGCGCATCAGCAGGGCATGCGTGAAGCCGGGCGGGACCTCTTCAAGGTGGTGGGTGACCAGGACGATCGCCGGGGCGGAATCGTCCAGGGCGAGTTCGCTGAGCCGGTGGACGAGGTCCTCACGTCCGCCCAGGTCCAGCCCGGCGCCCGGCTCGTCGAGCAGCAGCAGTTCCGGGTCCGTCATGAGGGCGCGGGCGATCTGGACGCGCTTGCGCTCGCCTTCGGACAGCGACGCGAATGGCCGGTTGAGCAGCGGGCCCATCCCCCATTCGTTGAGGAGGCCGAAGGCGCGGCGTTCGTCGTCCTTCTCATAGCCCTCCCGCCAGCGGCCGGTGACGCCATAGGCTGCCGTCACGACGACGTTGAGGACCTTTTCCTGCTCCGGGATCTGGTTGGCCAAGGCAGCCGAGGACAGGCCGATCCGGGGCCGGAGTTCGAAGACGTCGACGGCACCGAGGACTTCCTCCAGGATGCCGGCCATGCCGCTCGTGGGGTGGAGCCGGGCCGCCGCGATCTGCAGCAGAGTGGTCTTGCCGGCGCCGTTGGGGCCCAGGATCACCCAACGCTCACCCTCTTTGACCTGCCAGTCCACCTTGTCCAGGAGGGTCTTTGCCCCACGCACAACGCTGACTGCGGCCATTTCCAAAACATCACTCATAGGAGTAGACACTAGGACAAAAGAGCGGACGACTGATAACCGGACCGCCGGCCCGGCAGTCCGGCGTCGTCCGCGGGTTCCGCGTCCGCCCCCGGGCAGGCGCAGCAGCGCCGCCGGAGCGTCACGCAGCCGGCCCCGAAGCGCAACGAATTCGGGCCGCCCGTGCCCGCTCGCTAGGATTGCAGCCATGAGTTCGCACGTGACCGCGGTCAGCTATGGCCTGAAACTTTCCCTTCCCGAGGTGCAGCGCGTGCGCGCGCTGCTCGCTGCAGCGGGGCTCGCCTGCGACGCGGAAACACGCACCGGCGACGGCCGCTTCGAGGTGTATACCGCGGACTGCGCCCTGGAGCCCGGCACCGGATCATCCGACACCGCGCCCACCGGCGCTGCGCTGGCCGGGCTCCGCCGGGCCGTGGCGGACAGCGGGGTCGACGGCGTCGACGTCGCGCTCGTTCCTGCCGCCCTGCGGAACGCGCCGCGGAAATTCCTGATCATGGACGTCGACTCGACCCTGATCCAGCAGGAGGTCATCGAACTGCTGGCGGCCCACGCCGGCAAGCGCGAGGAAGTGGCGGCGGTGACCGAGGCGGCCATGCGCGGCGAACTGGACTTCGCCCAGAGCCTCCACGCCCGGGTGGCGGTGCTCGCCGGGCTGCCGGCCGGCGTCGTCGATTCCGTCCGTGCCGAGGTGAAACTTACTGACGGCGCGGCGGAGCTCGTCGCGGCGTTCCGGGCGGCCGGCCATGCCGTGGCCGTCGTGTCCGGCGGCTTCAACCAGATCCTCCGCCCGATCGCCGAGGGGCTCGGGCTGCACTACTGGATCGCCAACGAGCTCGAGATCGTCGACGGCGCGCTGACCGGCAAGGTGCTCGGCGACGTCGTCGACCGTGCGGCGAAGGAGAAGTACCTGCGCGAGTGGGCCGCCGCGGAAGGCATTCCGATGGAGCACACCATCGCCGTGGGCGACGGCGCCAATGACCTGGACATGCTGGGCGCCGCCGGAATCGGCATTGCCTTCAACGCCAAGCCCGCGGTCCGCGCCGCGGCCGACGCCGCCGTGAACCTTCCCTACCTCGACACCGTGCGGCACATCGCCGGGGTGTAACCGCGCTTCCTGAACGTTTGGATACTGCAAAGGCCGGGGCAACCGCCCCGGCCTTTGCCTGTTCTGCTGACCTGGTCAGCTCAACTTATTCGGCGCTCTTGCCGAAGTAGTCGCCGCCGCCGACGTATTCGGTGTGGCCGGTCCCGACGTCGGCCGTCACCATTTTGGCGACCTCCGCTCCGAACTCGGACACCGAGTAAAGCCGGCCGGCTTCGGCGCGGCGGGCCTCGATGGCACCGGGGTTGGAGCGGTCCAGCAGGGTCGCCGTGACCGTTCCCTCGATCATGTCGCCGGAGACCACAACGAGCGAGATGCCCTTCCCGGCGAGGTCCGGCACGAGCCCGCGGAGGGCGTCCTCGCCGGCGCGTTTGCTGCGGGCCACCGGCTCGTACTCCGGCATCGTGGGCACCGTGTTGATGAAGTGGGCCTGGTGGCTGGTCACGAAGACCACGCGGGAGCCTTCGGGCATGAGCGGGACGGCGGCGTTGAGCATGTTGACCTGGGCGTCGCGGTTGAGCTTCAGCGCGTAGCCCTCTTCCATGCCCGATTCCATGCCGCCGGAGGCGTTGAGGACCAGGACGTCGAGCGAGCCGAAGTTCTCCATGGCGGCGCTGGCCAGTGCCTGCACGCCCTCCTGGGTGGTGAGGTCGGCGCCGACAGCGACGGCGCGGCCGCCGTTGGCTTCGATTTCCGCGACCACTTTGTTGGCCCGCGGCGCCTTCTGGCGGTAGTTCACGACGACGGCCGCACCCTCGGCGGCGAGGAATTTGGCGACTTCCGCGCCGATTCCCCGCGATGAACCGGTCACGATCGCGGTCTTGTTGTCCAGCAGTCCCATTCGAGCTCCTTTGTTCCAAACATCCAAATACTGCGGGTCTGCAGTCCATCATGCCAGCGGGCGGAGACTTTTCAGTTGTTCGGGATCCACAAAAAAGCAGTGTCCGAGGAGGACCGGTACGGTAATTCACGCTAAGCGGTCATGCGGCGTCGTCTGCGCGTTTGATGGCACGGCAGACGGTTGAGCGCGCTACCGCGAAGAGTTCGGCAAGTTCCGCCGTCGTGTGCGTCGCTGCCCGGTGAACGGAGACCAGGTGCGCCTCCTGTGCCTTGGAAAGCTTGGGCTGCTTCCCCCGGAGGCGGCCCTTCGCTTCGCTGAGTCCCGGCCGGACCCGGTTGGCGCCGGTGAGGCCATGGTCTGTGAAGGTCTTCTCCGGCGTCAGCCGATCTGTTCGGCCAGGGCGACGATGATGCCCGCGGGGCCGCGGAGGTAGCAGAGCCGGAAGATGGTCTCGTACTGCGCCACCTCGCCGAGGAGTTCGGCGCCGTGGGGACGCAGGCGGGCGATGGTGTCATCGATGTCGTCGACGGCGAACATGACGCGATGCAGACCCAGCGTGTTGGGCGGCGGGTTCTCCGGCTTGGCGCCGGATGCCGCGGGGGTGTGGTACTTGGTCAGCTCCAACTTGCTGTGGCCGTCCGGGGTCCGCATCATCGCGATGTCGCTCCGGACGCCGTCGAGTCCGACGGTGCGGTCCGCCCAAAGGCCTTCGATCGGCCCCCTGCCTTCCAGCTCCATGCCGAGCTCGGTGAAGAACGCGACAGCGGCGTCCAGGTCGTCGACGACGATGGCGACGTTGTCCATCCGCTGAACTGCCATGTCTCCGACCATATAGCACGCCGCGGTCTTCTGTCGCTGCTATTTGGCGGCCCGGTGTCCCGCGAGGGGATCGGCCAATGGGGACGAGTCAGGTCCGAATGGTCGGGGCCTCCGGCGCTGGTGAGGACCGCCGTAAGCACGTCCGCTTGCCGCGGTGTCCTCACCCAAGTCACCGGCTGGCAGTAGTGGAATTCGCCAGCTCAGGTGTCGCACTACACCCGCCGGGAAACCGCCCGCTCAGCGTTCCCCAAACAGACCCCAGGCCGCCGGAGTGGGCCTGTTTTGACCGCCACCTCTGGCTTTTCACCGTTGCCGGATCATGTGGTCCAGGTTTTGCTGGTCGTACAGTTCCTCGTTCAAGTGGCTGCGGCCGCATCGGGTCACGCCGTAAGTCCTGGCTCAAAACGTATGCGCGCCCTCTGAAATCGCAACGTCAAGCATCTCGTAGGCGTCATTTGTTGATGAGTCATCGGGGCGCGCAAGCGGTCGAGGTGGATGAGGTCACGGACCTGGTCGGCCTCGTCGGCGGTGGGGGCTCCATGGTGCGAGTACAAACTGTCGAGCTATGGAGGTGGCGGGGGCGGGTCTGCAGACCCCTCGGCGCGCCATGCGGTGCGCCACTCCGCAGCATCCCAGCCATCCATGATGTAGATCCGCTCGTGCGCAACCCGGTCGCCCCTGAACTCCATCAGACTGACGGTGTACATCCATGGCGCGCCGTCGTAGCTGATCAGGTTCTCCACAACGACCAGGTCGGCACGATGAGTGATTCGCCGAGTGTGGAACTTGAGCCTCGCCGGGTACTGCCGTCGCCATTCGCGGAAGTTCTCCACGCCTTCGAACCGTTCGCCAGACTGAGGGAACTCAAGCACCGCGTCGTCGTGGTAGATCTCGTGGGCGACGTCCTCGTCCTTGCCTGAGTACTCCCAGTGACGCCGCAGAGCCTGCAGGAGGTCCGTCTCGTCGAGCATCACTCACCTCCTCGGGCCGGAACTAATGGTAACTTCAGGCTCCTTGCATGACAATGGGTGGGATCGAACTCCAAGCGACAACGTTCCTCGGGCGTAGTCCGCGATCACAGCTCGAGCCCATCGGCCGGCCGGCTACGTCCGCTCATGCCGCCTTCGGAGCGTCCGAAGGACCGGACTTTTGAATCGTCCCTGTCGCTGAACTGCCTACGGCGCAGCCAGTCGCAGGTCCGGCGTGCCCCAGCGCGGCTGTCCTCGAACAAAGCCCGCGAGTACGAGCAGCGGTGTTGCTATCATCGCGAAAGTGAAGACTTCTTCCCTGCCCCTCACCCGTGATCCCCGCGCCGCACTGGTGATTGTCGACGCCCAACAGGGCTTCGATGACGCCGCCTACTGGGGTCCGCGCGATAACCCCTCCTGTGAGGCGAACATCGCGGCCCTCCTGGCCCGCTGGCGAGAAACCGGCCGCCCCGTCATTTTCGTCCGCCATGACTCCACCTCCTCCTCCTCGCCCCTGCACGCGGACAACCCCGGCAACGCGTTCAAGGACATCATCACCGGCAGCCCGGATCTACTGGTGCGCAAGAACGTCAACTCCAGCTTCCACGGCACTCCCGACCTGCACGCCTGGCTGCAGGAGAACGGCATCGAGGAACTGGTCGTCTGTGGGATCACCACCAACCACTGCTGCGAGACCACGGCCCGAGTCGGGGGCAACCTCGGCTACCGGGTGTATTTCCCCCTGGATGCCACCCACACCTTTGACCGCACCGCTCCGGACGGTGAGAACGTTGCCGCAGCTGCCCTGTCCCGGATGACCGGGGTGAATCTACATGGGGAGTTCGCCACGGTCGTGACCACCGCCGGTCTGCTCGAACAGGTACCGCAGCTCGCAGCCACCGCCCGGTAGCCGGAGCGGGCGGGACTGCCCGTTCAACATTTCCAAGTGACTCCGCCGCTGGCCGCCGCTCAACGGCCGGTGCGCATCCGATCACGTGCGCAATCCACAACGGCGGACAAGTCGAGCCCGTAGGTCGGCCCTTCGCCGGAACCGTACTCCTCGAGCCGGGCCGCACCGCGCTCGAAGAGCCGGAGCGCGCCAACGCTGTTCCCCCGGGCGGCGTGGGTGAGCCCGACGCAGATCTGGGCGAGACCTTGCCACAGGTTGCGTTCTTCGGCCGGCCCGGCTTTCCAGCGGGCCTCGAGTACCTCATGGGCGGCGAAGGGCCGGCCGGCTTCCACCAGGCTCCGGGCCGAGACCAAGGTCTGCGCCGGCGGCAGCGGCTCCTCGGAGACCGGCTCGACGCCGGCGCTTCCGTACGGCAGCGGCCGTCCAAGAGCGTCACGTGGCCGGGCCTGCCGCGGGCGCCTTGAAGCATCCCGGTCCCTGTCACCGGTCATTGAAGTTTCCGCCCAGAGCGTCCCCGAACCTTACTAACCTTCATACGCCCAATAGTAAGACCCGGCCCTTGGAACATCCGTTCCGCCGCAAAGGATGCCGTCCCGCTGATCGTCCCGCTTATGGGCTGCCCGGCGGAGAGCGGATAGGTCTCCTCATCGGTCTTGAGTCCCCTGACATCGGCGGCCATGCTTCGCTTGCCGCGATCCGCCGCCGGTGTCAGGAGTTAGTGAGACGCAGGCGGGGGCGGCGGGCCGCCGCGTGTCAGCCGTGATCGATCCTGATCTTTTTGGCGGTCGCGTCCGGCGCCGTCCTGGGAGCCGGGGCCCGGACCTCCAGGACCCCGTCCTTATAGGTGGCCGTGACGTCCTCTTCCTTTGCCCCTGCCGGCAGCGCGATGCTGCGCGAGAAGGAGCCGTAGCGGAACTCGGAGCGGTAGCCTGACTTGCTCTTGTGCTCGGATTTCTCCTGGCGTTCCGCTTTGATGTGCAGCATGCCTTCGCTGACGGAGACGTCGACGTCCTGGTCGGGATCGATCCCGGGCACCTCGGCCCGGACCACCAGCGTGCTGCCGTCCAGGAACTGTTCCACCTTCATTGACGGCATCATCGGCAGCTCGCCCTCGAGGAAGCGACGGATCGGCTCCAGCACTTCCGAGGGAGAAAACTTGCTGAGGTCAGCCATGATAATCCTCCTGATTCCATGCCCCTGCCCTTGCGCAGTCCGGGGCTGTAACTCCAGTACACGCTCCCCCGGTCGGAAGCGCAAAGGGCAAATGGGCCCTGGGTCAGTGGCCCATCCCGAGGCCGCCGTCGACCGGGATGACCGCGCCCGAGATGTAGGCGGCTTCGTCGCTGGCGATCCAACGGACGACGCCGGCGACCTCGGAGGCCTCGGCGAAGCGGCCGGCGGGGACCTTGGAGAGGTAGTCCTTCTGGGTTGCCTCGGGCAGCTCCGCCGTCATGTCCGTGTTGATGAAGCCCGGCGCCACGACGTTCGCGGTGATGCCGCGCCCTCCCAGTTCGCGGGTCAGCGAACGGGCGATCCCGACCAGGCCTGCCTTGGAGGCGGAGTAGTTGATCTGGCCCGGGGCGCCGTAGAGGCCCGAGACGGACGAAATCAGCACCACCCGGCCCTTGCGTGCCCGGATCATCCCCTTGGAGGCCCGCTTGATGACGCGGAAGGCGCCCGTGAGGTTGGTGTCGATGACCGAGGTGAAGTCCTCCTCGCTCATACGCATCAGCAGGGTGTCCTTGGTGATCCCGGCGTTGGCGACCAGCACCTCCACGGGGCCATGGGCGGCTTCGACTTCGGCGAAGGCGGCGTCCACGGAGGATTCGTCGGTGACGTCGGCCTTGACCCCGAGGATGCCCTCGGGCAGGTTGGCTTCGCTGCGGTAGGTGACCGCCACCTTGTCCCCGTTTGCGAGGAAGGATTCGGCGATGGCCAGGCCGATGCCGCGGTTTCCGCCGGTGATCAGGACGCTGCGGCCGGTGGTCAATGCTTCAGACATGTGGTGCTCCGGGATTCTGCGGCGGATCGGGGCCGCGCTGGGGGCTGGATTTTCCTGCCTCCGATCTTAGCGCCCGGCACGCGTCCGTTTGGGCGGCTCCGCCTATGGTGAGAGAATTGGAGCAAGCCTTGGGAGGGTGATCTGACAGCCTTGACACTCAAAAACCGACCCGATGGGTCTGCGCCCGGGACCCCGGAACCGCTATCCGGCGACGCCGAGGTGCACAGCATTACCGATGCCGCCGCCGCGCACTCGGAAGAGATGCGCGGGCGGATGATCAAGTATGCCGTGGCGATGGGCATCCGCATGGTGTGCCTCATCCTGGTGTTTGTGGTTGATGGCTGGTTCAAGGTCCTTCCCGTCCTGGGTGCCGTCTTCCTCCCCTGGGTCGCCGTGGTGATTGCCAACGGCAGCGACAAGGCGGAGATCCACAGCGATGCGCTGCTGGATTACGTCCCGATGGGCGAACTGGACGCCCCGGACGCCGGGGCCGGCACCGCTACAGGCGCTGCTTCCGGCGCTGCTTCCGGCACGGCGAGGGGCGCCGAGGAAGACGCCTCGATGACGCTGCTGCAGGGCGAGCTGATCGAGGATGACGACGGACCTATTGAGGACAACGGCGAACAGGGACGGGCCGCTTCATGAATCTTTTTGACCTCGCCGGAAACGGCGGCGGCACCGTCGAGCCCGCCGGTGCCGTGTGCTCACGGAAGGCCTGCCGGGCCGGGGCACAGTGGCAGCTGCTGTGGAATAACCCGAAGATCCACACCCCGGAGCGCCGCAAGATCTGGCTCGCCTGCGGCGGGCACCGGGCCTGGCTCGAAGACTACCTGCAGACCCGCGGGCTCTGGAAGGAAACGCTCGCCCTCGACGCCGCGGTGCCGGACGGGGTCAGCTGAATGTACCGTTTTCTTTTCTCCAGTAAGTGGCTGGGGTACCTGCTGCTCGCCGCGATCTTCGCCGCTGCCTGCGTGGGGCTGGGCCGCTGGCAGATGGACCGCCGCGCCGAGACTCTCGCCGGAATCAACCGTGTCCTGAGCAACTACTCGGCCGCCCCGGTCACGTTCGCCCAGGCCCGGGACGAGTTCATCCGCCTCGACGCCGAGCGCGAATGGACCCAGGTTGAACTCCGGGGCAGCTACGACACCGCCGGCCAGCGGGTCGTCCGCAACCGGCCGCTCAACGGCCAGCCCGGCTACGAGGTGGTGGTCCCCCTCAAGCTGGACAACGGCGAGACGGTCGTGATCGACCGCGGCTGGCTGCCGATCGGCAACGACAACCCCGGCCATCCCGACTCGGTCCCGGCTCCGCCGCAGGGCCAGGTGACCGTCATTGCCCGCCTCAAACCCGCCGAACCCGAGCTCCAGCGCGGGGCCCCGGACGGCCAGCTGGCCTCGATCGACCTGGCCGCCTATTCCGCCCAGCTGGGCTACCCCCTGCTGGCCGGCGCTTACGGCCAGCTGGCCTCCGAGAGCCCCTCCGTGGCTGCGATGCCCGTCGCGTTCCCCAAGCCTTCGACCGAGGAGGGCACGCACCTGTCCTACTCGCTGCAGTGGTTTGCGTTCGGCGTGCTGATGTTCGTCGGCTTCGGCTACGCCGCCCGGCAGCAGGCCCGCAACGCGGCCATCGACGCCGAGGACGAGGCAGCGCAGGATGGGGACGGCGGCTACCTTCACTCCAGCGGCCCGGCCGATGTTCTTAACCGTCGGCGCCCCGTTCCCCGGAAACGGAAGAACGCCACGGCGGAGGAAGAGGAAGACGCGATCCTGGACGCCCAGGGCTACTGAAGGAGGCCGCGTGTACCCTGAGCCGGTAGCGAATGTGAAGAGGGCGCTCACCGCGGCAGGCGCCGAGGACACGGTGACGGTATTTGACGCAGCGGTCCCGACGGCGGCCGCCGCGGCCGCCACGCTCGGTTGTGACATCGCGGCGATCACGAACAGCCTCGTCTTCGAGCTCGCGGGCGCTCCCCTGCTCATCCTTGCCAGCGGCGCCGCCAGGGTCGACGTCGGCAAGGTCGCGGCAGGGCTGGGCGAAGGAGCGATCCGCCGCGCCAGCGCCGAGTTCGTCCTGGCGCACACCGGCCAGCGCGTCGGCGGAGTGGCGCCCGTTGGCCACCCCGAGAAGATCCGCACGCTCCTGGACAGCTCCCTGCGCCAGCATCCCATCCTCTGGGCCGGAGCCGGCGACCACAACTCGATGTTCTCCATCAGCTACGAGGAGCTGCAGCGCATCACGGACGCCGAAGAGATGACTGTCCGGTAACCCGCCCGTTAACCCAAGTAGCTCGCAGTTGTTGCCGTTCTGAGCGCTCAAAACGGCAACAACTGCGAGCTACTTGGGTGCGGGCTGCGCCTTACGCCAGCGTGATCAGGTCCAGGTAGTCCTCGTTCCAGAGGTCCTCGACGCCGTCGGGCAGCAGCACGACCCGCTCCGGGTTCAGCGCCTCGACGGCACCTTCATCGTGGCTGACCAGGACGACGGCGCCGGTGTAGTTGCTCA
>NZ_JAGPOT010000052.1 GCF_018224015.1 Pseudarthrobacter albicanus
CGGGCAGCAGCACGACCCGCTCCGGGTTCAGCGCCTCGACGGCACCTTCATCGTGGCTGACCAGGACGACGGCGCCGGTGTAGTTGCTCAGTGCCCCGAGGATTTCGGCGCGGCTGGCCGGGTCGAGGTTGTTGGTGGGTTCGTCGAGGAGCAGCACGTTCGCGCTGGAGGCCACGATCGTGGCCAGCGCCAGGCGGGTCTTCTCGCCGCCGGACAGCACGCCGGCGGGCTTGTCGACGTCGTCGCCGGAGAACAGGAACGAGCCCAGGATGCCGCGCACTTCGGCGTCGTTCATGTCCGGGGCGGAGGAGCGCATGTTCTGGAGGACGGTGCGGTCGACGTCGAGCGTCTCGTGTTCCTGGGCGTAGTAGCCCACCTTCAGGCCGTGGCCGGGGATGACTTCGCCGGTGTCCGGCTTGTCGACGCCGGCGAGCATGCGCAGCAGGGTGGTCTTGCCGGCGCCGTTGAGGCCCAGGATGACCACCTTGGAGCCGCGGTCGATGGCAAGGTCCACGTCGGTGAAGATTTCCAGCGAGCCGTAGGACTTGCTGAGGCCGTCCGCGGTGAGCGGGGTCTTGCCGCAGGGTGACGGATCCGGGAAGCGCAGGGCTGCCACGCGGTCGGTCGCGCGCACGGCTTCGAGGCCGCCCAGCAGACGCTCGGCACGCTTGGCCATGTTCTGCGCTGCGACGGCCTTGGTGGCCTTGGCTCGCATCTTGTTGGCCTGGTCGAAGAGGACCTGGGCCTTCTTCTCCGCGTTGGCGCGCTCCCGCTTGCGGGCACGCTCGTCCGTTTCGCGCTGCTGGAGGTAGCGCTTCCAGTCCATGTTGTAGAAGTCGATCTGCGCGCGGTTGGGATCCAGCAGGAACACCTTGTTCACGGTGGCCTCGAGCAGCTCCGTGTCGTGGCTGATCACGATCAGGCCGCCCTGGTGGTTCTTGAGGAACTCGCGGAGCCAGGCAATGGAGTCAGCGTCGAGGTGGTTGGTGGGCTCATCGAGGAGCATCGTTTCGGCGTCCGAATACAGGATGCGGGCGAGCTCCACGCGGCGGCGCTGGCCGCCGGAGAGGGTCTTCAGCGGCTGGTTCAGCAGCCGGTCCGGCAGGGCCAGGTTGGAGCAGATCGCGGCGGCCTCGGCCTCGGCCGCGTAGCCGCCGGCGGCCAGGAACTCGGATTCCAGCCGGTCGTAGCGGTTCATGGCCTTGCGCTGGACCTCGGCGTCCTCGCTGGCCATGTCCTCATGCGTCTGGCGGAGCTTGCCGACGGCGATGTCCAGGCCGCGGGCGGACAGGATCCGGTCCCGGGCGAGCTGCTCCATGTCCGGGGTCCGGGGGTCCTGCGGCAGGTAGCCGATCTCGCCGCTGCGGGTCACCTTGCCGCCGGCGGGCAGGCCCTCGCCCGCTAGCACCCGGGTCAGTGTGGTCTTGCCTGCACCGTTACGGCCGACCAGGCCGATCTTGTCTCCCTTGTCGATCCGGAAGCTCACCTGGTCCATGAGGAGGCGGGCGCCGGCGCGCAGTTCGAGATCCTGGACGGTAATCAATGCAGCTAAGGCCTTTCACAACAGGGAACGCCGCGGCACAACGGATGGAATCTGGAGGGGGCCGGGACAGTGCGGCCGAGAGAACGGCCTCTACCAGTCTACCGGCCCTGCGTCCGCCGGATGACAAGGGGCCCTGTGGAAGGACGACGGCGGTGCGCCCGGCTCGCCGGCATCCCCGTCCCGGTGGTCTTGGCGGTGCCCTCCAGCATCCCGGCCACCGTTTTGTGGGGCTGCCACAAAATAGCCGGTCCGCTCCAGCCGTACAGTCGGAAACAAGAGCCGATGTCCACCGATTTCATGCGACAGGATCCACCATGACCCAGACCGACAATTCCGTCACCGCCCGGAGCCCGCGGCGGACCCGCTGGAGCGCCACCGACCTTGGACTGATCGCCGTCTTTGCCGCCCTCGTGGCAGCGTCGGCGCTGGTCGCCGCGATCCCGGTCGGCGGCCTCGGCGTCCCCATCACGGTCCAGACGCTCGCCGTCATGCTTACCGGGCTGGCGCTGGGCCCGGGCCGCGCCTTCGCCGCCGTCGGGCTCTATGTACTCCTGGGAATCGCCGGGCTGCCGATCTTCAGCGGGGGACGCAGCGGGCCCGGCATCCTGGCAACCCCGTCCGCCGGCTACATCATCGCCTTCCCGCTGGCAGCGGCGGCCGCCGGCTGGCTGGCCGTCGTCGTGCTCCGGCGCACCGCGGCCCGCTCCGGTAAGATCCGGGGCGTTCTGCTCTTCGCCGCTGCGATGGTGAGCAGCATCATCTTCGTCCACACGCTCGGGGTCCTCGGCATGATGGTGAACGCCAAGCTGAGCCTGTCCGCCGCTTTCCTGGCCGACCTCCCCTTCTACCCGGGGGACATCATCAAAAACGTTCTGGCCGTCAGTATTGCGCTGTCCCTGCACAAGGCGTTCCCGGACCTGCTGCTCCGCCGTGTCCGGAAGGCAGACGTCCGGCTGTGAGCATCGTCCTGGACCGGGTGGCCGTGTGGGTCGACGTCGACGGCCAGGCGGCTCCCAAGACCCTGCTCGACGGTCTGTCGCTGGACCTCACGGAGCGGCGGATCGGGGTGATCGGCGCCAACGGCTCCGGCAAGTCCACCCTGCTGCGGCTGCTCAACGGGCTTGTCGCTCCGGGCACCGGCACCGTCACGGTCGACGGTGCCGACACCGTCCGGGCAGTGCGGGAGGTCCGCCGCCGCGTCGGCTTCGTCTTCACGGATCCGCTCTCCCAGCTGGTGATGCCCACCGGCCGGGAGGACGTGGAGCTGTCGCTGCGGCGCTCCGTCCGGAACGCACGGGAACGCCGCGCCCGGGCCGAGGACACGCTTGACCGCTTCGGACTGCTGGGGCTGGCGGACCAGAGCATTTACGAGCTGTCGGGCGGGGAACGCCAGCTCCTGGCGCTTGCCGCCGTCCTGGCCGTGGATCCGCAGGTGCTGGTGCTGGATGAACCCTCCACCCTGCTGGATCTGCGCAACCGGGAACTGCTGCGCCGGACCCTGGCCGGGCTGAGCCAGCAGGTCATCCTCTCCACCCACGACCTGGACTTGGCCTTGGACATGGACCGGGTCCTGGTGGTGGACGCAGGGAAAGTGGTGTTCGACGGCGGGGCCGCCGCCGCCGTCGGGCGCTACCGGGCGCTGTCCGCGGCGGGGCTCCCTTCGGCAGGGCTTGCGCCGGGGCTTGCGCCGGCCGGGCCGGAGGCGGGGCGGCCGGCGCCACGCCGCCAGGAGCAGCGGTGAGCGGCCACAGCCTCCTGCTGGCCAGCTATGTGCCGGGCACTTCCGTGGTCCACCGCTCGCCGCTGTGGCTGAAGTTCCTGCTGGTCCTCGGGTGCGGCATGGCGTCCTTCCTGATCGCGGACTGGGCCGTCGCGGCCGGGGTGCTGGCGCTGATGTGCGGGGTGTTCCTGCTCAGCGGAGCCGGAGCTTCCCGGCTGGTCCGCGCGGTCCGGCCTCTGCTGCCCGTTCTCCTGGCGATCGGCCTGTTCCAGTGGTGGCAGCTGGGAGCCCCGACGGCGGCCCGGATCGTGCTGAACGTGCTGGTCTGCGTGGTGGCGGCGTCCATCCTGACCGCGACCACCCCGGTGCAGGCCCTGCTGGACGGGGTGGCGTCCCTGGCCGGGCCGTTCCGGCGCTTCGGTGCGGACCCCGAGCGCTTCGCCCTGACCATTGCCATCATGCTGCGGAGCATTCCCTTCATCGCCGGGGCCTATGCCGGTGTCCGGGATTCGGCCCGGGCCCGGGGGCTGGAACGGAACCCACGCGCCCTCGTGCTGCCTGTGTTCATCACCACGGTGGCCTTCGCCCGGCAGACCGGGGAAGCCCTCGCCGCCCGCGGACTGGGCGAAGCCGACGACCTCGACGACTGACAGCCCACCCTTCAGGCCACGGGGACGTGGGACATGCCCTCCCGTGGCCGCGGCCACTGGGCGTAATGCCACCATGTCCGGTCCTCGCACCAAGGAATGGGCATGTCCCACGGAACTGCCGTGCGGCCACACGGGGCATGAATGGGCCGGACCCTCCGCGGGTTTCGCGATGGAGCCGTGGACCTTTTTGAGGAACCTTCGGTCGTGACGCTTTCGGGATGACCGTACGGACGGGTTGGGTCGACACTACTGACTTTGATGGACACCGAAGAGCGGAAGCACGACCTCGTCGACCACTTCCGCCAGGAAGTCATCGCCGATCGGTCCGGCTGTGAAGATGAACCGCTGCCGCAACAGGGCCGGACCGGCCTCCAGCCGGCGTTCGGTCACCATGGCCGGATCGAGTTCACCCCGGTTCACCGCGTTGGCCACGATTTCGCGCATCATTTTGGCGGCGTTGCCGCGGGCGAATTCGCGGACTTCCGCTGCCACGGCGGGGTCCTGCAGGGCCTCCGCCAGCAGCCCGTGCATGGCCTGCCCCACGATCCCTTCCAGCTGCCGGGCCGCCTGCCGCATCACAGCCAATGTGTCCTCGCGCAGACTCCCGGTATTCGCGACGGCGTCTTGGGCGGGCATCGCGTGGTAGGCGGCGTCGAGCACGAGTGCGGCGCGGCCGGGCCAGCGGCGGTAGAGCGAGGCTTTGCTGGCGCGGGCACGCTCGGCAACGCGGTCCATGGTCAGGGCGGCGTAGCCGGATTCGGCGATCTCGGCGAGGACGGCGTCGAAGATCGCCGTGTTCAGTGCCGCCCCGCGGCGGCGCGGCTGCTTTCGGTGGTCCGGCTGCGCGGCGGGGGTCACTGCCGCCCGCCTGGTGCAACCGCGGTGACCCGCCCCAGGGTTCCGTCCACCACGACCGCCTCTCCGTTGCGCAGCACGCTGGTCCCGGACCCGGTTCCCATGACGGCCGGTATCCCGTACTCCCGGGCGACAATGGCGGCATGGGAACCGATCCCGCCGGCGTCCACCACGACGGCGGCGGCGCGCTGGAACAACGGGGTCCAGGACGGGTTGGTGTAGGGGCAGACCAGGATCTCGCCGCTGCGCAGCAAGCCGAAATCGGCCGGACCCCGGATGATCCGTACCGTTCCCGCGGCCTGGCCGCGGCTGGCCGGCGTTCCGGAGACCAGTGCCCCGGGCGCCCGGCGCACGTGGGCGAACAACACGGCCGGATCCAGCAGCGGAAACCCTGCCAGCTCCCGGCGCTTGGCCGCCCTGTCCAGCACCAGGCGGCGGTAGCGGTCCCTTTCGGCGGGCGGGAGCGCGCCGCCGTCGTCCATGGCGGCCAGTTCTTCGAAGCGGAGGTGGTTGACCTCCGCCGGTTCCGTCAGGACGCCGGCCTCGCACAGCCGCCGTCCCAGCTCCAGTAGCGCGCGGCGCAGCGGCGGCAGCACCATGGTGGCGTAGAAGTGGCTGTCCTCGCGGAAGGCCATGCCTGCCTTGGCGGCCTCAACGAGGGAGAGCACGTGCCGGCGCCCGGCGGGGATGCGCAGGGCAGGATGGCGCGTCAGCTCCGCCAGGGCCTCGCCGGTCTGGTCGACGGCGGGGCGCCGCTCGTCCAGCAGCGAGGTGATCAGCCCGAGCACCACCTCGGGGGCATCGGACCATGTTGGTGCACTGGTCAGCACTGCGCTCACCGTTTCGCGGTGCCCGTATTCAGCCAGGAAAGCCCGGAAACCGGCGTGGAACGCCGCGAATTCCGGGTCCTGCTCCAACCGGAGCAGCAGTTTGCCCGGGGCCGTCCCGGCGAAGGCCCGCGCCAGCTCCGGATCGGACCGGACCCGGCCCGCCAGACCCTCCAGCGCCCGGTTCGCCTGGCTGGTCCTGGTTTCCGCGCCCGCGATGAGTGCCGGGCCAAGGTGCCTCTTGCCCAGCAGCAGGAGGTGAAGGCGCAGCTTCAGCTGGGCCACCAAGAGCCCTGGCAGGTAGGAGATCCGCAGCTCGGTGATCCCGCCCGTCGCGGCGAAGGCGTCCTCGGCGAGCCCTATGACTTCGTGCCAGGACATGGTCCGGGGATCCTGTGCGGCGATCCGCCGGACGTTTTCCAGGAACGCGGCGAACCTGCTGTCGTGGGTCCACCGGGACGGATTGAACCGTCGGGCCCGGCGCGCCACCGAGACAGGCGCGCCGAGCATGCGCAGGGTGGGGCGAGGCACCGGCGGCACCAGCCGGAGCACCACGCCGTCCTCTTCCGGCAGCAGCTCCTTCACCGGTGGGAAGGCGGCGCCGACGCTGCCGGCCATGTCGCGGACCATGGCGAGGATCCCGCGCTGCATCCAGCCCGATACATCCAGCGGATAGGGACGCTCCTGGAACATCTCCACGAAGAACGGGCCCACGAGCCGCTGGAACCGGTTGAGCCGCAGCGGCTGCGGCGGGAGGGCCGTCATCGGCCGGGCCTGCAGCAGGTACAGGCGGGCGCCGGCGATCGCCCATTCGATGTCCTGCGGCCGGCCGAAATGGTCCTGGGCACGCCGCGCCAGCCGCGCCAGTTCCGCCAGTTGTTCCCCGTTCAGGGCCGGACGGGTGCTGCCGGTGCCGGCGCCCTCCAGCGTGCCGCCGCCTGCCGCGGTCCGGATGACCACCTCCTGGCGGCCCGGGGTGAACGCACGCGGCCGGCCGGTGATGTCCAGCACATAGTGTTCCGGGGTGACCCGCCCGGAGACCACCGCGTCGCCCAGTCCGGGGCTGGCATCGACGACAATTTCGCCGCGGTCGCCGGTCACCGGATTGGCGCTGAACATGACGCCGGCGGTGTCCGCGGGCACCATCTCCTGGACCACGACGGCGATGGCCACCTGGCGCTGGTCGATCCCCTGCCGCTGCCGGTAGGCGATGGCGCGGTCCGTCCACAGCGAGGCCCAGCAGTCCGCCACGGCCCGGAGCACCGCCTGCTCGCCGGCCACATTCAGGTACGTGTCCTGCTGCCCGGCGAACGCCGCCCCCGGCAGGTCTTCGGCCGTGGCACTGGAACGCACCGCCACCGCACCGCCGCCCAGGGCGGCGTACGCCGCAGCGATGTCCGCCCGGATCTTCTCCGGCACCGGCGTGTCGGAAAACAACTCCCGGATCTGCGCTCCGACCGCTCCGGCTTCCAGCTGCCGGCTCAGCCTGTCGCCCAGCCCGGTTTCCGCCAGCAGGGCGGCGTAGGCCCTCGTGGTGAGAATGAAGCCCGCCGGCACCGGGAACCCGTGGCGCACCAGTTCGCCGAGATTGGCGCCTTTGCCGCCGGCCGTGTCCAGATCGTCGGCGCCGAAGTCGGCCAGTGTGCCGGTTGTCTTCTCAGTCATCGGTCGTTCCTCTGCTGTCGTTGGGTCTTGCGGGAGGTCGTGCCGTTGCGTCCCCGGCCGCGGGGTCCGGGGCGGCATCCGCGTGCGCGCTCGTGCGAAGTTCCCGCTCCGGCAGGAACAGGGTCAGGACGAAGGCCGCGGCGAGCACGAGCGCGGCGTAGCCGAACACCGGAGGCAGCGCCCGGCCGAAGGCTTCCGCGACGGCGGCGCGCTCGGATGCGGGCAGCCCGGCGAGCACCTTTGGAGTCAGGGAGTTCATCTGGTCCCCCAGGCCCGCGGCCGGCCCGGGGGAGACTGAAGCCGCGAAGCGCGAGGTGATGAGGGATCCCAGCACGGCAACCCCGACGGAGCTGCCCACCTGGCGCAGGAAGGTCACGGTGGAGGTGGCGGCGCCGAGGTCGCGGCGTTCCACGGAGTTCTGGACCACCAGCACCATGACCTGCATGACCAGGCCGATCCCCAGCCCGAGCAGCAGCATGGCCGTGAGAACCAGCCAGGGGCTGCTCGAGGAATCCAGGGTGCTGAACAGCCAGATCCCGGGCACGGCCAGCAGCGTCCCGGCCATCGGATACAGCTTGTAGCGTCCGGTGCGCGTAATCAACGCACCGGAGACCGTCATCGTGAGCAGAATGCCGGCAACCAGGGCGATCAGCATGCCCCCGGAGGCCGTGGCGGACAGGCCCATCCCCACCTGCAGGAAGGCCGGCAGGTAGCTGATGGCGGCGAACATGGCGAAACCGACGAGGAAGCTGATGGCGGTTGGAATGGCGAACGCCGGATCGCGGAACAGGGCCAGCGGGATGATCGGGTCAGCAGCAACGTGCGCGGTCAGCAGCCATCCGGCCACCGACGCCGAGGCCACCACAGCCAGAACCGGGACCCACCACCGGGGACCGGCATAGCTGCCGCCGCTGCACAGCAGGATGACCGCGATGATCGCTAAGCACAGCAGTGCGGCCCCGCCGTAGTCGATCCGCCGCCCCCGCTCCGGTGCGGGCAGATGCAGCGTCAGCGAGACCACGGCCAGGGCAGCAAGCCCCAGCGGGACATAGCCGAAAAAGATCCACCGCCAGGAGAGCCGGTCCACCACGGCCCCGCCGGCCAGCGGGCCGGCGACGGCCGCCACGATGTAGGCGACACCGATGATGCTGAGGAACCTGCCGCGGTCCCGCGGGCTGACCAGCTCACCGATAACGGCCTGCGCCCCGATCATCAGACCACCGCCACCAATCCCCTGCACGGCCCGGAAGACGATCAGCTCTGGCACCGACTGCGCCACCCCGCACAGGCCGGCGCCGACAATGAACAGGCTCAGCGAAGCCTGAAGCACGCGCTTGCGGCCGAAGGCATCCCCCAGCTTCCCGGTGAGCGGCATGGCCGCCGTGGCCGCGACCAGATACCCGGTAATAATGACGGACATCTGGTCCAGACCATGCAGGTCACCGGCCACGGTGGGCAAGGCAGCAGCCATCACCGTCTGGTCCAGGGCCCCCAGGACCATCACCAGCAGGATTCCCGGCAACGCCGCGCGCATGGCCGGCGGGACTGCCGGGTGTCTGCGCTGATTTCCGCCCATCGGCACGGTCCCTGAAGTAGAGAACTGCTAGTTCTCTACAAGCTACGCCGTCCCGTTAGGGGACACAAGGCTCAACATGCCGTTACCTGCAGGGAGAGAAGGGGCACTGCAAAAGTATTGACTTTCCCGGATGTGATGGTCGACACTATTTATGGGATCCCAAAACGGGATCCCGCAAAGGTATCCCAGATGGGTTTCCAAACGAGACTTCCGATCAGGGCCTAGTTGCCTATAGTGCGGACATGCCCTCACATTTGAACCCACCAACCGGTATTTAGCGCGTTGGCCGCCCCTATGACGGTCGGTCCGCGCGGATCGCTACAACGGACCAGCAAAGGTTATGCATCGTGGAAAGTTCAGCAAGGATCGACGACCGCCCATTGCGCGAGAGCGTGCGGGACGCGATCCGAAACCGGATCTTCGAAGGCCACTACGCTCCGGGCACCCGCCTTGTGGAGCGCGACCTCGCGGAGGAGTTCAACGTTTCGAGGTTGCCGATCCGGGAAGCACTGGGCATGCTGCGCCAGGAGGGCCTTGTCAGCGACAAGGCGAACTCGCGGGGCATGGTCGTCAGCAGCCTTACCCCCGAGCAAGTTGCCGACCTGTTCGATGTGCGGCTGGCACTCGAGGTCCTGGCCAGCCAGCTCGCCGCGGCGCGGGCCACCCGGTCCGAACTCAAACAACTCAGTTCCCTTCTGGACCGGGCGCAGAGCAGTCTTGAAACCGGAGCGGTCTTCGAGGCCCATGCAGCCAACAACCAGTTCCACGACGCGATCACAACTATTGCGGGAAACGAATTCCTCCGGGCGGCACTGGAACCGCTGCAGGGCAGGATGCACTGGCTCTTCCGGCACGCGACCGACCTTCCCGAGCTGATCAGAGAACACCGGAGGCTCTACGAGGCCATCGCCAGCGGTGACCCCGGACGTGCAGGACTCGCTTCCAGCAACCACATTCAGAAGTACCGCAAGGACTACTACCTGACGCACTGACGTCATCCAATCCATCAGGGACGGTCCGCAGCAGCAATATGTGGACCGAACCCTTCCTGAAGTGCACCCAAATTCCGATCGGCGCAAGAAGGAAGCCGTTCAACTCGATAGGAGTTTCAATGGAAAATCGTCCAGACCTTGTCATCTCTAACGCCGTAGTCGTCAACGCAGACGGCCGCCGCCATGCGCATGTGGTCATCCACGGTGGAAAGATATCCGAAGTGGTTGAAGCAATCCACCCGGCACCGGATGCGGTGGCCCGCGTCGACGCCGGCGGGCGGCTGCTGCTCCCCGGAGGCGTTGACGGTCACTGCCACGTGGCACAGGTGACCG
This sequence comes from Pseudarthrobacter albicanus, assembly GCF_018224015.1. Taxonomy (GTDB): domain Bacteria; phylum Actinomycetota; class Actinomycetes; order Actinomycetales; family Micrococcaceae; genus Arthrobacter; species Arthrobacter albicanus. The sequence continues at coordinate 10,162 of NZ_JAGPOT010000052.1, forward strand.
GCAGATTCCGCACCCTCGACGATTACGCCGTGACGTCCATGGCTGCGCTATGGGGCGGCACGACAACAATCCTCGACTTCGGGATCCCGCGGGACTCCATGGAAACTCCGCTGGAAGCTGCACGGAACAAGATCGCGCTGGCGCAGCAGTCCCGCTGTGACGTGGGATTGCACGGATCGGTTGTTACGTGGGACGAGACAGTACCGGCCCAGCTTGAAGAACTCGCGGCCATGGGAATCCGTTCCGTAAAGATGTACACCACAAATCGTGGCTCTACCCTGGCGGACAATGACACGATCCTGCGGGTCATGAAACAGATGGTCCGCCTCGACGGCCTCACCTACATCCACGCCGAGCATGACGCGATCATCACCGACTGTACCGAGGCCCACGCCGCCGAGGGCGACATCGGCATCCGGCACCTGCCCCTGACGCGACCTGAACTTGCGGAAGAAATCTCGGTGAAGGAAACCTTGGCGATGGCCGAATACACGGGGGCTCCGGTCTACTTCGTCCATCAGTCCACTCCGGGGGCGGTGGACCTCGTGACAGATGCACGATTGCGCGGCCTCCCTGCCTATTCGGAGACATGCCCCCATTACCTGACGTTGGATGAAACGGTCTACGGCGAGCGGTTTCCGGAATGGTATGCATGCTGCCCGCCAATGCGCAGCGCTGAGACGGTGGCAGCCCTCAAAGACCGGATGCTCTCCGGCGCAGTTCACACCGTTTCTTCGGACCATTCCTGCTATGACCTTTCGCAAAAGCTGGAGCGGAGCGATGACATTCGCCAGATGCCGCACGGGCTCCCCGGCGTTGAGACCCGGATGCCCGTTACCTTCACGGAACTGGTCTCCCCCGACGGCCACGGTGCTGAGCGATTCACGGAGGTCTTCGCTGCCGGCCCCGCCCGGATCAACGCGGTTCCCGGGAAAGGCGTCATTGCACCCGGATACGACGCCGACCTCGTACTTGTGGATCCGGCCGAGGTCCGGACCGTGTCCGGCGCCGGCCTTCACATGGGCACGGACTTCTCCCCCTTCGACGGCAAAGACCTTCGCGGATGGCCGCAGGTGGTGGTCTCGGCCGGACGGATCGTCCTGGACGAAAACGGTTTCCACGACCCCGGACCGGTCGGCCGCTTCATCGAGCGCCGCGGATTCACGGAAGGAACAAGGCTCCCCGCGGAGCTGGAGACCGCCAACAGCCAGTCCTGATCCTCACTGCTTTTCACCCCCCAACCACGCCCCACCCGAAAGAACGTTCGACAAAGGAGTCACCATGGATACGGACCACAAGTCCCTGGCCGCGCTCGACCCAACGGGCCGGCTCTACAACGAAGACCTTGCTCCTGCCACGGAGCGAAAATGGACCTCGTACAGCTTCTTCGCCGTGTGGATGTCGGCAATCCACAACATTGGCACCTACACGTTCGTCGCCGGCCTGTTTGTGATCGGGCTCACCGGCTGGCAGGTCCTCGCCGCCATTCTGATCGGCACTGCGATACTCTTCTTCGGCATGAACTGGGCAGGAAAGATGGGGCAGCGGACCGGTGTGCCCTTCCCGGTCATGGCCCGCATCAGCTTTGGTATTTGGGGAGCCAACATCCCCGCCCTCATCCGCGCGGTGATCGCCATCTGCTGGTACGGCATCCAGACCTATCTGGCGTCGATGGCTGTCGTCGTTCTCCTCCTGCGGATCAACCCGGACCTGCAGCAATGGCAGAACCAGAGTTTCCTGGGACTGTCCCTCCTCGGCTGGGCCTGCTTCATTCTCCTGTGGATCCTGCAACTCCTCGTCATCACCCGCGGAATGGAAGCTGTACGCCGCTTCCAGGACTGGGCCGGCCCCATTGTCTGGGCCGTGATGCTGGGTATGGCCGTCTGGCTCTTCGCCATGGCTGGCTGGAACATCCCGATGGACCTGTCTATCAGCCCCCTCGCCGGCGGCGACGTCGTCCGTGGCGTGCTTACCGGGGCTTTCCTCCTCGTCGCAACCTACGCCACGATGTTGTTGAACTACTGCGACTTCACGCGCTTCGCCAAGTCCGAACGGTCCGTGGTCCGCGGGAATTTCTGGGGCATTCCTGTCAACTTCGCCGCCTTCGCCGCAATCAGCATCACCATGACCATCGGAACCGTTGTCGTCTTCGGTGAAGCCATCACCGATCCTGCGCTGATCCTGGCCAAGGTCCCCGATACCTTCATACTTGTCATCGGAGCGGTCATGTTCATCATCGCCACCATCGGGGTGAACGTGGTCCTGAATTTTGTCTCGCCCGCCTACGACCTGGCCAATGTGTGGCCCAAGCGCATCAATTTCCGCCGCGGCGGCATCATCAGTGCGGTTCTGGCCCTTCTCGTCATGCCTTGGAACCTCTACTCGAACCCCGTTGTGGTCAACTATTTTCTGGGTGGACTGGGAGCCTTCCTTGGGCCGCTCTTCGGAATCATGGCCGCCGACTACTTCCTCATCAACCGCGGTGTCATCAACATTCGAGACCTCTACCGGTCCGATGAAACGGGTGAGTACTTCTTCCGGAAGGGATTCAACCCCAAGGCCATCGCCGTCTTTGTCCCAACAGCCGCCCTCGCCGCCATCATGGCACTTGTCCCGGGGCTCGAATCGGTTGCCGCTTTCGCCTGGCCTGCCGGTCTCGTGACCGCAGGATTGGCCTACGTCTTCGCAACGGGAGGTTCGGTGAAACCGGTCGTGATCCCGGCGGAACCGGAGGCACAGCTCGAGCCCGCGGAGTGACGGACTGATCCGCGGATTTGCAGGGCAGTTCTGAACTGCAAGCGGACGACGCCGGAACATCCCGCCGTCGTCCGCTTGCCTGTTGTTTGGCAACGGCGCCGTCAGCGCCGGCTGCCACGCTCTACAGCGCGGACCACCCGCCGTCGGAGGCGAGAATGGCACCGTTGACCTTGGTGCCGTCGTCGCTGAGAAGGAAGGTGATCGAGGCGGCCAGCTGCGCCGCGGTGGCGGGTGCCGGGATGGTCGCACCCATCAGCGGGCCGAGTCGCTCGGCGGCCAGCTGGGATCCCCAGTTGGCCTCAATGTTGGTGATCGTGGCGCGGGGGCCACGGCGTTGAAGCGCAGGCCCTTCGGCCCATACATCACCGCGGAGTTCTTGGCCAGGCCTATGACGGCGTGCTTGTAGGCGGCGCCGGCCGCGGAACCGCGAAGCCCGGTCTCGGAGGCAACGTTGACCACTGAGCCCGTACCGGCCTCCAGCATCAGCGGCACGACGGCGCGGGTCAGGCGCATGAGGGCGCCGACGTTGATCCTGAATACCCGCTCCCACAGGGCGTCGTCCAGCTCGTGGATCGGGGCGAAGTTGTCCATGATGCCGGCGACGTTCGCGAGGGCATCCACCCGCCCGCCCGCGGCGACGACGACGGCGGCAATGACTTTGCCGCCCTCCTTGACGATGCGCAGGGCGGTGGCCTGCCCGATGCCCGCGCCCGTGACGATGACGGTCTTGCCGGCAAAGCGGCCGGTGGTGGCGGCTTCCTGCCATGAAGCTTCATTGCCCATGATGTCCTCCCGCCAGGCTGCTCGCCGGCGTCGTGCAGGCTGCGCCGCTCGGCCTCGTCCGCCTCGGGGCGGACCTCGGCGTCGCACGGCCCCCGTTACCCCCCAATTGCTGTCAAACGCTCCGGCCTCGCCCTGTCGCGACCCATAATGAAGCCATGTGCAACGAATCGCGGACACACCCGGACCGCAGCCGGATGCAGGCCTGAAGAAGGGGACGGCACGACGTGGAACCACCCGAGGCGGAAATCCTGGCCGGATACAGCCGCGCCCGCCACGCCCTCGACGCCTGGCTGGAGAGCGCCACGGCCGCGGATCTTCGACGCAGGAGTACGGAACCCGGTGGACCAACGAAGAGCTGATCTTTCACATGGTTTTCGGATACATGGTCGTCCGCGCCCTGCTTCCGATGGTCCATGTCATCAGCAGGCTCCCAAGCCCGTCGGCAAAGCCTTCGCCGCCGTTTTGAACGCCGGAACGCGCCCGTTTGACGTCATCAATTACTGGGGCTCCCGGGCCGCAGCCCTCGTCTACAACAAGCAACGGATGGGCCGGAAACTCGAAAAGACCATCGCCGCCATCTCCCGCCGGCTGGAACGAGAGAGCGCCAGATCCCTGACCCGGGCAATGTCGTTTCCCGACAGGTGGGACCCGTTCTTTGCCCCGACCATGACAATCAACGACGTCTATGCCTACCCCACACTTCACTTCGACTTTCACGCCCGACAGCTAAGTCTCAGCCAACCGCTCCGATAGGAGGACAAAGCCCAAGGAACGATGGGCGCCCAGCCGTGCGGCCGGCGGCCCGGCAGTCCCAGGGGAGCGCGCGGCCGACCCTGCGAACCGGTTCCGGCCGACCAGGACGGATGAAAGCAGCTGTCAGGACCGTTATTGGCTGGTTCGCTGGACTGCTCGCCGTGCAAAGGGCTTGACCTTCCCCTCTGGTGGAAGGTCGACACTTGTATCAAGGGGATTGTTTTCAGTCTTGAGGAGACACAGTATGTCTGATCGTCCGTCAGCCCCTTCGGGGGGAATAGGTGGACTTCTGTTCGCTGTCGGGGCCGTGGCCGTGGCCGTCATCTGTTGTGCCGGCGCTGCTCTGATCGCCGGGGGTGGTCTCGCCCTGGCGGGCGGGGTGCTTGGCAATCCTGCCGTCCTGGCCATCGGCGCGCTCATTGTTGCAGGAGCCGTCGCGTTTACTGTGAGCCGCCGCCGCGCCCGTGCGCAGGCAAGTGAAGTACCGAGCGGGCAGTCCGAGGGCGGGTTATCCGCTGCTGACGGTCCTTCCCCGAAGATGGCTGACTGCTGTGACCCTCAGAAGAGGGTCAATGGTTCCGGGCAGCAACCGGGGAGCCGGGACCCTTCATCCGCGAACGGAAGGAACAGCCGACCATGACCTTCTCCACCCCACCGTCATCACCCCGTCCGACACGGGACCAGCCCCGCCAGCGACCGGCAGCGCGGGCAGGTGCACTGATGGGCGCCGTGCTGGCCGCAATACTGCTGGCCGGCTGCGGCTCCACTACCGGCGCAGGCGCACCGGCGAGTGCCGCGGCTTCCTCAAGCGCTGGTGCCGGTTCGGGGCCCACGGTTGCGTCCGTCACGGTGAAGACCCTTAACGGCTCGTCGCTGACGCTTCCGGCGGGTAAACCGACCGTCATCGATTTCTTCACCGCCTCCTGCGGGCCATGCGCCGCCGGGGTGAAGAATGTTGCCGCGGGCCTGGCCAGGGCCGCCCCCGGCGCGCAGGCCGTTACCGTCGATCTTGATCCCAGCGAGCCGACCGAGGTCCTGAACCAGTTCATCGCCTCTGTCGGCAACCCGCCGGTAACGCTCGTACGGGACGACGGAACCCTGTTGAAACACTTCAACGTCGATTCCCTCGGGACGACGGTCGTCCTGAACTCTTCAGGCAAGGAAATCTACCGCGGCGTGGATCCCTCGGCCGACGAAACTGCCAAGGCCCTCGCGGCCGCCGGCTCTTAGGAGTGACCGCCCCATGACAGGAACACTCGCCTTCGCTTTCGGTGCCGGCATGCTCTCCACCGTGAACCCGTGCGGATTCGCCATGCTTCCGGCTTTCCTGGCCTACTACATCGGTCGGGAGGACACCGCCCCCCGATCCGCAGGTCCCGGGTTGGTCCGCCGGGCCCTCAGCGGGCTTGGCGCAGGGCTGCTGGTCAGCCTCGGATTCGCCGGGATCTTCACCATTACCGGCCTGCTCGCTGCTTTCGGGCTGCGCAGCATCATCGGCGCCGTACCCTGGGTGGCCGTCCTGATCGGGGTCCTGCTCGCCGGGGTCGGCATCGCGATGCTCACCGGCCACCGCGTCGGTCTGAGCCTGAACTCGAACCGGATGAACCGGCCCGGCCGCGGGCCGGGCTCGATGGTCGCCTTCGGCGCCGCCTACGCCGTCGCGTCACTCTCCTGCACCCTGGCGGTGCTGCTGGCAGTCATCGCCCAGGCCCTGGCGGCGAACAGCATCACAGCCCTGGTTTTCGTCTTCGTGGCCTACGCCGCCGGGGCGAGCATGGTGCTGATCCTGCTGGCGCTCTCCTCGGCACTGGCCAGCGGAGCCCTGGCCAAAGGACTGCACCGGGCCTCACGCTACCTGCCCCGGGTCGCCGGAGCCGTACTCGTGCTTTCCGGAGCCTATCTTGTCGCTTACTGGGCGCCGGCGCTGGCCACCGGCCAGCCCAACCAGGGCATCGCCGGAGGGATGAACGTTTTATCTTCGGCAGTGACCGGGTTCATCGGGGCCAATACCGCCGTCATCGCGGTTCTCGCCATCTCCCTCGCCGCGGCCGTGCTGCTCGCGGCCCTCTGGACGCGCAGGCGCACCGCCGGGCCGATGCCGAAGGAACCTGAGGACGACTGCTGCGCACCCGCCACCGAACTGGCCGTAAATGGCGCCAACCACTCCGACGCGGACCTGAACAGCACGACCCCTGCATTGCGCGACGTCCCGCCGGCCTGACGCCGGATCAGGCGGCGCCGGGCCAAGGCGTTAATGAACAGCCAAGGCCCCGGCGCCGTCGGCGCACCGGCCAGCGGTCAGCTGAGCCCGGGGTGCTCGAGACCGTTGGGGTGGGTCATGGCTGGCGTCCCCGCAGTGCCCAGAGCGCTTCGCAGGTTGCGGCGACGGCGAGCCCGAACACCTGGTGGGCGGCAAAGCCGCGCAGATGGGTCACCAGGAGGTAGGCCCTGTTGGGGGCGCTGAACCCGGCCAGGGGTGTCATGGTTTCATCGGCGATCAATGACATCGCCGTCCCGGTGAGCAGGCCGGCCCCGACCACTCCCATGCCTGCCCTGCGGCGCAGCAGCACATACAGGGGTGACCAGCTCAGCGCGAGCCCGTAATGCATGAACATCGAAGCGCGCTCCAGCGCTTTTCCCTCCAGCATGATCCCGGCGGCACCGAAGATCTTCTTCGGTGCCAGCTCATACGGCTGCCCGGGCCGGACGGCGTCTTCCCTGGCCCGGTCCCGCTCCGGTTCCAGTTCGTAGAGTTTCAAGCTGACCGGTTCCATGGCCTTGGTCCCGACGTAGCCGGCGACCCAGGCGGTGGCCAGGTCTTAGAGTGCTTCAGTAACGTTCATGATGGTCTCTCCCGGTAGCAATCGTGTGGTCCGGACGCCCGGGGACAGCGTCCCGGGGCTGCGCGCGGCGGCTAGATGTCCAGTTCGTCCAGGGCCGCCAGGTAGGCCTCGTTGTAGGTCGGGTACTGGGCGACCTGGTCCCGCAGGGTGTCGATGGGGATCCGGGCGCGGATGACCAGGGAAGCCTGGTGGATCGATTCGCCGGCCATCGGGGCCACTGCCCAGGCGCCGATCAGGACCTTGCGGTCGGTATCGGCCAGCAGTCCCAGGTGCCCGCGGGGATCCCGTTCGTAGGTCCAGGGCCGGGTAATGGCTACGGCGAGATCGATTTCCGCCGTTGCGGTACTCAGGCCCTGCTGTCCGGCCTGGTCCCGGGTGAGGCTGGCAGCGGCGATTTCCGGGTCGGCGAACACGACCCGGGGAATACCCGCGTAAAAGGCCTTCCGGGGTTTGCCGAGAATCGCGTCGGCCGCGATCCGGCCCTGGTGTCCGGTCCGGGTCAGAGGCCGTCCGGGAACGCGTATTTGGGCTGAATGAACGCCGGCTCTTCCCCGTAGACCAGCGCAATCTGATCACGGGCGCCCAGGACAACTCCTGTCACGTCCCAGGTCTTGACCTTTCCGTTGACATAGACGTTCCACTTGCCCGCTGCGGAGCTGCACTCGGGGCCGATGCAGCCCGTCCCGCCGAGGACGCCCCATTCCTGCAGAACCTGGCCCAGGGTGTAACGCTGACCGGCCGTGGGAGCCTCGATATGGATAATCCCGGAGGCGTCATGGGTGTGCAGGGAGGAGATTCCGTTGGGCCTGCCGTCCGGGCCGACGCTAACGCCGATGCCCTCCGGAACTGTGACGGGTTTGCCGTGCACGACCACGTCAAGGTGGGCATGAAAATGTTCTGCCGTCCCCTCGGCTGTCAGGACCGGCAGCCCCGCGGCCTGGATCCGCCCGGCAGCCCCGGCCGGGTCCAGGCCCCAGGTGCTGGCGGCGGCCCCGGCGGGCGGGGCCGAAGCCGGGCGGCAGGGGCAGCGGCTGAGGTCGTCCCCGGCGTCGAGGACGACGGGGTGCCGGAACAGCCGGCCAGGGCCAGGGCCGTGAGGGCGGCGGCGGTCAGGGGTGTCCAGCGGTGCTTCATACGGGGGCGGAGGCCTTCAGGTCAGTGGCCGGGGCCGGGCCGGAATGGGTGGCTGCCCGTTTCTGGAGCCGGCCTGGTTCTCAGCAGGCGCATCCGTGTGCGCCCTTTCCGGGCGCGGCAGGCTGTGCGGGCAGGATTTCATCGAGCAGGGACCCGGCCATGGCCGTGCCGATCCGGTGGGCTTCGGCGCCGGGAACGACGGAGCCGCCCGGGTGGGCGTCGAGCCACGGTTGCGCGGCCTCGACTGAGGCGAAGAAGTGGACCTGGTTGCAGAACGCCGACCGCACCGAACTCATGTCCTCGGGGTTGACCAGGGAGACCACTGCCGTGGCCGGCTCCACGTCGGTCACGGCGGACGCGCCGACGCTGAGCCGGACCGGGACTCCGGTGGCGTGGCAGGTTGATTCGATCCGTGCGGTTGTGCCGAGCAGGGCCGGGAAGATCAGGGTGTCCAGGGCGCACCAGGTGTAGAGCTGTTCGCCGGCGACTTCCAGGCGGTGCGGGGTGGGACGCAGGGTCAGGCCCTGCCCGATGATGCGTCCGTCCCCGTCGTACTCGGTGTCCGGCACCGCGGCCAGCGCGGCGCTGACTTCCCGGATGGTGCGCCCGGTGACTGCTGCCAGGTCCCCGATGGCCACGGGCTCGCCCTGTGCCAGCAGGTGCAGCAGGGGCAGCAGGGGCAGCCAGAGTGCGGGTTCGATGCCGGTGTCCGGTGAGGTCAGACGGTCGGTGAGTTCGATGAAGTTAGTGCTCATGGCGGGTCTTTCTTCCGGTGTGGAGGGGGCAGGGATCAGGAGGCGCAGCAGGAGAGTTTGGAGACGTCCGTGGTGAAGGACTGGGCGGCGATCTTGATGCCTTCGGCCATGGTCAGGTACGGGCTCCACAGGTTTGCCACCTGCTCCACGGTCATCCCGGCTTCCAGGATGTAGACCCCTGCCGCGGCCAGGTCCCCGGCGTCCTTGGCGACGGCGGTGATCCCCACAATCCGTCCGGTGCCGGCGTCGGCGACGATCTTGATGAAGCCGCGGGTGTCCCTGTTCACCAGGGCCCGGGGCACGTACTCCAGGGGCAGGACCCGGCACTCGCAGCGGATGCCGGCCTCGTTGGCTTCCTCGTCCGTCATGCCGACCGCGGCCAGTGCCGGGCTGGTGAAGGTGACCCGGGGCAGGCGCCGGTAGTCGACCTCAAGGCCGGCGTTGTTGAAGGCGTTCTCCACCACCAGGGAGCCGTGGGAGGCCGCGACGTAGACGAATTCGCGGTGTCCGGTCACGTCCCCGGCGGCCCAGATCCGGTCGTTGGAGCTGGCCAGCCGGCTGTTGACCAGGATCTCTCCCCGGTTCCCGGTCTTGACGCCGACGGCGGCCAGGTTCAGTCCCTCCGTGACCGGGCGACGTCCCGTGGCGACCAGCAGCCTGGCGGCCCGGAATTCCTCCTTGCCGCCGGACACCACCGCGGTCGCGACGATCCCGCCGGTGGCCGGGTCCGTGCGCACGGAGGACACGGCCGCCCGGCGGACGACCCGGATCCCCTCGTCGGCGAAGACACCCATCAGGGCGCGCGAGGCGTCGGGTTCCTCCACTGAGGCCAGGCGGGAGCGGACCAGCATGGTGACCTTGGACCCGAGCCGGGCGAAGAGCTGGGCCTGTTCCAGGGCCACATACCCGCCGCCGATCACCAGCAGGGAGTCAGGGACCTCCTCGAGTTCCATCGCCGTGGTCGAGGTCAGGTAGCCGGTGTCCTGCAGACCCTCGATCGGGGGCGCCCACGGGGCGGACCCGGTGGCCACCAGATAATGTGCGGCCCTCACGGATTCCCGGGCCCCGTCCTGTCCGGTGATTTCCAGGACCGGATCGTCCTGGGTGCCGGCGAACACGGCATTGCCCTGGCGCAGCTCCCAGCCGTAGTCCGCGATCAGGTCCACGTACTTATCCGAACGCATCGTCTCCACCAGGGAACGCTTCCCGCCGATCAGCCCGGCCATGTCCACCGGCCCGACGGAGGTGCTGATGCCGGGGAACCGGCCGGACGCGTCCAGGGCAACATGCCTGGCCTCTGCCGCCGCGAGGAGCGCCTTGGAGGGAACACAGCCGGTGTTCACGCAGGTGCCGCCGACGGTGGAACGCTCGATCATCAGGACCCGTTTGCCCAGGTTGGTCGCCCGGATCGCGGCCGCGAACGCTCCGCCGCCGGAGCCGATGACGGCCAGATCAAAATCAGGTGTTGGTTCAGACATGAAATCCTCCAAAGTCGTACAGCAGCGCCGTCCCGCAGTACCCGCGACGGTGCCTCGTGTAAGGGTCTGCCCAGTCTGCACCTTCCACCACGGGGGAAGGTCAAGAGGCAGACCCGTCACCGGCCCCGAACCGCCGGGCCCTGACCGGCTCCACTCCCCGATAAAGTGGGCTTCCCCCGGCCCGGGGTGGCACACACGGTTCCTGTATCCGTTCTTGACCTTCCACTATACTGGAAGGTCAAGAGGGAAATTCCCCGGGACAAGAGGTGCATGATGCGTATTGGCGAAACCGCCGCAGCCGTCGGCATGACGGCCAAGACGCTGCGGTTTTACGAAGACCGAGGCCTGCTGCCGGCCGCCGACAGGGCACCGAACGGATACCGCGACTACCCCCACGAGACGGTCAGCCGACTGGAATTCATCCGCCGCGGCCGCACCGCCGGACTGACCCTGGCCCAGATCGGCGACATCCTCTCCGTCCGGGACATCGGCCAGGCCCCCTGCGTACACGTCCGTGATCTGCTGGCCAAACAGCTCCGCGACCTCGACGCCCAGATCGCAGAACTCACGGCACTGCGTGCAACCGTCGCCGAATTCCATGACGCCGCGGCCGCAGGGGACCCCGCAGCCTGCGACCCCGAACGCATCTGCAGCTACCTCTAAACCAGAACCAGGCCAATCCCGTTCTCCCCCATTTAATTTCCCCAGGCCGAAGGAGCGCATCAGCATCGGAGCCACGGCGGACGGGAAGAGGCCGGGCGGGTGATCCACACCGGGACTGCTGTTGCCGCCAAGTTCTTATTCGGCCCGACACGGACTTGGACAGGCGGCTAAGCCTTGATCCACCGATCCGCGGTTGGTCCTGATTGATTTCGGGGCCGGCCGCGGTTTTTGGTTTCGGGCATGGCGGATCGCCGGCCTTGCTGCCGGTGGTGTTCCACTGTGTG
>NZ_JAGPOT010000053.1 GCF_018224015.1 Pseudarthrobacter albicanus
ATCATGGCCGTCCCGCCGAACCTGTACTCCCGGGTTTCCTTCAACCCGCCGCTGCCCCGCCGCCAGCACCAGATGCACCAGCACCAGTCACTCGGCCTGGTCATCAAGGTCCACGCCGTCTACAGCTCGCCGTTCTGGCGTGAAGACGGACTGTCCGGCACCGGCTTCGGCGCCGGATCCCTGGTCCAGGAGGTCTACGACAACACCAACCATGAGGATCCGCGCGGCACCCTGGTCGGCTTCATCTCGGATGAGAAGGCCGACGCGGTGTTCGCGCTCCGCGCCGAAGTCCGCAAGCGGGCCGTCCTGGTCTCGATCGCGGGCTTCCTCGGCGGGAAGGCCCTGACGCCTGAGGTCTACTACGAGTCCGACTGGGGCTCGGAGGAATGGACCCGCGGCGCCTACGCCTCCAGCTACGACCTCGGCGGCCTCCACCGCTACGGCAAGGACCAGCACACCCCGGTGGGCCCGATCTACTGGTCCTCCTCCGACCTTGCCGCCGAGGGCTACCAGCACGTCGACGGCGCCGTGCGGATGGGGCGCCGGACGGCGGCCCGCATCGTCGCCGCAGCCGGCGCAGCTGAAGAAACGAGCCATACAGAGTCGCAACTCAGCGCACGCTGATCCCCCAGCCTTACGCGATTTCACTCAACAGAATGAACGAAATGAACCACGGAATCTTCTACGACCCCCTGGACGATATCACGCCCGTGGAGGGGACAGTAAAGCGGAAGGTGCCCCCCGAATCTTCCACCCAGAATGCGCCTCGGCGGCCTCGACAGGCCACCGGCAGTCGAGACCAAGGGCACATGGGTCTTCGCCTCGAACCCGTGGCTCAGGTTCGCTGATCCGGCAAGGACGAGGGCGCGGCCGTTCATGGGAAATCAGTCGCCTCTCTGACCTGTACGGACCTAGGACTGCCCCCTAAAAAAACGGCCAGCTAATCGGAGGGCCGGGTGGGCAGCCGCGATCGCAATACACCTCGGCACTCATTCTGACTCCGTGGGTATGACACCTACGGAGGCCCAGACGCGGCCGCGGCGGACCGTCGGCCGGGTGGGCGCCGGCGGCGCAGCCGCTACAGGGCCAGCACGACCATCTCCTCGAAGCACATGGCGCTCCGCCAACCGTCGAGCCCCTCCCGGCTGCCGGCGGGCCATCCATCTGGCTGTTGCCGCCATTTCACAGGGAATAAGGGCCGTGCCGTCAGTGGCCGCTACAGGGGACCTTCCCCGCAAAATATGAATAATGTTGGTTTCCCCTTGCGTAGGTGTTGGTGCAGACCCCATACTAAATGAATTCAGTTCATTTTGTGATCCACAACTCACCTAGTAATCACGCTTGACTGGATCCGCCGATAACGTGCCCGGGTCCCGGGAATCGGGTCCATCTGCTGGATCCCGGACGCGGCCGCGCTGGACCCCGAGCCGCCCGGGGGGACGAGGAAGAACATGTGGACTACAGCCCATTAACCACCTCGTCGTCACCAAGGGCGTCATCGCCTGCAGCTTCGAAGATCCAAAGGATGACAAGGTACTTGCCGTTCCCGCCGAGCCCGGCCGGGCCGCCGCGCAGTCAGTGCGGACGCATGCAAACTATTTGCCCGCGGCGGAGGCATCCGCTGCACCACCCAGCAGGAACCGCTGCTGGATTCACCGCCTGCCTAGAAAGGCCCGATCATGAGTCGAATGACCAGCCAAGATCCGCCGTGGGACGCTCCCGTCGCAGACCAGTACACGCCGGACCGGCAAGCCCCGGCGGGGCGCCACCATCAGCCCGAGCCGCACGACCCGGCCGACACCAAACACGGCATCACAGGGAAGGGACTCAAGGGTGGCCAACTGGGTCTGCTCGCCGTCGTCGTCCTGGGCATCTCCTCAGTGGCGCCCGCCTACAGCCTGACCAGCTCGCTGGGCCCAACCGTCAACGCTGTCGGCCTGCAGCTGCCGGCCATCTTCATCATCGCGTTCATCCCCATGATCCTGGTGGCGTTCGCCTACCGCGAACTGAACGCCGATTCCCCGGACAGCGGCACCACCTTCACCTGGACCACCAAGGCCTTCGGCCCGTTCGTCGGCTGGATGGGCGGCTGGGGACTGCTGGCGGCGAACATCATTGTGCTCTCCAACCTGGCCGGCGTCGCGGTGGACTTCTTCTACCTCTTCCTGGCCCAGGTGTTCAACGATCCCGCGCTGGCTGACCTTACCGGCAACAAGGCGCTGAACATCGCCACGTGTCTGGCCTTCGTGGCGCTGGCGGTCTGGGTCAGCTACCGCGGCCTGCACGCCACCAAGCTGGTGCAGTACTCCATGGTGGGGTTCCAGGTGCTGGTGCTGGGCCTGTTCATTGTCATGGCGGTCGCCCACGCCACTTCCGGCGACACCCCCACGGCCATCGGCTTCAGCTGGGACTGGTTCAATCCGGCCAAGATCTCCGGGTTCGACCAGTTTGCCGCCGGCATGTCCCTGGCAGTCTTCGTCTACTGGGGCTGGGACGTGTGCCTGACGGTGAACGAGGAGACCAAGGGCGGCAAGGGCACCGCCGGCAAGGCCGGCACGACGACGGCCATCGCCGTCCTCGGCCTGTACATCGCCGTGATCGTGGCCACCATGATGGTGGCCGGCACCGGAGCCGACGGCATCGGACTGAACAACCCGGACAACCAGTCGAACGCCTTCGCCGCCCTCGCCTCTCCGGTGATGGGCCCGCTGGCCATCCTGATGTCCCTGGCCGTGCTGTCGGGCACCGCATCGTCCCTGCAGTCCACCATGGCATCCCCCGCGCGCAGTCTGCTGGCCATGGGCCACTACGGGGCGCTGCCGCCGCGCTTCGCGACGGTGAGCAAGCGCTTCGGTTCGCCGGGCTATGCCACGATCATGGCCGGCGCCATCTCCGGCGGGTTCTACGCCGTGATGAAGGTGGTCAGCGAGAACGTCCTCAATGACACCATCCTGGCGCTGGGGCTCATGATCTGCTTCTACTACGCCCTCACGGCGTTCGCCTGCACTTGGTACTTCCGGCACAGCCTGTTCTCCAGCGTCCGGAACTTCTTCATGCGGCTGCTGTTCCCGGTGCTGGGCGGCCTGGTCCTCACCGTGGTGTTCTTCCAGACGGCGGTGGACAGCTGGGCCCCCGAATTCGGCAGCGGCTCGGAGCTGTTCGGGATCGGGCTGGTGTTCGTGATCGGGATTGGTCTGCTGGCGTTGGGCCTGGTGGTCATGGCCATCACGTACTTGCGCCGGCCGGGCTTCTTCCGGGGCGAAACGCTGCGCAAGGACACCCCGGCGCTGGTGGTCCCGGAGTAGGCCGGCCCCCACCCGACGGATCCTTGGATGCTGTTCCGCAACTAAGAGACGTCGAAGATTCGACATAGTCAAACAGTCTTGAGGCGGCAACAATGGCCTGGCTTTGGCCATGCCGCGGCTGGTCCGCCGCCAGTGCATCATAGATCTTGTCCCTTTCCATCTAACTTGACGCACGGTCACGCTTCTTGACGCATTATGATGCCGGAGTCATTACAGTTGACCCATGTTCACGTCCGTGACGGTGAATATCCGCAGGGAGGCCAGACCGGCAGGCGGCCACCAGCCGCTCTGGTCCCGGAAATCGACGACACGATTCGCTGCGATGCGACAACTGAAATGAACAATTCCATGGCATGAGATTCCACTACAGTTGTCGCACCTCAGGTCAGGGGTCTGTGACTGCGTCAAGTTAGATGAAAAAGGACATCCGGTTGGGGTGGGCCGCCTCCTGACTGTTGTGTTGCAAATTACGAGGCGGTTTCGCGTGTGTACCGGATGAACACCAGCATGCTGCAACCCGATCCACTTCGATAGGGTCCATGTTTCATACCGGGCGGCCGGCACGCATACATCCCGGCCGTGAAGGTGTGCCCGAGTGTCAGGTCGGTCAATTCTCCGGAAAGTATCATGACTTCTTCCCAGTACTCATGGGCGATCGTTTCCGGAGGAGTAGCGGCACCAGCCTCATATCGCTGGAGCAGGGTAGCATCCCCGCTGCCGGGGTCCTGCGCAAGTATCTGATCCCAGATGCCGTTGTTCTTGAGTCCCAGCGGCTGCCATTCACCGGCCGGTTGGTGGAATTCTTTTTCTGGCTTGTTCAATATTCCCGTCCCTGCACAGTCGCCGCCGTTCTGGTCATCTTCCCCGACCCCTATGCATCATTGAAGCCGCCGAATGTTGATCAGATCAGATCACATCGCAATGCACGGCAACGGCTTAGCAATTCGAGTCGCTGGCCCTCGCTTAGACGACCTTCAGTCCTGACTGGTCTTTCAGGAAACTTGCTATAGGGCTCGCGCGTTGGCCAGCACGGGCAGTTTGGAGCGGACGGCCGCTATTTCGGAGGGGTCGATGTCGATCAGGGCCAGTTGCGGTTCGCGGCCGAGAGTGACGAGGGGTGTGCCGAGCGGGGAGACCACGGCGCTGCGTCCGATGCCGGTGGGTGCGGAATCCGCGGACCCCCGGCCGATACTGGCGGGGTCGCCCTGTCCGCACGCCACGACGAACGTGGTGCTGTCCACGGCCCGGGCGCGGACCAGCAGGTCCCACTGTTCCGCTTTTCCGGGACCGGCCCCCCAGGAGGCGCAGACGATGTTGATCTGGGCACCGGCCCGGGCATTGGCGGCGAAGAGGGCCGGGAAGCGCACGTCGTAGCAGGTGGCCAGGCCGAGGACCGTCCCGTTGACCTCAAACGTCACGGGGGAGGTGCCGGCGTCGACCGTATCCGACTCCGTGAAGCCGAAGGCGTCAAAGAGGTGGATCTTGTCGTAGGAGGTGTTGGTGTCCGGGCCGGTCACCAACAAGGTGTTCCGCACCCGGCCGTCCCGCCCCGGGGTGAACATGCCCGCCACAATCGTGATCCCCAACTCCCCGGCGATTCCGCGGACGGCGTTGGCCCACGGGCCATCGAGCGGCTCGGCAATGTCGGCAAGTGAATTCCCGAAGGCACGCATGGCAGCTTCCGGGAAGACTGCGAGCTCGGCGCCCGCGGCTTGGGCGCGGGTGGCGTAGTCTCGGATCAGCTCCAGGTTGTCTGCCGGATCCGCTCCTGTGATGATTTGGGCGACTGCTATACGCATGGGTTTACTCCAGTGTGTTGTATACATAATGTATGCGAAAAAATTCGGGGCCGGCCTCCTCAGGCCGGGAAAAGGCCTACGCGTATCTGCGTGAGAACGTCCTGATCGACCCGGAGGTGCAGGGCAGGTTCCTCAACGAACAGGAGCTCGCGGCCGACATCGGCGTCTCCCGCACCCCTGTGCGCGAGGCGTTGCTGTTGCTGGTCGCCGACGGTCTGGTGGAGCTGATTCCCCAGCGCGGGGCCTACGTGCCGCTGGTCACCGGCCGGGAAGTCTCCGAGCTGATGGAGCTCCGCGGCGTCCTTGAACGCCATGCGGCGGGGCTGGTCATCGCCGAGGGAAGGGTGCCTGCCGCTGAGATGCGGGAGACCCTGGCCCTTCAGGAGGCCCTGCCCGACACCCTCGAGCCCGAGTCCGCCAGGGAGTTCATCCGGCTGGACACCCTGTTCCACCAGCAGCTCATCGACGCCGCGGGAAATGCGCTGATCTCCCGGACCTACAGCAAACTTCACGTCCGCCAGATCCTGGTGGGAATCTCTGCCCTGTTCCGGACCGCCGGCCGCCGCCATGACGTCTGTGCCGAGCACCAGGGCATTCTGGATGCCCTGGTGTCCGGCGACGCCGCGAGAGCTCAGGAGGCGATCGATCATCATCTGGCGGTTACGCGGGACATCCTGCTCCGCACCTAGTTGTTGGCAGCGACGTTGTCCCCGCCCATGCCCGCCAGCTTGCCGGCGGTGGAGGAACCGTCGAGGAGCAGACGGTAGTCCTCGTCCTCGGTGGTGTTGGAGTTGCGTCCAAGGGCGAGTCCGGTCAGCGTCACGGCAACGGCGACAGCCACATAAATCGCTACGGGAATCCAGGTGCCGAACTGCGACAGGAGCAGGGTGAACATCAGAGGGGCGATGGCGCCGCCGATCACCCCGGCGAAGGTGTAGGCCAGTGAGCTGCCGGTGGAGCGCAGCCGGGGCGAGAACTGCTCCACGATGAAGGCCGCCTGCGGTCCGTACATGAAGGAGTGCGACATCAGGCCCAGCGCAATGCCGATGATCAGCATCGGCTCGTTCTTGCCACCCAGGACACCGAAGAAGATGAAGGTCCAGGCCGCGCCCACGACGGCCGCGGCGCCGTAGACCAGCCGGCGATTGATCCGGTCGGAGACTGCGCCTGCAAGGGGAATCATGAACAGCTGGAACGCGGATCCGATGAGGACTGCCGTGAGCACCTGGCTCCGCTGGTAGCCGAGAACCTGGATGCCGTAGGTCAAGGTGAAGACCGTGAACAGCGCGTAGACGACGTCGGGTCCCACGCGGCAGAGGATGGCGGCGATCAGGGGGCGAAGTTCCTTGCTGAAAACCTCACGGATGGGGGCGTCGGGCTGCTCACCGTGCGCTTCGATCGCTTTGAAAATGGGGGTGTCCTCGAGTTTAAGCCGAATCCACAGTCCAAATCCCACAAGCAGTGCCGACAACATGAAGGCGATGCGCCAGCCAAAGCTGACGAACTGTTCCTCGGAGAGAGCCACCGTCAGGACTGCCAAGGCGCCATTGGCAAGGAGGTTCCCGGCCGGCGGCCCCACCTGGGCGGCGGACGCCCAGAATCCGCGCCGGTTGGGATCGCCGTACTCGCTGGAGAGCAGGACGGCACCGCCCCATTCGCCGCCGACGCCCACGCCCACGCCCTGCGCAAAGCGGAGCAGTACCAGGATGATCGGGGCCGCAATGCCGATGCTCGCGTAGCCTGGCAGCACACCGATCAGGACGGTCGCGACGCCGATGATCATCAGGGTCGCGACAAGGACTTTCTTGCGCCCGATGCGATCGCCGAGACGGCCGAAGACGATGCCGCCCACGGGGCGGGAAATGTAGCCCACGGCGTAGGTCGAGAACGCCAGGATGGTTCCCGTCATGGGATCCGATGAGGGGAAGAAGACGATGGGGAAAACGACGGCGGCCGCCGCCGAGTAGACGGCGAAGTCGTACCACTCGAGCGCCGTGCCGGTGAGGCTGGCGGCAAAGGCCTTGTATAGGCCCTGCGGGCGGATCGGCGCACCCGGGCGCGCTGCCGCGCCGGGTGCCTGTACGGGGGCGTTGGCCATAATGGTCCTCCACAAGATTTCGAAGTGATGCCTGTCACGCTGGCATTAGTTGTATACATTACGCATACTGGATGTACATTGGCGACTGTTTACGGTTTCCGGTTTGTAAATTTTTCCCAGTCCCAACACACGAAGGATGGACTCACATGGCTACGCTGAGCTTCGAACTCCCCGATGGCAGCACTCGAAACGTGGAGGTCACCCACCTGCTGAACGCCGGCTACGCAGGCCGCGAGCAGGATGAAGTGCAGGCCCACATCGAAGAACTTGCCCTGCTGGGCGTCCCCGGACCCACCACCACCCCGGCGCTGTATCCGGTGTCCCCCTACCTTGCGCAGCAGGCCTCCGAAGTCCGGGTGCAGCACGGAAGGACCTCGGGGGAGGCCGAGTGGGCGATGGTGATCACCGAGGACGATGTGCTGCTCACGGTGGCCTGCGACCACACGGACCGCGACCTCGAAGTACACGGTGTGGCCTGGAGCAAGAATGCGAGCCCTGACGTGCTTGGCCGCAAGGCCTGGCGGCTTGATGACGTGCGCCACCACCTGGACCGGATCACGCTGAAGGGGTGGGTCGGTGAGGGGGATGAGGCTGACACCTTGATCCAGGACAGCACCCTGGGGGCTTTGCTGACCCCGGATTACTGGCTGGAGGTCCTTTCCGAGCGCGGCCTGAACCAGCCAGGCACCGTCCTGATATCCGGCACGGTGGCCATGACCAGCGGTGTGGACCAGTTTGCCCGCAGTTGGAAGGTGGAGATGACGGATCCCGTCACGGACTACTCCATCGAAGCGGCCTACATCGTGGAACAAATGGCGGAACCCATCGGCTGACCGCCGCCCGTCCGGTGGGGAATTCGCCGAAGCGGCTGTCGCGGATGCTCCACCGGCGGCCTCCTGCCTGGGAGCTCATGAAATCCACGATGTCTGTGGCCGAGGCTGGCCGCGCCCGGGCCCATCGCCCGCCCAGCCGATTCAGTGGAACGACCGCACAGATCCGCGTTACGGGTTCGGCCCATTCCAGCGCTGCGACGATGTGTCCTTCGTTGGGAGTGCTTGTTGTTCGGCTGGGGGAGGTTGTCGTAGCTGTAGGCGGAGACGGCCATTGGTGAGGTGGAGCGTCCCAGGCTGTACCGGACGCTGCGGTCGTTCCTGGTGCCGCAGATGAGGATCCCTATGGTTTCGCATTCCGTCTTGCCCATCCAGCCATGCGTGCTCCTTGGGCTGCGGAGAGAGCTTCCCCGCACAGATCGCTAGGCGTTGCATTTGTGGGCGGGGCGGCACGTAGTGTGCCGCCCCGCCCTACGTGTCAGGTCACGTCGCCCGTCGGAGAAGATCGAACGAAACTATTGGCTGCCGTGACATATTTATGCTTCTTATTGGCGCTACCCCTGAGCCTTGACCCCTTTCGGGTCGGCAAAAAGTGGCTGCGCCTTTCGGCTCACGAATAGTCGGTAGTCTCACCGCCAGCTGGGCAATGTCGCCGTGGTTCGTCGGTGAGCCGCACGGTGGCCGGGGAACAACGCGGATTCCGGATTCAGCTGCCAGTCCTCGTCCTCGAGAGACTGCTGCTCTCCAAGGCAGGTGCAGTTACATTATTCGGCCCCACCTCTAAGTTTTCTCGGAGAGGGTCGGGGCGTTCCCGGGTTACGGGGATCGTCAGTCTCACGATAAGGCCGGAGTTGGCTGCATTCTCGAGTGTGACGGTGCCGTTGACTGAGTCGGCGGCGGCGGCGGCGATTGCCAAACCCAAACCGGAGCCATTCGCGGTGCCGCGCACATTGCCTTCTTGCGAGAATCGGTCGAATGCGTGGCGAAGGAACTCCGGGCCAATGCCAGGCCCGTTGTCGGTGACGACGGTGATGAGGTGGGAGGGATCCTGCCTTATGGTGGCGGTAATCTGTCCTTTCCCGTCGACGGCGCGGAGGGCGTTCGAGAGCAGGTTGTCAAGCACCCGCCCGTAGACGAGTGCAGGCATCGCGATCGGGGCGGCGCGGTCGGTGTGGTCGGGCATGATCAGGTCGATCTTGACGTCGTCGCTCATTGCGCGGAGCCGCGCCCGGTCGATTGCCTCGCCGGCCTCGTCGACGAGGGCGCCGACGGTGGCCGGTGTTGGCGGGCGTCCAGCATCTAGGCGGGATAGTTCGAGCAGGCTCTCTACGAGTTCCGTGAGGCGGAGGGTTGCCCGTTCAGCGGCGACGATGTCGGAATCGATGCTGCTGCGGTCGCCGGTGCGGAGCAGCTCGAGTTGCGCCTGCAGCACAGCCAGTGGTGTGCGTAGTTCGTGGCTGGCGTCCGAGACCATCTGTCGTTCGCGGGCGGCCGAGGCGCGGAGGTTGTCGATGAGACTGTTGAGCGTCGTAGCGAGGTCGTTGATCTCATCCTTCGCTGGGCCCACGGGCAGCAGTTCTTCGGTGCCGGAGGCGACGATCGCTTCCGCGCTTCGGCGCAGCTGGGTGACTGGGCGGAGGGCGGCCCCGGTCAGACGCCACGATACAGCGCCGAACAGAAGGGTGAGGGCGCCGAGGCCGAGGGTGAGGCCGGTCGTGAGGTTGGTGAAGACCAGAGCGGATTCATGCTGGTTGCGGGCCGAGATGATGGTCCAGTCTCCGGCGCCGGTCTCGACGGTTTCGACGGCGACCAGGTAGGTGGCGTCACCCGCGACCAGCTGCTGCGGGCCGGTGCTGGCGAGGTCGATGAGGGCCATATTCGAGGTGATCGCAGCGGGTAGTGTCGAAGTCTGGGTGGTTCCGGCGGGATCGATGACTGCGACGAGCTGACCTTCGCCGGGATTGTCGCCGGGTTCGTTCGGCTCCTGCCGGATGGCCGTCTCGAACGGGGTAGCGTCGCTTTGGAGCACTTCGAACGCTGCGTTTTGCATGATCCCTTCGACCTGCTGCCGCACGACGAGGGCGACGCTACCGAAGAATAGGGCGGCCAGCAACAGCGTGCCCATGGTGATCCGGGCGCGGATGGAGAGTCTGTTGAGGGCCTTCATCGGTCGAGCGCAAGCTGGAAGCCGACTCCTCGTACAGTGCGCAGGCTCACCTCGGTCGGGAGGGGTTCGAGTTTGCGGCGGAGGTAGCTGATGTACTGGTCGACGATATTCGTATCGGTGTGATGAACCGTCCCCCAGATCTCCAAGAGGATCGTCTCACGTCGCACCGTCTCGTCGACGTTTTGGGCCAGAAATCGCAGCAGCGCGAATTCCTTCGGGCTCAGCGGAACCACCTTCTCGCCCGCTCGCACTACGTGGTCGTGACTGTCGATGATCAGCTCGCCGACCTCGATGCGGGGACTGAGCGCCAGACTCTCCCGGCGACGGAGCGCCCGGAGCCGGGCTGCGAGTTCGTTGAACGCGAAGGGTTTGATGAGGTAGTCGTCGGCGCCCGCGTCCAGGCCCCTCACGCGGTCGCTGACGTCATCTCGGGCCGTGAGCATCAGGATGATGAGTGCTGGGGAGGCCTCGCGTAGTCGCCGGCAGAGTTCGAAGCCGGACATCCCCGGCAGCATCACATCGAGCACCGCTATGCCGTAGTCCGCTGCCTGTGCCGTGATCAGGGCCGTCGGGCCGTCTTCGATCCAGTCCGCTTCGTAGCCCTCTGCTGTGAGGCCGCGGGCGAGGAGAGGTCCGAGTTCGGTGTCGTCTTCGACGACCAGTACGCGGACGGGACGTTCGGATAGTTCAGCCATGGAGCAATTCTCGCCGAAGCGGGCATCGTGGTGGCGCTTCTGGGCAAAATATTATGGTGAAGGCCCTGTTTCGCAGTCTCTCGACGTGCGCGCTCAGTAGCGTCGAATCCCGGCGCTCAGGGGTGGGGAAGGGGAGCTGCGCGATGAGGAATCTGGCTGTCGAAGACGATCATGGGATCGTCGACATCCGCCGCCGTGCGTGGACCGAGTCAGGTATCCGGTTGTGCGGATGACGGCCCCGGCTGCCCTGTTCGCCTCAGAGAGGACGTCTAGGACCTGGTCATCCTCGACCTGATGGTCTCCGGCGTGGTCTGGATCGGCACCGGCCTGATGAGCGTCGTCGCCCTCGCGCTCGGCCTTGTGCTGCTCACCCCTGGCCACCGCGTCCACGGGCATTTATGTGAGAATTTTCAGACCGAGCTGCTTGCTTTCGCAGTTCCGCTGAAGCGTCGACTGGAATCGTGCAGTTCATGAGCACACGAGAGATGACATCCCCGCCCACAGCCACGCGGCTGCTGAGCAAGGTCCCCGAGATCACGATCTGGTTCTGGATCATCAAGATCCTCTGCACCACGGTCGGAGAGAGCTTCGCCGACTTCATCAACGTGGCCCTGGGAGTCGGCCTCGTCGAAACCGCGATCATCTTCACCGTTGTCACCGCCGTCGTGCTTGCCGTGCAGATGAGGCTCCGACGCTACCGCCCGGCCGCGTACTGGCTCATGGTCGTTGTGCTGAGTATCACCGGAACCCTCTACACCGACCTCCTCACAGACCAAGCCGGCGTACCCCTCTGGATCAGCGCCAGCGTCTTCTCAGCGATGCTCGCCGTTGTCTTCACTATCTGGTTCATCAAGGAACGAACCCTCTCCATCCACAGCATCGTCACCAAGCCCCGCGAAGCCTTCTACTGGCTCGCTGTCCTCGTGACCTTCGCCCTCGGCACGGCCCTGGGCGACTGGACCCTCGAACTCACCGGATGGGGACCCGGCATTTCGATCCTGCTGCCCCTCGTCCTCATCGGCATCGTCACCGCCCTCTGGCGATTCGGCGCCAACCCAGTACTCGCCTTCTGGATCGCCTACATCCTCACCCGTCCCCTCGGCGCGAACATCGGAGACTGGCTCGGTCTCACAGCCGCCGAGGGAGGGCTGGGCCTGGGCACCCTCACAACGAGCATCATCTTCCTCTTGGCCATCCTCGCCACCGTCGTGTATCTCTCTATCAGCAAAACCGACACAGTCGAACGCACATCGGGCAAGACAGCGCCTCCAGCGCCCCCCGGACGTCGTCGGACCGCGATGGGAATCCTGGCAGTTGTCGCGGTCGCCACCATCATGCTCCTCGCCCACACAAGCAGCCTCCCGCACACGAGCGCTCTCGCCGACGAAAGCCCTGCAGCAAGCCCTGCAGCAGGCTGTCGTGCCGGCTCCGTCGCGCCGACCCAGCCTGAGGCCCAAGCGGCAGCGCAAGCAAACTTCCCTGCCTCGAACATGGCCGAGTTCCGAACCATCACCTCCGACACCCTCGCCCTCGTCAAGAAGGGCGACCAGCCCGCAGCAGCGGCCCGCGTTACCGATCTCGAGACCGCCTGGGACGACAACCAATCTGCGCTGAACGCTGCCGACTGCGCCGCGTGGAACTACATCGACAAACAGATCGATCCCGTCCTGAAGGCAGTTCGCTCGCGCACTCCCAATCTGGCGACCGAACAGACCGTCTTGAATGACCTCCTCTCGACTCTCGGAGGTGCATCAGCAGCCCACGCAATACACAGCTGACTTTCATGAGCGAGAACCAAGCCTTGGTAAAATGGGCCGAAAATCGCTGCGCCGAGTCAGGCGCGGACGGATGCGGGCGCTCCATGATGATGATGACATTGCCCTGCAGCCAATGATGTGGGGATGCTGCCTACGCAGGCCATCGGTGGAAATCCCGGCACGGACCCGGTCGGTGGCTTTACCGCGGTGAAGGACGACCGCAGCGACGAACTGCGTCTGACCAGCAGATTCTGCCAGGGCAAATCGTGGAAATCTAGGGGTAAGGCGCTGCGGCCGGTACTCCTCGTCGACCACGCTGCAGTAGGCCCCAAGGCTCGGGGTCAGGATACGCAGACGTCGGTAGGCCGCCGCCATAGCAACAGGATAGGAGCCTGTGTGAGCGGTACCGAGAACGACCCCCGCGTGTCGCTCGAACGGCCATCCGGCCAGTGAAGACCAGTGCTCAGCCGGTACGCGCTCCCGCGCAGCACGGGCAACAAGCGCGACGTCTTCCTCCGCGGCGGTTCGGAGCGGCCGTACATGCCGGTCAGGGCGCCGAAAACGGCATAGCTGGTAAGGTCCGGCCACGCCTGAGGCCTGCCCGGTGCGCCTCCTCCAGGGAGTGACGCACGGGGCAGGCCTCATCGGGCGGGGCTTGAACTGCTGAGCCTGGATGGGGCGGTCAGGAACAGGACGCTCCGGACCGGGCTGCCAGCAGGGCAGGCTCAGACCCCGACGGGAACTTTGACGCCGTCCCGATCCCCGGCGGAATCCGCGGCCGGCGCCACGAAGGGCATGTCCATGTGTTCCAGGTCGATCAGCGGGTTCTCGTCCTGCGTCGCGACCAGCTCGCGCGCCTCGGCCTGGGTGTCCACGCTGGGCATGGAACCCGGCAGCGGCATCTGGGCCGATTCCTTCAGGAAGTAGATCGCCACCGCACCGATCGCCGAGGTTGCCATCAGGTAGTACGCCGGCATCATGTCATCGCCGGTGGCGCCGATAAGGGCGGCAACGATGAACGGCGTCGTGCCGCCGAAGATCGCCACGGCGAAGTTGTAGGCGATGCCCATGGCGCCGTAGCGGCTCGACGTCGGGAACTGCGCCGGCAGCGCAGAGGCGAGGTTGGCCACGTAGAACGCCACCGGGAAGGCGATCAGCGACAGTCCGGCCAGCGTGGACCAGACATCGCCGATGCCGATCAGCAGGAACGCCGGGGTAGCCAGGACCACGGTGCTGATGGCGCCGATCCAGAGCACGGGCCGGCGGCCGATCCTGTCGGAGAGCTTGCCGGTCAGCGGAATGCACAGGCTCATGATGACCAGCACGGGGATGGTCAGCAGGGTCCCGTGGACAGGGTCGTAGCCCTTGGACTCGGTGAGGTACGTCGGCATGTAGGACGTCAGGGCGTAGCCGGCGGTGTTCGCGGCTGCCACGAGGATCATCGCAACGATGAGTGAACGCCAGTAGGCCTTCACGATGCCCACCGGGCCCTTGGACGCGGCGGGATCGTCCGCGGAAGCGCCCTTGGCGGATTCTTCCTGCGCATCCAGGGTCGCCTGGAACTGGGGGGATTCCTCGATCTTGCTACGGAAGTAGACGGCGATCAGGCCCAGCGGGCCGGCAAGCAGGAACGGGATCCTCCAGCCCCACTGCTCCATGGTGTCCTGGCCCAGGGTCAGCTGCAGCACCGAAACGAGGGCGGCACCCAGGGCGAAGCCCAGGTAGCTGCCCATGTCCAGGAAGCTCGCGAAGAAACCGCGGCGCTTGTCCGGGGCGTACTCGCTGACGAAGGTCGTGGCGCCGGCGTACTCGCCGCCGGTGGAGAAGCCCTGGATGAGCTTGAGGACAACCAGGAGCGCTGCTGCCCAGATGCCGATCTGCGCGTAGCCGGGCAGGAGTCCGACGGCGAAGGTGCTGGCTGCCATGATCATCAATGTCGTGGCGAGGACCTTCTGGCGGCCGATCTTGTCGCCGAGCCAGCCGAAGATGACTCCGCCAAGGGGGCGGGCAATGAAGGTGGCGGCGAAGGTTCCCAGCAGGAACAGCGTCTGCACGGTCTTATCCGCTTCGGGCAGGAACACCGGTCCCATGGTGGTGATCAGGTAGCCGAACACGCCGACGTCGTACCACTCCATGGTGTTTCCCACGATGGTACCGCCGAGTGCTTTCTTGAGCATCGGTTGGTCAACGACGTTGACGTCGGACTCTTTGAGTCGACGGCGCGTCCGTAGCTTCGGTTTTCTCACACCCTTGGGCGTGGCCTGGTTGGTTCCGCGGGCGTTCAAAACGCCTGCTGAAGAGTCGGTCGTGCTTCGGTCTGTGGGCATTTGGGCCGCTCCTAAGGAGGTCATTTGCTTGCGACGTGTGGCTGCCCCGCTCCGGGCAGGCCTTCAATTTTACGCGACATCTATGGATTTTCCGAGTTCGGTGCCGTATGATCCGGTGATTTGCCGCCGGATCGGGACGGTTTGGCGCACTTCTTTTCCGCGGTTTCACCGCGCGGGTGCTGGGAACCGGGGGCATCCCCGGGGCCGCCGCCAAAATTTTTCCGCTGACGACGCCGGACAGCCGGTTTTCGCCCAGGATCGCCGCCTGCGGAACCGCGGAATGAGGGTATTCAGCGGGCTGGCGCAGCGCCTAGAGTGGATCCATCGGGGTGCCGGGCAGCCACCTGAAAAAGGCCACCTGAAAAGGCCGCACGCAAAGGCCGCACGAAGCGGCCAAACAAGGAGATCCTTCCATGACTGACGAAGACGGCAAGAAGAGCAACAAGGCAGAAAGCAACGACGGCGGGAAGCCGGCCGAGCCGGAAAAGGGCATCAAATCGCGCCTCAGCGATGCCCAGAAGGAAATGCTCGCCAGCAAATCCCGCGGCGGCGCCTCCTCGCAGAGCGTCGGGCACAGCCACAAGCCCACCCACGTCAGCGGAAAGCAGGGTCCCGCGGAGAAGAAAGTCCGCTGGTAACTCCTGCAGACATCTCCTGCGTGCCGACCTACGATGGATGGACACTTCATTTCACAGCGATCCATTCACAGCGATCCATTCACAGTGATTCAATCACAGCGATAATGCACGGCGGAAGGAAGAGCCATGGCGGAACACCACTCCGGCGAAGAGATCAAGCCTGAGGTAGCCAGCCACCTGGCCGGGTCCATGGACGAGGCCCCCGGCCCCGAACCGGTGCACCACGTTCCGCCGCCGGCGTCCGAGGGCCAGCAGTGGCCGGACGGCAGCGGCAAGCATCGCCACCCCAAGGAACATGACACCAAGCCTGGCCGGGCGGGCCATGAGGCCGCGGTGAATGCTGTCCACCGGACCGGACGGCCGGAAATGCCGCACTCCTCGTAGGAGCGTGGGCCAGTAGCGGTTCGCCCAAGGAACGCTAGAGGTTGCCCGCCTGCCCGGTGGTGGAGGCGCGCTCGATGAGCGTGCTGGCCAGGGTCCGCTGCGGTTCGGCGAGCACACGGCCGCGCATCAGCTCCTTCAATGCCCTGCCTGCCTGCTCCCCGAGCGCCGCCGCCGGCAGGTGCACGCTGGTCAGTGCCGGGCTGCTGGTGGCCGAATACGGCAGATCGTCGAACCCGGCCACGGCCAGCCGCCCCGGGATCGCGACGCCGGCAACCCGCGCCTCCTGGAGCACGCCGTAGGCGTGGGTGTCCGTGCAGCAGACGACGGCGGTGATCCCGCTGCGCTGCCAGGCGGGCCAGGCGCCGGCAAAGGCGGCGGCCGCGGCGCCGACGTCGATGGGGGTGCTGGCGAAGGCGCCGTCGGGCACCTCCATGCCGCTGGCGGCGGCCTGGGCCAGAAACGCCTCCCGGCGCACCCGGAACGTGGCCGTCCCGCCGGTGCTGTCCAGATACGCCACCCGGACATGGCCCAGGGCCGCCAGATGCTTGGCCAGCTCGCGGGCGCCGTGGCCCACATCAAGGTTGACGGACGGGGCGTAGTGTTCCACCCCCGGCGCATCCAGCAGCACCACGGGGGCAGTGCTGTGCAGCCGGTCCAGGAACGCCGCGTCCGGGGCATCCACCAGCAGCCCGGCCGGCCGCAGCGACATCAGCGCGCGGACCTCCTCCGGGGTGGGGAGCTGTCCGGCGTCGCTGACCGCCAGCAGCAACTGGTAGTCGGAGCCCAGGGCGGCGCGCACGCCGCCGATCACCTTGGCGAAGAAGGGGTTGGCGACGTCGGGGGCGGCCAGAATGACCAGATTGCTGCCGCCGCGGGCCAGCGAGCTGCCGATGCCGTCCACCACATAGCCGAGTTCCTCGATGGCGGCCGTGACGCGGGCGATGTTCTCCGCCGAGACGCGTCCCTCCGTCTTGCCGTTGGCCACGAGGGAGACGGTTGCGGTCGAGACGCCGGCCCGGGCGGCCACCATGGCGGCCGTGACGCGCACACCGGGCATGCCGGCCACGGCGGTTGCCTCCGCACGGGCGGGGATGGCACGGGCGGGGGTGGCACGGGGTTCGGGGGTGGATTCGTCGTTGGACCGCATGCCTCGATGGTATCGGCCAGCCAGCGTTCCTCGCGGGATCCACGCCGGATATGGCATCAAGCGCTTGACGCATCTCACGTTAAGCGCTTGACGTTACGGCGATGTGGTGCCACACTTTTTCTAAATGACTCTGCATGCCCCGGTGCAGAGGCCCCAAAGACGTGGAGTACTCATGACTGTCACATCCGCAACACCGCGCAAGATCATCCTGGACTGCGATCCCGGCCACGATGACGCCGTCGCCCTCCTGCTGGCGCACGGCAACCCGAACATCGAGCTGCTGGCGGTGACTACCGTGGTCGGCAACCAGACGCTGGCGAAGGTGACCCGCAATGCCCTGGCCGTGGGCACCATCGCCGGCATCACCGGCGTCCCGTTCGCCGCCGGCTGCGACCGCCCGCTGGTGCGCACCATCGAGAACGCCCCCGACATCCACGGCGACTCCGGCATGGACGGCCCCGACCAGCCCGAGTCCACGATCGAGCTGGACCCGCGCCACGCCGTCGACCTCATCATTGAGACGATCATGGCCCACGAGCCCGGCACCGTGACCCTTGTTCCCACCGCGGGGCTGACCAACATTGCCATGGCCGCCCGCAAGGAGCCGCGCATTGTTGACCGCGTGCAGGAGGTTGTCCTGATGGGCGGCGGCTACCACGTGGGCAACTGGAGCGCCGTGGCCGAGTTCAACATCAAGATCGACCCCGAGGCCGCGCACATCGTCTTCAACGAGAAATGGCCCGTGGTCATGGTGGGCCTGGACCTGACCCACCAGGCGCTGGCCACCCCTGAGGTGGTGGCGCAGATCGAGGCCGTGGGCACCAAGCCGGCCAAGTTTGTGATGGAACTGATGGAGTTCTTCACCAAGACCTACAAGGACGCCCAGGGCTTTGACTACCCGCCGGTGCACGATCCCTGCGCCGTCGCCTACGTCATTGACCCCACCGTCATGACCACCCGCAAGGTTCCGGTGGACATCGAGCTCACCGGCACGCTGACGCTCGGCATGACCGTGGCCGATTTCCGCGCCCCGGCCCCCGCCGACTGCCACACGTCCGTGGCCGTGGACCTGGACCATGCGAAGTTCTGGAACCTGGTGACGGACGCCCTGGTGCGGATCGGGGAGGTTGACCTGTGAGCACCTCTCTAACCGGCTCCAAGCCCGGCACCGCCAACATCGCCGCGCTGATGACGGCGCTGCTGGCCGCCTGCGTGGCGTTCCAGCTCAATGCCTCCATGCTCAGCCCCGCCCTGGTCACCATGGGCAGGGAACTGCACACGGACCAGGCCGTCATTGGCCTGTCCCAGACCTCCTTCTTCACCGCAGCAGCGCTGTTCTCGCTGTTCCTGCCGCGCCTGAGCGACATCGTGGGCCGCAAGAAGATCCTCGTCATCATGATGGTCCTGATGGCCGCGGGCTCCGTGATTTCCGCCCTGGCCCCCGACGTCACCTGGCTCTTTGTGGGCCGCATCGTCCAGGGCGTCAGCGGCCCCACCGTGCCGCTGTGCCTGATCATGCTGCGCTCGGCCGTCAGCGAGCCCAAGAAGTACGGCGTGCTGATGGGCCTCATCACCGCCGTCAACGGCGGCATCGCCGGCGTCGATTCCTTTGTGGGCGGCTACTTTGCCGAGCACTTCGGCTTCCGCAGCATCTTCTGGCTGATGGTGGCCCTGGCCGTCGTCGCCACGGGCCTGATTGTCTGGCTGGCCGGCGAAAGCAAGCCGGGCGAGGGCACCAGGATGGACTGGGCGGGCGTGTTCTTCATTGTGGTGGCCGTGGGCGCCCTGCTGACCGCGCTCAACCAGGCCTCTGCCCTGCTGGCCGGCTTCTCCGCCGCAACGCTGGCCTGGTCCGTGGGCCTGGCCGTCGTCGCCGTCGCCGCCTTTGCGCTGTTCTGGAACACGGAAAAGCGGTCCAAGCACCCCATGGTGGAGGTGGCGCACCTGCGCCAGCGCGCCACCTGGGCGCCGCTGCTGACCACCACGCTGACCATGACGGGCATCTTTGCCGTCATCAACGGCATTGTGCCCGCGTTCGTGCAGGCCGCGGACCCCGGTTTCGGGATCGGCGCCACGGAGATGTCGCTGCTGATCCTGACCCCGTACGCCCTGCTGGGCTGGGTGTTCGGCCCGATCAGCGGCCGGCTGGCTCCCGTGCTGGGCTACACCCGCGTGCTGCGCATCGGCATGGTGGGCTCGCTGGTGGCGCTGGCCATCATCGGCTTCTTTGGCCTGCACAGCCTGGGGCTGATGATCGCCGGCACCGTGCTGCTGGGCATCATGTACGCCGGCACCGTGAACATCATGCTCAACGGCCTGGGCGTGGTGCTCTCGCCCAAGGGCAACCCCGGGTTCCTGCCGGGCATGAACGCCGGAGCCTTCAACCTGGGCGCCGGGCTGAGCTTCCTGGTGCTGCCGGCCGTGCTGGTGGCCGCGGGCTCCATGGGCGGCGCGGGCTCCTACCTGGCCACCGTCGTCGTGGCCCTGGTGGTCACCGCGCTGGCCCTGGGCGCCTCGCTGCTGATCCCCCAGCCGGTTGAGGCCGAGGTGGCGCACTGACCATGGAGGCACCGACCAACACCCCGAACGCCGGCCGCATTGTGGTGGTGGGCTCGCTGAACGCGGACCTGACCATCTACACCGAGCGGCTGCCGCTGCCGGGCGAAACCCTGCACGGCAGCGGCTTTGCCGTGAACCCCGGCGGCAAGAGCGCCAACCAGGCCGTGGCCGCGGCCCGGCTGGGCGGCGCCGTCACGCTGATCGGCGCGGTGGGCAATGACGCGAACGGCGCCCTGCTGCTGGCGTCCACTGCCGGGGCTGGCGTGGACGTCGCACGCGTCCGGCACACGGCCGAGCCCACCGGCGTCGCGGTGATTTCCGTGGACGCGGCCGGGGAGAACTCGATCATCATCGCCGCCGGCGCCAACGGAACGCTGGCACCTGAGCATCTGGACGCGGCCGCCTTCGACGGCGCCGCCGTCGTCGGGCTGTGCCTGGAGGTGCCGCTGGCGACGGTGCAGGCGGCCGCGCAGGCCGGGCACGACGCCGGCGCCCGGGTGCTGCTGAACCTCTCGCCGTATGCGCAGATTCCGCAGGCGCTGGCGGGGCTGACGGATGTGCTGCTGGTCAACGCCCACGAGGCCTCGCAATTCCTGGGCGGCTTCGCGATGCCCGCCCCGGAGGCGCCGGAGGCCGAGTGGGAGCCCGCCGTGGCGCAGTTTGCCGCCCACGGGCTGGCGCAGGTGCTGGTGACGCTGGGCTCGCAGGGCTCCGTGGTGCTGGACTCAACCTCCGCCACCCCGGCGGTGCGGATTGCGCCCACCCGGGTGGACGCCGTGGACACCACCGGCGCCGGCGACGCCTTTACCGGCGGGGTGGCCGCACGCCTGGCCGCCGGCGACTCCCTGGTGGACGCCGCCCGCTACGCCTCCGTGTCCGCTGCCATGGCGGCCACCCGCAAGGGCACCCAGACGGCGTACCCCACCGCCGCGGAGGTCAGCGACTTCCGCTCGCCTTCGTAGCGTTCGTGGCGCGTGGCGCCTGGCGCCTGGCGCGTGGCGCCACTGCGGCGGCCGTTCATCCCTGTTCCACCACCACGTCCGCCGGTGTCTTGTCGAGCCGCCAGCCGCGCCACACCGGGTGCCGGAGTTTTCCGCTGCCCGTCCATTCCCCGTAGCTGACTTCTCCGACGAGCCTGGCGCTCACCCAATGGGCATCGGAGGCGTCTTCCGCCGGCACCTCCTTGAAGGGCGAGGTCTTGCGCCCCAGGGCGTCCAGCTGCTGCCGCAGTTCCTTGAGCTCGCGGGAGCTGAAGCCGGTTCCCACCCGCCCCACGTAGCGCAGCCTGGAGCCGTCCGGGATCCCCACCAGCAGCGAGCCCACCGACTGCTCCCGCTCGCCCTTCCCCGTACGCCAGCCGCCGACCACCACTTCCTGGGTGCGCTCGAACTTCAGCTTGAGCCAGGACTGGCTCCGCTGCCCGACGTAGCGGCCGTCCGTCCGCTTGGCCATGACGCCCTCCATCCCCAGTTCGCGGACGGACTCCAGGATGTACTGGGCCTCGTCGTCGATCACTCCGGAGAGCTCCACCGGGCAGCCGGAGGGCCGGAAGAACGCCTCCAGGCGGGCCCGGCGGGCCCGCAGGGGCAGGCGGCGGAGGTCTTCGCCGCCGTCGGACAGCAGATCGAAGAGCATCAGCCGCACCGGGATGGAGGCACGCGCCTTCGCGACGTCGTCGGGCCGGGTGAGTTTCATCCGTCCCTGCAGGTGCCCAAAATCGGGCATGCCGGAGAGCCCGGGGGCGATGATCTCGCCGTCGGCGACGAAGTCCTGTTCAGGCCAGCAGGCGCGGTCCGTCAGTTCCGGGTACGTCGCGGACACATCTTTGCCGTTGCGGCTGATGAGACGGATCTTCGTGGCATCAGCCATGATCAGGGCCCGCACCCCGTCCCACTTGAGTTCAAACTGCCAGTCCTTGTCCGGCAGGTCCGCGAGTGTTCCGGGGCTGGCGAGCATGGGCGTGAAGCCGGGGGCAGGGGTGGCGACGGCGGCAGCAGCGGGGGACCCGGCGGAAGCGGCGGCGGCCCCGGGTTCCTCCGTCTCCGCGCTGTCCCCGGGCGGAGGGGTGGTGTGTCCGTGTTTCGAACCCTGGAGGTCCATCAGATGGATGAGCCACTGGTCGTTGCCTTGGCCGGTGTGGATCAGCGCGAACCTGCGGGTGCCGCCCAGGCCGCCGCCCTCCCCGCCGGTGAGAGTGGCGATGACCTCCTTGCCCGCGATCCATTTCTCGCACTCGTAGTACCCCCGATCCCAGATGCTGACCGTCCCGGCCCCGTACTGGCCCTTGGGGATGGTGCCCTCGAAGTCCGCGTAGTCCATCGGATGGTCCTCGGTCTGGACCGCGAGGTGGTTCTGCGAGCCTGAGGTGGGGACGCCCCTGGGCAGGGCCCAGGAGACCAGCACACCGTCGCGCTCCAGCCGGAAGTCGTGGTGCAGCCGGCGGGCGTGGTGTTCCTGGATCACGAACTTTTCCCGGGGCGTGCCGGCGTCCGCCGCGCTGCTGTGCCGTTCCGCGGTGAACGGCTCGGGAGTCGCGGCCGCGTCCCGCTTGCTGTGGTACCGCTCCAGGCGGGGGTCCTCGTCACCGCCCTGGCCCTCACCGCCGACGTCGTGACCCTCGCGACCGCTGCTGGCGCTGCCCGCGGCGCCGGTTTCGGGATGCCCGCCGTGACGGGCGCCCCCGGAGATCGCGGCGAAGGGGTCCTTGCCTGCCTTCACCCGCGTCATCACCTCCCGGTAGTCCAGCTGGTGCAGCGAGGCGGAGCTGAGCTCGCGCCAGGTCCGGGGGGCCGCCACCATCGGTTTCAGCCGCCCGCGCAGGGAATAGGGGACGATGGTGGTTTTCGCGGCGTTGTTCTGGCTCCAGTCCACCAGGACCTTGCCGGCGCGCAGCGTCTTCTTCATGTCGCTCACCGCCAGCTCCGGATGGTCGGCCTCCAGCGCCCGGGCCAGTTCATGGGCGAAGTCCGAGATCTGATCGGAACTCTGGGTCCCGTCCAGCGCGGCGTAGAGGTGGATGCCCTTGCTGCCGCTGGTCACCGGCACCGGGTCCAGGCCCACGTCCTGCAGGATGGCGCGGGCCAGCCTGGCGACCTCCGCGCATTCGGCCAGGCCCGCCCCCTCGCCCGGGTCCAGGTCCAGCACCAGCCGGTCCGGCGGCGTCGCGTTCCCGTGCGAGTCCACGCGCCACTGCGGCACATGGATCTCCAGGGCACCGATCTGCGCGAGCCAGGCCAGCGTGGCCGCGTCGTTGACGAGCGGGTACTGGTTGGTGCGCTCCTTGTGAGCGATCGAGGCCCGGGGCACCCAGCCGGGCGTCGAGTCGTCCAGGTTCTTCTGGAAGAACATCTCGCCCGGGGCCTCCGCGGTGCCCACCCCGTGCACCCAGCGCTTCCGGGTGGCGGGCCGGTTGGCGGCGGCGGGGATCAGCACCGGCGCCACGGCCGCGTAGTAGGCCAGGACGTCGCCCTTGGTGGTGCCGGTTTCCGGATACATCACCTTGTCCAGGCTGCTCACCACCAGTTCGCGGCCGCCGACCCGGACACGCTGCCTGCCGCCGGACGGGCCCGGATCCTTGGCCGGAGTCTTACCGTTGGCCAAAAGGCTTCACCTCCGCACAAGTCTGATGTTCACTTGATCCATGAGAGCCATCTGGAAAGGCGCGATAGCGTTCGGGCTGGTCAACGTCCCCGTCAAGGTCTACAGCGCCACCGAGGACCACGACATCAGCCTGCACCAGGTCCACAACGCCGACGGCGGACGGATCCGCTACCAGCGCCGCTGCGAGGTGTGCAGCAAGATCGTGGACTACGAGGACATCGACAAGGCCTACGAGGACGAAGGCCGCACCGTCGTCCTCAGCCGGGAGGAGCTCAAGTCCATCCCCGCGGAGAACAGCCATGAGATCGAAGTGGTGCAGTTCGTTCCGGCCGAGCAGCTCGATCCCATCACGTTCGAGAAGAGCTATTACCTGGAACCGGACTCGAAGTCGCCCAAGGCGTACGTGCTGCTGCGCCGGGCCCTCGAGGACACGGACCGGGTGGCCATTGTCCAGTTTGCCCTGCGCGAGAAGACCCGGCTGGGTGCCCTGCGGATCCGCGACGACGTGCTGATGCTGCAGTCCCTGCTCTGGGCCGACGAGGTGCGCGAAGCCAGCTTCCCGGCCCTGGAAGCCTCCGTCCGCATCTCCGCCCAGGAGCGGGAAATGTCCGCCGCCCTGGTGGATTCGATGGCCGCCGACTTCGAACCGGAACAGTTCACGGACGATTACCAGGTCCAGCTCCGCCAGCTCATCGAGGCGAAGCTGGAGAAGGGGGAGTCGCTGGACACCGAGGAGACCTTCGGTGCCGCCGCCGCGGAAGCCGGCAACGGCGAGGTGATCGACCTGATGGAGGCGCTCAAGCGGAGCCTGGACAAGAAGCGCGGGGCCGGGGGTGCGTCGTCCGATCAGGACGAGCCCGCCGACAAGCCTGCCGGAAAGACCGCCCCGAAGTCGGCGCCTGCCCAGGCCGCCGTGAAAACCGCCCCGAAGACCGCCGCAAAGGCGGCCCCGAAGGCTTCGTCGAGGACGGCCGCCAGGGCCGCCCCTAAAGCTGCGGCCAAGAGCACCCGCAAGGGGGCCTGAGGCTTCGGAAGGGCAGTCCCTGCCAGCCGCCGGCATCGGGATCAGGAGTTCCTGAGCGCGGAGATGAGTTCGCTCTTCTTTTTCGCCGAGTAGCCCGTGAGGCCGATTTCCTTGGCGCGTTGCTTCAGTTGGGGGACTGTCCAGTCCTCATAGTCACCGGCTTTGCCGCCCTTGCGCCCGACGGCGGAACGGCCCCGCTTTGCGGCGGCGTTGGAGATGCGGGCCGCTTTCTGTTTGGAGGCGCCGTCCTGCCGGAGTTCCTCGTACAGTTCCGGGTCCTTGATGCTGGGGTTCTCGGAGCCCGGCGGGGCGTTCTTCTTCGTGGGCATGGCTACCGCGCCCCCTGCGGGCCGGCGGCGGTGGCCGGACCGGCGTCGTCGACTTCAATGCTTTCCTGCACGCTTGCCACTGGTGATCTCCTTCGCTTGAAACTCAAGCTGCGGCCGTCCACAGGAAGCTGTGCCGCGGATTCCAAACTAACGGCGCCACTTCGTGCTGACAAGCACTTACGAGCAGCTGTTCCGTGGATCGTCCAGCCAGTCCCTCCGCGGTTCCGCGGCCGCAGCTTCGGAGACGAGCCCTGGAGCCCAACGTCGCGGCGCACCCCGCGGCCGGTGCGCTGTCCGGCTCCGTGCGTCTCAATGATGGGCCATGTTAACCGACCCGCCTCCTGAATTTCCCGGATCGTCGAACCAGGCCGGGCTGGTTCCTGCGAGTCCCAGGACGCTGACGGCGATCGCCGCCACCACCGGGAGCGAGCGGATGTGGGCTGATGCGAGTGGGCGTCCGGGGATCCGTTCCTTGCCTCGGAGCAGGACGACGGCCGCCAGCAGGGTGCCCAGTTCCAGGAAACCGGCAGCACAGTCAGCGAGGCCGACCGTTTCGGGGACGCCGGCGTCGGGTCCGAAGGGCAGCCCGGCTGTGCGGGAGTACGACCACAGTGCCAGCGGCACGATCGAGAGTGCGACGGCGGCCAGGAGCGGGGTGCGCTTGCCGCCGAGCAGCAGGAGGCCAACGGCGAGCTCTGCTGCTGCGAGGACACAGAAGAACAGGCTGGCGGCGGGCCACTCGGCCAGGTGCCCGGGTACGACGGCGGCGTGGATGCCGGCGCTGCCGAACAGCGCGGCAGCCAGAAACAGACGTCGGTGGTCAATCCGGCCGCTGCGGGCCGTGCGTTGTCGTGTTCGGCTGACGTCCAGCCGGCCGCCCCGGATCGCCACCACCCAGCCGATCGCCACGACGTTGGTGACGAGGATTATCGCGCTGCCGTAGCCGAGTGCGGCAAGCTGTAGCCCGAGGGACGCCTGCCCTAGGCTTGGGTCGGGGCTTGCCGCCCCGCCGTGGTGCATCGAGTCCATGAGCTGGAGCTGCAGCTGGTAGTCCCAGGCGGAGCTGGCAGCAATCTCAGCGATGCCGACAAGTGTGCCCGCCCCCGCGACCAGGAGCCCCGTGGCCATGACCGTACGCGGCCTGGAGAGGACCGGCCCGAACCATCGCAGCGCCAGCGTGAGGGCTGCCAGCACGGCCAACATGAACAATGGGAGGACTGCGGTGGACTCGTGCAGCCAGCTCGCAAAGGGCTCCTGCGTGCGCTCGATGGCACCAACGGCACCCCGCAGCACAACCATCCAGAAGCCGTCAGCGAAGGCCATCACGACGGCCAGCAACACGACCGTCAACCAGGGGACGGCCGGGCGGCCAGGGGCCACGCCGCTTCGCCCGTGGACGGAGCTGGGGAGTGCTGTCTTCTCTATCATCTTCCATTACCTCGCATGTCCGTTGTCGGGGCCGGGCTTGTCTGGCGCGGCAAACGCCGGCCCCGGGTCCACTAGGAAGGGCGGGAGGCGGTCACGGCGTGATCTCCCAGCCGAACATCATGGCGTGGTCCTCGTGGGCCAGGTTGTGGCAGTGCGCCACGTAGGGTCCGACGAAGTCCCGGAATCCGCGGTAGATGATCACCGCCTCACCGGGATCGAGCGCCACCAGGTCCTCCCGTGAGACGTCGTCCGGATGCGAGGGGTCTCCGCGGGTCACGTCCTTGTTGTTGCGCATGACGGTGCGGTGCTCCTCCATGTGGAGGTGGAAGGGGTGCACCCAGCCGCCGCCGCCGTTGCGGATCTCCCAGAGGTTGAAGCTGTTCTTCTTCTGCTGGGCGAGCGGCGTGGCGCCGGCTTTGTTTAGCAGGCTCGTGGCCACGGTGGAAGGCTCGAACGGCTTGCCGTTGATGAGCCATTCGATCTCGCCGCCCAGGCTGCCGCGTTCCACCTCGAAGATCAGGCGGTTGTCCAGCAGGTTCTTCCAGTTGCCCGGCAGCGGCGGGAGCGGACGCAGGGGCATTTGGGGCGCCGGGATCTGGCTGTCGTCCGGCGCGTCGTCGCCGATCACGAACTTCAGGACCGGCACCCGGTACGCCGGATCAGGGAGGAAGCGCGACGAGTTGGACCACATCCGGCCGTTGGGCATCTTCATGACGTTGGTGAGGTAGATGACGTCGCCCTTGGTGGTTGGCGTGCCGTCCTGGTACCGGGTGAAGTCGATGATGACCTCGCGCCTCTTGGCCGGCCACAGTTCGAACGAGTCCCGGGTGATCGGGAACGGCAGGAGTCCGCCGTCGGAGGCGATCTGGGTGAACTTCATGCACTGCTGCGCGTCCTCGATGCGGTACTGGCCCTCGAGTTCGTCGCCGATGTAGCCGAGCGACGCCGAGGATTTCGGGCCCTGGGTCGAGCTCATCAGCTTGAACTCATAGATCCTCGAGACCGAGGCGTCCAGGAACCGGAAGCGGTACTTGCGCCGCTTCACCTCCAGCACCGGGTTTGCCGTGCCGTTGACCGTGAAGATGTCGCCCACGAAACCGTGGTTGGGGAAGTGCTTGAAAAACGTCTTGCCCCACCATTCGGGGTGCTTGGCCGGGTTGTGGGCGGCCGGGAACTCGCCCATTCCGTCGTGGACGTCCTTGTGCACCGTGACGCCGTCGTCCAGGCGGGTGTCGTAGAAGGCCAGCGGGATGTCGTACTCGACGTCGAAGGACCCGTCCGAGTTGTCTTTGCGGACGCCCGGCAGGTGGAGGCCCTGGCGCTCGTCTCCCATGTCCATTCCGTACTTCGGGTCGTAGATGGGGTACAGGCCCACCAGGCCCTTGTAGACGTTGGAGCCGGTGTGGTCCATCCGGTGGTCGTGGAACCAGAAGAAGCTCTGCTTCTCGTGATCATCGCCACCGGCGGGCCAGTTCAGGTACAGGTTGTCGACGAACATCTGCGGCAAATAGCCCATGCGCTTGGGACCGGACGTCATCGAATAGTGCGGGTTGCCGTCGCTTTCGGGCGCGGTGTGCCCGTTGTGCAGGTGGGTCAGGAACGACCAGTCCGGGGACCCGAAGTCCTGGCGGTCAAGATACATCGGGTTCTCGTCCAGATGGTTCTCGAAGCGGACGAGCACCGGTTTGCCGTACTCGGCGTTGATCATGGGCCCGGGGAACGTTCCGTTGAAGCCGTAAATCGTACTGAACGGCAGACTCCGTTCGGTGCCCGCGGGGTACGATTTGCGCTGATCGTCAAACGAGACCGTCGGGCGGCCCATGGCATCAATCGGCAGCACCTTCGAGTTGGTGAACGCGTGGGCCCGAAGCAGCACGTCGATCTTGTACACGATCGGATCCGGATAGCCGATCGTGTACGGCCAGATCTGGTGCCGCTCGTTGACCAGTGAGTTCTGCTGGCCCACGCCAGGTCCCGGGGGCTTCGCCCACGAGCTGAAGTCCGACTTCGACACCGGGGCCAGCGCCTTGGGGATCGTCAGCATGTCGTCGAACGGCTTCAGGATCAACGGGCTCGTCGGGAATGCCTCGGTGTAAAACAACAGGTCACCGAGCTTTGTGGACGAGGCGGCGAAAGCGCCGTCGGCCGAGAGCAGACCCCTCTGGGCCAGAAAAGGGCCGCCCCAGCCCTCTGCTGCGACCAGCGCGGCACCGGCTCCCCCCGCTGCCCCCAACCGCAAGAGCGTACGGCGGGACAGCCCCCCCGCGTTTATGGATTTCTCGGACATTTGTGCGTGCCTCCTTCATGCGGGCCGAAGGGCTCCTGCGGCCAAGGGTGGTGATCCCGTGTGCGTGGTCCCCAAGAATGAAGATCCCGATCACGGGGAATCTCCCCGCCTTATGCGGTGAGCATTTGCTTTCGATTCCCACCCGGCCACTGTGACTTGCGGACCTTGGGAAAAATTGGGTTCTGCCCGACCAGGGTTTGAGGCCGCGTGGCCGGACTGGTTACCCCTTGATGACAGAGATGGTCAGGCTCGTTTCCGTGGGCGAGTGGTCCCTATTGACGGCGACCATTACCACCTGGAAACCGTTCCGGTGCAGCTGTGCGGTGCCGCTGGGCGTGAAGCCATGAGAGGTGTAGAAGCCGGTGGCGGAGGCCAGGGCGTCGTATTGGACCCCCGTTCCCCCGAAAACAACGCATGGTTCCGGCCTCCAAAAACTTCACTCCGATGAAGTCCCATGGGCCGCAGGCAGCCTGAGAACCGACGGCACGTCAATCCTGCGCCGCCCCGGGCGATTGAGCCCGACTACCAACCCCTCAACATGAGCCGATGGTCAGCCGCCACTTCTGCGGCTCCCACCGGGGGAGCCTGACACGCCCCGGTTTGGAAAACCTTGTGCACCGCGTCCGCAGGTTGAAGGATTTTTCATGATGCGGCCACGACGACGGGCGGCCTGCTTCCGGAACGCCGAAGGCCCGGCCGCACCTTTTCAGGGGTGCGGCCGGGCCTTCTGCGCTGCGGGATGCTACTCGGCGTCGTGGTCCGTCTCGAGGACCTGGACGAGGCGGTCCAGGGCCGCTTCGGCGCCTTTCCCCTCGGCGCGCAACACCACGACCTCGCCGTGGGCGGCT
Organism: Pseudarthrobacter albicanus; assembly: GCF_018224015.1. Classification (GTDB taxonomy): domain Bacteria; phylum Actinomycetota; class Actinomycetes; order Actinomycetales; family Micrococcaceae; genus Arthrobacter; species Arthrobacter albicanus. Next base: position 29,223 of record NZ_JAGPOT010000053.1, read on the forward strand.
CCCAGGCTCATCAGGGACAGGATGCTCGCGGCATCCATGGCCTCGTCTTCCGGTTCGCCCAGCCGGGCAATGGTGATCTCGAGATCGAACTCGCCTGCTGCCTCGGCAAAGATGGCTGCCGGACGGGCATGCAGCCCCACGCGGCTGGCAATGGTGGCGTTACGTTCGGTCATTTCTGCTCCTTGAATATCAGTACGTTCAGCTTGGGGAAGGATTTCCTGGACCGGGTCAGACGGTTACGGGAACCGCTTCAACCGTATCAACGGTCTTCTTGACTGCCCAGCGCTTGAGCGCGATCACGGCGAAGGCCGACACCACGGTTCCGACCGCTATGGAGACAAAGAACATCAGGAAGTTGTCGATCGCGAAGAAGACGAAGAATCCGCCGTGCGGTGCCTTGGAGCCGACGCCGAAGGCCATCGACATGGCGCCGGTGACTGCACCGCCGAGCATGCTGGCCGGAATGACGCGCAGCGGGTCCGCCGCGGCGAACGGGATGGCGCCTTCGGAGATGAAGGAGGCACCCAGCAGCCACGCGGCCTTGCCGTTTTCACGCTCGGCCAGGCTGAAGCGCTGCTTGTCCAGTACGGTCGACGCGAGTGCCATGGCCAGCGGCGGGACCATGCCGGCGGCCATGACCGCGGCCATGATCTGCCACGGCGCCTGGTTTTCCAGGGTCGCGGCGCCGAGGCCGGCGACGGCGAATGAGTAGGCAACCTTGTTGACGGGTCCGCCGAGGTCGAAGCACATCATGAGGCCGAGGATCACGCCGAGGGCGATGGCGCTGGCGCCGGTCAGGCCGGACAGCCACGTGTTCAGACCCTTGGTGATCGCGACGATCGGTCCACCCAGGATCAGGAACATCAGGCCGGAGGCAACGAGCGATGCGACCAGCGGAATGATCACCACGGGCATGAGGCCACGCAGCCAGCGGGCGACCTGGATCCGGCCGATGACGTGTGCGATATACCCGGCGAGCAGGCCGCCGACGATGCCGCCGAGGAAGCCGGCGCCCATGAACCCGGCAACGGCGCCTGCGACGAAACCGGGGGCGATGCCGGGCCGGTCAGCGATGGCGAAGGCGATGTACCCGGCCAGCGCCGGAACCAGGAAGCCGAGGGACAATGCGCCGATCTTGAACAGGACGGCCCCGAGGTAGGCGCCGAGCGGGCCCCACGCGTTGTCCGGGAACTGGGTGGGCAGGTTGAAGAGGCTGTTGTCCACGACGATCGCATCCGCGTACTTCGTGATCAGGTAGCCGCCCATGAGGAACCCGAGGGCGATCAGCAGACCGCCGCCCGCCACGAACGGGATCATGTAGCTGACACCGGTGAGGAGAGCCTTCTTCAGCTTCTGGCCGATGTGCTCGCCCCTTTCCTCGGCCTCGTGCTCGGCCTGCTCCTCGGCCCCGAAGTGCGGCACCCGGCGCGCGTTCGGGTTGTCCGCTGCGGCCAGGGCCTCCTGGACCATCTTCTCCGGCTCGTCGATGCCGCGCTTGACCGGGGCGTTGATGACCGGCTTGCCGGCGAAGCGCTCCTTGCCGCGGACATCCACATCGACGGCGAAGATGACGGCGTCGGCGGCGGCGATGACCGCGGGATCCAGCGGCTTGGCGCCGGAGGAACCCTGGGTCTCCACCTGGAGGTCCACGCTCATTTCCTTGGCCGCGGCCACCAGCGAATCGGCGGCCATGTAGGTGTGGGCGATGCCGGTGGGGCAGGCGGTGACTGCCACGAGGCGCTTGGGGGCGGTGGTTGAGCCTGTCGAAACCGCGGCGGTGGCAGGAGCGGCCGGAGCGGCCGGGGCGGCCGGGGCATTAGCTGACAGGCCGGCTTCGGCCGGGGCTTCGGCGGTGTGGGCCGCGGGTTTGTCCGCGAGGGCGCCGTCGACCAGTTCAACGATCTCCGCCGGGGAACCGGCATCACGCAGGGCTGCCCGGAAGTCCTTTTTGATCAGCGAGCGGGCCAGCCGGGAGAGCAGCTTGAGGTGCTCCTGGTCCGCGCCTTCGGGAGCGGCGATGAAGAAGACGAGGTCCGCCGGGCCGTCCTTGGCGCCGAAATCGACCGGCCGGGAGAGCCGTGCCATGGCCAGGGTGGGCTCGGTGACCGCCGTCGAGCGGCAATGCGGGATCGCGATGCCGCCGGGTACGCCGGTGGCGGTCTTCTGCTCCCGGGCGAAGGCGTCGGCGAAGAGGCCTTCGACTTCGGTGGCGCGTCCGTTGGCCGCAACTCTGCCTGCCAGGTGCCGGATCACGTCCTCGGGCGAACCGCCCAGGTCCTGGTCGAGCTCGACCAGTTCGGTGGTAATGAGCTGAGTCACTGTCAATCCTTCGTCAGTGCCGTGATGGTTACGGCGTCGGGGGTGGTTTGATGGTCCGCCGGGACGGTGGAGCCCGGCAGGGAAGCGGCGGCGGCACCATGGGCCACCGCCTGTCGGAGGCAGTCGGCCGGGGCGGCGCCCCGGCTGGCGGCGAGCAGATAGCCGGCGAGCGAGGAATCCCCGGCGCCGACAGTACTGACCGCGTTGACCGGCGGATGCGTGGCCAGCCACGCGCCGTCGGCCGTTACAAGCACCGCACCCTTGGAACCGAGGGTGGCCAGTACCGCGCCCACGCCGGAACGCACGACGGCGGCGGCGGCCGCCGCGGCAGCCTCCGGATCCGCTTCGAGTTCCTCGGCGGACTTGTCCGTGGCGAACCCGGCTGCGGCAGCCAGTTCCGCCAGTTCCTCGGCGTTGGGTTTGAGCAGGTCCGGCTTCCCGGAGGCGTCGCCGGAGACCACGGCGGCGAGCGGGCTGCCGGAGGAGTCGACGACGATGCGCGGCGCATCGTTGCCGTCATTGAGTGACCTCAACCGCCGGGTTACGGTGGCGTAGAAGTCGGCTGGAAATCCCGGCGGGAGCGAGCCTGCCAGGACAACCCAGCTGGCGCCGCGGGACTGGTCCAGCAGCAGCCCGATCAGGGCTTCCTGCTGGTCGTCGCTGAGCACCGGCCCGGGCTCGTTGATTTTCGTGGTGACGCCGCCGGGCTCCGTCAGCGCCACATTGCTGCGCAGCGGATCGCCGATGGGCAGGGCGGCGAACGGCACATCGCCGTCCCGCAGGCCGGCAAGCACGGGATCGGTCTCGCCGCCGGGCAGCACGGCGATCGTCTTCAGTCCGGAGGCGGCGAGGGCGCGGGAGACGTTCACTCCCTTGCCCCCCGATTCCTGCCGGACGGAGACGGCCCGCTGGACTTCCCCGCGGAGCAGGGGCCCGGGCAGGGCCACGGTGCGGTCCAGGCTCGGGTTGGCGGTCAGTGTGACAATCATGCGACCACTACCTCCACTCCCGCATCCGCAAGGGCGTCGGCGAGGCCTTGGCTGGGTTTCCGGTCTGTGATCAAGGTGTCCAGATCTTTCAATGAGGCGAACTGGACGAGGGTTTCGGCGTCCAGCTTGGAGGAATCAGCCAGCACCACGATGCGGCGCGCTGATTGGACGAAGGCGGCCTTGACTGCGGCTTCTTCAGGATCGGGCGTGCTCAGCCCGAAGGCCGCATGGATGCCGTTGGTGCCGATGAAGGCTATGTCCGGGCGGATCCGGCGCGCGGCCTCCACCGTGGACTGGCCGACCGCGGCCTGGGTGAGCCCGCGGACCTTCCCGCCCAGCAGGTGCAGGGCGATGCCGGGTTCCCCGGACAGTTTTGCCGCGATGGGCAGCGCGTGGGTGATGACGGTGAGTTCGACGTCGGCGTGTGAGGCGGCGCCGGCCGTCGCGGCCGTGCGGGCGGACAGGAGTTCGGCGAGGGCCTCGGTGGTGGAGCCGGCGTCGATCAGGACGCTGCCGGAGCGGCCCTGGGGGATGAGCGCCAGGGCGGCCTCGGCGATGCGGGTTTTCTCCGGCTGCCGCTGGACGGCCCGCTCGAGGATGCTTTCTTCCGTGGTGCTGAAACGGTCGGGGGAGACCGCGCCGCCATGGACGCGGCGGACGCTGCCCGCGACTTCGAGCGAGGCAAGGTCCCGGCGGACGGTTTCGGTGGTGATGCTGAAGCGCTCGGCCAGGTCCGTGACGCTGGCCCGTCCGCTCGTGGCAATCAACCCCACGATCAGCTGTTGGCGTTCCTCGGCGAACACTTGCCCTCCATTGCGTCGGTGCTGCTGGCTGCCCGGTCAATCACGGCCGGCGGCTCTGTGGATCCTCGTCCGCTCCAGTGACCCGCGTCACCAAAAAGTGGAATTGATTGACTTTATCTTTGAACTTGTGGCTTTGTCAATGGAAAACAACAAGAACGCAGAACCGGCCGGTGGGTCCGCGGGGGACATGCCCAGTGGTCGCGCCGGGGAATGGGCAGTTCGGGATCATGTCCACTCGTGGCCCCGGGCGCGGGACATGCTCCTGGCGGCAGGGACGGGTTTGGCGGGATGGACTGGCAGGGCCGGGCGGGCATGCATCTGGCGGACCGGACGGCCGGGCCCCGCCGGTGGCACGTACTCTTAAAGCAAGGCGTCGGGCCTTCAAAGCGCGCCCGGCCCCGCGCTCCCCGCTGGACTCACAGAAACACGGTTGCCAATGTCTGAAGTTCCCCCCAGAGTCGTTGTCACCGGACTGGGTGCGGTGACCCCGGTAGGCGGCACGAAGGCCGAGACCTGGGCCGCACTGTTGGCCGGGCGCTCCGGAATCGTGGCGCTGGACGAGGACTGGGCGCAGGAGCTGCCGGTCCGCATGGCCGGCCGGGTCACAGTGGAGGTGCCGTCGCTGCTCTCCACTCCCGAATACCGGAGGATGGACCGGTGCGGGCATCTCGCGCTAATCGCGGCCAGGGAAGCATGGGCGCAGGCCGGCCGTCCCGAAGCGGACCCGGAGCGGCTGGCAGTGGTGATCGGCTCCGGCTACGGCGGCCTGGACACCACGCTGGAGCAGGCCCGGACGCTTGATGCCAGCGGCCCGCGCAGGGTCTCCCCGCACACCCTCACCCGTATCATGACGAACGCCCCCTCCGCCTGGGTGTCCATGGACATCGGCGCCAAAGGCGGTGCACGGACCCCGGTGAGCGCCTGCGCCTCCGGGGCGGAAGCCATCTCGCAGGCGGCCGACATGATCCGTGCCGGTGCTGCGGACGTGGTGGTTGCCGGCGGCGTGGATTCCTGCATTAACGGCCTGGTCATCAGCGGTTTTGCGCAAATCCGGGCCTTGTCCACGCGCAACGCGGACCCGCAGTCCGCCTCGCGGCCCTTCGACCGGGACCGCGACGGATTCGTGCTGGCCGAAGGTGCCGGGATCCTGGTGCTGGAACGGGAAGACCATGCCCGGGCCCGCGGGGCGGAAATCCTGGGCGTGGTGGCCGGGACGGCGGTCACGTCCGACGCCGTCGACATCGTCGCCGCTGATCCGGCAATGCAGCGCCGGGTGATGGAAAAGGCGATTGCGGCCGCCGGCCTTGGTCCCAGGGACATCGGCGTGGTCCACGCCCACGCGACCTCCACACCGGTGGGGGACCGCCTGGAAGCGGAAGCCATCAAGGCCGTCCTCGGAAACGGGGTTCCCGTCACGTCAACGAAATCCCTTACCGGGCACCTTCTCGGCGGCGCCGGCGCGCTCGGCGCCGTCGTTCTGGTCCAGGCGTTGCGGACCGGAGCCTTCCCGGGCACGCGCAACCTTGAAGACCCGGACGGCGGGATCGACCTCAACATCATTCCGGAAGCAGTCTGGGGCCTGTCGGCGACGGCGGGCATCGCCAACGCCTTCGGATTCGGCGGGCACAGCACCGCGTTGGTGATCACGGCGGACTGACCGCCGGCCCGCGGGCCACGGTTGACCCGCCTGACCCCCGACGAACTAACGAAAATGACCATTAGCGCCGACGGGTGGTCTTATTCGGCGTCGTGGTCGGTTTCGAGGATTTGGACGAGGTTGTCGAGGGCTTCGTCGGCTCCGGTGCCTTCGGCGCGGAGGACGACGATGTCGCCGTGGGAGGCGCCGAGGCTCATGAGGGAGAGGATGCTGGCGGCGTCGAGGGCTTCGTCGGCGGGTTCGCCTTGGCGGGCGATGGTGACTTCGAGGTCGAGGTCGAGTTCGCCGGCGGCTTCGGCGAAGATCGCGGCGGGGCGGGCGTGCAGGCCGACGCGGCTGGCGATGGTGGCGGTGCGTTCAGGCAATGTGGTTTCTCCTTGGTTCCGGGAAGATGGTTGGGGTTTAGAGGCCGAGGTCGTCGAGGATGGGTAGTTGTTCGCGGACAGTATGGCGGGTTGCGGCGGCGCTGGGGGCGGCGAGGGCGGCGGTGGCGAGTTGTCGGGCTTGTGCGACGGTGACGGTGGCGAGGACCGCGGCCACGGACGCCAGGGCGCGGGCGCTCATGGACAGGGTTGCCGGGGCGAAGACTTGGTTGCTCAATTTCTCCTCCTTGGGAGATCCAGACCGCATTTTCTCTGGCAACAAAAAAGGACCCGAGCGCCGGGTTCAGTGACTCCCGGTGTTCGGATCCTGCCTGGATGACCAGTTACATATCCGGTCCCAGTGTGCGGAAGCAGTGTGAGCCACGTCAAATCCAAGGACTGAGACCCGGTTGAGGCGGGACGGCGGTGCACCGGTATGATCCCGTATCATGAGCCCTGAGCCGAAAACTTCTGAGCCAAACACTTCTGAACCGGGCACCACTGGAACCGTCCGCGCCGTATTCCTTGACGTGGACGGCACGTACGCCGACTTCGGCATCGTCCCCGAGGGTCACGTGCGGGCCGTGCGCGCGGCGCGGGAAGCCGGTCACCGTGTCCTGCTATGCACCGGACGCCCGGTGTCGATGCTGCCCCAGAGCATCCTCGGTGCTGGGTTCGATGGACTCGTGGCCAGCGCGGGAGCCTACGTCGAGGTGGAGGGCGAGGTGCTGGTGGACCGGCGCTTTCCGGCGGACCTTGCGGCCAGGACGGTCGCGGCGCTCGATGCACACGACGCCGTCTACATCCTCGAGGCGCAGGAGTCGATCCACGTGCCGCCGACGGCGTCGGAGCGTCTGCGCACCATCCTCGAGGAGCACTTCCGGCACGCGCGGGACGGCCAGCTGGCGGGATCCAGCGCCATCCTGGATTCCTTGCGGTCCGGGGACGACTTCGCGGCGGTGCGATTCGCCAAGGTCTCCGTCTTTGATTCCCCGGTCGCTATGGACCGGCTGGTCGAGGAAATCGGCGAGGGCATCGACGTCGTCGCCAATTCGATCGCCGACGAAGGCGGCCACGCCGGCGAACTGTTCCAGCGCGGCATCAGCAAGGCGGACGGGGTCGCGTCCGTGATGGCGCATTTTGGCATTGCCCGCGAGGACACAGTCGCGGTAGGGGATGGTGCCAATGATCTGGAGATGATTGCTTTCGCAGGCATCGGCATCGTCATTGAGGGCTCGGCACCCGAGCTTATGGCCATCGCTGACCGCACGGCTGCTCCCCCGCAGCAAGAGGGGCTTGTCGCCGCCTTCGCCGAGCTCGGGCTGACGCGGTGATTTGACTGTGATGCAAATCATGGGTAGTCTCGCTGAAGCAGGCAATGCTGCCTGAAGGATTGTTACTCGGACACGAGGCAAGACCTGAGACGTACGGAAACGTGCGTCTTGGGTCTTTTTTTGTGCCCGAAAGACGGAATGGACAGAAAGGACTGCCATGGCTTCCGTGAATTACCGGACATTGGCCGCAGACATCCTGGAGGGTGTCGGCGGAGAAGATAATCTAGTAGGTGCCACCCACTGCGCAACCCGCTTGCGGCTGACTCTGCGCGACGACGCAAAAGCCGACACCTCCGCCGTCGAAAAGCTGCCCGGAGTCATTACGGTCATGAAGGCAGGCGGCCAATACCAGGTGGTCATTGGCAATGACGTCCCCACGGTCTTTGCGGAGCTCGGGAAGATCAGCCGCTTTGGCAATGAGGACAGCACCGAGGAGGCAGCCCCGGCGCAGGGCAACCTGTTCAACCGTTTCATCCAAATGGTGTCGGCGATCTTCTCTCCCATCCTGTGGCCGTTGGCCGGTGCCGGCTTGTTCAAGGCTTTCCTGGCCCTGGCCGGCAACCTGGGCTGGCTCTCCCCCAGCAACCAAACTTTTGTGATCCTGTCCGCGGCCGCGGACGCACTGTTCTACTTCCTGCCACTATTCCTGGCCATCACTGCTGCCAAGCGCTTCAAGGCGAACCAGTTCACCGCCATGGCGATCGCTGGCGCCCTGGTGTACCCGTCCATCGTGGCGCTCAATACTGCGGGAGCCCCGGTGCAATTCGCCGGAATCCCGCTCGTGATCATGAGCTACACCAGTTCGGTCATCCCGATCATCGTCGCCGTCTGGCTCCAGGGGTACTTGGAGCGCTTCCTGCTCAAGTTCCTGCCCTCGGCCATCCGGAACTTCATGACCCCGCTGCTCACCATGGCCATCATGGTTCCGCTGACACTCATGACGGTGGGCCCGGTGACGGTCCTCCTCGCCCAGGCCCTGTCCAACGGAATCACCGCAGTCTTCGTCTTCGCCCCATGGCTGGCCGGTGCGCTGCTGGGCGGCTTCTGGCAGGTCTTTGTACTCTTCGGCCTGCATTGGGGCCTTGTGCCGGTCATGATCAATTCACTGGCTACCGATGGATACTCCATCATGATGGGCCCGCTGGTGCCAGCCGTCCTTGCGCAGTCCGGCGCCATGCTTGCCGTTGCCCTGCGCTCCCACAGCGCTGCCCGGCGCGAAGTTGCCGCCCCCGCAGCGTTTTCCGGATTCTTTGCAGGCGTCACCGAACCGGGCATCTACGGCGTGAACCTGCCCTTGAAGAAGCCCTTCTACTTCGGCATCGCCGGCGGCGCCGTGGGCGGGGCCATCGTGGGCATCGGCGGAAGCGCCGCCTCGGCCTTCGTCTTCCCGTCCCTCATCTCGCTCCCGGCCTTCGCCGCAGTCGGCAACTTCGCCATGCTGCTACTGGGAACGGCCGTGGCCATCGCCGTTGCTTTCCTGCTGACCTTCTTCTTCGGACCGCGCGAAACCCCTGACACGGACAAGGACGACGCCGGTGTTCCCGACCATGCCGATGAAGGCTCGACGGCGAAGCAGGCAAACGCTGCAACCCCGGGCACCGCACTGGGCAGCGTCAAGGTTCTCGCCCCTGTAACAGGTTCCGCCGTCGCCCTGGCTGATGTGCCGGACAAGGTTTTCGCCTCTGGCGCCATGGGCGCCGGGCTGGGCATCCTCCCGGAAGAGGACACCGTCCACTCGCCCGTCGCAGGCACGGTCCAGGTCGCGATGAAGACCGGACACGCCTACGGCATTAAGACCGATGACGGCGTGGAAGTCCTGGTGCACATCGGCATTGACACCGTCCAGATGAAGGGCGACGGCTTCCAGACGGCAGTAACCCGCGGCCAGCGAGTTGAAGCCGGCGAGCTGCTGGCAACCATTGACCGTGCCAAAATCCGGGAAGCCGGATACAACGACATGACCATCGTGGTGGTCACCAACACCAAGGCCCTGACTGCCGTCCTGCCTCTGGGTGAAGGACACCTGGTACACGGTGTTCCCGCCCTGGACGTAGAACTCTAACCAACGAAAGGACCTGCAGCATGACGCACGCAGCCACCAAACCCGCCACCGGGACATTCCCCCAGGGATTCCTCTGGGGCGGCGCCACTGCCGCCAATCAAATTGAGGGCGCCTACTCCGACGGCGGCAAGGGCTTGTCCATCCAGGATGTGATGCCCCAGGGCATCACGCAGCCACCTTCCGATGGGCCGACGCCGGACAACCTCAAGCAATCGGCCATCGACTTCTACAACCGTTACGCGGAGGACATCGCGCTCTTTGCAGAGATGGGTTTCAAGGTCTACCGGTTCTCCATCGCCTGGAGCCGGATCTTCCCCAATGGCGACGACGAGGCGCCCAACGAGGAAGGCATTGCGTTCTACAGCCGGGTGCTCGATGAGTTGGAGAAGCACGGCATTGAGCCGATGGTGACCATCAGCCACTATGAGACGCCGCTGAACCTGGCGCGCAGCTACGGCGGCTGGACCAACCGGGCGCTGATTGGCTTCTACGAGCGGTACTGCAGGGTGCTCTTTGAACGCTTCGGGAGCCGCGTCAAGTACTGGCTGACCTTCAACGAGATCAACTCGGTCATGCACGAGCCCTTCATGTCAGGGGGCATTCCCACGCCTCGCGCCGAGCTCACGGAATCGGATCTGTACCAGGCCATCCACCATGAACTGGTCGCCTCGGGCCGGGCCACACGGCTGGCGCGGGAGATCATGCCGGCAGCCCAGGTGGGCTGCATGATCCTTGCGCTGCCGGTGTACCCGCTCACGCCGTCCCCGGATGACGTGGTGCGGGCCATGGACACGGCCCACGCCAGCTACGCTTTCGGCGACATTCACTGCCGCGGCGCCTACCCCGGCTACTTGCTGCGGTACTTCCGTGACAATGGCATCGAACTGGACATTACGGAGCAGGACCGCGAGGACCTGAAGAACACGGTGGACTTCGTCTCCTTCAGCTATTACATGAGCATCTGCGAGACGGCTGACCCGGACAAGCAGGAAAAGGGTCCGGGTAACATCATGGGTGGTGTCCCGAACCCCACCCTGGAGGCCTCAGAGTGGGGCTGGCAGATTGACCCGCAGGGCCTTCGGGTTGTCATGAATGACTACTGGGAACGCTGGCAGAAGCCGTTGTTCGTGGTGGAGAACGGTTTGGGTGCCAAGGACGTCCTGGTGGAGTCTGACGGCGTCTTGACTGTGGAGGATGACTACCGGATCGACTACATGAACAACCACCTGGTCCAGGTCCGCGAGGCCATTGCCGACGGCGCCGAGGTCATGGGGTATACCTCCTGGGGCTGCATCGACGTCGTCAGTGCCTCGACCGCCCAGATGAGCAAGCGTTACGGTTTCATCTATGTGGACAGAAACGACGATGGCTCAGGCACCTTGGACCGGCACCGGAAGAAGTCCTTCGGGTGGTACCGAGATGTGATCGCGAGCAACGGCGCGGCACTGAACTGACCCCCTCGGGCGGAGGCCACCGACGACCTCCGCCACGCCTTACCCACCGAAGGGTCACCCACCGAAGGCAGGAGAAACAACGACGTGGAAATCCTGCGCGTCTTCAACAACAACGTGGTCCTCTCGCGCGACCACACCGGCCGCGAAGTGATCCTCACCGGCCGCGGCCTGGGCTTCCAAGCCAAGCCGGGCCAGAAGATCGACCCTGTGAAGGTCCTGCGCACCTTTGTCCCTGAGGGCGGCCGCGACCCCGACCACCTCGGAGCGATGGTTGCCGCCATCCCGCCGGAGCATCTCGTGCTGGCCGAACAGGCCCTCGAGGCGGGGCGTGCCGAGCTGCCCATCCCAGGCAGTACCGTGCTGTCCGTGGCGCTCGCGGACCACCTCAGCTTCGCGATCAAACGGCTCCAGCAGGGCGTGCCCTTTGACTACCCTCTCCGGGCGGAAGTGTCCCACCTCTACCCGGCGGAACTGCGGGCCGCGCGGCGCATCCTTGACCACGTCAATGCACGCCTCGAGTCCCCGCTTGCCGACGACGAGGCCGTGCCGATCGCGCTGCATCTCGTCAATGCCGGTTTCGCCACGGGAGACCTCTCCTATACCTACCAGATGACGGGGGTCTTTGCGCAGCTCTTCGAGGTGCTCGAAAAGGCTTACGACCGCCCTTTCGACCGGGACACGGTCAACGCCGCCCGGTTCATTACGCATCTGCGCTACTTCTTCGTGCGTGCGGGCTCCGGCAAGCAGCTCGAGGAAGGGGCCAGCAAGCTGCGCGCGGCGATCCGGGAGTCCTATCCGGACGCCTACTCCACGGCCCTCAAGCTCCAGGCCGTCCTCGAGCTGCGGCTCGGCGAACCGCTCACCGAGGACGAGGTCACCTACCTGACCCTGCACGTGGCGCGCATGGTCGACGAAGACCGGGTCTGACCCTCTGCAAACGGGGTGCGGGAGCGCTCCGGGGACGGACGACGGCGGCCGCCCGGCCGCCGTCGTCCGTTTAACAGGGCTGGGCGTGTCTCCCGATTTGTTCGTAAAGACTTTGGCAAGCAAGAACGATCTCTCGTACTGCCGTTCTGACGGATGCCCAATGGGAGCGCATTGAATCGCTGATGCCCAGTTCCGACGGGAGCCGTGGCCGGCCGTTCCAGGACCACCGGTTGGTCATGGAGGGCATCGTTTACCGATTCCGGACCGGGATCCCGTGGCGTGACCTTCCCGACCGATTTCATCGAGACTCTCAGCCCATTTTTCTACATCCGCCACACAGATATCATCACTCACGACCAACGATTAACAGGTCCACGGCGGGAAATCCGATTAAAACGCCGACGGGACCCCCAAGGAACGCTGATATGTAGGTTCGGTTGTCACGAGGCGTGGGTGAGCGGCTCCTAACGTTGTGGTTGGGGGCCGCTGAGGCGGCGCCGCCGCGGGAGAAAGCTAGGCTGGGCCGATGGAGACAGTCGTCTGGTCCAGGCCGGAACACGAACGCGCCGGCACCCCGCTGCTGGTGATGATGCACGGCTACGGCACGGACGAATCGCGGATGGCGAAGCTGTTCGGCTCCCTTCCGCCCGGGTTCAGCTGCGCGGCCCTGCGCGGCCCGAAGGTGATCGGGGACCACCACGGCTGGTTCCTGCTGGACTACTTCCTCACCCACGATTTCGCCGACGTCGTCTCCAGCACGAACGCCGTTTTCGCCTGGATTGACTCGGTCAAGGCCCGGCACAGCAGCGTCAGCCTGCTCGGCTACTCGCAGGGAATGGCCATGGCGAGCACGCTGCTGCGCCTCCGGCCGGCCCAGTTCCGGGCCGTCGTCGGGCTTTCCGGGTTTGTCCTGGACAACGAGCTGCTGGCGATGAGCGAATCCTTCGACTCGCCGCCGCCGTTCTTCTGGGGCCGGGACCGGGCGGATCCAGTGATCAACGGCCCCGCCACCGAATACACCGGGGAATGGCTGGAGCGGAACACCCAGCTCACGGCGCGGACCTATCCCGGAATGGGGCACTCCATCTCCGCGGCGGAGCTGGTGGACGTCGGCGCCTTCCTGCGCCACTACGCGCTGCGCTGACGTGCCGCGCTGACGCCCCTAAGGGGCCTCAGTTTGTCAGCGCCGAAAAACGCGTCCATCATGGATAGAGACGATCATCAGATGAGCTGGCTCCGCCGGATTGACCACAGGACTGACCTCGGGACTGACCACAACCGCCCAGCCGGTAGCCGATCAGGGCGCCTTCGCCGCCACGCTGCTGATTGAAAAACTCCACCTCTGCCAGCGAGCGTCCTGGCCCATCGCTGTTGATGCCGGCCGGCTTCCCCGCCGCACGTATGACCACCGACCCGTATCACCGCCGACCTGCCCGACCACCAACGTGCCTTGACCACCGACCTGCCTTGACCACCGTCTGGAAGGACACCGAATCGTGACTGAGCTCCCCGACACCGCCGCCTCGAACTGGACCGGCGCCTCCGCCATCCTCTTCGACCTCGACGGCGTCCTGACGCCGACTGCGGTGGTGCACGAACGCGCCTGGCAGGAACTCTTCGACGGCTTCCTCCGCTCTGTCCCCGGGGCGGCCGGCTACCGCGAAAGCGACTACTTCGAGCACATCGACGGCAAGCCCCGTTTCGACGGCGTCCGCGACTTCCTGGCCTCGCGCAACATCGCCCTGGCCGAGGGCCCGCTGCACGACGATCCGGCGAACGACACCGTGCACGGCCTGGGAAACCGCAAGAACAAGGTGTTCAACGACATCGTCGCGGCCGGCGGCGTCACGCCCTACAAGGGCTCGGTGCGGTTCATCGAAGCCGCGCGGACCCGCGGACTCAAGCTCGCCGTCGTCTCCTCCTCCCGCAACGCCCCGGCCGTGCTCAAGGCCGCGGGGCTGTCCGGCTGCTTCCCGGTGGTGGTGGACGGCGTCGTCGCCGTGGCCGAAGGGCTGGCCGGCAAGCCGAGCCCGGCCACGTACGAGTACGCCGCGCGGCTGCTGGGCCTGCCCAGCGAGGAATGCGCCGTCGTAGAGGATGCCGTCTCCGGCGTCCAGGCCGGAAGTGCGGGGAACTTCCATTCCGTGATCGGGGTGGACCGGGGAGCCGGCCGGCAGACCCTGCTGGACGCCGGCGCCACCCTCGTGGTCAACGACCTCGCCGAACTGCTCTAGCCCCCGCACAGCCCCCCGCACCGCCCGCACCCCCGTCACCCGCAGCAGATACCCGCCAAAGGAACCCAACCATGGCTCTCGTCACCTCGGACCGCACACGGTTCCCCAACGACCCCTGGCAGCTCGTCGAAACCGTCCATGTGCCCGGAAACGCCGGCACGCTGGAAACCCTCTTCAGCCTCGGCAACGGCCACCTGGGCATCCGCGGCGCGCACTGGGCGGCCGCCGACGCCGACCTTCCGGGCAGCTTCATCAACGGCTTCCACGAGACCTGGGACATCAAGCACGCGGAAAACGCCTACGGCTTCGCCCGGACCGGCCAGCGGATCCTCTACATCCCCGACGCCAACAACTTCACCGTGATTATCGACGGCGAGACGCTCAGCCTGGACGAATCCACCGTCCTGGACTACCGGCGCTCGGTTGACTTCGCCACCGGAATCTACGAATGCCGGATCACCTGGCGGTGCCGTTCCGGTGCCACGGTCACCACCACGGAACGGCGCGCCGTCGGCTACGAGTCCCGCGGCGCGCTGGGCATCTCGCTGGAGCTGGAAGCGGACCGGGACATCTCCGCCGACGTCACGTCCGCCGTGATCAACCGCCAGGACCAGCCGGTCGACGACCCCTCGGAGCATGACCCGCGCCGCGCCGGCCGCCACGCCGGGCGCGTGCTGCTGCCCGTGCGGCTCGACGGCGGCGACGGCTCCCTGCGGCTGTCCTGGGAGGCCGCGGAATCCAGGCAGCGGCTCGGCATGGCCGTGGACCACTGGACCTCCGCCGGCGTCCAGCCCTTCGACACCCTGGTGGATCAGGACGAAAGCAGCGTCCGCTATGTGCTGGCGGTCGGCCCCGATGTGCCGTTCGTGCTGGAGAAGACCGTCAGCTACGCCGTCGGGCAGAACGTCGAGGACCTGGCCGGCGCCGCCGAAGCCGGGCTCAGGCAGCTCGGCGAGATCTTCGCCGAAAGCGCGGCGCACTACCGCGGCTACTGGACCACGAGCGACATCGTCCTGGCCGGCCAGACCGAACTCCAGCAGGCCGTCCGCTGGAACCTCTTCCAGCTGGCGCAGGCCACGGCCTGCGCCGACGTCGCCGGCATCCCGGCCAAGGGCGTCAGCGGCTCGGGCTACGACGGCCACTACTTCTGGGACCAGGAGGTGTACCTGATGCCGTACCTGACGTACACCAGCCCGGGCAACGCCCGCCAGGTCCTCGAGTTCCGCCACGGGATGCTGCCCGAGGCGAAGATCCGCGCCAAGGAGCTGAGCGTGGACGGCGCCCTGTTCCCGTGGCGCACCATCAACGGGCTGGAGGCCAGCGCCTACTACGCCGCCGGCACGGCCCAGTTCCACATCGCCGCCGCGATCGCCTTCGCGGCCAACCGCTACATCTGGGCCAGCGGGGACGAGGAGTTCCGGGACACCCTGGGCGCCGAACTGCTGATCGAAACCGCACGGATGTGGGTCTCGCTGGGCTTCTTCGGCAAGCACGGGCTGTTCCACATCCACGGCGTCACGGGCCCCGACGAGTACACCGCCGTCGTCAACGACAACCTGTACACCAACGTCATGGCGCGCTTCAACCTGCGCGCCGCGGCGGCGCTGGATCACCCGGAGATCGACGACGCCGAACGCCAGCGCTGGGAACAGGCCGCCAACCGGATGCACATGCCCTACGACGTGGACCTCCAGGTCCACTCGCAGGACAACGACTTCATGGCCCTGGAGCCGTGGGACTGGTCCACGCCCCGGTCCAAGTATCCGCTGCTGCTGAACTTCCACCCGCTCGTGATCTACCGGCACCAGGTCCTCAAGCAGGCCGACAGCGTGCTGGCGATGTTCCTGCAGTGGCAGGACTTCACGGCCGAGGAGAAGCGCCGGGCCTTCGACTTCTACGACCCGATCACCACGGGCGACTCCACGCTGTCCGCCTGCGTCCAGGGCATCATGGCGGCGGAGGTGGGCTACGGGCAGGCCGCGCTTGACCACTTCACCCACGCGCTGTTCATCGACCTGGACGACACGCACGGCAACACGATCGACGGCGTGCACATCGCCTCCACCGGCGGGGTGTGGAGTTCGCTTGTCAGCGGTTTCGCCGGCCTGCGCGACCAGGCCGCCGTGCCGTATTTCGATCCGCGGCTGCCCGCGGACTGGGACGGGCTGGCTTTCCACCTGAAGATCCGGGGCCGGCTGCTGCACGTCGAACTGGACCAGGGCTCCCTCAGCCTGGCCGTCCGGGAGGGTGGCCCGCTCGACGTCGACGTGCGGGGCGAACTGGTCACCGTCGGCAGCGAGCCGGTGCAGGTCCCGCTGGCAACCGTCGCGGCCCCCGAGCCTACGGTCTTCCCGAGCGGACTTCCGACGGCGTCGATCCCGATTGTGCGCGCCAGCGCCTGAGGCGCGGGTGACCGCCGCCGGGATTGGCCTGTGGGCAGATCAGGGCGGATCGACGGCGCCGATCCGCCCTGATCTGCCTACCCGCGCCGCGCCCCGGCCCGGTCCACTCCCCGGTCCAGCGGGTGGGCGAGCTCGTCGTCGCGCATCCGGGCGACCACCATGGCCGCCACGGCCAGGACCGGGCAGACGCCTCCGGCCGCCAGGAAAATGAGCCACAGCGGCACGACTTCGGCGGCGGGGCCGGCCAGGGCCATCGAGACCGGCATGAGGGCCAGGGACACGAAGAAATCCAGGCTGGACACCCGTCCCAGCAGCTGCGGCGGCACGCGGCGCTGCAGCAGCGTCCCCCAGATGACCATGCCCACGCCTTCGGTGGCGCCGAAAATGAGCAGGGCGAGGGCCAGCAACCAGAAACTGTCCATGATTCCCACGGCGGCGATCGGCAGGCTGCCCGCTCCCCAGCAAGCCATCATGACCGTGAGGTAGCGGCGCGGCAGCGGGAACCAGGCGGTGGCCAGCGAGGCGGCGGCGCCTCCCACGCCCATGACCGCCAGCACGAAGCCGAACATGCGCGAATCGCCGCCGAGCTGGTCCCGGACCACGAAGGGGAGCAGGACTTCGATGGGGCCGATGAGGAACAGCACGGAGATGCAGGCCCAGAGCAGGGTCCACATGAGCCAGGGCGTCCGGACCGTGTAGCCCACCCCCTCGCGGAGGTCCTGGAGCAGCGAGGTCCTGGCGCGGTCCACGCCGGGCCCGGGGTCCTGCTGCGCCCGTCCGAGGTCGCGGCCGAGGAAGTTCAGGATTCCGAAGGCCAGCAGATGGCAGGCCGCCACCCCGGTCACCGCATGGGAGGGGGACAGCGCCGCCACCAGGAGGCCCGCAACCGCCGGGCCGGCCGCCTGCTGCAGGACCGGCCGGATGGTCCCCTCCATGCCGTTGGCTGCCAGCAGGTCCTCCGGCGGCAGGATCCGGGGCAGGATTGCGGAGTAGGCCGGGAAGAAGAACGCCGCCCCGACGCCCAGCACGAAGGTTCCGAGTGCCAGGTGCCAAAGCTGCAGCAAGCCGAGCAGGGCCAGCCCGCTGATGCTTGCAATGACTGCCAGGTTGGCGCCCTCAACCCCGATGATCAGGAGCCGCTGCGGAAACCGGTCCGCCGCGATGCCGCCCGCGAGCACAAAGGCCACCAGCCCCGCGCTGCCGGCCGTCGCCACCAGGGAAAGCTCCAGCGGGCCGCCGCCGAGGTGGATCACCTCATAGACCATCGCCACGGCCCACATTCCGGAGCCGAAGATGGAGATCGCCAGCGCCAGAATCAGCACCCGGTATTCCCGGTGCGCGAACGGTCGCAGGGCCCTCAGCGCGCGCATGGATCCAGTCTAGGCGCGTCCTTTGGCTCGCCCCACCCCGGGCAGGTCCGACGTCGAACCCGGGCCGGCACCGCCGCCGCTACCCGGCGGTAGCCCACGGGTGTGGTGGCTTAGTGTTAAGGGTGAGTGACAGTCAAGAGCTGTCCGGGCCAGGTGCCGCGACCCGCTGTTCCCGTTCCCAGGAGAGGTGAAGATGGCCATGCGAAAGAACCCCGCGCTGAAGATCGCCCAGAAGACGGCCCAGAAAGCGGTCTTCGACGCGCAAGGAAATCCGAAACCAGGCGTCCACAACATGATCCTCCGGGCCATCGAAATCCAGCGGCCGCTGGTGCTCGCCAACATCCGCCGGCTGCAGCGCCGGTATCCCCGGGCCACAGCCGCCCAGTTGGCCGACAGGCTCGAACGCGACTACCTGGCCGCCGTCACCGGCGGCGGCGCGCTGGTCGGGGGATCCGCGGTCATCCCGGGTGTCGGCACCGTCGCTGCCCTGGGCCTCTCCGCCCTGGCTACCGTGGCGTTCCTGGAGGCCACGGCCCTCTACGCCACCTCCCTGGCCGAACTTCACGGCGTGCGCCTGGTCGATCCGGAAAAGGCCAGCACCCTGGTGATGGCCATCATGCTGGGCGAGGAAGGCACCGCCCTGCTGGGCAGCCTCAGCGGCCAGGCTGCGGGCAGGGGCAAGGGCCTCCCGGATGCCTGGGGCTCCGCGTTCGCCCGCAAGACATCCGTCCCGGGGTTCGGCTCCGTGCGGGACCACCTCCAGAAGGCCTTCCTCCGCAGCCTGCTGCGGCGGCAGGGCACGGCGCTCCTGGGGCGGGCGCTGCCCTTCGGCGTCGGCGCCGTGGTGGGCGGGGTCGGCAACCGCGTCATGGGGCGCGCCGTCGTCGCCAACGCCAAGGAGGCTTTCGGCCCCATGCCGGACACCATTCCCGGCGAACTCGTCGCCGGCGCAGGTCCCGGGACCGGCCCCGGTCCCGGCGCAGGTCCAGCCCCTGCCGATCCCGGCGATCATTCCGCCGGACCGCAGTCTCCCGACACCCCTACGAAAGGCTGATTCATTGGATCTGAACGCTGACCTGGGGGAGTCCTTCGGCACCTGGACCATGGGGGACGACGCCGCCATGTTCCCGCTGGTCACGAGCGCCAGCGTGGCCTGCGGTCTGCACGCCGGAGACCCCGTGACCATGCTGGACACCTGCCGTGCCGCCTATGAACTCGACGTCCGGGTGGGTGCGCATCTGGGCTACCCGGACCTGGCTGGCTTCGGCCTCCGTTCCCTGGACATGACCTTCGACGATCTTTTCGGCGCGGTGCTGTACCAGCTCGGCGCGCTGGACGGCGTGGCCCACGCGGTGGGCGCCTCGGTGGACTACGTCAAGATGCACGGGGCGCTCTACGATCGCACGGTGCGCGACGCCGAGCACGCCGCCGCCGTCATCTCCGCCATCCAGGCCTACGACCCAGGACTGCCGGTCCTCGGTTTTCCCGGCTCCGCCCTGCTGGAAACCGCACGGGAGGCGGGGCACCCCGTGTTCGGGGAGGCCTACCCGGGCCGGGCCTACCAGCCTGACGGCACCCTGGTGTCGCGTCCGCAGGAAGGAGCCCTGCTGCAGGACGCCGGCGAGATCGCCGGGCGGGCGGTCCGGCTCGCCACGAAGGGCGAAGTCGAGGCGGTCGACGGCACCGTGATCCGCGTCAGGCCGGATTCGCTGTGCCTGCAGGCGGACACCCCCGGATCCGCGGCCGTAGCCGCCGTCGTGCGCAAGTCACTCGCGGACGCCGGGGTGGAACTGGAGCCCTTCGCCTGACCGGCGGCGGCCGGGCAGCCGAACCCCGTCAGCCTGAAGCGCGAACGGACAGATCCGGCCCGCAAAACGCGGCCGGAGGGGGCCTCAAGTGTCCGTTCGCGCCTGGCAGGTGGTCAGCCGAACACCAGGTGTGCCAGCGTGAAGATGGCCAGCCCGGCCAGGGCTCCCACCACGGTGCCGTTGATCCGGATGAACTGCAGGTCCTTGCCGATCTGGAGTTCGATCTTCCGCGACGTCTCCTCCGCGTCCCAGCGGGCCACCGTCTCGGTGATCACGCCGGCGATGTCCGAGCGGTAGGTCTTCACGAGGTAGCCGGCGGCGTCGCCGATCCAGGTGTTCACCTTGCCGGCCAGCTCGGGATCGACCACCAGGCGGGTGCCGAAGTCGTGCACGGCCGCCTTGAACTTGACGGTCAGTTCGCTGTGGGGATCGTCGACGGCGCCCAGCAGCGCCGCCTTGATGGTGCCCCACGTGCGGGACGCCAGTTCGCGGACCTCCGGGTCGCCGAGGACCTGCGCCTTGATGCCTTCGGCCCGGGCGATCATCACGGGATCGTGCTGGAGGTCCTGCGCCAGTTCCTTGAGGTACTTGTCGATGGACTGGCGGACCTGGTGCTGCGGATCGGACTGCACGGCCTTGGTGAACTTCAGGACCTCAACGTAGACCCGGTCACCCACCAGGCCGTCCACGAACTGCGGAACCCACTGCGGGGAGCGGTCCGAGACCAGCCTGCTGACCGTCTCATGGTTGTCCCGCACCCAGTCCACCGACCGGTCCACGAGCAGGTCCACGAGCGCGTGGTGGTGGCCGTCGGCGAAGATCCGCTCGGCCAGCCGGCCCACCGGAGGCCCCCACGGCGGAGCCAGCAGATGCTTGCGGACCATGCCCTCGATCACGGACTGGACGTCGTCGTCGTTCAGGACCTTGAACGCGCCGCGGATGACGGCGGCGCCCTCCCTGGCGACGCGCTCCGGGCCGCCGGGCCCGGACAGCCAGGCGCCTGCCTTCCGGGCGATGTCGACGCTGGCCAGTTTCTGCTGGACCACCTGCTCGGAGAGGAAGTTGGTCTCCACGAACTCGCCCAGCGAAGCGCCGATCTGGTCCTTGCGGTGCGGGATGATGGCGGTATGCGGGATCTTGATGCCCATCGGGTGCTTGAACAGGGCCGTGACGGCGAACCAGTCGGCCAGGGCGCCCACCATGCCGCCCTCGGCCGCGGCCCGGACGTACTCGAGCCATGGATACTGCTTCTGCAACGCGAAGGCGAGAACGAAGATGGCGGCCATCACGACCAGCAGCGAAACCGCCAGCAGCTTCATTTTCCGCAGTGCCGCAGCTTTTTCGGCGTCGCTCGACGCGGGGGAGCGGCGGGCCGGGGCGCCGGGCTGAACGCCGGACTGGGCGCCGGGCGCACCTGCAGTGCCGCTGGCGCCTTCCGGGCGGGTACTTGGCTCAGTGTTCACCTGCATGTGCCCAGCCTAGTCCCGCGGGCGCAATGCCAGTCCGCTACCGTGTCAGGATGACGATTGACATGTCCCTCCCCGCCCGTCCGCTGGTTTACGCCCATCGGGGCTCCAGCGGGGTCTTCGCCGAGCACACCCGCGCCGCCTACCTGCAGGCGATCGCCGACGGCGCCGACGGCGTCGAGTGCGATATCCGCCTCACCCGGGACCAGCACGCCGTGCTGCTGCACGATGCCACCCTGGACCGCACCTCGGACGGCACCGGGCCCGTGGCGGAGAGGACCCTCGAGGAGCTCCGGCTGCTGGACTTCTCCTCGTGGAAGGGGGCGAGGATCCCGGACGCGTACGGCGCCAGGTCCGGGCAGCTGCTGACGCTGCCCGAGCTGCTGGACCTCCTGCGCCTGGCCGGCCGTGAGATCGGCCTGGCGATCGAACTCAAGCACCCCAGCCCCTTCCAGCTCAAGCTTGAAGACCGGGTCCTCGAGGTCCTGGCGGCCGAGGGCTGGAATCCCGCCACGTCGATGCTGGACAACATCCGGGTGTCCTTCATGAGCTTCAGCCCGGACGCCGTGCAGCACCTGCTCCGGTCGGTTCCCGCGGAGGCCGTCTGCCAGCTCGTGGACGACGTCACCGTGGCGGAAATCCGTGAGGAACTCGGCCTCGGGGCCCTCACGGGTGGGGCGCTGGCAAACGTCATGAAGGCGGCACAGACGGAGGCGGAACGGATCCTGGACGACTGCGAGGTAGGCCTGGCCGGACCCGGCATCGATTACGTCCGCCAGCATGCGCGTGCGGTCCAGCGCTGGCTCGAGTCCGGCCGGCGCTTCCGGGTGTGGACCGTGGACTCGGTAAACGACGTGGCCCTGTGCCAGGGCCTGGGTATCCAGGAGATCACCACGAACCGGCCGGCCGAGGTCCTCGCCCAGCTCACGGCAGGCAGCCAGCCGGTCAGCTGAGGGGCCGGCTGCCGCCGGTGCGCAGTTGGCCGCGGACCCGCCGCGGATCCGCGGCGGGTATGGGCAGATCAGGGCGGATGGGCGCCGTCGATCCGCCCTGATCTGCCCACAGGCCAACCCCGGCGGCGGTGAGCGCAGCGGCGGTGAGCCCGCAGGCCAACCCGCTCAGACGCTAACGCGAACGACTGGGATTACGGCCTTCCCGGCGGCTGTGATTGAGTGGTTCCATGCCATTTAGCAGGTCCAGCCGGGCCACCCAGACTCTCTCCGCGGCTGCCCTGAGCGCGCTGCTGCTGGCCAGCGCCGGGAAGCACTTCCGGGATCCCGGGTTTTATGACCAGGTGGTTCCGGACATTCTCTGCCGCGATGATTCCGGCGGCAGGGCAAACGGACCCCTCGCCGTGCTGTCCCGCGAGGAATGGGTGGCGGTAAGCGGGCTGCTGGAAGCGGGCGCCGCCGTCGGGCTCCTGATCCCGGCCACGCGCCGGGCCGCCGCGGGTTGCGTCGCCGTCATGTTTACCCTCTTCCTCGCCGGGCACGCCGACGCCCTGCGCAAGGCCTATGGCCCGGACGGATCCCCCCGCCGGCGCACGGTGCACACCCTGCGCCTGCCGCTGCAGGCCCCGCTCATCGCGTGGGCCTGGAGCCTGCGGGCTCCCGGAAAGGCCGCCGCGGGGATCCCGGCATGAGGCCGCAGCCGTGAAACTCCTGCAGTCCCCGGCCGTGCGGGTCGGGCTGTCGATCAGCATCGCCACCGGCCTCTACGGCGTATCCTTCGGTGCCCTGTCCGTCACCTCCGGGCTGGACTTCTGGCAGACCATGGCCTTGAGCCTGCTGCTGTTCAGCGGCGGTTCGCAGTTCGCGTTCATCGGGGTGGTGGCCGGGGGCGGTTCCGGCGTCGCCGCCATGGGGGCGGCCACGCTGCTGGGCATGCGCAACGGGATCTACGGCATGCAGGTCAACGCCCTGCTGCGGCCACGCGGCTGGTTGAGGTTCGCCGCCGCGCAGGTGACCATCGACGAGTCCACCGCCACCAGCACCGGGCAGACGGACCCGGGCGAGCAGAAGCGCGGCTTCTGGACCGCAGGGATCGGCATCTTCGTGCTGTGGAACGTCTTCACCGCGGTGGGCGCCCTGGCGGGCGGTGCGCTGGGCGATCCCAAGCAATGGGGGCTCGACGGCGCCGCGGTGGCGGCCTTCCTTGGGCTGCTGTGGCCGAGGCTCAAAGGCCGCGAACCCATGGCGATCGCCGTCGTGTGCGCACTGGCCACCGTGCTGGCCGTGCCGTTCGTGCCCGCCGGCGTGCCCATCCT
Source organism: Pseudarthrobacter albicanus (assembly GCF_018224015.1). Taxonomy (GTDB): domain Bacteria; phylum Actinomycetota; class Actinomycetes; order Actinomycetales; family Micrococcaceae; genus Arthrobacter; species Arthrobacter albicanus. The sequence goes on from NZ_JAGPOT010000053.1 coordinate 52,676, forward strand.
GGTGGCGGCAGTGGTGGCGGCCCTGATCGGCTGGTTCAGCCACGGCCGCAGCGACGAAGGCCTGGAACCGGATGTGGAACCCTACGCCGGGAACCCCTCCGGTCATCACCCGGGCCATCACTCCGGCCCTGATTCCAATCGTCCCTCGGATCGTCCCCCGGATCGTCCCCCGGGGGGTGCCGAATGAACCTGTGGATGTGGCTGCTGCTCGCCTGCCTGCTGGCCTACGCCTGGAAACTGCTGGGCTACCTGGTACCGGCCAGCCTGCTCCGCGACCCCCGGATGTCCAGGATCGCGGGAACCATGACCATCGGGCTGCTGGCGTCGCTGACGATCGTCAACACTGCCGCCTCGGGCCAATCGTTGACGCTGGACGCGCGGCTGGGAGCACTGGCCGCGGCCGGCGTCGCCCTGTGGTTCCGTGCGCCGTTCCTCGTGGTGGTCCTCGCCGGCGCCGGCGCTGCCGCCGGGCTGCGGCTGCTGGGCTGGGACTGAGCCTGGAGGGAGCCGGCGCTAGCCGAGCACTGCGCCGAACGAGGTGCCGGGCAGCGGCGCCTGCAGCGGCAACGGCCGGTGGGGCCGTTCCGTGCGGATGGCGTCCTCGACGAGGGCGACGGGTCGCCGCCAGGCATCCGAACCGGCCTCCATCGTGTCCACGACGCCGATCAGCATGGCCAGTAGCCGGATCAGGTCCGTCATCGAAATGTCACCGCGGAGGGATCCCTGGCCCTGGCCGCGGCCCAGCAGTACAGCCACGGATTCGATCAGGCCGCCGGTGATGCCGGTCAGCAGCCCCCGCCGGCCTGCCACGGCGTCCAGCAGGTTGGCCTCCTCACTGGCCACCCCCATCACGGCATCGATCACGCGGAAGAGTCCCTCGGCTGCATCCGGGCCGGCGAGAGCCTCATCGATGACGGGATCCACCAGGCGCCGGAGCTGCCGGTTCAACGCCGCAAGTACCAGCTCTTCCTTGTCCGCGAAGTTCCTGAAAAGGGTCGCCGGGCCCACCCCCGCCGTGACGGCGATGGTCTGTAGCGGCACCTCCGGTCCGTACTCGCGGAAGCATTGGCGGGCAGCGGTGATGATCTTGTCCACGTTCCGCGCAGCATCGGCGCGGAGCGGCCTGCGGTCTAGTGCGCGGTCCATTTGCCTAGCGTAGCAACGGGACCTGCGGCCCACCTTGTCATTCAGCCGTCGAGCTCCGGATGACGGTCTCCGCCGCCGCAGCCGGGTGTTTGCCTCCCGCGCTATCCGCATCCCGCGCCGACACCCCGCCGGAACGGAACAGTACTGCCCGCACATGAAAGACTGGAGCCATGTTGCTTGCATTCTCTGTCGCACCCTCGGGACGGCCCCCGGCCGCAGGACCTGATTCCGGCCACGGCCCGGCGGACGACGCCTCCGTCCACGATGCCGTCGCCGAGGCAGTGCGGATCGTCCGCGAATCCGGGCTGCCCAACCACACGGATTCCATGTTCACCACGATCGAGGGCGACTGGGACGAGGTGTTCGCGGTGGTCAGGCAGGCCACGGAGGCCGTGGGACGCTACGGCAGCCGGGTCTCGCTGGTGATCAAGGCGGACATCCGTCCCGGCTACTCCGGGGAACTCACCGGCAAGCTGGACCGGCTGGAGCAGGCCATCGGCGGATCCCCGGATCCGGACCTGGGCTAAGCCTCCCCCGGAAGCTACCGCCAGGCCCGGGCAACTGCGAGACTGGGGGCATGATCGAGCACCAGACCACCCCCGGCTGGACCGCCGTCGAGGACTTCCTGTCCGACGTCGTGGTCCGCCCGGACAGTGCCCTTAAGAATGCCGTGACTGCCGCCCTCGAGGCGGGCATGCCACCCATCGAGGTGGCGCCCAATGCGGGCAAGCTGCTGAAGCTGCTGGTCCAGCTCTCCGGCGCCCGCCGCGTGCTGGAAATCGGAACGCTGGCAGGATTCAGCACCATCTGGATGGCCCAGGGACTGCCCGACGGCGGCCGGCTCGTCACCTGCGAATACCTCCCCAAGCATGCCGGGGTGGCCCGCGCCAACGTCGATGCGGCCGGCCTGGGCGCCAGGGTGGAAATCCGGGTCGGCGCCGCCCTGGACACCCTGGGCGCCCTTGAGGCGGAAGGCGCGGAGCCCTTCGATTTCGTCTTCATCGATGCGGACAAGGAAAACGACGCCCACTACCTGGACTGGGCCATCCGGCTGGGCCGGCCCGGCACCACCGTGGTGATGGACAACGTGGTGTGGGAAGGCGCCGTGCTGGATCCGTCCCTGGACACCGTCAACGCGCCCGGCATCGTCAGTGCGCTGCGGATGATGGGCGAGGACCCGCGGCTGGACGCGACCGTGATCCAGACGGTGGGCACCAAGGGCTGGGACGGGTTCGCCCTGGCGCTCGTGCGGTAGGCCCGTACGGGCGGCGGAAGCCGCACGGCGGGAAGTGCTAAGTATGCTTGGATTGCTAACGCGGCCGGACGGCGGCCGCTGACGCGCACGGACCCAGACGCACTTCCCGAAGGAAAACAGGCCTCCGCATGAACGGGAACCACAACGCCCACCCACCACGGGCCGTCAGGATCAGCTCCTCGACGGCGGACCTCGCCGCGATCGGCCCGACCCTGGAAGCCGCCCATGCCGCCGTCGGCGATGTCCCGGCGCTGCTGGATCTGGCCAAGGCGGTGGCGGAGGCGGCGCCCGGGCCGGGGGAGGGCAGAACCGGCTTCCTGTGGGAGATCCTGGCCTCGGTCACCGCCGTCGACATCGCCGCCAGCCGGGTGCTCAGGGCTCCGGTCATGGTGGGGTGATGGGTTTTCGGGTTCGTTGAGTTTCCGGTGTTTTTGATGGCTGGAGGGCTGTTAATCTGATCCGCTCTGTGAGAAAATAGATTTGTGCTGAT
>NZ_JAGPOT010000054.1 GCF_018224015.1 Pseudarthrobacter albicanus
ACCTCGGCTCCGGTGCCGGCCGTCGTCGGGACGGCAACGATGGGCAGCGCCGGGTTGGCGAAATGGTTGCTGTAGTCCAGTCCGGCGCCACGCGCCTGGTTTACGGCGCCGAGGGAGATTCCCTTGGCGGCGTCCATGGATGAGCCGCCGCCCACGGGCACCAGCACGTCTACGGCGGCGGCCGCGGCGAGGTCCGAGCCCGCGTCCACGCACGTGGTGGTGGGGTTGGGGGTGACGCCGTCGAACACCGTGACGGCCAGGCCCGAAGCCTCGAGGGAGGCGCGGACGGCGGAGACAACGTCAGTGGTGGCGAGGAACGGGTCGGTGACGATCAGTGCGGATGTGGCCCCGAGTGCGGCAACGATTCCGCCGACCTCGGCCACGCGGCCACGGCCGAAGTAGGCGGTGGGCTTTGGGTCAAGGGTCAGTTCGGTGGAGGCCAGCTCCGCGTGGATCTGCATCTGGGTGTGCATGTCAGGCTCCTTCTACCGTGGTGCGCAGCTGTACGCCAATGGCGTCTTCGTAGAGTTTCACCGGGGTCATTTCGCCGGCTTTGTCGCCATAGAGCGCCTTGGCCCGGCGGTAAAGCTGCTCCACCAGGGAGGACAGTTCCACGGGGACGCCCACGGAGCGGGCCAGGTCCACCGAGAGGCCCAGGTCCTTGCAGGCCAGGGCAATGGCGAAGCCCTCGTCGTAGTCGCCGTGGTTGAGGATGGACAGGACGTCGTTCTGGACGAAGTTGGAGTTGGCGGGGCTGGCGATCAGAGCCTGCCGCAGGACTTCAAGGTCCACGCCTGCCTTGACGCCGGTGCTGAGCACTTCGGCGGTGGCAACGAGGTGGGAGAACCACAGCTGGTTGATCATGAGCTTCACGGCGTAGCCGGCGCCGTGGCCGCCCACGTGCAGGATCCGCTCGGGATCGCCCATCGCTTCGAACACCGGGCGGAGGCGTTCGACGTCGGCGGCCTCGCCGCCGATGAAGATCTGCAGCATGCCGTTCGCGGCACCCACGGACATACCGCTGACGGGTGCATCCAGGACGCGGATGCCGCGCGTGGCACCGGCTTCCCGGACGCGGTTGGCTACCTCGGGGACGGAGGTGGACATGTCCACCCAGGTGCCGCCGTCGGCCAGCCCGTCCAGGATGCCGCCGGGTGCCATGGCGACGGTCTCCACATGCTTCGGAGTGGGGAGCATGGTGATCACGACGTCGGAGCCGGCGGCGACGGCCGCGGCGCTGTCGGCCCACTCGGCGCCGTTGGCCAGCAGTTCCGCAGCGGATTCGCGGCGGACGTCGTTGACGACCAGCTGGAAACCGGCGGCCTGCAGGTTGCTGGTCATGCCGGAGCCCATGTTGCCGAGGCCGATGAATCCGATCCTGGCGGATCCGGGAGTCAGAGGCGCTTGCGTAGAAGCTGCGGCGGCGGGTGCGTGTGTTGGTGCAGTCATTGCTTCAGGTCTCGTTTCCAAGGAAGTCAGTCCTCGTCCAGGGGCGCGTCGCCCAGGTTGATCCAGGTGGTTTTCAGGGCGGAGTAGGCGTCCAGGGCGTGCAGGGAGCGGTCCCTGCCGAAGCCGGATTCCTTGAAGCCGCCGAAGGGGGTGATGATGTCCGCGACGTCGAAGGTGTTCACCCAGACGGTCCCGGCGCGCAGTTCCCGCGCCACGGTGTGCGCCTTGGTGACGTCCTGGGTCCAGACGCTCGCGGCGAGCCCGTATTTGGTCTCATTGGCCATGCGAACGCCCTCGGCGGCGCCGCGGAAGGTGCTCACCGCCAGGACGGGCCCGAAGATTTCCTCCTGGCCGATGCGTCCGGCGTTGTTGACCCGGTCCAGGACGGTGGGTTCGAGGTAGTAGCCGTTTTCGACGCCGACCGGACGGATCCGGTTGCCGCCGGTGGCGATGCTGATGCCTTCGGATTCGGCGATCCGGTAGTAGCCCAGGATGCTCTGCAGCTGCTGGTCATCGATGATCGTGCCGATCTGCGTGGCAGGGTCCAGCGGGTCGCCGAGCTGCAGCGAGCGGCCCACCTTGATCACTTCTTCCAGCAGTTCGTCGTGCACGCGCTCGTCCACCAGCAGCCGGGAGCCGCCGTGGCAGGTCTGGCCCGCGTTGTAGAAGATTCCCCAGGCTACGGCGGAGGCGCATGCGGCGATGTCGCCGACGTCGTGCAGCACCACCTGCGGTGACTTGCCGCCCAGCTCCAGCGCCACCTGCTTGCCGTTGGATTCGGAGGCGTAGCGCTGGAAGTACCGGCCCACCTCGGGGGACCCGGTGAAGGTGATTTTGTCCACCAGCGGATGCCGGCCCAGTGCGGCGCCGGCCACGTGTCCCAGGCCGGGGATGACGTTGAAGACGCCGTCCGGAACGCCGGCCTCGGAGGCGAGTTCGGCCAGGCGGAGGGCGCTGAGGCTGGTCTGCTCGGAGGGTTTGAGGACCACCGAGTTCCCGGCCGCCAGGGCCGGGGCCACCTTCCAGGCGGAGATGATCAGGGGGTAGTTCCACGGCACGACGGCGCCGATCACGCCCAGAGGTTCGCGCGAGATTATGGCGAGGGCGTTGCGCGGGGTGGGTGCGACGTCGTCGTACACCTTGTCGATGGCTTCGGCGTACCAGCGGAACGTGCGGGCGCAACTGGGCACGTCCACGGCGAGGGCGTCGCCGATCGGGTGGCCGCTGTCCGTGGATTCCAGCAGGGCCAGTTCCTCGGCGTTCTGGAGGATGAGTTCCGAGAGGCGGGTGAGTACCTGCTGCCGGTGGCGCCGGTCGGTCCGGGACCATGTACCGGCGTCGAAGGCCCGGTGCGCTGCCTGGACGGCGTCGTCCACGTCCTGCTCCCCGGCCGCCGCCACCTGCGCGATGACGGAGCCGTCCCGCGGGGAGATGGTGGGGAAGGTGCCGCCGTTGCGGGCGTTCCGGAAGCCGCCGTTGATGAAGAGCCCCGTGGACGGGCGCTGCGCGGCGGCCCGCTGGATCCAGTCGTTCTTTGTTGCTGTCATTGCCTGTTCCTTAGGCCGAGTACTTTTTGACGGCGTCGTAGTCGATGACGGCGCCCAAGCCGGGGAGATCGGGGACCCTGAGGGTCCCGTCGCCGTCGATGTCCAGCGGCTCCATGAAGAAGTCCCGCCGCTCCGGGGTCCATCCCGGCGGATCGTAGGGGAATTCCAGGTAAGGGCCTGCGTCCACCCCGGCAGCGACGTGCAGGTTGGCCAGCAGGCCCAGGCCGTTGCTCCAGGTGTGCGGGGTGAAGAACCGGTGCTTGAGGTTCGCGGTTTCGGCCACCTGCCGGGCCCGGTACATGCCGACGGCCAGGGCAACGTCAGGCTGGTAGATGTCGTAGGCGTCGGCTTCGATCAGTGCCATCATTTCGGCCATGCTGCGGACCATCTCGCCGCCGGACACCTGGATGCCGGTCTGCTCGCGGACGCGCTGGGCGCCCTTGATGTCTGCCTGGGGGAGAGGCTCTTCCAGCCAGCGGACGTCGAGTTCGGCCAGCCGGGCGGCCAGCTTGTGCACCTTGGACAGTTCCAGGGCGGGCTCGATGTCCCCGCTCATGCGCCACATCTGGTTCAAGTCCACCATGAGGTCAAAGTCGCTGCCCACGGCCTCGCGGGCGGCGCGGACGGATTCCAGGCCTTCGTCGAGTCGGTCGCGGGAGATGCGGATCTTCATGGCTTTGAAGCCGCGGTCTTTGGCTGCGAGAGCGGATTCAGCCCGGGCGACCGGGGATTTCAGTTCGCCGGAGGAGGCGTAGGCCACGAGCCGGTCGCGGGCACCGCCGAAGAGGGTGGCGACGGGAAGGCCGGCCACTTTGCCGATGATGTCCCAGAGGGCGGCTTCGAGGGGCCAGTAGCGGCCGCCGTGGAAGTTGATGGTCTCGATCCGGCGGACCTGGTTGAGGATGGCCAGCGGATCGGTGCCGATGAACAGGTGCTCGTAGGCCTCGAAGCCGTCCATGGTGTCGCCGGAACCCACACCGGTGATGCCTTCGTCCGTGTCCACCTCCACCAGCGTGGCCGGGAAGGACGTCCGGGGTACCGGGTCCCAGGCGGCGTTGAAGGGAGGGTCCAGGGGCAGAACCATGCGGGTCAGCCGGATAGCGGTGATCTTCATTGTTGTCAGCCTCTCGGGGTGAAGAACGGATTGGACGGGAAGTGGCGTGCTTCGATCACCGCTGCTGTGGAGGGCAACTGCCGGGCGCCGTTGGCCAGCGCGGTGCGGGCGGATTCGCGGTTGTTGCGGTACACGGCGTCTTCGTCGTCGGCGCCGGGGTTGACCCAGACGGCGGCGATCACCACGTGCGAATCGGCCTGCTCTTCGGTGACAGTACCGCTGGCCAGGGCGTCCGCGACGCCGGCGGCGATGCCCGCCTGGGCGGCGCCCCAGATCAACGTCCCGTGCCGGTCATTGACCGGTGCGGCCTTCGTGACGAAGAGGGTGAGCGGCTTGACCGGCAGCGAGGGCCGGAGCACGGTGACGAACGGGACGTGGCCTGCACTCGGCGTCGCAAGGGCCGTGGCCCAGGCGGTTCCTGCCGGTCCGTCCCGGTGGCCCAGGACGGTGTTCACGTGGGCCGCGTTGACGCCGTCGCCGTTGAACGATTCGCCGATCTGGACTGCTTGCTGACCCACCTGCCGGGCCCGGGAGGTGGGTTGTGTCTGCTGCTCGGTCATCCCTAGATCAGCCCTTCCGAGGTGAGCCATTCCTTGGCGATCTGGTCCGGATCGTCGCCGTCGACGTCGGCCTTGGCGTTGAGCTTCTGCATGACCTCGGTGGTGAGCTTCGGGGAGACCTTGGCCACGATGTCGGCGATGGCCGGGTACTTGGCGAGCATGTCCGCCTTGATGGTGAGTGCCCCCTGGTAGATGGGGAAGAAGTGCTTGTCATCCTCCATGACCTGGAGCTTCAGGGAGGGGATGCGGCCGTCGGTTTCGAAGACCTCCCCGAAGTTGCAGTCCTGGCCCTTCTGGGTGGTGGTGTAGATAACGCCGGTGTCCAGCATGGAAACCTTGGCATCGGGGCTCAGTCCGTATTCCTTCTTCAGTCCGGGCCAGCCGTCATCACGGGTGGAGAATTCGCTTTCCATGCAGAAGGTCTGCTCCTTTGCCGGGAGCTTGGCGACGTCGGAGAGGGACGTGACGTTCAGCTCCTTGGCCTTATCCTCGCGGATCGCGAAGGCGTACGTGTTGTTCAGCGGAGCCGGGTCCAGCCAGGCGATGCCTTTCTTGGCATCGACGGCTTTCACGGCGTCGAACATTTCCTTCTTGTCCTTGAGCGGAGTGGTCTGCTTGTTGTAGGTAATCCAGGACGTTCCGGTGTATTCCCAGTAGCCGGCGAACTGGCCGGTTTCGAAGGCGGTGCGGACGTTGGAAGAGCCCACCACCTTGGTGTTGGTGGTGGTCTGGGCTCCGTGCGCGTTCAGCAGTTGGCTGGTGATGTGGGAGAGGATGAACTGCTCGGAGAAGTCCTTTGCACCGATGGCACCGGTCAGTCCGTCGAGCTCCTTGCCCTTGCCGTCGCTGGTGGAGGAGGTCGCGGCTCCACCGCAGGCGGTAAGGCTCAGTGCGGCAACGACGCCGGTGGCCAGGAGGGCGAGAACGGGTTTCTTCATGGTGGGTCCTTTGCTGGAGTGGGCAGGAGCCAGTGCCGGAAGGGCCTGGCAGCGTGGAAAGGCTTCGGTGGGTGGAGGTGGCTAGATGCCTTTGGGCTTGAGAAGGTCCTCAGCCAGCCCGGCCAGCCAGTCAATTGTCAGGGCGATGCAGGAGACCACCACGGCGCCGGTGATCAGGACCGGCCAGCGCTGGAGTTTGAGTCCGTTGACGATCATGTCGCCCAAGCCTCCGGCGTTGATAAACGTGGCAACCGTGGCTACCCCCACGCAGAAAACCAGGGCGGTCCGGAGCCCGGCAACGATCACCGGGATGGCGAGGGGAAGCTCGATCCTGGTGAGGACCTGCAGCGGACGCATGCCCATCCCGCGGGCGGCCTCGGTGAGGCTTGAGTCCACCTGTTCCAGACCCACGAGGGTGTTCCGCAGGACCGGCAGGACGGAGTAGGCCACCAGGCCCACCAGCGCCACTTCGAAACCGAGCTTCCAGACAATCGCCAGCAGGATCACCAGGCCGATGGCCGGGGTGGACTGGCCCATGTTGGCGATGCCGAAGACAACGGCGTGCACGGCCTTGGAATGGACCCGGCTGAGCGCGATGCCGGCAGGGATGGCAATGACCGCCACGATGGCAGATGCCACCACGGTAAGACGGAGGTGCTCGAAGGTCCGGTCCTGCAGGTATGTCCAGTTCAGGGTGCGCAGCTCGATCGAGTCCAGCTGGAGCGAGGAGATCCACAGGAACAGCGCAAGCAGGGCCAGCACGATGACGATCGGGGTGCCGAAGCGTTTGACGGGAAAATACTTCCCGCGCCGGTTGGAGGCTGTTCCGAATGCGGTGGACAGGTCCCGTGTGGCCTGGGCCGTCATGGCCGGACTCCCCCGGCCAGCGCGGGAGGCAGGATTTCGGCGCCGAGAACGGCGGAGATCTTTTCGATGTCGATGGATCCCACTACCCGGCCCTGGTCGTTGACCACCGCGACCGGGGTTCCGCCGGACAGGACGAGGGAGTCGAGGGCGTCGCGGAGCGAATCGTTAACGTTGACTTCGATGGCTCCGCGGACGGCGACGTTGGGGCCGAGGGCCGCCTGGTGCACGGGAATGAGGCCCAGTCGCTTCAGGGCCGCACCGTGACCGACGAACTGGGAGACATAGTCGTTGGCGGGATTGGCCAGGATGTTCGCGGGGGTGTCGAACTGCTCGATCTGGGATCGTTCGGACAGTACAGCGATCCGGTCTCCGAGGCGGACTGCTTCGTCGAAGTCGTGGGTGACGAAGACGATGGTCTTGCTCAGTTTCTCCTGCAGCCGCAGGAATTCGCTTTGCAGCTTTTCGCGGGTGATGGGGTCCGTGGCGCCGAAGGGCTCGTCCATGAGCATGACGGGAGGATCCGCGGCGAGGGCCCGGGCCACGCCAACGCGCTGCTGCTGGCCGCCGGAGAGCTGACGGGGGTAGCGGGACGCGTAGGTCCTGGGGTCGAGTTCGACGACGGAGAGCAGCTCTTCGACGCGGGCCTGGATCTTGTTCCTGTCCCAGCCGAGGAGCCTGGGGACCGCGGAGATGTTCTCGGCGATGCTCATGTGCGGGAACAGGCCGATCTGTTGGATCACGTAGCCGATCCGGCGGCGGAGTTCGTTCGGGTTCAGGGACAGGATGTCTTCCCCGTCAATGGTGATGGACCCGGACGTGGGCTCGATGATGCGGTTGATCATCTTCATGGTGGTGGTTTTGCCGCAGCCGGAGGGCCCCACGAACATGATCAGTTCGCCAGGGGCGATGTCCATGGAGAAGGAGTCGACGGCGGGGCCTGCCTGGCCGGGGTACGTCTTGGTGACGTCTTTCAGGACGATCCGGGCGCCGGCGGCCGGACGGGAGAGTGATTCAGGCACGAAGTCCCCTTGAGGTAGTGAGGCGGCGGATGAGCACGAACGCCCCATCCAGCAGGAGGGCAAGGACGATCACGCCGACGGTGCCGACGATCGCGAAGTTGAGCGCGTTTTTGGAACCGAGGCTGGACAGGCCCTTGAAGATCATTTCGCCAAGGCCCGGACCGCCTACGTAGGCCGCAATGGCGGCGATGCCCATGGAGAGCTGGGCGGAGACGCGCACCCCGGTGAGGACAACGGGCCAGGCCATGGGCAGCTGGACACGGAACAGGGTCCTGACCCTGCCCATGCCCATGCCGAGTGCGGATTCGGAGACAGCGGGCGGCACTTCCCGCAGCCCCACCACGGTGTTCCGGATGATGGGGAGCAGCGCGTAAAAAGCCAGGCCCACGATGGTGGGGGTCCAGCCGAGTCCGAGCACGGGGATGAGCAGGGCCAGCAGGGCCATGGACGGGATGGTCAGGCCCACGCCGGCGCCGGCTATGGCCACCGAGCGGCTGATGGGTTTGTCCCAGACCAGCACTCCGATGCCGACACCGACTACGGTGGCGATCAGCAGGGAAACCAAAACGACCACCAGGTGCTGGGTGGCGGATTCGGCGATGTCTGCCGATCTCTTCGTGAGGAACGTACCGAAGTCCGAGAAGAACGAGTCGTTCAACGTGATCCTCCTTTTCACTTCGTCGGGTCAAGGATCGTGGTTCACATCTGCGTGAGCCATGCCATAACCCTAAAGGCCGCGTTCCCTTCTGCACAATACGAGTTGTTGATATGTCAACGCGGGCTTGTTATGGTCATCGTGTGACTGACTCTCCCAAAGGCGCAAGTGACGCCATTGCCCGCCCCGCACGGCGCAACTCCTCCGGCCTGCGCCGCGACCTGGAACTGCTGGAAATCCTGGGCTCACCGGAAGCAGTTGAAGCATCCGGGCTCGGTGTCAGCAAAGTGGCCGAGATTGCCGGACGGGACAAAGCGCAAGTATCCCGGACACTGGCCACCCTCGCGGAGGCCGGGCTGGTGAGCCGCGATCCGGACAGCCTGCTGTACAGCCTGGGGTACGGGCTCTATGCGCTGGCGGCCAGGACCGCCGAGGCCCGGATGGTCAGCGCTTCGGCGCCCTATCTGAAGCGCGTTTCCGCAGCCACCCACGAGACCACGCACCTCTGCGTGCTGCGCGGCGGGACCGTGCTGACGCTGAAGAGCGAAATGTCCAACCACACCTACCGGGCGCTGGGCTGGGAGGGCGTCAGTGTGGATGCCTGGGGGACGTCCTCCGGCCGGGTTCTGGTCAGCGACTGGGACTCCACCGCCCTCCGGGACTGGTACGACGTCCATGCGGCCAAGATTTCGGCGCAACGGGGTACCGGGGAACAGGATCTCTCGCCCTTGGCGCTGGAATCCGGGCAGGTCCCGTCCGCCGGGCACGCCCCGTTCAAGATCGAGACGTTCGAGGAGCTCTGCGCCGAGATTGCCCAGATCCGCCGTCGCGGCTACGCGGTGGTGGACGAAGAGTTCGAGCTCGGCGTCGTCGGCGTCTCCGCTCCCGTGTACGACTTCAAACAGAGAATCGTTGCCGCTATCAACGTCAGTGCACCGAAACAACGCTTTGGCCGCCATCTGGAACAAGCCGGTGCCTTGGCTGCGACTGTGGCAATGGACTTTTCCGCTGCCCTGGGGGCAGACCTCAAAGGCAGGCCCTTGCATGGGGTGAAAGGCTAGGAAGGCAGGGGATGGCATCTGAGCGTAGCCTGTGGGCTGAGGGGGCCGTTTATAGGGCGCAAATGTTGAAAACCGACGTCAGTCCAGCGCCTATCAATGAACGACTTTTCCGCGAAATCTAGCCGAAGTTCCACCGACTATTTATCAATGGACCACATCATTGGCGGCTCTTCCATTCGAAGAGGTCAGGAGTTCGAATCTCCTTAGCTCCACAGATTTCACGGGTTCAAACGAAGCTCAGCATGGCCCGCCCGGGCCAAGGCAATGAGACGATGAGTACCATGAGCACACTTAAAGAACGGCTGCACACAGACGTGGTCAGGCACATGAAGGACCACGACAAGGTTGCGCTCACCACGGTGCGCAACGTCCTCGGAGAAATCGAAACCCGGGAGAAGTCCGGCAAGACGCCGGTCGAGCTTGATGATGCCCAGGTGACGGCCCTGCTGCAGAAGGAAGCCGCCAAGCGGCACGACACCGCCCGCATCTACACGGAGGCTGGCGAGGCAGACCGTGCCGCAGCCGAAATCGCCGAAGCCGAGGTCATCGAGGCGTATCTGCCGAAGGCACTGAGCCCCGCCGAGGTGGAAGCCATCGTCGACGACGTCATTGCGGCCCTGAAGGCGGACGGCGTCGAGCTGTCCATCCGGCAGCTGGGCGCCGTGATGAAGCCGGTCACCGCCAAGGTCGCCGGACGTTTCGACGGCAAGGCCGTCAGCGAGATCGTGCGCGGACGCCTCGCCGGGTAACAGGCCAGGTAACAGGCCGGGGCCCGCCGGAAGCTCCCTGTTCCGGCGGTGGCGGACGGCGGCCATGCCCACCTGTATCCTGAGAATGCAGCTTGAACGGCATGGCTGGCCAGCGATCCAGCCCGGTTCGCGGCCGGACGACTCGCCGGAAACCCGGGCCAGCTCGTAGGACGCCGCGGATTTTCCGCGCAAACGTCAGTCTCCGATCCGCCCTCGGACGCTGGGAATGGACCTTTATCACTACCGACGCGCAAGCCCCCTTGGGAATCCCGACGTCGGGCGTGCAGGCCCCGGGCGCTGCCACCCCGGACGCTGCCACGCCGGGCGCTGCCACCCCGGACGGGCACGCCGTCGTGGCCTGGGCCGAGGCCGGCGGCAGCAGGACGGCCCGATGGCTTTCGGCCAACGGCAGGGCGGCGCCGACGCGCGTCGAAGTGGTCACCGACTCCCTCACGGCCGACGACGCGAACCGGATGGCGTCCCAGGGCATCGCGATGCTGTGGCACGGTGACTTCCACAACGCACGGCAGATCCTCAACGCCATGGACCGCCGTCTGGGCGCCGGAACGAAGAAGACCCCTGGCACCGCGGCCGATGGGTTCTATCGATATCGCCAGTCGCGCTCGCATCGTGCACGCATGCTCGGCCTGCTGCTGGTTCCGCTGGATCCGGGCGCCGTGGTGCCGCTGCGGCGGGCCCCGGATCTCCGGGAGACTGTCGCCGAGGCGTACGGCGCAATCGGCGAACCTTCGATTGTGTCCCTGCATGAGCTGGTGGGCGCAATCGGAGCCCACGAGTGGCGCAGGAACGGCGTCTACGTCGGCGCCCTGCAGGGCCGCATCCACCCGCACTATGGCACGTTTTTCCCGACCCGGAGTGAGTATGTGGATCTCGTGGCCGCCGCTGCGCTGCCCTCTGACACGCTGGCGTTCGACGTCGGAACGGGCACCGGGGTGCTCGCCGCCGTCCTCGCGCGCCGTGGCGTCCGCCGCGTGGTGGCAACGGACAATGAACCGCGTGCAATCGCCTGCGCCGGCGAGAATTTCCGGAACCTCGGTGTCGCGGACCGTGCCGAGGCCGTCCTGACCGACATGTTCCCGCCCGGACGGGCACCGCTCATCGTGTGCAACCCCCCGTGGATTCCGGCCACGCCGCATTCGTCCCTGGACAGCGCCGTCTACGACCCCGGTAGCCGGATGCTGTTCCGCTTCCTGAACGGGCTCGCCGACCACCTGGAGCCGGGCGGCGAGGGCTGGCTCGTCCTCTCGGACCTGGCCGAGCACCTTGGCCTGCGGTCCCGGAACGATCTGCTGTCCGCGATTGACTCGGCCGGGCTGGACGTGATGGGGCGGCTCGACACCAAGCCAACACATCCGAAGGCATCCGACCGCAGCGATCCGCTGTTCGAAGCGCGCTCTGCCGAGGTCACCTCCCTGTGGCGGCTCGTTCCCCGCTAGTCCCAGGCCCCGCCGCAAAATCGCGCCATGCCGTTCCCGGCCTCACAACCCCCATTCGAGAGAGAAACACCCATGAGCCTGATCCGGCTGCAAGACGTCAGCGTCCGCTTCGACAACACACAGATCCTGCGGGAGGCGTTTTTCCGCCTCGATGCGAAGGACAGGGTCGGGCTGATCGGCAGGAACGGGTCCGGCAAGTCGACCATCCTGAAGCTGATCCTTGACCAGGTGGCGCCGGACACCGGTACCGTCACCCTTGAACTGGGGACGAAGGTCGGGTACTTCTCGCAGTTCTCCGAGCTGAACGGCGACGCCACGATCACGGACGTGCTTGACGGGCTGTTCTCCGACATCAAGTCCATTGAAGCCGAGCTGGCCTCGATCGACGCCGACATCGCGGCGGACCCCTCGGATGCCGCGGAACTGGACCGGCTGGTCAACCGCCAGGCCGGCCTGTTCGAGGACATGGACCGCCTCGACGGCTGGGACTACAAACGGCGCATCGACACCGTACTGACCACGCTCGGGTTCAACGAGGCCCACCGCGTCTGCGCGATCGACGAACTGTCCGGCGGCTGGCGCAACCGCGCGGCCCTGGCCAAAATCCTGCTCGAGGCCCCCGACGTGCTGCTGCTGGACGAGCCCACCAACTACCTGGATGTGGCCGGCGTCGAGTGGCTCGAGGCCTGGTTCCGGGACTTCCGGGGCGCCGCGGTCATCGTCTCGCATGACCGGAAGTTCCTGGACGCCGTCGTCACCCGGATCATCGAGGTGGAGAACTTCCACCTCCACGAGTACCCCGGCAATTTCGGTGAGTACGTCATCCAGAAACAGTTCCGGCTCAAGACCCTCGAGGCGCAGTTCGTGCACGAGTCCGAACTGCTGGCGTTCGAGGCCGAGGGCATCGCCGACCGCCGTGAGGCCGCGAAGGCGGCCGGCAGCAGCCTGGGCAACCAGCTGGCCCGGATCAAGAAATCCCGGGCACCCCGGCCCGTGGACCAGATCATCACCGAGATCTACGGGGGCCTGCACGTCAAGGACGTGCTGTGCCGCATCGAAGGGCTCGGAAAGTCCTACGGCGGGAAGGCACTCTTCACCGGGCTGAGCCTGGAAATCAGGCGGGGCAACCGGATTGCGGTCCTGGGGTCGAACGGCAGCGGCAAGAGCACCCTGCTGCGCGTGCTGACCGGGGATGAACCCGCCGATTCCGGCACCGTTGCCTGGGCCGGCGGGGCGGCCGTGGTGTCTTACAACCAGGTGCTCGAGGACCTCGACCCGGATGACACGGTCACCCACGCCGTCAACGCGATGCCGGGCAGCCTCGCCTTCACGGCGACGAAAAAGTCGGTGAACCGCTTCCTGACGATGTTCCAGTTCTCCGAGGCCGACCTCAAGCAGCGGATCGGAAACCTCTCCGGCGGCCAGCAGGCGCGCGTCGCCATGGCCCAATGCCTGCTCTCCGGAGCCTCCGTGCTGCTGCTGGACGAACCGACAAACCACCTGGACATGTCCAGCACCCAGGTCATGGAGCGGGCGCTGCTCCACTTCCCCGGCGCCGTCGTGGTGGTCAGCCACGACCGCTTCTTCACCGAAAAGATCGCCAACCGGCACCTCGTCTTCGGCGCCGACGGCGCAGAACGCGGTGAAATCGACGTGCGCGCCGCCTGAGGGCATGCGGACACTGCCGACCCGCCGGATCCGCGGGATAATGGAACTATGACCGAGCAGGATCAGGACCGGGACCCCTGGGAAGAGTTCGACAGGCTCAAGCCCGCAGGCCCCGACCGAATCGGAGGGTACCCCGGCGGCGAGCCCCAGGGGTTCGGCTTCCGGACGGGGGTGCGCAGCGCCCGCGTGGCGCTCGGCTTCGCCGTCTATGCGCTGGTCCTCGGAACCACGCTGGTCCTCATCGGGGCGGTCGCCTTCGTCGGCAGCGGCCAGTGGCTGCTGCTCGGGCTGATGGTGCTGATCGAGGCGGCCTTCATTCTGGCTTTCTCACGGCTCGTGGCCCTGGCGCGCAACCGGCGGACCTCCCAATAGGGGCAGATACAGTAGGGGCAGATACAGTAGTGCGGCGACGGGGCAGGGCTACAGCCAGCCCTTCTTCTTGAAGATTCCGTACATCAGCGCCGCCGTGGCCGCCATCAGGCCGATCGCCATGGGGTAGCCCAGGGCCCAATGCAGTTCCGGCATATGGTCAAAGTTCATGCCGTAGACGCCCGCCACGAAGGAGGGCGCAAAGAAGATCGCCGCCCAGGAGGAGATCTTCTTGACCTGCTCATTCTGCTTCGCGCTGGCCTCATTCTGGCGGTTTGCCGTCAGCGTCCCGTCAAGCGTGAGGGCGTTCTGCAGCAGGTCACGGAAGGAATCGGCGCGGGAGATCAGCCGCTCCACGTGGTCCTCGACGTCCCGGAGGTTGTGCTGGAGCTCCGTGTCCACCCCGTATTTCTCGAACCCGCGCCGCAGCAGCTGCATCATGGCAGGGAGCGGGTGGAGGGCGCGCTGGAACTGGATGACTTCCCGGGCCAGCTCGTAGATGCGCCGGGATACCCTGGGATCGCCGCTGAAGAGCTGGTCCTCGATCTCGTCGATGTCATTTTCCAGCCCGAGGACGACCGGGACATAGTCGTCCACGACCTGGTCCACGAGGGCATACAGCACCGCCTCGGGACCGTGGCCCAGGAGATCCGGCCGCCCCTCCAGCCGGCGGCGGACCTGCGCGACGCTGCCCGTTTCGGCGTGCCGGACCGTGACGACGAAGTTCTTGCCGGTGAAGACGTGCAGTTCGCCGAACTCCACCGTTTCGGTGTCATCCAGATACCGGGCCGGCCGCAGCACGGTGAACAGATTGTCGCCGTAGCGCTCCAGCTTGGGGCGCTGATGCGCGGAAATGGCGTCCTCCACGGCCAGTTCGTGCAGGCCGAACTCGGCCGCGACGGCGGCCATCTCGCTTTCCGTCGGCCGGTACAGCCCGATCCAGGCCATGCCGCCGTGCCTGGCCAGGGTCTCGAAAGTCTGCTCGAGGCTCTGCGGCTCGGCACTGCGGACGCCGTCAACGTAGACGGCGTTATCGATGATAGTCACGGGCCAATTATCCAGCCTGCGGAAGCGGCGCCGTGCATCACTTCGCGCGGCCGGGCGCCAGCGCGCTGCCCTGGGCCAGCCGGCTGATGAGCGGCTCCGTGCGGTACGGGATGTGCGTGTGCAGGGCCAGCACGGTCTCCGTCCGGATCACGCCCTTGATCCTGAGGATGGAACGCAAGGCGGCCTGCAGGCCGTGCGTGTCCGTGGCCACCACCCGGCACCAGACATCGCCGCGGCCCGAGATCTCGTGCACCTCCAGGACCTGCGGGATCAGGCGCAGGGCACCCACCACCCCGTCGAGCTCCCGGTGGTTCACCTCGATCGTCACGAAGGCGACGACGTCGTAGCCCACCGCCTCGAGGTCGATCTCCCGGCCGCCGTCGTGCAGCAGGCCGGAGCGCAGCATCCGGCGCACCCGGGACTGGGCGGTGTTCCGCGCGATGCCGAGGTTTTCGCTAAGGTCACCGATCTGGATCCGCGGATCCCGGATCAGTTCCAGCAGGATCTTCAGGTCGGTGGGGTCCAGGCTGTTCAAATCATCACTCCGGCTCACTGTGGCGACCCACGATTGACTGTTTTGATCAATATTCGCACAAATTGCAGTCCGATTCGTCACTGATGCCTCATTCTGTAGGTATCAATCTTCAACCGGGCCAGCCGGTTCCTCCATAAGAGGGAAAGCGCGGCCCGGCACCACGCAAGGGCACCGACATGACTGTCTTCAGCGAACTTCGCATGCGCCCCGCCACGGCTGGACGCCGGGGCTGGGACGCTTCCACCACGGCACGGCTGGCAATGGCCGGAGTCGTGATCTTCACGCTGCTCGTCGGGGCGAATCTGGCCACCCCGCTCTACCCGCTCCTGCAGGCGAAGCTCGGCATCACCGCGCTGGACGTCACGGTGGCCTTCTCCGCCTACGTGCTGGCCCTCGTGGCCACGCTCATGCTGACCGGCCACTGGTCGGACCACATCGGCCGCCGGGCGGCCCTCGTGCTGGCTGTGCTGGTGGGCCTCGCCGGCGGCTCGGTCTTCGCCACCGCGGACAGCCTGCTGGCGCTCTCCGTCGGCCGGGCGCTGCAGGGCATCGCGGTGGCGCTTGCCACCGGCGCGAGCTCCGCCGCCCTGCGTGAGCTGCTGCCAAGCCGTCCCGAATGGGCCTCGCGGTTCACCCTCCTGGCATCCGCCGGCGGGGTGGCCGCCGGGCCGGCCATCGGGGGTGTCCTCTCGCTCCTGCCCGGGCCGACGTCCACGCCGTACTACCTGCATTCCTTCCTGCTGGCCGCCCTGCTGGTCCCGCTGTATCTGCTCAAGGCGCGCCCCGCCATCAGCCAGGCTGCCGGTCCGCAGCCGCTGAAGGTCCTGGCGCCCCGCCGCCCCTCCGTTTCCCGCGAGGCCCGGGGAGCCTTCTGGCTGGCCTCGGCCGTCGGGTTCCTCAGCTTCGCGGTCTTCGGCTTCTGCCTCTCACTCGCGCCCGGCTACTTCGCGCAGATCGTCCACGCCGATTCACGGCCCCTGATCGGGCTGCTGGCGGGGCTCACGCTCGGATCCTCCGCGCTCAGCCAACTGCTGGCCGTGCGTGGCAGCTTCGTTGTTCCCGTGGGACTGGCCGTGCTCGGGGTGTCCGTGCTGCTGATCGCCGCGGCCGCCGCGTGGAGCAGCCCCTGGCTGCTGATCCTGGCCAGCATCACCGCCGGGATCGGGCAGGGCCTCTCCTTCCGGACCGTCTTCAACGATGTCGCGGGCAAGGTCGAGGCAGCCCGACACGCCCAGATCATCAGCACCGTGTACGTCATCACGTACCTCGGAAGTGCATTCCCCGTCATCGGGCTGGGACTCGCGGCGGCAGCCTTCGGCCTCCAGGCAGCCGTGGCCGGCTTCGTCGTGCTGTGTTCAATTGCGGCGTTCACACTGGCGGCTGCCACCCTCGGCGCGGCGCTGCGCCGGCGGTCCTGACGCCGGGCAGCCGCCACGGCTGGTCCGGCAGCGTGGCCCGGCGGCTGGTCCGGCAGCGGGCTCCGGCGGGCTATTCCGGCAGGCTATTCCGGCAGCGGGCCGTGGTTGCCCTGGATGTGGTCAAAGACCAGGGTGGTCTCGGTGTGGCCCACCACGGGATCCGTGGCCAGGTTGTCCAGCACCCAGTCGCGCAGATCCTCCGTGGTGGCCACAGCGATGTGCAGCAGGTAGTCGACCGAACCCGAGGTGTGGAAGGTCGAGAGCACCGCGGGCAGCTTGGGAACGCGGGCGGTGAAGCGGTCGATCTGCTCGCGGTCGTGGGCGCGGAGGCGGACGGCAATCAGTGCCTGGACCGAGCGGCCGATCGCGGACAGGCTGAGCTTCGCCTCGAAGCCCTGGATGATCCCGCGCTCCGAGAGGGCCCTGGTGCGCATCAGGGCCGTGGACGGGGCGATCCCCACCTGCTCGGCGAGTTGCTTGTTCGAGATGCGCGCATCGGCCACCAGCGCCGCGAGCAGCCGCTCATCGATGGCGTCCAGCGGCTCGCCGGCGCCGGCCGGCCGAATATTCTTCGCACTGCTGCTCACGGATCCTCCTTGAAGTGTCATCAGTTCATCATAAACGCCCCATTCCGGCAGTTCCATTTACCAGCTCTGTAAGATCCCGAATTATTGCCAGATACTGGGCGTATTCAAGGGCGAATATTCATAAGGAGCAACGTGATATCTCACGACACGCTGGCTGTCCACGCCGGCCGCAACGGACTCACCGCACTGGGCGTACATGCGGTGCCCATCGACCTCTCCACCACGGCGCCGCTGTCCTCCGTGCACGACGGCGGCCTGGCCTACGAGCACATGGCCGCCGGCGGAACGCATCTGGAGGGCCAGAGCACCGTCTACCAGCGCCTGTGGAACCCCACCGTGGCCCGCTTCGAAGAGGGCGTCGCCGTCCTCGAAGACACCCCCGAGGCGGTGGCCTTTGCAACCGGCATGGCCGCGCTCAGCGCCGTGCTGCTCGCCGTGGTGGCGACCGGCAGGAAACACGTGGTGGCGGTGCGGCCCTTGTATGGCGGCAGCGACCATCTGCTGGCCTCGGGCGTGCTGGGCAACGAGGTCACGTTCACGACGCCGGAAGGCGTCCACGGTGCGCTGCGGCCGGACACCGGCCTGGTGGTCCTGGAGACGCCGGCGAACCCCAGCCTGGAGCTGGTGGACATCGCCCGGGTGGCCGCGGCGGCCGACGGCGTCCCGCTGCTGGTGGACAACACCTTTGCCAGCCCGGTCCTGCAGCAGCCCTTCAGGCACGGCGCCGCCATGGTGTTGCACAGTGCCACGAAGTTCCTGGGCGGGCACGGCGACGCGATGGGCGGCGTGGTGGCCGCCGCCCCCGAATGGACCGGAAGGCTGCGCCGGATCCGGGCCGTGACAGGGGGCATCCTGACCCCGTGGCCGGCATACCTGCTGCACCGCGGACTGGCGACGTTGCCCGTCCGGGTGCGCGCCCAGCAGGCCGGCGCGCAGAAGGTCGCCGCCGCCCTGGCGGAACACGGACTGGTGCAGCGTGTCTACTACCCGGGCCTGCCGGAGTGCGATCCGCAGGGACTGATCGGCACACAGATGTCCGGCCCGGGTTCCCTCATGGCGTTCGAGCTTGCCGGGGCGGAGCACGCCGAGCGGATTCCCTCAGCCGTCAAGTGGATCACGCACGCCGTCTCGCTCGGCGGTATCGACACCCTGATCCAGCACCCGGCCGGGCTGACCCACCGCCCGGTGGCGGCCGACGCCAGGCCGCACGCCAGCCTGCTGCGCATGTCGGTGGGACTCGAGGATCCCTCTGACATCGTGGCCGATCTCGTCCAGGCCATCGAGGCCACGCGCTAGCTGCCCGTAACCGGTTTCGGGGCAGCGGCAGCGGGATGCACGACGGCGGTGATCACCGCCGTCGTGCACGCCAGCCCGATCACGGCGAGGGCGAGGGCGGTCCAGCCAAGCGACTGGAAGACCAGGCCGCCGGCCCAGCCGATGACGCTGGAGCCCAGGTAATAGGCGAGGTTGTAGAGCGAGGCAGCCTGCGCCCGGCCCGTCGTGGCAATGACTCCGGTCCAGCCCGCGCCGATGCTGTGCGCCGCGAAGAAGCCGCCGGTGAACAGCAGCAGGCCCGCGAGGATGAGGGCCAGCACCTGGGTCAAGGTCAGGGCGAGGCCGGCCGCCATGAGGATGGTCCCGGAGATCAGGACGTTGCGCCGGCCGAACCTCAGCGTCAGCCCGCCGGCCCAGCGGGAGGAGACCGTTCCGGAGAGGTAGGCCAGGAAGATCAGGCTGATGGCGGTGGCCGGCAGGCTGAAAGGCTCGCCGGAAAGGCGGAAGCCGAGGTAGTTGTAGACGGCCACGAAGCCGCCCATCAGCAGGAAGGCCTGGATGTACAGGGCCAGCAGCCGCGGATTCCGGCCGTGCCCGGCGAGGGTCCGGATCGCCCCGCGGAAGCCGCCGGCGGACGCGGCCGCGAATCCCCGGGCCTGCGGCACGAGGACCAGGAACAGGACGGCGGCCGCGGCGGCCAGGATGGAGACCGCCAGGGCGGCGCCCCGCCAGCCCCACAGTTCTCCGACGACGCCGGCCACGAGGCGCCCGGCGAGCCCGCCCAGGGTTGTGCCGGCGACGTAGCTTCCGGCGGCCATGGCGGCGTGGGCCTTGTTGACCTCCTCATTGAGGTAGGCGATGGCGATGGCCGGGATGCCGCCAAGGGCCATGCCCTCGAGCATCCGCAGGCCCAGGAGCAGCGGGAAGCTGGAGGCCAGCGGGACCAGCAGCCCCAGGGCGGTCGCGGCGCAGATGCCCCACATCATGGCCCGGACCCGGCCGATCCGGTCGGCCAGGAACGACCACGGCAGCACCGTCACCGCCAGTCCCACCGTCGCGAGGGAAATGGTCAGCGCCGCTCCGGCCGCCGTGACCTGCAGGTCCGCCGCCATCATGGGCAACACCGCCTGGGTGGAATACAGCTGGGCGAACGTCGCGACGCCAGCGAAGGCCAGGCCGGCAAGGATCCTCCGGTACGCCGCGGAGCCCTTCGGATGTCCGGCCCAACCGGGCGGCCCGGGCTGGAACGTCGGGGCGGGTCCGTGCGGTCTGGGAAAGCGGGGCATGCCTCCAGACTAGATCCTTCCTTAGCTATGCATCCAATGCATGATCTCCGTAGAATCAATCTGTAATTTGCAACGGTTCAGGACGGTGCAGGACGATGGAGAACGACCGAGGACGGGCCGGGGCATGGACGTGGAGCACAAACAACTCGTGCAGCTGCTGCCGCTCCTGCCGCTGCTGGCCGAGCTCGGGCGCACCCAGCACATCACGGCCACCGCCGAGGTGCTGGGACTGCCGCAGTCGACGGTCAGCCGGGCCGTCTCCCGGGCGAGTGCCATCGTGGGCACCGAACTGCTGGTCCGGGACGGACGGGGGGTGCGGCTGACGCCCGCAGCCAGGGCGCTCCTGCCCCACATCGAGGCCGCGCTGGCCGAATTCCAGGCCGGACTTGACCTGGTCCGGCACGAGTCGGAGGTGGTGCGGGGTAGGATCGCCGTGTCCTTCCAGCACACCTTCGGCGAGGCGACCCTGCCGCTGCTGATCAGCGCCTTCCGGAACCGGCACCCGCAGACGGCCTTCGACCTCAGCCAGGGTGCCAGGGACGGCTGCCTCGCGGAGCTGGCCGCGGGCGCCGCCGACCTGGCCCTGACAGCTCCCGTCGCGGCACCCGGCCGGAGGATCGCCTCGGCAGCCCTGTACCGGGAACCGCTGCGGCTCGTCGTGCACCACCGCCACCCTCTGGCGGGACGCGCGGGCGCAAAACTGGCCGATGTCCGGCAGGATCCGTTCGTGGCGCTCGGACCCGGATACGGGATGCGGTCGCTGACCGATGCGCTGTTCCGGGAAGCCGGGTTCCGGCCCCGCATCGCCTTCGAAAGCCAGGATACGCACACGGTCCGCGGCCTCGTCTCGGCCGGACTCGGCGTCAGCATCCTGCCGCCCGGAGGCCTGGCGCCCGGCCGCCACACGGCGGAGCGGCAGGGCGACCTGGGCTGGGTGGAGATCCCGCTGGAGTCAGCCCTGGCCTTCCGTGAGATCGGCGTGGCATGGCGGGAACGCCCGGGCGGAGCCGACGCCGAGCCTGACGCGCTGCGGCTGTTCCGGGAACTCGTGCTCACCGAGGGGCCGGCGCTGCTGGCCGGATTCGTGCGCGAACGCTCAGGAGGCTGAACCGCCCACTGCTCCGTCCGAGGAGCCGTGCGGCCAATTCGCCGGAAACCCTGCGGGGTCGCCGGAAGCTTGCGGCGACCCCGCAGCTTTCCGGCGAGCCCGGCGCGGAATCCGAGGCACCGTGCGCCCGAGTCCGAGGCACCGTGCGCCCGGGGCCGGCCGGCGGGACGTCATCCGCACGGTCAGTCGTCCGCCAGCAGCCCCGCCAGGATGCCTGCGACCGGGCCGGACTGCGCCCGCTGCCAGCCCGTGCCGGCCCAGAGGTTCAGCCGCTCCGGGTCCCCGGCGGCCGCCGCCGCCGCACGCAGCGGCGCGGTGAGGTGGTGGACGGCCGGATAGACCTCCGGGGCATCGGCGTGGTCCCGGACGAACTCGTTGACCAGGGCCCGGGCCTGCCGGCCGGTGAAGGCGGCCGTGAGCTGCGTCTCGGCGAAGTGCGGACTGGCCAGGGCGTCCTTGTGCAGCTGCCGGGCGCCGCTCTCATCCGTCCGGAGGAATGCGGTGCCCAGCTGGGCGGCCTGCGCTCCCGCAGCCACTACGGCGTTCAGCCCTGCCCGGTCCATCACCCCGCCGGCAGCGGCCAACGGGAGTCCGACGGCGGACCGCACCCGGGTGACCAGCTCCGCCGTCGTGCCCGGCTGGGGCACACCCTGACCGGCGCTCCGGCTTCCGGCGCCCGGCTGGAACGCCGCGCTGTGGGCTCCGGCGCTCACGTGCTGGACCACGAGCGCATCGACGCCCTGCCCGGCGGCCTCCAGCGCTTCGGCCGGGGTGGTGACGGTGGCGATCACCGCGGAGCCGGCCCGCCGGAGCGCGCGCACCACGTCCGGACCCGGCAGCCCGAACGTGAAGCTGACCAGCTCCACCGGGTCCTCCAGCAGCGCCGCGACCTTGTCCTGCCAGGCGTCGTCGTCATCGAGCCGGAGCGGCGGGACCTCCACCCCGTAACGTTCGGCATCCGCCCGCAGCCGGGACCTGTACTCCTCCAGCTGCGCCCTCAGGGCCCCGGACGGCTCCAGCTGGGCCCGGTCCGGGACGAAGACGTTCATCCCGAAGCGCACCCCGGCGGCCCGGGTGCTGCGGATCTCCGCCTGCATCGCCTCGACACTCTTGTAGCCGGCGGCGAGGAACCCCAGGCCGCCGGCGGCGTGCACGGCGCCGACGAAGGCCGGGGTGGACGTCCCGCCGGCCATGGGGGCCGCAATGATGCGGGTACCGAAGAGGGAATGCGGCATGGCTGACTCCTGGGGGCGATTCAGTAGGCTGTCCTGATGACCCATTCTGACATCCCTCCGGCGCGCCCTGCCCGGTCCTCGTCCGCATCGTCCGCCCCCGCGGCGCCGCCGGGGCCCGGCCCTGCAGGCGCTGCGATCCCAGGCCCCGCCGGCGGAGGAGTTCCCGGCGTCGTGATTGGCCTGGACATCGGCGGGACGAAGACCCGCGGTGTGCGGTTCGAGGACGGCATACCGGCCGCCGACGAGTCGGTGGGAAGCTCGAACGTCCAGAACGTCAGCCGCGAGGAGGCGGCACGCCACCTCGCGGAGCTGTTCGCGAGGATCGGCGGGGGAGCCGTGGCCCGGGTGTACGCCGGAGCCGGCGGCATCGACACCGAGGAGGACGCGGCGGCGCTCGCCGCGCTGATCGCACCCCATGCCCCGGGCGCCCGGATCACTGTGGTCCACGATTCGCGGCTGCTGCTGGCCGCCGGGGGCGCCAGCACCGGCGTCGCTGTCATCGGCGGCACGGGATCGGCGGCCTGGGGCCGGAACAGCCTCGGCGAAGAGGCCCGCGCCGGCGGCTGGGGCTATCTCCTGGGCGACGAGGGCAGCGGGTACTGGCTGGGCCGCGAGGCCGTCCGCGACGGCCTGCGCCGGATGAACCAGGGGCTGGAACCGGACGAACTGACCACGGCGCTGCTGGACTCCTGCGGGGTGGATGAGCCCAACAAACTGATCGCGCTCTTCCATTCACCGGCCACCGGACGCCGGTACTGGGCCGAGCGGGCCCGGCTCGTGGTCGACGCTGCCGCCGCCGGCCACGCCGCGAGCAGGGAACTCGTGGACCAGGCCGGCCGCGACCTGGCCGGGCTCGCGGAGCAGACGGTCCGGCAGCTCGGCATCGACGGCCCGGTGATCCTCGGCGGCGGATTGGGCATGAACGTCCCGGGCCTGCAGGACTCCTTCCGGTCCGCCCTGGCCGCCGCGGGCATCAGCGACGTCCGCGTCCTGGACCGGGAGCCCGTCTTCGGTGTGCTCCAGCTTGTGGCCGAACAGGGCTGAGGACCCGGCTACGCTGGTCTGATGAGCCTGAACTTCGATACCCGCCCGGCCGCCTACGCCGTCATCATCCGCGACGGCTCCATCCTGCTGGCGTACTGGAAACAGGGCGGAAAAGAAGGCTGGACCCTTCCCGGCGGCGGCCTGGACCTGGCCGAGCACCCGGTGGACGGGTGCCGCCGGGAGATCTACGAGGAAACCGGATACCACGCGGAGATCGGCAGCATGCTGGGCATCGACGTCGGGCACTGGCCCGCCGAGATCCGGATCGACGGCGGCGAGCGGGACTTCCAGTCGCTGCGCCTGGTCTATGAGGCCAGGATTACCGGCGGGGAGCTGCGCCACGAGGTGAACGGCAGCACCACGCATGCAGCCTGGATCCCGCTCGCGGAGGTGGCGGAACTGAACCGGGTCTCGCTGGTGGACGCCGCCCTGCGGCTCTACCGCGAACGGCCGCTGGACGGCAAACTTTCCTGACGCTGTCAGGTACCTGCCTTTACAGCCAAAAATCAGCATGACTATGATCAGTTGGCTGGACCGTCCGATGTTGCCGCCAACAGTTAGGTAAGGCCGGAAATGGCTGAAGCCATGATCGAGTTCCAGAGCGTCACGAAGCGGTACCAGGGCGGGCAGCCTGCCGTGGATGACCTGACCATGTCCATCGACCAGGGCGCCATCACCGTCTTCGTCGGCCCCTCGGGCTGCGGCAAGACCACCTCCCTGCGGATGATCAACCGCATGGTCGAGCCGACGTCGGGAACCATCACCGTGGGCGGGGAGGACGTGACCTCGGTGCCCGCGGCCAGGCTGCGGCGGTCCATGGGCTATGTGATGCAGTCCTCCGGGTTGATGCCGCACCGTTCCGTGCTGGACAACATCGCCACCGTCCCCCGGCTCAACGGGGTGTCCAGGACGGACGCCCGCCGGCGCGCCCAGGAGCTGCTTGAGGTCGTCGGGCTGGCGCCCTCGCTCGGAAAGCGGTACCCCTCCCAGCTCTCCGGCGGCCAGCAGCAGCGCGTGGGAGTGGCACGGGCGCTGGCGGCAGATCCGCCCGTGCTCCTCATGGACGAGCCGTTCAGCGCCGTGGACCCGGTGGTGCGCGACGAACTGCAGAAGGAGCTCCTCCGCCTGCAGCGGGACCTGGCCAAGACCATTGTCTTCGTCACCCACGACATTGACGAGGCCACGGTCCTGGGGGACAAGGTGGCCGTGTTCGGCGTCGGCGGCAAACTGGCGCAGTACGCCGCCCCCGAGGAGATCCTGCGCGCCCCGGCCAACGACTTCGTGGCGTCCTTCGTGGGCCGGGACCGCGGGTTCCGGCACCTGGCGTTCAGCCCCTCCGACGGCGTCACCATCCATGAGGTCAGCACCCTCACCCCCGCGGAGCTCGAGCACGACGGCGGGCCGCCGGACGGCAACTGGAACGACGGCTGGAAGCTGGTGGTCGACGCCGGGCGGCGCCCGCTTGGCTGGGCAGGTCCGGGCCGCGCCACGGGAGCCGGCCCGGTGATGGTCCCGGGCGGGTCCCTGTTCCGCAAGGGTGAGACACTCCGGCGGGCGCTGGACGCCGCGCTGTCCTCGCCCTCGGGCCTCGGCGTCGCCGTCGACGCGGAGGGCAGGGTGGCCGGCGTGATCCAGGCCGCCGAAGTGCTGGCCGTGATTGAAGCCGGCCGCCGTGTCCGCCAGGGCGCGCTCTGATGGACTGGTTCCTGGCCAACAGCGGGCAGGTCTTTACGCTGGCCGGCCAGCACCTCGCGCTGGCCGTCCTCCCGATGGTTTTCGGCCTGCTGATCTCTATTCCGCTGGCCCAGGTCGCCCGGCAGAGCAAGGCCCTGCGTTCGGTGGTCGTGACGGCGTCCTCGCTGCTCTATACCATCCCCTCCCTGGCGCTCTTCATCATCCTGCCCACCATCATCGGCACGCGGATCCTGGACCCTCTCAACGTGGTGGTGGCACTGACCATCTACGCCGTCGCCCTGCTGGTCCGTGCCGCCCTGGATGCCTTTGATTCCGTGGATGAGGATCTCCGCCAGGCTGCGGTCGCCATGGGGTTCAAACCCGTCGCCCGCTTCCTCCAGATCGACCTCCCGCTGTCCCTGCCCGTGATGTTTGCCGGCCTGCGGGTGGTCTCGGTCAGCAACATCTCGCTCGTGAGCGTCGCCGCGCTGCTCGGGATCGGGAACCTCGGCATGCTCTTCACCTCCGGCCTGCAGCGCGACTTCGTCACCGAGGTGGTGGTGGGCATCATCGCCATCCTGATCCTCGCGCTCCTGATGGACGCCGTCCTGGTGCTGCTCGAGCGGCTGCTGACCCCGTGGACGCGGGCCGGCGCGGCACCCGGCGCCGTGGCCGCAAGGCCCCACGCAGGTTCCGGCGCGAGCCCTGAGAAGACCGGCCCTGCCGCCGCGGCAATGCGGCTTTCAGACGCACAGGCCGGAGGCGGCGGCGCATGAGCAACGTCATCACGGACACCTTCGACTGGCTCGCCGACCCGGCCCACTGGGCCGGCGCCGCCGGGGTCCCGGCACGGCTGGCCGAACACCTGCAGTACACGGGGCTTGTCATGCTGATCGCCACCGCCATCGCCATTCCGATCGGCCTGTACGTGGGGCACACCGGACGCGGGAGGGTCGCCGTCGTGGCCCTCGCGGGCGCCCTCCGCGCCCTGCCCACCCTGGGACTGCTCACCCTCTTCGTCCTGCTGGCCGGGATCGGGCTCATGCCGCCGATCTGGGCCCTCGTGATCCTCACCGTCCCGCCCCTGCTCGCCGGCACCTACGCGGGAATCTCCAGTGTCGACCGGAACGTCGTGGACGCGGCCCGGGCCATGGGCATGACCGAACTCCAGGTGCTCTTCCGCGCCGAATTCCCCAACGCGCTGCCGGTGATGTTCGGCGGGTTCCGGACCGGGGTGCTCCAGGTGATCGCCACTGTCTCGGTGGTGGCCTACATCAACCTCGGCGGCCTGGGCCGCTACCTGTTCGACGGCCTCGTGCTCTCCGACTTCCCGCAGATGCTCGGCGGTTCGCTGCTCATCGCGGGCCTCGCCATCGCCGTCGACCTTGTCCTGGCGCTTTTCCAGAGGCTGTTCCTGTCACCGGGGGCCTCTTCCCAGTCGAACCGGAGCCGGCAGGCTGCGGTTGATCTCACAGACCCCGTGACCGCGGAGGCTGTTGTTAAAGGAGGTATGTCATGAAGGAATCCCGCCCACGGGCACTTGGCAGGCGCGCATTCGGTGGTCTGGCCGCCGGCGTAGGACTGGCGCTGGCCCTGTCCGCCTGCGGAGGCTCATCCAATCCGCTGTCCTCGGCCCCCGCCACGGGCGGTGCATCGACCGGATCCGGCGGGGCCCTCGTCGTCGGTTCGGCCGATTTCCCCGAGAGCCAGATCATGGCCGAGGTCTACGCCGGTGCCCTGAATGCTGCCGGCGTCACCGCGAGCACCAAGCCGAACATCGGTTCCCGCGAGGTGTATTTCAAGGCCGTGCAGGACGGGTCGGTGGACGTCATCCCCGACTACAGCGGCAACCTGCTGCTGCACGTGAACAAGGACGCCACGGAGGTCTCGGCCGAGGACATCGCCAAGGCGCTGCCGGCCAAACTCCCTGACGGCCTGGCTGTGCTGGATGCGTCCAAGGCCGAGGACAAGGACGCCATGGTCGTCACGAAGGCCACCGCGGAGAAGTACCAGCTGAAATCCATCGAGGACCTGGCCAAGGTCTGCAGCGAGATTGTGGTGGGTGCGCCGGCGACCTTTGCCGAACGCGCCTACGGGCTGCCGGGACTGAAGAAGAACTACAACTGCGTGCCCAAGAAGCTTGAGCCGTTCAGCGACGGCGGCGGTCCCCTGACGCTGAAGGCCCTGCTCTCGGACCAGGTCCAGGTGGCGGATATCTTCACCACGACACCGTCCATCGCGGACAACGACCTCGTGGTGCTGGAGGACCCGAAGAACAACTTCATCGCCCAGCAGGTCCTGCCCCTGTACAACAAGGCCAAGATGACGGACAAAGCGAAGGACGCCCTCAACGCCGTGTCCAGGATCCTCACCACCGATGACCTGATCAACCTCAACCGGGCCGTCAGCGGCACCCAGAAGCAGAACCCCAAGGATGCCGCGGCCGCGTGGCTCAAGGACAAGGGGCTGGCCAAGTAAGGCTTCCGGACAGGCCTTCCTGACGTTCGACGGCGGCTGCCGCACCCCCTGCGCGGCGGGGGAAGCCGGGCAGCCGCCGTCGCCGTGTCTGTGAGTGATGTCTCAACGGAAGTACATCCCCGATATGGCATATTTGATGGATGGCAGAATTCAAGCAGTCCACCAAGCTTCATAATGTCCTTTACGACATCCGTGGACCGATTCTTCAGGCCGCCCAGCAGATGGAGGCAGAGGGTCACCGCATCCTCAAACTGAACATCGGCAACCCGGCCCCCTTCGGGTTCGAAGCGCCGGACGCGATCCTGGTGGACATGATCCGCCACCTGCCACATGCCCAGGGGTACAGCGACTCCCGCGGCATATTCTCCGCCCGCACGGCCGTCTCGCAGTACTACCAGACGCGCGGGATCCAGAACATCCATGTTGACGACGTCTACCTGGGCAACGGCGTGAGCGAACTCATCACGATGTCGCTGATGGCTTTGCTCGACGACGGCGACGAAGTCCTGATTCCTGCCCCGGACTACCCGCTGTGGACTGCCTCCGTGGCCCTGGCCAGCGGCAGGCCCGTGCACTACCTGTGCGACGAGGAATCCGGCTGGCAGCCCGACCTCGATGACCTGGAAGCCAAGATCACCCCGCGCACCAAGGGCATCGTGGTGATCAACCCCAACAATCCTACCGGCGCGGTCTACCCGGAAAGCACGCTGAAGAAGATCGTGGCGCTGGCCGAGAAGCACGGGCTAGTGCTGTTCGCCGACGAGATCTACGAGAAGATCCTGTACGAGGACGCCGTGCACGTGAACATGGCCAGCCTCACCGGCGACGACGTGCTCTGCCTGACCTTCAGCGGCCTGTCCAAGGCCTACCGGGTGTGCGGCTACCGGGCGGGCTGGATGGCCATCTCGGGGCCGAAGAAGGATGCCGCGGACTACCTCGAAGGCATCAACCTGCTGGCCAACATGCGCCTGTGCGCCAACGTGCCCGCCCAGCACGCCATCCAGACGGCCCTCGGCGGCTACCAGAGCATCCAGGACCTGATCCTCCCGGGCGGACGCCTGCTGGAACAGCGGAACAAGGCCTACGACATGCTCAACGCCATCCCCGGCGTCAGCACCCAGCAGGCCCGCGGGGCGATGTACCTGTTCCCGAAGCTGGATCCCGAGGTCTACCACATCCGCGATGACGAGAAGTTCGTCCTCGACCTGCTCCGGGAGCAGAAGATCCTGGTCTCCCACGGCCGAGCCTTCAACTGGGTCCGGCCGGACCATTTCCGCATGGTCACCCTGCCGCTCGTCAAGGACATCGAGGAGGCAATCGGCCGCATGGCGGACTTCCTGAGCCGCTACAAGGGCAACTAGTCTGGGGGCAGCAGCGCGGCACGGGGCATTGGCCCGCGCCGTTGTCCTGCTGTCCCGTGTCCTCGCCGCGGGGTGCTGCGTGATCCGGAAAGAGGAAAGTCAATGGCAGACGACGTGAAATTCAAGGACCGTCCCTCGGACACCCTCAAAGTGGGAAAAGGGTTCAGCCTCAAGGCCGCGGATCCGGACGCAACTCCCGGCTATCCGGGGGGCAAGTCCGACGGCGAGCTCCTGCTCGGCGACCTGGACGAGAAACTCGCGGGACTGCAGGAAAGGCTCTTCGCCCAGTCCCTGTATGGCGGCACCAAACGCATCCTGCTCATCCTGCAGGCCATGGACACGGCAGGCAAGGGCGGAATCGTCAAGCATGTCGTGGGCGCGATGAACCCGCAGGGGGTCAAACTCAGGTCTTTCAAGGCGCCCACGCCGGAGGAAAAGTCCTACGACTTCCTCTGGCGGATCGAAAAGGAAGTGCCGCCGGCCGGCGCCGTGGGGGTCTTTGACCGTTCCCACTACGAGGATGTCCTGGTCCACCGCGTCCACCGCTGGGCCAGTCCGGAAGAACTCGAGCGGCGGTACTCCGCCATCAACGAATTCGAGGCCAGGCAGACGGCGGCGGGCACCAAGATCGTCAAAGTCATGCTCAACATCAGCCGCGAGGAACAGAAGGCGCGGCTGCTGGCCCGGCTGGATGACCCCGCCAAGCACTGGAAGTACAGCAGCAACGACCTCAAGGAACGGGCATTCTGGGACGACTACATGGACGCCTACCAGAAGGCCTTCGATAAGACGAATTCCGAGCTGGCTCCCTGGCACGTGGTTCCGGCCAACAAGAAATGGTACGCCCGCATCGCCGTGCAGCACTTGCTGCTCGAAGCGCTGGAGGGCCTCAAGCTGCAGTGGCCCGCCCCGGACCTTGACGTCGAGCTGGAGCGGGATCTGGTCGAACGCTCCTGACCGGCCGGCTGGCTACCGCCGGACAGGTCGTGGACGGCCGGCCAGGCTGCGGCCGTCCGGCGGTTCAGCCGTCCTGCGCGGCCTGGTCCCGGGCGGCGGACAGGCGCTTCCGGGCGCCTTCCAGCCACTGTTCACAGCGCTTGGCCAGCGCCTCGCCGCGCTCCCACAGCGCCAGGGACTCCTCCAGGCTGGCGCCACCGGCTTCCAGCCTGCCCACGATGCCGACCAGCTGTTCGCGGGCGTCCTCGTAGCTCAGTGCGTCGATATCGGCGTTCGGCTTCGTTTCTGCTGCCATGTGGTGCTCCTTGTTTTTTGGCTTCATCCCGGGGACGGTCACTCTGATGGAAAGCCCAGGGGTGGAATATTCCGGCAGGGGTTCCGCCGGTTCAGTTGTCGGCGGGATCCTGGCCGCCGGTGGACTGTGCGGTGAACCTGCCGCCGGCCACGCGGACCGTCAGCGGGGTTCCGGCCGGCGCCTGTGAGGGGTGGCGGACAACCTCCCGGCGCGTCCCGGGGTCCGGTGACTCCCCGTCGCTGAGCTGCACGACGGCGTAACCACGGTCCAGGGTCTTCTGCGGCGACAGCGCACGGACCTGGGCCTTGAGGTGGACCAGCTGGTCCGCGGCCCGCGCCATCGCGGTGTTGATGGCAGCGTGGGATCTGCCCTTGAGCCGTTCGACGTCGTCGAGCCGGGTGTCGACCATGACTTCGGGGGAGGCCAGCACCGGACGGGAGCGCAGCGCGGCCAGCCGGTCGGTTTCCCGCTCCACGAGCCGGGTGACGCCGCGGCGGAGATGGTCCCGCGCCTGCCGCACCCGGGTGAGCTCCTCCGCGACGTCCGGAACGATCCTCTTGGCGGCGTCGGTGGGCGTCGAAGCCCGGAGGTCTGCCACGTCATCGAGGATCGGCCGGTCCGCCTCATGGCCGATCGCGCTCACCACCGGCGTTGCGGCGTCTGACACGGCCCGGATGAGTTCCTCGTTGCTGAACGGCAGCAAGTCCTCCAGGGCTCCGCCGCCGCGGGTGATCACAATGACGTCGACGACGGGGTGGGCGTCAAGTTCCTGCAGCGCGGCGATGATCTGCGCGACGGCGGTGTTGCCCTGGACCGCGACCTCGCGGATCTCGAATTCGACGGCGGGCCAGCGCAGGGCGGCGTTGCGCAGCACGTCCTTCTTGGCGTCCGAGTCGCGGCCGGTGATCAGGCCGATCCGGTGGGGGAGCAGGGGGAGCCGTTTCTTGCGGGCGTCCGAGAACAGGCCCTCCGCCGCGAGGGCCTGGCGCAGCCGTTCGATCCTGGCAAGGAGATCTCCGAGGCCCACCGGCCGGATGTCCTTCACCGACATGCTCAGCCGTCCGGTCTTGAGCCAGAACTCGGCCTTGAGCAGGGCCACCACGCGGGAGCCCCGTTCCAGCGGGGTCTGCTGGCGGTCCAGCACATTGGTCCAGACCGATGCGGGCAGCGAAATTTCCGCGTCGATGTCCCGCAGGGTCAGGTAGGCGTTGCCGCCGCGCCGGTTCAGCTCGATGACCTGGCCCTCAACCCAGGCCGAGGGTGCGCGGTCGATGTGCATCTTGAGTTTCTGGGACAGCAGCTGCAGCGGCCAGGGATTGTCCGGGCTGGTTTCCGCCGCCGTGGCGGGGAGCGTGGTGGCCGCCGCCAGGCCCTCAGACATGCCCGTACACGGTGGCGGAGGGGGCGGTGTGCATTTGCGTTGGTTTCCTTTGCCGGGGCGGAGCCGCCAGCAGGTGCGTTTCCCAGGGTTTCCTCGGGAGGGGCACCGGCCAACAGCTGGAACTTGTCTGTTTCAACTCTATCCAAAGCTTTACCACCAGGGCCCGACGTTATAGCCCGCCGGGCCAGCACCCGTAGGATGGCAGTATCCCTACGACTTCCTAGGACTCTGTCTTGCGTACTTTTGTCTCGGCCGCTGCTGTGCTCATCGGGCTCCTGATGGCGGCTGTCGCTGTTCCCGCAATCTGGGTTGACCGGAACATCGTCCGGGAAGACGGGTTTGTCGCCCTGGCCGCGCCGCTGGGCCAGGACCCCGTCTTCCAGCGCAGGCTCGCCACCGCCGCCGTCGGCAGCCTCGGCGTCGAGCACCGGATTCCGGAAGTCGTCGCCGAACTGGCCCGGCCGATCCTGGACAACGCGGCCCAGTCCCTAGCTGGGATGCCCGGCTACCCCGGCGCCTGGGCGGAAACGTTGCGCAGGAGCCACCGGCTCACCTTCGCCGATCCCGGCACCCTGCCGCCGGAGGCCGCCGGCGCCACCGCGCTGACGCTCGACGTCGCACCGCTGGTCGGACTTGTCGCGAAGCAGGTGTCGGACGCCACGAACCTGCCGCTCGCGGCGCCGGAGCAGGTGCTGATCCACATCGGGAAGTCCAACCAGCGCCAGGCCGTCGAGAGGGTCGCGGCGTACGCGCCGATGGGCTATGCCGTGGCCACCGGTGCCGGGATCGCCTTCCTGCTGGCCCTGGTCGCCGCACGGCGCCGGTGGACCGTCCTGGCCGGGACCGGGGCGGGCGCGCTGGTGCTGGCCGGGGCGTGGAAGCTGGCCGCAGATGCCGGCGGCGGCGCCCTGGCCGGGGCCTCCAGCGGCAACGAGATGGCCGACATCTTCACACGCGAGTTTGCGTCCGCGTCCGCTGGCAGTTTCGGGCAGTGGATCCTGACGGTCGCGCTGGCAGGCGGGGTCCTGCTGGTCGTCGGACTGCTGGTTCGCGCCGCCGGTGGCCGCCGGGCCTGAACTCCGGCTTTGAACACCGGCGGGAGCCCAAAAACGGGCGTCTTTGAACACCGGTAGCATTGAAGGATGACCTCCACCGCAGTCTCCATACCGATGCCATCCGTTCCGCGCCGGCGGCGTTCGCCGGAGGATGTGCTGGCCGCGTCGCCCGTCACCGGTCCGAAGAAGGTGCTGCTCGCGGCACCGCGCGGCTACTGCGCCGGCGTGGACCGTGCCGTCATCGCGGTGGAAAAAGCCCTGGAACATTACGGTCCGCCCGTCTACGTGCGCAAGCAGATCGTGCACAACGTCCATGTGGTCAGCTCCCTCGAAGAAAAAGGGGCGATCTTCGTTGACGAAACGGACGAGGTCCCCGAGGGCGCCCTCGTGATCTTCTCCGCCCATGGAGTCTCGCCGGCGGTGGTCCAGTCCGCGGAGGACCGCGGCCTGCGGACCATTGATGCCACCTGCCCGCTCGTGACCAAGGTGCACAAGGAGGCGGTCCGCTTCGCCAAGGACGACTTCGACATCCTGCTGATCGGCCACGAAGGCCACGAGGAAGTCGAGGGGACGGCCGGCGAGGCGCCCGAGCACATCCAGATCATCAACGGCCCGCACGAGGTGGACAAGGTCACGGTCCGGGACCCCGAGAAGGTCATCTGGCTCTCCCAGACCACCCTCAGCGTGGACGAGACCATGGAGACCGTCAGGCTCCTGAAGGAACGCTTCCCCACCCTGCAGGACCCGCCCAGCGACGACATCTGTTACGCCACCACCAACCGCCAGGTCGCCATCAAGAAGATCTCGCCGCAGGCGGACCTTGTGATCGTGGTGGGTTCGGCCAACTCCTCCAACTCCGTCCGCCTCGTCGAGGTGGCGCTGGAGTACGGGGCAAAGGCGTCCTATCGCGTCGACTTCGCCAACGAGGTGGACGAGGCCTGGTTCGAGGGCGTCGCCACCGTCGGCGTGACGTCCGGAGCCTCCGTCCCCGAGGTTCTGGTCAAGGACGTGCTGCGGCTCCTTGCCGACTACGGCTACGGCGCCGTGGAGGAAGTCGTCACGGCCGAGGAGGACCTGCTCTTCTCCCTGCCCAAGGAGCTCCGGGCCACCCTCAAGCAGGCCGGGGACGTCACCCGGGCCCTCGGTGGCCGCGGCACCCGCCAGGCCGGGAACCCTTAAGCGGCGGACTCCGCGGCGTCGTGCCCTGGCTGCAGCTCCGGGGCCGCCACCGAACGCGGCGTCACCTCGATGGAGGCGGGCGTGATGAGCCCGGCGGACTCGAGGGCATTGAGCTTCCTGGCCGTCGGCAGCACCCGGGCCTCGAGTGTGCCGACCAGGGAGTTGTAGCGGTCCACCGAGGTCTTCAGGGAGGCCCCGAGCTTGGTCACATTCTCGCCGAGCGTGCCCATCCGCTCGTAGAGCTGCCGGGCGAGTTCAAAGAGCTCCCGGGCGCTGTCGGTCAGCACATCCTGGCGCCATGTGAAGGCGACCGATTTCAGCACTGCGAGCAGGGTTCCGGGCGAGGCCAGGACCACGTTCTTGGACAGCGAGTAGTCCAGCAGGGCCGGGTCCGCCGCCAGCGCGGCGGCGAGGATGGATTCCGCCGGCAGGAAGCAGACCACGAGTTCGGGGGAGTTGCCGGGGATGTCCCAGTACTTCTTGGTGCTCAAGGCATCCACATGGGCCTTCAGTGCCTTCGCATGGGCAGCCAGGTGCGCCTGCTGCCCGCTGGCTGCCTGCCCGAGCTGCAGGCCGCCCTGCTGGCTGTCGACAGACGCGCCGAGCTCCTGCGCCGCAAGATAGGACGCCAGCGGGACCTTCGCATCGACAAC
Source organism: Pseudarthrobacter albicanus (assembly GCF_018224015.1). Taxonomy (GTDB): domain Bacteria; phylum Actinomycetota; class Actinomycetes; order Actinomycetales; family Micrococcaceae; genus Arthrobacter; species Arthrobacter albicanus. Next base: position 34,022 of record NZ_JAGPOT010000054.1, read on the forward strand.
CAGCAGCTTGTCCCCGGGCAGCTGCACCACGAGGTCGGGCCGGACGCTGTTCTCCGTGGCGGCACTATGCACCTGCTCATGGAAATCGACGTGCCGCAGCATCCCGGCCGCTTCCACCACCCGCCGCAGCTGGACCTCGCCCCACTGGCCGCGCGCACTGTTGGAACGGAGCGCCGATTCCAGGGCATGCGTTGAGCGCAGGAGCTGCTCATCGGACAGCCGCGCCTCCTGCAGCTGCTGGGCCAGCTGGCCGTACTGCTCCAGCCGGTCCCGCTCCAGCAGCGAAACCTGCTGCTGCACGGCGGTGAGCTTCTCCGCTACCGGCGCCAGCGCACGCAGCACGCTGCCGTCCTGGCTCCGTGATTCGCCCAGCTCGCGGTTCTGCGCCGCCAAAAGGCGCCGCTCGGCGTCGGCCGCGGCAAACTGGGCGCTGACCTCGGAAAGCCGGGCCGAAACGCCGTCGAAGTCCTGTTCCACGGCCAGATAGCGGCGCCGGAGCAGCAGATAGGCGACGGCGGCGCCGGCAACGGCGCCCACGAGCAGCATGAGCAGGGCAAGAATAAGTGCAAAAGCGTCCATGGGTTCACTCTGGCATGCCCCTGTGACAGTTTTGCGCTGCCGCCCCACCTGCCGCCCGACGGGCGACCCAACATGAGCCCCAACAGGCGCCCCGGCCCGCAGGGCAGGGCTCCCGGCCCGTGCGGGTAGAATGTATGTCCGTGGCTCTTACTATTGGCATCGTCGGACTGCCCAACGTCGGCAAATCAACTCTTTTCAACGCACTGACCCGGAACCAGGTGCTCGCGGCGAACTATCCGTTCGCCACGATCGAGCCCAACATCGGCGTCGTGAACCTGCCCGACCCCCGGCTTGCAAAGCTCGCCGGCATCTTCGGCTCCGCCCGTCTGCTGCCCGCCCCCGTGTCCTTCGTGGACATCGCCGGGATCGTGAAAGGCGCGTCGGAGGGTGAAGGCCTGGGCAACAAGTTCCTGGCCAATATCCGTGAGGCCGAGGCCATCGCCCAGGTTGTCCGCGTGTTCGATGACCCCGACGTCATCCACGTCGACGGCAAGGTCGACCCCCGCTCGGACATGGAGACGATCAACACCGAGCTGATCCTGGCCGACCTTCAGACCATCGAAAATGCCATTCCCCGGATCGAAAAAGAAGTCAAGATCAAGAAGCGCGAGGCTGCCGAGCTGGCGGCCATCAAGGCCGCACAGGCCGTGCTGGAACGCGGCGACACGATCTTCTCCTCGGTCAAGAGCGACAAGCTGGAGATGGAGCACCTCAAGGAGCTCAGCCTCCTGACGGCCAAGCCCTTCATCTATGTCTTCAACGCCGACGAGGGAATCCTGGGCAGCCCGGAGAAGCAGGAGGAACTGCGGGCCATGGTTGCCCCGGCGGACGCCATCTTCCTCGACGCCAAGCTCGAATCCGACCTCGTCGAACTGGACGAGGAAGAAGCCCGCGAGATGCTGGAGATGAACGGCCAGGACGAATCAGGCCTGGACCAGCTGGCCCGCGTCGGATTCCACACCCTGGGACTCCAGACCTACCTCACGGCAGGACCCAAGGAAACCCGCGCGTGGACCATCCACCAGGGGGACACCGCCCCGCAGGCGGCCGGTGTGATCCACTCCGATTTCCAGCGCGGATTCATCAAGGCCGAAGTCGTCTCCTTCGACGATCTGATCGATGCCGGCTCGATGGCGGAGGCGAAGGCCCGCGGCAAGGTCCGGATCGAAGGCAAGGAATACGTCATGGCCGACGGCGACGTCGTGGAGTTCCGCTTCAACGTCTAATTGCGCTCCGTTCGGGCGTCAGGCTGCCTGACAAATCTGGGCGGTTTCCGTTGGCGGCAGAGACTCGTTGATCATCTGTTTCGGCATCATATGATGATACTCTTGATGCTAGAAGGAGGTTCTGATGAGGACGACGGTGAACATCGACGACGAGCTCCTGGCCCGGGCAAGTGAATTGACGGGCATCACCGAGAAATCAGCTCTCCTGCGCGACGGACTGACGACTTTGATCCGTGTCGAGAGCGCCAGGCGGCTCGCAGCCCTGGGCGGCTCCGACGGCTCCGCGACCTCGGCGCCGCGACGCCGAGAGGGTGGCGCGTGATCCTGGTCGACACTTCGATCTGGATCGACCACCTGCGCGCATCCGAGCCCGGACTCATCAGTCTCCTAGATGACGACGAGGTTGGGTGCCATCCATACGTGATCGAGGAGTTGGCACTCGGGTCGATCAAGCAGCGCGCGGTTGTGCTGGACCTCCTGGAAAGCCTGGGCCAGTTCCCGGTCCTGAGTCACGCGGAAGTGATGACGCTTGTCAGCGGTCGGCGACTCTGGGGACGCGGTCTCAGTGCAGTGGACGGGCATCTCCTGGGCGCGGTCGCGTTGGTCGGCGGGGCTCGGCTTTGGACGCGCGACAAGCGATTGATCGCGGCATGCCGCGACGTCGGTGTTGGCTACGTCGACGAGCCGTAAGGTTGCCCTCGTCGATTGTGGAGCATGGCGATCTCCTGCCGCCTCCGCAGTCTGAGTCGACGTTGATCACACGGCTGGAACTGTCCCGGCAGGGTTCACGGTGCGTCGTATTGTGGGTCGGTTCATCCGGCCGGGCATTCGCTCCGAGCATCCCAGCAACGGATACACTGCAGGGCGGTCAGCATTGCTCCTGTCGGCACTCAGCCGGGGATCTCGCAAATCGGCTCAGTCGCCGCGCCGTCGTCGCGCAACGCGTTCCCCCGCCTGTGGCGAGTTTCCTAAGGTTTTCCGCTACGGAACGTGGTGGTGTTCCGCTTCAACGTGTGATTGCCTGGCGATTCAGGCAGATAATTGACCCTGTGAGGATCAACCCGAGGGCCCCGGTGTTCTGTACCGGGGCCTTTCCTGGGCCGGCTTTCTTCGAGAACCGGCTCTTTGCGGCTACGCTTCATCCCATGTGAGACGGCCATGCTGCGGCGGGGGAGTGTGGACGTCTGTCCGATGCCCACCGTGCCCGCCGCTCACCCCCTGACAGAAACATGGAGGCGGAATGCGTTCGGGTCCTATCACCAAAGCAGTGGGCGTGGCAGTAGCGGCCGTCCTCGCCCTCAGCGGCTGCGCGGGCGGCAGCAGCGGCTCGACCCCGACGAGCGCCCCGGCAGGCAAGGCAGGCGGATCGGCGACCGTCGCGGAGGTGAACGCCTTCAGCACGTTCAACCCCAACACGGCCGCCGGCAATGTCGACGTCAACTCCAAGGTCAGCTACGCCACGCACTCCGGCTTCTTCTACCTCGACAACAAGCTGAACATCGTCCGCAACGACAAGTTCGGCAGGATGGAGAAGACCTCGGACAACCCGCTCACCGTCAAGTACACGGTCAATGAGGGCGTCAAATGGTCCGACGGCACCCCCGTGACCGCGGCCGACCTCCTGCTGCAGTGGGCCGCCTTCTCCGGCTACTACGACGACGCCGATCCGGTAGCGAAGACCGGAACGTCGTACTTCTCCTACGCCGGCGGACCGACCGGCCTGGCTCTGACCGGTTTCCCGGAACTCGGCTCGGACGGACGGTCCATGACGGTGCAGTACTCCCGTCCCTTTACCGACTGGGAAACAGCGCTCGGCGGACCAGGGATCGACATCCCGGCCCACGTCCTCGCTGCGAAGGCCGGCCTGAGGGACACCAAGGCATTCATCGAGCTCCTCAAGGGCATCCCGCGCGGCGATTCCAAGGCGCCGAGGCCGGCCGACGCCCGGCTGCAGGCCCTGTCCGGGCTGTGGAACACCGGTTTTGATGCCAAGACGCTGCCGGCCGACCCGAGCCTGTACCTGTCCAACGGCCCGTTCATCGTCAAAAACATCAACCCGGACGAGTCGTTGACCATGGTGAAGAACAAGGACTACAACTGGGGTCCGGAAGCCAAACTGGACGAAATCACCGTCCGCTACATCGGCTCCGCCGCGGCCCAGGTCCAGGCGCTCGGGAACGGCGGGGCGGACATCATCGCGCCGCAGGCCTCCGCCGAAACGGTCGAGCAGCTCACGGCGCTGGAAAGCCAGGGCGTCACGCTGGACCGCGGCAGCCAGTTCGCCTACGAACACGTCGACCTGAACTACAGCGGTCCGTTTGCCGACAAGGATGTCCGCGAGGCCTTCATGAAGGCCGTCCCGCGCAAGGACATCGTTGACAAGATCGTCAGGAAGCTGGACCCTAACGCGAAGCCGCTTGACTCCCAGCTCTTCCTGCCGGACCAGGCTGCATACCAGGACTCCGCCCGGAACAACGGTTCCTCGGCCTACCAGGACACGGATATCGAGGGCGCCAGGAAGCTCCTGAACGGTGCCGCGCCCACGATCCGCATCATGTACAACAAGGAGAACCCCAACGAAGTTGACGCCTACTCGCTGATCCGGGAGTCGGCCACCAAGGCAGGCTTCACCATCGTCGACGGCGGCCTCGGCAAATCCGACTGGGGTGCGGCCCTGGGCAGGGGCGGCTACGATGCCGCCATATTCGGCTGGAGCAACGCGGGCGTCGGCGCCTCGGGCGTTCCGCAGGTCTTCAGGTCGGGCAGCGACTCCAACTACAACCGGTTCAGCGACCAGGAAACCGACCGGCTGCTGGACGAACTCGTTGTCACCACCGACCGCAGTAAACAGGACGGGATCCTGACGCAGATCGACAAAAAGGTCTGGGATTCCGCGTACGGCCTGCCGCTGTACGCGAGCGTCGGCGTCGACGCGTACAGCAGCCGCATCACCGGCGTGAAGTACATGCCGAACCAGACCGGTGTCTGGTGGAACTTCTGGGAGTGGGCCCGGAAATAGCCGCGGGCCGCAACGAACACGTTGCCCGAAAGGGCCCCAAGCTCGGCGTCGGACCCCGCCCATAGACCCTGCGGCCAGCCCCTGCCAAGGGCCATTTCCAGTTAACGAGTCATAACGGGGACGGCCCTCGCGGCGAATACTACCAGCGAGTAGCGTGTGATGTGAAATACATTTCCGCCAGCCTTCACCCTCACGCCCTTATCGCATCACGGTTTGGCAACAGGGTTCCACCATTCGGACATTTTGCGGCTAGGCTACTTCAACATGTAGGCCACGTCACAGGAAATCCCTGTGCCGGGCCTGCCCGAAACACGAGTTTTTCCCTGACGAACTCCCACAACTCACAGGAGGCGGAATGCGTTTTTCGCGCACTTCCAAAGCACTGGGCATGGCGGCCATCGCCGCTCTTGCCCTGACCGGATGCGGTGCCGGCGGGCCGGCTGCCGGCGGCGGCAGCACCGGCGGCGACACCAGCAAGGTAATCCTTGTCGACGGTTCCGAGCCGCAGCGTCCGCTGATGCCGGCCGACACCAACGAGGTCGGCGGCGGCAAAGTCATGCAGATGATGTTCGCGGGCCTCGTCAGCTACGACCCCAGCGGCAAGCCCGTCAATGAAGTCGCCGAGTCCATTGAAGGCAAGGACGGGCAGAACTTCACCATCAAGGTCAAGAAGGACCAGAAGTTCACCAACGGCGAGGCCATCACCGCCAAGACGTTCGTCGACTCCTGGAACTTCGGTGCGGCCGCGAAGAACGCGCAGCTCAGCGGCAGCTTCTTCGAGAGCATCAAGGGCTACGACGGGGCCAGCGCAGAAGGCTCGACCGTCGAGACCATGTCAGGGCTGAAGGTTGTTGACGACCAGACCTTCACCGTCGCGCTGAAGCAGCCGGAATCCGACTGGCCGTTGCGCCTTGGCTACACCGCCTTCGTGCCGGTCCCTTCCGGTGCACTCAAGGACCCGAAGGCCTTCGGCGAGAAGCCTGTCGGCAACGGCCCGTACAAGATGGCCGACGGCGGCTGGCAGCACAACGTGCAGATCCAGCTCGTTCCGAACCCGGACTACAACGGTCCCCGCAAGCCCAAGAATGCCGGCGTGACGTTCAAGATCTTCCAGAACGACGACGCCGCGTACCAGGACCTGCTGTCCAACAACCTGGACGTCCTGCAGGTAATCCCCACCAGCGCCCTGAAGAACTTCAAGTCTGACCTCGGCGACCGCACCATCAACAAGCCGTACGCCGGCAACCAGACCATCGCGATCCCGGAATACCTGCCGGAGTGGAGCGGCGAGGCAGGCAAGCTCCGCCGCCAGGCCATCTCGATGGCGATCAACCGCGACGAGATCACCAAGGTGATCTTCAGCAGCGCGCGCCAGCCCGCCAAGGACTTCACGGCTCCCGTGCTTGACGGCTACAGCGGCTCGATCCCGGGCTCGGAGAACCTGGTGTTCGATGCGGCCAAGGCCAAGGACGCCTGGGCCAAGGCCGACGCGATCCAGAAGTGGGACGCCGACAAGACGTTCACCATCGCCTACAACGCCGACAAGGGCGGACACAAGGCCTGGGTCGAAGCCGTCGTCAACCAGCTCAAGAACACCCTCGGCATCAAGGTCGAAGGCAAGCCGTATGCGACCTTCAAGGAATCCCGCGACGACGCAACCGCCAAGACCCTCACCGGCGCCATCCGCGCCGGCTGGCAGGCGGACTACCCGTCGCTGTACAACTTCCTGGGACCGATCTACAAGACCGGTGCCGGCTCCAACGACGCCAGCTACGCCAACCCGGTGTTCGACAAGGCCATCGCGGACGGTTTGAACGCCTCGTCCGTCAGCGACGGCAACAAGGCCATGAACAAGGCTCAGGAGATCCTCCTGACGGATCTTCCGGCCATCCCCCTGTGGTACCAGGTCGCCCAGGGCGGCTGGAGCGACAAGGTGACCAACGTTGACTACGGCTGGGACGGCGTTCCGCTGTACTACGACATTACCGGCAAGTAACAACCGGACGACGGCGGGGGCTGCCCGGTCCGGGGCCTCCGCCGTCGTCCTGCTTCCGCATTTTCCTCATGGCCCGGGCCCCGGGTGTACTTTCGCAAGCCGCACGCCGTGAGTGAACCGGCGTCGGCCTGCACCCATAGTGAAAAGGTTCTTCGATGAACAACTCCACCGCATCCCCGGACAGGATGCCTGCCCACGGGAGTGTGCTTCGCTGATGGCGACCTACATTCTCAAGCGTTTCCTCCAACTGATCCCCGTTTTCCTCGGCGCCACGCTGCTGGTCTACTTCCTGGTCTTCAGCCTCCCCGGCGATCCCATCGCGGCGCTCTTCGGGGACAAGCCGGTCAACGAGGCCGTCGCGGCGAAGCTGAGGGTCCAGTACCACCTGGACCAGCCGTTCTTCATGCAATACCTGCTCTATCTGAAGAGCATCTTCACCTTTGACCTGGGCCAGGACTTCTCCGGGCGCCCCATCGCCGCGGTGCTGGCCGAAGTCTTCCCGGTCACGGCCCGCCTGGCCGTCATGGCGCTGATCTTTGAAGCCGTCTTCGGCATCGTCTTCGGCCTCATCGCCGGCCTCCGCAAGGGCAGGTTCTTCGACGCCACGGTCCTGGTGGCATCCCTGGTCGTCATCAGCATCCCGATCTTCGTCCTCGGCTTCCTGCTGCAGTTCACCATCGGCGTCCAGCTCGGCTGGGCCAAGCCGACCGTGAGCTCGGCCGCGACGGTCCAGGACCTGATCCTGCCGGCTATCGTGCTCGGCCTGGCCTCCTTCGCCTACGTCCTGCGCCTGACCCGCACCAGCGTCCTCGAGAACATGAACGCCGACTACGTCCGCACGGCTTCAGCCAAGGGCCTGTCCCGGTTCCGCGTCGTCCGCGTGCACATTCTCCGCAACTCGCTGATCCCCGTCATCACCTTCCTCGGTGCGGACCTGGGAACTCTGATGGGCGGCGCCATCGTGACGGAAGGCATCTTCAACGTGCCCGGCGTCGGCAACCGGCTCTACCGGGCCGTGCTGACGGGAGAAGGCCCCACGGTGGTCTCCATCGTCACAGTGCTGGTCCTCATCTACTGCCTCTCCAACCTCCTCGTTGACCTGCTGTACGCGTGGCTTGACCCTAGGATCCGCTATGACGCCTGAGAACAACACCCCAAGGCACGGCGCCCCCGCCGTCCGTGCACGCCGCCAGATGGAACACTTCGTCGCCGACGTGGCGGAGACGCCTCTGCAGGCAACCGACAAGGTCAGGGAGGACAACGCCCCGCTGAGTCTCTGGGGCGAGGCCTGGCGGAACCTGCGCCGGCAGCCGCTGTTCCTGATTGCGGCCTTCCTCATCCTCGTCGTCATGGCCGTGTCGCTGTTTCCGGGTCTCTTCTCCCCGGTCGACCCGTCCTCCGAGGCCTGCCAGCTGGCCAATTCCGACGGCGGCCCGGCTGCCGGCCACCCCCTGGGGTACACCCAGCAGGGCTGCGACGTGTATGCACGGGTCATCTTCGGCACCCGCTCCTCGGTGACGGTGGGCCTGTTCACCACCCTCGCTGTCCTCCTGGTCGGCGGCATCATCGGTGCCCTCGCCGGCTACTACGGCGGCTGGGTGGACGCCATCCTGGCCCGCATCAACGACATCTTCTTCGCCCTGCCGCTGATCCTCGGCGCCATCGTCGTCATGCAGCTGCCGATGTTCCGGGCGAACCGGACGGCCTGGACCCTCGTGGTCATCCTGGCCACTTTCGGCTGGCCGCAGCTCGCCCGCATCACCCGCGGAGCCGTGCTGGAGGTCCGCAACGCCGACTTCGTCATGGCGGCCCGCTCGCTGGGCGTGTCCAGGGTCGGCGCGCTCCTGCGCCACGTCCTGCCGAACGCGCTGGCGCCGATCGTCGTCGTCGCCACGATTTCACTGGGCACGTTCATCGTTGCCGAATCCACCCTGTCCTTCCTCGGCATCGGGCTGCCGCCGAGCGTCATGTCGTGGGGCAACGACATCCAGGCCGCCCAGTCATCGCTCCGGTCCAACCCGATGCCGCTGCTCTACCCGGCCATCGCGCTGTCCATCACGGTCCTGAGCTTCATCATGCTGGGCGACGCCCTGCGTGATGCCCTCGATCCCAAAGCGCGCAAGCGATGAAAGGGGACGCCATGAACACCTCCGTGGAAATCCTTGAAGCAGGGTACGACGCCGAGCGCCCGCTGCTGGAAATCCAGGACCTTGCGATCAGCTTCGCCACCAGCAACGGCGAGGTCCAGGCCGTGCGGAACGCGCACCTGACCATCATGCCCGGCGAGACCGTGGCCATTGTGGGCGAGTCCGGGTCCGGCAAATCGACGACGGCGCTGGCCGCCATCGGCCTGCTGCCGGGCAACGGCCGCGTCTCCGCCGGCCGGATCCTTTTCGACGGCGAGGACATCTCGAACGCCGGCGAAAAACGGATGATCGAACTCCGCGGAAACAGCATCGGCATGGTCCCCCAGGACCCCATGTCCAACCTCAACCCGGTGTGGAAGATCGGCTTCCAGGTCCGCGAGACGTTGAAGGCGAACGGGCTGCCCAGCGGCCCCGGGGACGTGGCCAAGGTGCTGTCCGAGGCCGGGCTGCCGGACGCCGCACGCCGGGCCAAACAGTATCCGCACGAGTTTTCCGGCGGCATGCGGCAGCGCGCGCTGATCGCCATCGGGCTCTCCTGCCAGCCACGCCTGCTGATCGCCGACGAGCCGACGTCCGCCCTGGACGTGACGGTGCAGCGCCAGATCCTCGACCATCTGGACAAGATGACCTCGGAACTGGGAACGGCGGTACTGCTGATCACCCACGACCTCGGCCTGGCCGCCGAGCGCGCGGACAAGGTCGTGGTCATGTACCGCGGGCAGGTTGTCGAATCCGGGCCGTCGCTGGAGCTGCTGCAGAACCCGCGGCACCCCTACACCCAGCGGCTGGTGGCGTCGGCGCCGTCGCTGGCGTCCCGGCGTATCCAGGTGGCCAAGGAACTCGGCGTCGAATCGGACGAACTGCTCGCACCGGGCGAGGACGTCGTGGTGGAGCCGGCCCTGCCCGAAGAGGTCCTGCAGATCGAGAACCTGAGCAAGGTCTTCAAACTGCGCTCCGGCTTCGGCCGTTCGACGGACTTCACCGCCGTGGACGACGTTTCCTTCGGCGTCAGGCGCGGCACGACGACGGCGATCGTGGGGGAGTCGGGTTCCGGCAAGTCCACCGTGGCGCAGATGGTCCTGAACCTCCTGGCGCCGACGTCGGGGAAAATCATCTTCGACGGCGTGGACACCTCCACGCTGAACACCAAGCAGATCTTTGCGTTCAGGCGCCGCGTGCAGCCGATCTTCCAGGACCCGTACGGTTCCCTGGACCCGATGTACAACATCTTCAGGACCATCGAGGAACCGCTGCGGACCCACAGGATCGGGGACAAGGCCAGCCGGGAAAAGAAGGTCCGCGAACTCCTGGACCAGGTGGCCCTGCCGCAGTCGGCCATGCAGCGGTACCCGAATGAGCTCTCCGGCGGCCAGCGCCAGCGCGTCGCGATTGCGCGTGCCCTGGCCCTGGATCCGGAGGTGATCATCTGCGACGAGGCCGTGTCCGCCCTGGACGTGCTGGTGCAGGCCCAGGTGCTGAACCTGCTCGCCGAGCTGCAGTCACGGCTGGGCCTGACCTACCTGTTCATCACCCACGACCTCGCGGTGGTCCGGCAGATCGCCGACCACGTGTGCGTGATGGAAAAGGGCAAGCTGGTGGAGACGGGTTCCACCGACGACGTCTTCGATTCGCCGCAGCGGGACTACACCAAGGCCCTGCTCAACGCCATTCCGGGGGCACGCCTCATGCTGCCGCCGGAAGTTGCCTGAGCCGGGCTGATTCACTGGCCCTTCCATTGGGGACTTCCATTTGGGGCCTTCAACCGGGACTTCCACCGGGCAGGAGCCGGTGTCCGCCCTCGCGGCGGGCACCGGCTCCTGCCGTTAAGGTCAAGATTCCTTGGCCCCGAGCCCCAGTGCCTTCAGCCTTGTGCCCAGCAGCCCTCCAAGGATGTCGTTGCCGGCGGCATTCATGTGGATGCCGTCGGCCAGGAGTTTGCTCAGGTTGTACCGGGTCAGCCAGTCCCCGACGCCGACGAAAGGAATCCCGTTCTTCTCCGCGATCGTTCCCAGCAGGGTGTCGACCTGGGTGCGGCGGCCGCCGCCGTAGTTTGCGCCGCGGGCGAGCGTGCCGATCATGGCGAACTTGCTCGCGGGGTAGCGCTGCTGGAGGACGCTGATCAGTTGCTCCGCATTGGCGACGATCTGGGCATCGGTTGCCCCTTTTACCGCATCATTCCCGCCGCCCTGGATGACTACGAGGGACGGATCACCGTAGGGCAGTTTCCAATCGCCGCGCTGCAGGGCGGTGAGGTAGTTGCCGGTCTTGCCGTTTGCGGCCACGAAACCGGTGCCGCCCAGGCCGCAGAAGAACGGCTTGTAGCCCAGGGCGGCGAGGGCCTGCCGGGGCCACGCGTTGGGCGGCTCGGACTGGGAGTCGCCGATCAGCACGGCCGTGTGCCGGATATCCTCAACGATGACCTCGTCGCGGCCGTTCGCGGGATTCCGGTAGGCCGAGCCGGCCGGCAGCGTGGCGGGATCCGTGCCGGCCCTCGCGAGACTCTTGCTCCCGGTCCCGGCCGCCGCTCCGGCGGCTGCCGGTTCGCCGGGAGCGCCGCCGGGCGCAAGGAGAGGCTTCCCCTGGATGCCGTGACCCGATCCGGTGCGGGAGTCAGGGACGGCGTCGGGGTTCTGGGAAAGCGGAGCCTGTCCGCAGCCGCCCAAAAGGACGCCAAGGGCGAACATCGGTGCGGCCAAGCGGAACAGGGCCGAGGCGTTGCGCATTGATGTCTCCGGACTGGCTTGCTGCTACCTGAGCAATGATGGTGCATGAACGCCCGAAAAACCAGTGACTTTACTCACGGTTAACCAGCGGATTTCGCGCCCCGCCCCCTGCGCCCGGCACTGGCGGTTGGGGTTGGGCTGGCGATTTTAGGCCAATAAATGCCCAATCGTTTAGACTCTTAGAAGGTGCCCTGTGCCAAAAGGGCTTATCCGTCGTGCGTTCCGGTTGGAAATGTCGCGATACAACAGCTGACGTCACCACTGAATCGAGCAATAACGCATGTCTGAAACCACCACCAAAACAACCGCAAACACTGCATCGCGCAGTGACCTGCGCAACGTCGCGATCGTGGCCCACGTTGACCACGGCAAGACCACCCTGGTCGACGCCATGCTCAAGCAGACCAACTCCTTTGCCGCCCACAACCACCTCGAAGACCGCGTCATGGACTCCGGTGACCTGGAACGCGAAAAGGGCATCACCATCCTGGCCAAGAACACCACCGTGGCCTACAACGGACCGTCCTCCAAGGGCGAGACCATCACGATTAACGTGATCGACACCCCGGGCCACGCCGACTTCGGTGGCGAGGTGGAGCGCGGCCTGTCCATGGTCGACGGCGTCGTCCTCCTCGTCGACGCCTCTGAGGGCCCGCTGCCCCAGACCCGCTTCGTCCTGCGCAAGGCCCTGGCCGCGCACCTGCCGGTCATCCTCCTGGTCAACAAGACCGACCGCCCCGACGCGCGGATCGAAGAAGTTGTCCACGAGTCCATGGACCTCCTCCTGGGCCTGGCCTCCGACCTCGCCGACGAAGTTCCGGACCTCGACCTGGACAAGATCCTCAACGTCCCCGTGGTCTACGCCGCCGCCAAGGTCGGCCGCGCGTCCCTGGAGCAGCCCGCCGACGGCTCCGCCCCGGACAACGAGGACCTGGAGCCGCTGTTCCAGACCATCATCGAGCACATCCCGGCGCCGACCTACAACCCGGACGGTGTCCTGCAGGCGCACGTCACCAACCTGGACGCCTCCCCGTTCCTGGGCCGCCTCGCACTGCTGCGCATCTACAACGGCACCCTGCGCAAGGGCCAGACCGTCGCCTGGGCACGTGCCAACGGCGAACTGAAGAACGTCAAGATCACCGAACTCCTCGCCACGAAGGCCCTGGACCGTGTTCCGACCGAGTCCGCCGGCCCCGGCGAGATCGTCGCCGTCGCCGGCATCGAGGAAATCACCATCGGTGAGACCCTGACCGACGCCGACAACCCGCAGCCGCTGCCGCTGATCACCGTTGACGATCCGGCCATCTCCATGACCATCGGTATCAACACCTCGCCGCTGGCCGGCCGGGTCAAGGGCGCCAAGGTCACGGCCCGCCAGGTCAAGGACCGCCTGGACAAGGAACTGATCGGTAACGTCTCCATCAAGGTGCTCCCCACCGAGCGTCCTGACGCCTGGGAAGTCCAGGGCCGTGGCGAGCTCGCGCTGGCCATCCTCGTCGAGCAGATGCGCCGCGAAGGCTTCGAGCTGACTGTCGGCAAGCCGCAGGTTGTCACCCGGACCATCGACGGCAAGATCCACGAGCCGATGGAACACATGACCATCGACGTGCCGGAAGAATACCTCGGCGCCGTCACGCAGCTCATGGCCGCCCGCAAGGGCCGCATGACCAACATGGCCAACCACGGCACCGGCTGGTGCCGCATGGAGTTCATCGTTCCGGCCCGTGGCCTGATCGGTTTCCGCACCAAGTTCCTCACGGACACCCGCGGTGCCGGCATCGCGGCTTCCATCTCCGAGGGCTACGAGCCCTGGGCCGGCCCGATCGAGTACCGCACCAACGGTTCGATGATCGCCGACCGCGCCGGTGTTGTGACGCCGTTCGCCATGATCAACCTGCAGGAACGTGGCTCCTTCTTCGTCCGGCCCACCTCCGAGGTCTACGAAGGCCAGATCGTCGGCGAGAACTCACGCGCCGACGACATGGACGTCAACATCACCAAGGAAAAGAAGCTCACCAACATGCGTGCCGCTTCCTCGGACACCTTCGAGAACCTGACGCCGCCGCGCGACCTGACCCTCGAAGAGTCCCTCGAATTCGCCCGCGAAGACGAGTGCGTCGAGGTCACCCCGGAAAGCATCCGCATCCGGAAGCTCATCCTGGACGTCAACCAGCGTGCCAAGTCCAACCGGGCCCGCGCCAAGTCCTAGTTCCGGCGATCCTCGCTGAAACAACGGGTCATTTGTGAATAAGGGAGCTGCCGGGACGGCAGGCGGCATCGCCGCCGCCGTGCCGGCAGCTCTTTTTGTTGCCGCGGCCGGCACCGCCCTGCACCGGCAGGACGTCCTGCTGGCCGGCGTCGGGCTTCCCTGGGGTGCCATGGCCGCGTTGCTGCTGCTCGGTTCCGTCCAGCTGTGGCTGGGGGCGGCGTTCCGCTCGGCCCTTCCGACGGCGGCCTGCGGCATCCTCTGTTACGCACTGACGGGCTGGTGGAGCACCCTGGAGACCGGCAAGCGGCTCATCATCGCCGACACGGCGGGGAATCTCTGGATCTTCGGCATGGCAGTCGTCACAGTGGGCATGCTCGCCTGGTGCAGGCGCTACCGGCCGCCGCGGGACTAGCTTCCACACCCCCGCCCGCTCAGCCTCGCCCCGCCCCCTCCTGCCCAGCCGTCTCCTTGGGACATGCCCATTTTTCGGCCGGCGGGTGGGCATAGTGGCATCATGTCCATCCCTGCCGCCTTGCAGCGGGCATGTCCAGGCATGTCCGCGGGACATGCCCTTTCCAGGCATCGCCGCCTGGACATGCACTTGTGCACATAGCGACTGGTCCGCCTGTTCATGCCGCGTCCGGCGGCGGCAACATGGCCGGATGGTCAATATCATTCAAGTGCTCTCACGGTACGACGGCGTCGCGCGCGCCAAACATCTCGCCGCGGCGGGAGTCTCGGACTTCCAACTCAAGGCCGCGATGGCACGCGGAGACGTTTCCCGGGTTTCCCGGGGCGTCTATGCGCTGCCCGGTGCCGATGCGCAGCTTGTTTCCATCCGCTCTCTTCCGGCCGAGCCGGCCTGCGTCAGCGCTGCACATTTCCGCGGGCTCTGGGTTCTTGACGCCCCGCTCCAGCCCCACGTTGCGCTGACCCACAGCCGGAACTACCCGGGATTCGTCTGCCACAGATCGGCCGCGCCCCCGACCCTCATGGACTCGGTGGTCCAAAGCCTGCGATGTCTGCCGGAGCTTGACGGGCTCGTCATCGCCGAATCCGCCGTCGTGCTCAAAGGCCTCCCGCTGTCCGGGCTGCGCGGCCGGCTGGACGGCCGGAACGACGTCAGGGAACGCCGGATCGTGGCCGGGATCGTCCCGCAATCGCAGTCAATCATCGAGTGCATGGCCAGGTTTCTCCTGCGGCGGGCCGGCTTCCATGTCGAATCGCAGGTCAATATCCCCGGAATGGGCCATCTGGACCTCATGGTCGACGGCAAGCTCGGCATCGAGACAGACGGCGCCGGCTTCTATATGGACAAGACAAGCTTCGAAGAGGACCGACGGCGGTGGAATGTCACCACCCGGCTGGGAATCCCGACCCTGGTGGTGAGCTACCCGCTGCTCAAGAGCCGACCCCAGGAATTCGTTGCCATGGTCCGTGATGCGCTGAACAGTCTCTCCGCTGCGGCGTAACAGTGGACATGTCCCACACAGTGGCTGTACCACCACTGGACATGTCCCCCTCT
The DNA here is from genome assembly GCF_018224015.1 of Pseudarthrobacter albicanus. Lineage (GTDB taxonomy): Bacteria > Actinomycetota > Actinomycetes > Actinomycetales > Micrococcaceae > Arthrobacter > Arthrobacter albicanus. The sequence continues at coordinate 49,446 of NZ_JAGPOT010000054.1, forward strand.
GATGGCCGCGACTGGACATATGGCTGAAATGTCCATTGGGAGGACCCAGAGGAGGGCATGTCCAGTGGTGGACGTGGCATGGGAGCACCAGGGGAGGGCATGTCCACTGGCGGGCAGCGCGTGCGGGCTCAGGCCGCGGGCGGCCGCGGGGTGCGGCGGGGCGGGGCGGGCGGCACTTCCTTGGCGGCGGCCACGAGCGCCAGCGCAATGACGACGTCGGAGCGCCGGGTGCGGACGGTGCACTCGCCGTCGGACTTGCCCACCAGCTCGCCGAGCGCATCCGTCAGGCCGCCCTCAATGCGGTATCTGACCACCACGCGGGTGCCGAGCGGGGCGTCCGCAAGGAACTGCTGCGGCACAGACGAAGGCGAACTCACCCGTTCATTCTAGCCGCGGCGCCATGTGACGCGTCCGGCTAGGTTCGCGTGAACCGGCTGGGGGATAATAGGCTCAGTAGTTAGCCCGGCGCCAGGCCGGGACATCATCCGGCCGGTCGCCGGAACCAACGTGGAGAGGCAAGGGACGTGACGTACGTAATCGCGCAGCCGTGTGTAGATGTCAAAGACAAGGCATGTATTGAGGAGTGCCCCGTCGATTGCATCTACGAGGGTGAGCGTTCCCTGTATATCCACCCGGACGAATGCGTGGACTGCGGCGCCTGCGAGCCCGTCTGCCCCGTGGAGGCCATCTACTACGAGGATGACACCCCCGAGGAATGGGCCGACTACTACAAGGCCAACGTCGAGTTCTTTGACGATCTCGGGTCCCCGGGCGGCGCCGCGAAGATCGGCAACACACACACCGACCACCCGATGATCTCCGCCCTGCCGCCGCAGAACCAAGACAACTAAGGCGGGCGGTTCGGTGACATCTGCGCTGCGCAGCTTCGGCCTCAGCCTGCCCGACTACCCGTGGGAGGCGATGGCGCCGTATCTGGCCCGCGCGGCCGCGCACCCCGGGGGAGTCGCCAACCTCTCCATCGGCACGCCGGTGGACCCCACGCCGGTCCTGCTGCAGGACGCCCTGCGCGCCGCGGCCAACGCCCCCGGCTACCCCACGGTCCACGGCACCCCGGCGCTCCGGGAAGCCATCGCCGGGTGGTTTGAGCGCCGCCGCGGTGTGCCCGGCCTGGATCCGCAGCACGTGATGCCCACCGTCGGCTCGAAGGAGCTCGTGGCCTGGCTGCCGTTTCTGCTGGGCCTGAAGGCGGGCGACGTCGTCGTCCGTCCCACGGTGGCATACCCCACCTACGACATCGGTGCGACGTTCGCCGGCGCCGAGCAGGTTGCCGCGGACGACCTCGACGAGCTCGACGCCGACACCCGGGCGCGGGTGCGGCTGGTCTGGGTCAATTCCCCGGCCAACCCCACCGGCAGCGTCCGGGACATCCCCTCGCTGCGGCACATCGTCAGCCAGGCCCGGGAGATCGGCGCCGTGGTGGCCTCCGACGAGTGCTACGCCGAGCTCGGGTGGGGACAATGGGACGTCCAGCGCGGCGGCACCCCGGTGCCGAGCATCCTGGATCCGCAGGTCTCCGGCGGATCCCACGACGGGCTGCTGGCCGTCTACTCCCTGAGCAAACAGTCCAACGTGGCCGGCTACCGGGCCGCCTTCGTTGCCGGGGATCCCGCCCTCATGGCCAGCCTGGTCAACAGCCGCAAGCACGCGGGAATGATCGTGCCCTATCCGGTCCAGGAGGCCATGCGCGTGGCCCTCGGCGACGATTCCCACGTCGTGGCGCAGAAGGACCTCTACCGCGGCCGGCGCCAGCGGATGGTGCCGGCGCTGGAACGCTTCGGGCTGACGATCCACGAATCCAAGGCCGGCCTCTACCTGTGGGCTACCGCAGGCGAAGCAACCTGGGACACCGTGGGCCGGCTCGCGGACCGCGGGATCGTCGTCGGCCCCGGCGTTTTTTACGGGGACGCCGGCAACGGGTTCATCCGGGTCGCGCTGACGGCAACCGATGAACGCATCGATACTGCCGTGGCACGGCTCACCGAGGGGCCGTAACAATACTGTGACAGGTGCCACAAGTGGCATGTTTTAGGCCCTTGGCAGGGGCCGCGGATTAGTGCCACCCGCGAAGTGCCGGTACTTTTTAACTGACTATCAATGGTGGCTTTCCACAAGAAGGCAGCGCAGCCTTTGGAATACCTGTCCGAAACAGGTTCCACAGGCCGATTCACCAGAGGTTGGACCAGCTTTCTACACAGAGGCCCCGACGCCTCATGAGGAGACTCCATGACTGAGAACACCAGCGCAACCTTGCGCTATGCCGGCGGCGAGCTCGAACTCCCGCGCATCAAGGTTGTCGAAGGAAACGAAGGTTACGACGTTTCCAAGCTGCTCAAGCAGACCGGCGCCGTTGTCTTTGACCCCGGTTTTATGAACACCGCGGCCACCACTTCCGCCATCACCTACATCGACGGCGACGCAGGAATCCTGCGCTACCGCGGGTACCCGATCGAGCAGCTCGCCCAGCACTCCAGCTTCCTGGAAGTTTCCTACCTGCTGATCTACGGCAACCTGCCCACCCCGACCGAGCTGGACGCGTTCGACCAGAACATCCGCCACCACACGCTGCTGCACGAGGAGCTCAAGGGCTTCTTCGGCGGCTTCCCGCGGGACGCCCACCCGATGCCGGTGCTGTCCTCGGCCGTGTCCGCGCTGTCCACGTTCTACCAGGACTCGCTGGACCCGTTCAACGCGGAGCAGGTGGAACTGTCCACCATCCGCCTGATGGCGAAGATGCCGGTCATCGCCGCCTACGCCCTGAAGAAGTCCATCGGCCAGCCGATGCTGTACCCGGACAACTCCATGAACCTCGTGGAGAATTTCCTGCGCCTGAGCTTCGGCCTGCCCGCGGAGCAGTACGAGATGGATCCGGTGATCGCCAAGGCCCTGGACCTGCTCCTGATCCTGCACGCGGACCACGAGCAGAACTGCTCCACCTCCACGGTCCGGCTGGTCGGTTCCTCGAACGCCAACCTGTTCGCGTCCGTCTCGGCTGGCATCAACGCCCTCTTCGGGCCCGCCCACGGCGGCGCCAACGAGGCCGTGCTCAAGATGCTCCGCCAGATCCAGGCCGACGGCACCAAGCCCGAGGACTACATGGAGAAGGTCAAGAACAAGGAAGACGGTGTCCGCCTGATGGGCTTCGGGCACCGCGTCTACAAGAACTACGATCCGCGCGCCAAGATCGTCAAGGCCACGGCCCACGAGATCCTCAGCAAGATCGGCGGCAACGACGAGCTCCTGGACATCGCGATGCGCCTCGAAGAGAAGGCCCTGAGCGATGACTACTTCATCCAGCGCAAGCTCTACCCGAACGTCGACTTCTACACCGGCCTGATCTACAAGGCCATGGGCTTCCCGGAGAAGATGTTCACGGTGCTGTTCGCGATCGGCCGCCTGCCGGGCTGGATTGCCCAGTGGCGCGAAATGATCAGCGACCCGACCACCAAGATCGGCCGGCCGCGCCAGCTGTACGTGGGCGAGCCGGAACGCAACTACCCCTCGGTCTAGCGGTTCCAAACTAACCGGCAGCAGTACGACGGCGGCCCCGCACCTCGGTTGAGGTGCGGGGCCGCCGTCGTCCGTTTTGTATCGATTG
>NZ_JAGPOT010000055.1 GCF_018224015.1 Pseudarthrobacter albicanus
CACGAAACATTAAGCCGGGAAACAGGGCCGCGACCCCCGAACCACAAGGGCAAACTCCCCACCCTCGGCTTAACGATTACCTCGGCTTAATCTGAATTAAGCCGAATTCGGCTTAATTCAGATCACGGGTCGGACTACCTCGCCCTGGTCTACACGGACAGAATCGTCGAGCTCGGCGCGAAGCCGTCGACAGGGGTTGTCGGCGCGCGGTCGACAAGGGTCTCGCCAAGGCCGTCAACGGGCTCTACAGGACCGAACTGATCCGTCGGCGCGGGCCGTGGCGCACCGTGGAACAAGTCGAGTTCGCCACGCTCGAATACGTGTGGTGGTGGAACAACCAGCGCCTCTACGGCGAACTCGACATGTGCACACCCCTCCAGGTCGGGCAGGCGTACTACGCTGACCTCGAGTCAGCCCAACCGGCACACGCCGCACAGGGACGCCGATAGAACGAAACCCGGGCCGATTCATCGAGACGGCGCCGCAGATGAGGCCCGAGATGCCCGCGACGACCAGCGGCCCGATATCGGTCGACACACCGGCCACGCCCACCACGGGCGCGGCGACCGGGATGATGCCGTCGTTGGCGCCGAGAACACCGGCGCGCAGCCAATTCATGCGCTGGCCGAGCCCCGGTAGGTGAGCCTCGCCAGAATGGGGGGATGTGCTCGTCCGACACGGGTGCAGTCAATCAACAGCAGGGGAGGTCGGCATCCAAGGAGAGCGTGCACAGCTTCGGGAGTGTCACGAGTCCTTTGCTGTGCCGGGGAGGAGGGACTATGTTTCAGTCAATAGAAAAGGGAGTGTCGAGCATGGACATCATCGACAACGGGCCGCGCCCGAACGCGTTCGATATCGAGAACGCCACCGTCACCAACGAGAACTACCGCACCGTCGCCTGGACCGGGACGTTCCTCCAGGTCACGCTGATGTCCATCCCGGTCGGTGAGTCGATCGGGCTGGAGGCCCATCCCGACACCGACCAGTTCCTGCGCCTGGACGCCGGACAGGGCCGGTGCGTGATGGGTCCTTCCGCCGACCGGCTGGACTTCGAACAGGATGTCTCCGACGGGTGGTCCATCCAGGTGCCCGCCGGTACTTGGCACAACGTCATCAACACCGGCGAGGAGCCCCTGCGGCTGTACGCCGTCTATGCACCGGTTCACCACGCGCCCGGCATCACACAGGCCACGAGCGGTGACGCCGAGCACGACGAGAGCACCGGAAAAGATGAGCCGCCGTCCTGGTCGGTCCAGCCGGACGACACCGCATCCGACAAGCACGCCTGACACCACGCCACCGATCCGGGGCGAAGGCGCCGTTGTCCCCGCTGGCCGTGAGGGCAAACCCGTCTCGCAGCAGCGTGGCAAACCAGGGTTTTGCGGGTAAGCCGCTGACCTGGCCACGACCCCGGGCCGGCACGACGATCCCCACCTGCGGCAGGGGTGGAGCAGCGGCCTTTGGTGTGCAACGGACTACCGCGTCATGGCGGCGCCCCGGTGGTCCGCTCATCCTCTCGGGTGCGCCAGCTTGGCCAGAATTCGAATCAGCAGCTCCGGCGGAGGGTCTTCCACGAAGGTCCCGTATGCCGCCGCGAGTGCTTCACGCGTGTGTTCCACCCGGAGGAAAAAGTCGCGGCGGACCGGCCCGGGGGAGGCCTCAAGGAACTGGTCGATGGCGATTTCTTCCCCGGCGCTGAGGGCATCGGCGGAATACAGTTCCGCGAGTTCCAGCACCCGTCCCTCCGCCAGATCCTGGCCGATGTTTTCCGCGAAGCCTCCCGGCGGGTCAGACTCGCTCATCAAGTCCCTCCCCGGGGACGCCGGCCGTGTCCGGGGTGGCCGCCGGAGGCAGCTGAGCCGAAGGATATGGGGCCGCGGCGTGCATGACCGGGTCGACCCCGGCAGGGGGCGGCGGGTTCGACGTTCCGGGTGTGGCCATGCGAGCCGTCCCGTCGTCCCGTTAGTCTCTGGTGGTTTTGGTATGGATTCGGAGGCGCGCGGACCAGGGATGGGTGCTGCGGGCGGGTGTGTGTGACCCCGGAGATGAATCAGGACGCGAAGATGCGGGTGGCGGGGTGGTCCAAGGTAGAGAGGTGCTCATCACCGTCCGAGAAGAGATCCGGTCGGTGGTGATGCTGGGATTCGGCAGTGTGTCGGGGCCGGGAACACCGTGCCCGGTTTCGCTCGTGACGGTGTGGGATTAGACGTTCCGGTCGGCGTCACGGCCGCGGGTGAGGACGACGCCGGTGGTGATCATGCCGAGGCCGAGGCCGAGGAGGAGGAGGTGCAGCCAGTTGTCGGTGGAGTTGAGGGGGAGGAAGTTCGCTGCGGAGGCGCCGCTGCCGGTGAGGAGCCAGTAGATCCACAGGATGAGGTAGATCGCGCCGCCGCCGATGAGGCAGTTTCTGGCTGCCGCTCCGGTGCGGGCCATGGCGATGCCGGCGACACCGAAGAGGAGGTGGACGATGGGGACCTGGAAGACCCCGGCAGCATCGCCATGGAGCCGTGTCCGGCGAAGCCCATGGTGTCGTAGCCGCGGGCCGGGCCGGGGTCCCGGGCGTTCGCCGTGGGCCGGACGCTGACGTCGACGCAGCGTTTTCAGGGCCGTGTCTTCTGCACCCTGTTACCGGTGGAGGCCCCGGTGCGTCCGGCCCGTTCACAGGCGTAGACCGCCGCCGCAGCAGCAAGGGCGAGGATGGTCCAGAACCAGAGAAGCCTCCCGGCATAGTCAGCCTCAAGGACGGTGGTGTTGCGCGCCTCGGATTGCGCCTTGAGCAAAAGTCCGGTAATCAGGCTCACCACGGCGCCCGCCATCAGGGCACCGCGCAGCACGGCGGCTGAGGCCGGGCGAAGTCCGGATCCCAGGCGTGTCAGTCCCGCGCCGGCCACGGTGGACAGCGGCACGATCACGCCGTCGTGCAGCACGAGGGCGAGGGCCATCCAGGTCAGCAGTCCCACGAGCTGGGGCGGCCCGAGTTGTGTGGGAAGGCCCAGCAGGCCGTACCCGGCGAGCCCGGTCCCGGCCGCGCCCAGGAGTATCCGGGCCGTCCTGACAGGCACGGGTGCTTTTCGCGGGTTCACAGGGCCTCCACGGAGTGCAGCCATTTGGTTTGCAGGACACCGGGGCGGCCAGGGGCGATGATCCGGGCCGGGTAGCCGTGGTCCAGGTCCAGGACGGTGCCGTTGAGTTCCAGGGCCACGAGTGTCCGTTCGTCCTGGACATACTCGGCCGGCATGGACATGAGCCGGTAGGCGCCTTCTGGTTCAAGACTGGTCACGCGCACGGCCGAGTCCGGGGGTGCGCCGGCGGCGTTGATCAGGTCCCGCATCCGCACGCCGCGCCACCGGGCCGTCTGGCTCCACCCCTCGACGCAGGCGATGGGCAGTTCCTGATCGTACTGGGGGAGGGCCTTCAGGGCCGCGAGGGTGAAGCTGCGGGCAGTGTTGTGGTGTGTGACGGTCAGCGTCCAGTCGCCGGACTGGGCGAGGTCGGTCACTTTTGCCTGGGCCGCTGTCCGGTTCACGGGCACGGATTGCGGACCGGTCCCCATTGTGCGCGGGGCGAACAGATTCAGCGGGCCGAGCCAGGAAAACGACTGCCCGGCCGTGGTGAGCACGACCGCGCCGGTGGTTGCGCCGACAGCGGTCAGGAACGCCCGCCGGGACCAGCGCCCTGGATCCGGTGCCGCAGCGGGAAGCGCCGTCCCGGGCGTGGCGGCCGGGTGGTCGAAGGTCACTTCGGGCCCGCTTCCGGGGCGGGCGCGCCAGTGCTCGATGATGGCCGGGAGTTTCACGGCGATGTGCAGCAGCAGCGATCCCCAGATGACCCACGCCATCCAGTAGTGCGTTTCGCGGAACGGGAACGGCCACGGGTACCACTTGTAGGTATTGATCAGCCCCGTTGTCAGCTGCACGAGTGAGGCCGCAATGAACAGGGCAATCGAGGCCCGCTCGAGGCCGTGCACCAGTGACCTGACCGGCGGCCACTTGAGCAGTTCCGGGTAAACGGACCAGAGCTTGGCCAGCAGCAGCGGGACCGAAGCGATCCCGGCCGTGACGTGCAGTCCCTGGCTCAGCTGGTAGATCCAGACCGGGCTCGTGGGGAAGAACATCCACGAGGGCGGATTCTGCAGTCCGTGGCTGAACAAACCGGTCAGGAAACAGACGGTGAAGCTCACCCCGAGCCACCGTCCCAGGACCACCGTTAACCGGGTGCTCCGCGTCGGCGAGGCGAACCTGGCGGCCAGCGCCTCGGTGAGCCCCTGCGGGTCAGGCTTTTGCATGCTCTTATCACACCACTCTTCAGGGTCAGGCGGGGCCTCACGGCCAGGCAAGGTCGTGAGGACTCGAGGCGGCCGGGACAGCTGGCCTGATTCGAAGACCGGCGGCCACAGCACGGAAAAGTGCAGCGGCCCTTCCGGTGGGGAGGAGCCGCGGCACTTCCCGCCGGTGCAGACCATGCCTCCGGCAGGTTTCCCGGGGGGTGTTATTTGGTGTTGACGGTGATTTTGGCGATGCCGACGAGCATGTCGGCCTTCACGGCGTCGGTCTTGAAGGTCTTGTTCAGCAGGCCGGCGGCGGTGTCGGAGATCAGCACGCGGGTGCCTTCCAGGACCGCGGTGTCGCCGGCCTTCGCGAGGGGCTTGAGGGTGGAGCCGTCGAGGTTGAAGATGTAGGCCTGCTTCACGGCGGTCGTGCCGTTGACCGCGACGTCACCGTAGAGCTTGGAGGTGCCCGGGTTGATGGTGAAGTTGGTCAGGTCGACCTTGGTGTCCCCGGAGGTGAGGGAGAAGCCGGAGCCGGCGTGGCTGATCAGGCCCTGGACGTAGGGGCGGTAGTCCTTGGACGGGTCGTAGTAGTCGACCTTGCCGCCGGTGATCGGGAAGACCAGCGACCCGTCGGTCAGTGCGGCGGTGCCGATGACGCCCGGGGTGAGCTTGAGGGTCTCCAGGGCCTTGGCGAAGGACGCGTCGAGCTTGACCGCGGTGCTGGTCCCGGTCAGGGCCGGGATCGAGGCCAGCGGCTTGGGCGCTTCTGCGGACGCGGAGGACGACGAGGAAGCGGGTGCGGCTGAGGTGTTGCTGGCCGGGCTGCAGGCGGCCAGGGAGAACATGAGCGAACCGGCGGCGGCGATTCCGGCGAAGGTCTTGAGGGAGGTGCGCACGGGGGTACTCCTTGAAGTCATTGATGGGTGGTCCTGTCCGTTCCCCGGGGGACATGGCGTAAAACCATGAATCCCCGGCGGGGCCGGCGTTTGTCTGTCAGGAGTACTTCGGGAACAAACCCGCCCCGGATGGGACACCCCCCAACCGTGATCAATCCGTTACACCGGCCCCTGCGGCCGGGACGGCACCGTGCCCCGCGGCGGACACACTCCCATGCCCACGGCGTCGGGCGGCATTGATGACGGCCCGGCAGAGGATCATGAGTGAAGCACGACAGGCACACGTTCCATCAGTGCGCGGCCCGCGCCGATGATCACTTGTTGTTATCCGCCGGGACGCGTCAGCCTGGTTCGCCGCGCAGGGGAGCGGCGGCGAATTCCTGCATGCCGTCGCTGAAGCCCACGGCCGGAGCCCAGCCCAGCTCCGCCTTGATGCGCTCGGAGGACGCCGTGATGTGGCGGACGTCGCCCAGCCGGTACTCACCGGTCACGATGGGGGCCGGGCCGGTGCTGAATCTACTCAGTGCCGCGGCCACGTCACCGATCGTCCGTACCTCGTCCGCACCGACGTTATAGGCACGAAAGCCAGTGCTTCCTCCGGAGGAGAGCGAGTTGACTGCGGCGATGTTCGCGGCGGCGACATCCCGGACGTGAATGAAGCTGCGCCGCTGGGCGCCGTCTTCGAAGACCCGCGGCGCCTCACCCCGGGCCAGGGCCGAGCGGAACAGGGAAGCGACACCGGCGTAGGGCGTATCCCGGGGCGGGGCATCCTGGGGCCGTAAACGTTGTGGTAGCGCAGGGCGACCGCCGCACTGCCGGTGCTGCGTGCCCACGCGGCGGCAAGGTGCTCCTGGCTGACTTTCGATGCCGCGTAAACGTTCCGCGGATCAAGGGGCGCTTCCTCGGTGACCATCGCCGGGACCAGGACGTCTCCTGTTTCCGGGTTGCGGGGATCGTAGATGCCGGCGCGCAGGTCGGCCTCGGCGCGGGGACCGGGCCTGGCGGGCAGGCCGGTCTCAGAGTCCGTGTAGGCGCCCTCGCCGTAGACCACCATCGAGGAGGCCAGGACCAGGCGGGTGATGCTCCGGCGCTCCATGGCGGCCAGCAGGATGGCCGTGGCGTAGTCGTTGTTGCGGATGTAGTCCGGCGCGTCTGCGAAGCTGACCCCCAGCCCGACCTTCGCGCTCTGGTGGCAGACAGTGTCGATGCCCTGCAATGCTGAATCGACCGTGGCCGCGTCCGTGACGTCGCCGATCACAAACTCCACCTGCGGGTCAAAGAGCGGCGGCCGGGGATGGAGGTCCGGGTCCAGGGAGTCCACGACGCGCACGGACCAGCCCCGGGCCAGGGCTGCGTCGACGATGTGGGAACCGATGAAGCCGGCGCCGCCGGTGACGAGGAGTCTCATCAGATGGTCGCAGCTTCCCGGACGGCGGGGAGTGCCATGATCGTGCGCACGGCTTCCGGGTCCATCAGCGGCCGGGGGGAGTAGTCTTCACTGATCGCTGCGACAGTCGCTTCGAGGACAGCCAGGACATTCCGCTGGGCGTCCTTGAGCCGCGAGAAGACAGCGTTGGCCGTCACCGGATCGGAACCGTCATGTCCGGTGTCGGAATCGGTGATGAAGGCCAGATTGGCGAAACCCATGTTCAATTCGGTGGCCAGAACGGGTTCGGGGTACTGGGTCATGCTGATGATGTCGGCACCGCCGGTCACGTACCACCGTGACTCGGCCTTCGTTGAAAAGCGCGGTCCGTTGATCACCACTACTGTTCCTTGCGGGGCGTAGGGAAGGTGATGCGCCGCCAGAGCGGCGTCCAGGTGTGAACGCAGAGTCGGGCAAAACGGTTCTGAGGCCGGCAGGTGCTGGACGCCGGCGGGGGCGACGCCGTCGGCGACGGTGCCGTCAAAGAATGTGTCGGCCCGTCCCCAGGTGCGGTCGATCAGTTGGTCGGTCACGACGAAGGTCTCAGGTCCGAAGCCTTCCCGGAGCCCGCCCACGGCCGAGGACGCGAGCACCGCCTCGACTCCGAGGTTCTTGAGTGCCCAGAGGTTGGCGCGGTAGTTGATCTTCTGGGGCGGGAGCGAATGGTCACCGCCGTGGCGGGGGAGGAACGCTACGGTCCGTCCGGCCACGTCGGCAAGCGTCACGGGCCCCGAGGGCGGCCCGTAGGGGGTATCGACGTCGACGGTGGCGAGGACCGTTGCGCCGGGGAGCCGGTAGGTGCCGGAGCCGCCGATGATGCCGATGCGCGGCTGCGGCGCGTCGGGAAATGCTGTGTCCATAATGCAATCCTGCCATTCGGGGTAGCGGTGGTTCGGGGGACGGGTGCCGTTCACTGGGTTGAAACCACCTGGCCCGGCGCTTCGGACCTGAGACCGTCGACGGCGGCCCGTCGAAGCTCGCCGCGGCGCCGCAGCCAGGCTCCTGCGGCGATGGCAGCGGCCGCCATGAGAAGCACGATCTGATCCAGCGGCTCGCTGAAGGGTGCGAGGGTAGGGACCATGTAGACGAAGTCCAGGGCAAGGATCACCCCCACGTACTCCCACCGCCGGCTCAGGACGATGAACGGCAACAGCATCAGCGCATACCAAGGGTAGTTCGGGCTGACAATGAGCAACGTCAGCCCGATCATGACGGTCTGCTGCTCCCAGACATTGCCTGCGCGTGTTTGCCGCAGCACGCCGAGAGCAACGACGGCCAGTGCGGCGGCGCTGAGGACCGGCGGCCAGGGGCCGGCGGAAATGATCTGCGCGAGGCCGAATCGGACGCCGCCGCTCTGGCTGTAGCCCTCCTCTTTGAGATAGCCGGGCAGGAAACCCAGAACGCCGGCCCCGGCCGCTGCCAGATAGGGCACGTACAGCAGGATGAAAGTCAGGACCGCGGCGGCAATGAAGCGGACCGGGCGCCGGAACAACAACGCGGGGGCTGCGATGGCCGGAATGAGTTTCGTTGCCACGGCCGCCCCGAAGGCTACTCCCGAGCGGAGAGGCCTGCCGCCGGCGAGCAGCATTCCGGCGGCGAGCATCAAGGCGGCGCCCAGCAAGTCAACGTGGGCGTTGTTGACGGCCTCAAGTTGCACGAACGGGCTCCAGCCCCATACGGCGGCGAGGTGCAGTGGCAGGCCGCGTTTGGCCAGAGCGCCGAGCAGCATGATCCCGACGGCCGCGCTGATGAGCAGCCCTCCGAGCTGGAAGGGAAGGTATCCGACCGAGTCCGGGACGGCGGCCCGGACACCAAAAAAGTAGATTTCGGCCGTGGGCGGATAGATGGTGGGCACGTGGGGCCGGTTGATGGCGGTGCACAGGGGATTGCCGGACGGATAGCCGAAGGCCGCGACGGACTCCGTGCCGAACAAGTCCTTGGCACATAGTGGCCTGCCATCGGCGCCGGAAGCGCCCGGCGCGAAAAGCCACCCCGGCCTCAGGTTGCCAAGAGTCTCATCCACGGGCACATACGAATACGGGGAGTGTCCCGCCTTCTGCACGATCCCGTCCCACGCGTACCGGGCGGAGTCGTTGCTGGTCCGCGGAGGGGCGCTCACCGCAACCAGGCCGAGGAGTACCGTGCCTGCGATGATCAGGGCGCCGACCTGCCGCCGGGGCACGTGCCGCAGGAGGCTCAGGGCCGCAACCAGAACCAGCCACGAAAGGCAGCTGCCGACAATCGGTGCGGATTCGAACGGGTTTCCGGGCAGAACCATCCACCACAGCACGGCCGCGGCCACGAGGAACAGCACGGGCAGGACGACGAACAACCGGAGCCTGGTGCCGGCCACACCGGTTGATGAGGGGGGAATGGCGCTCACCCCATGATCCTGTCACGCATGCTGGCGGGCGACAGGCGGCAAAAGACGCGGCCCTGAACGCGTTCGATGGCGGTAACGGTCCACCCGCTGCGCGCTGCCCGGGACACGAGCCCCGCGCTGCCCGTCCGGGCCCACAAGAAAGGAGCGCTTTGGTTTCCGTTCTGGTCCACCAGCACGGCGGAATAGACGACGTCCAGGTCATCGTCGGCTTCCACCTCGGCCAGGACCGTCCCGTAAGGGGCGATGAGCTGGCTGCACCGGCGCAGCAGGGACGTGATGCTTCCGCCGATGCCGATGTTGCCGTCCAGCAGAATGACAGACTGCCACAGACCGGAATGGGGCACAGGGGCGAAAACTGATTGTTCGAGTGCGCGGGCACCGCGCCCGCGCGCCCGCCCGACCGCCTCAGCGCTGGTATCAATGCCCAGGGCCGCCAGGCCGATTCGCTGTGCGGCAGCCAGCAACCTCCCCGGTCCGCAGCCGACGTCCAGGACCGGCCCCTGAAGGCTGCGCAGCAGCGAACGCTCCAGCACGGTGGCCTCCCCGCACCAGCTGCGCACGTCGAAGTCCACCGACTCGGCCTGGTGATGCCCGCTGTCCGGACGAAGGGTCAGAGTGCCGGACCCGTTCGCAAGCGCCCGGGCGTATGGCTCATTGTGGCCTTGGCCGAAATTGGCGGCAGAAGCGACACCGACGGCAGTCATCGGGCTGCCCCGGCCGCGCGTGAAGAGCCCCGCACCTGGAGCGCGGCTTCCTCCACGGCACGCGCGAAGCCGCTTCCGGGAATCCTGGCGGCGATCTCGAGTGCATCACTGAAGTGGTCCATGTCCCGCAGTTCGGGAAGCATTCCGACGCTTAGCCCTGCGGCGGACAGGCGGGCGAACTGGCTGGCACCGGTCCTCTCGGTGGACATCGGCACCCCCCGGACCAGCTCTCCGACGGGGCGCCGCAGCGCGAGAGCCCAAAAACCGCCATCCGTGGCAGGGCCCAGCCAGGCGTCGTGAACATTTGCTTGCGTTGACCAGTCCTGAAGCAGCGGAGCCACATCATCCGCTGAGAACTGTGGTGTATCCATACCGACGATGAGAAGCGGGCCTGTGGCTGCATCGCAGATGGCGGCGAGACGTTCGTCCAGCCCTCCGGATGACTGCGGCACAACGGTGAAGTATTCAGCGTCGGCCGCAGCCGGGGTGCCGTCCATGACCAGCAGCCGGTTCCGTACCGGGAGCAGCCGGACCGTTTCCAGGGTGCGGCTAAGGCTCAGCTGTGCCAAGGATGCGGCCTGCCCTGGCGTCAGCGGGGGGCTCAACCGGGTCTTCACCCGCCCGGGAAGGCACTCTTTGGCGATGACCGCTACTATCAGATCCATGCTGTTCCTCATATAGGTTCTTCGCTGCCGCCGGGATTCCGGACCGGTCCGGAAGACGAAGCCGCCGCAGCTGCCTTGAGCTGGGCGGACATGTCCCGCACCGCCGTCAGCGTTCCGCGGACCGTTCCGGTGACCTTCGATCTGCCGGTGCGCGGGGCATAGGGCACGGGCATCTCCACGATCCGCCAGTTGCGCAGGCTCGCCTTGAGGAACATCTCCAAGGGGTAACCGCTGCGGCGGTCCTCAAGACCAAGGGAAAGCAGATCGGCCCGGCGTGCAGCCCGCATGGGTCCGAGATCAGTCACCCGTTCCCCGGTCAGGCGCCGGAGCCGCCACGCCAAGAGAACATTAGCGACGCGGGCGTGCAGGGGCCAAGACCCGCGCTGCGGCCGACGGCTGCCCAGCACCAGATCCGCAGTGCCGTCCATGACCGGAGCCAATAGCCCCGGCAACCGGGCCGGGTCGAGGGAACCGTCGCAGTCACAGAAAGCCACGAACTCTGAAGTTGCCGCCAGCAGGCCTGCATGGGCGGCGGCCCCAAACCCCCTCCGGTCCTCACGGACCACCACCGCGCCCAGACTCGCCGCGAGTTCAGCGGAGCCGTCCGTGGAACCGTTATCGACCACGATGGCCCGGTATCCGTCCGGCATGCGGGACAACACCCACCCCAGGGCGCCCCTCTCGTTCAAACACGGCAGGACAACGTCAACCACGGCTCCGGTCATTTTGGACATCCTTCAACGCTAGGGGCTGTGCGCCGCATCCGGCCCCGGACACGCCACGATCGATAAACACAAAAGTGCCGCGGCGCTCCGCTGGGGAGGAGCCGCGGCACTTCCCGCCGGTGCAGACCATGCCTCCGGCAGGTCTTCCTGGGTGTTATTTGGTGTTGACGGTGATCTTGGCGATGCCGACGAGCATGTCGGCCTTCACGGCGTCGGTCTTGAAGGTCTTGTTCAGCAGGCCGGCGGCGGTGTCGGAGATCAGCACGCGGGTGCCTTCCAGGATCGCGGTGTCGCCGGCCTTCGCCAGTGGCTTGAGCGTGGAGCCGTCGAGGTTGAAGATGTAGGCCTGCTTCGCGGCGACCGTGCCGTTGACCGCGACGTCACCGTAGAGCTTGGAGGTGCCCGGGTCGATGGTGAAGTTGGTCAAATCGACCTTGGTGTCCCCGGCGGTCAGGGAGAACCCGGAGCCGGCGTGGCTGATCAGGCCCTGCACGAACGGGCGGTAGTCCTTTGCGGGGTCGTAGTAATCGACCTTGCCGCCGGTGATCGGAAAGATGAGGGAGCCGTCGGTCAGCGCCGCGGTGCCGATGACGCCCGGGGTGAGTTTCAGGGTCTCCAGGGCCTTGCCGAAGGACGCGTCGAGCTTGACCGCGGTGGACGTTCCGGTCAGGGCCGGGATGGAAGCCAGCGGCTTGGCCGACGAAGCCGCGGAGGAGGCGGATGCGGTGCTGGCCGGGGCCGAGGAGCTGGAGTTGGACGGGCTGCAGGCGGCCAGGGAAAACATGAGTGAACCGGCGGCGGCAATCCCGGCGAAGGTCTTGAGGGAAGTGCGCATGGGGGTACTCCTTGAAGTCATTTGGGTGGTCCTGACCCGTTGCAGCGGCCGTGGTGCGGGGCCGCGGATTTTCAGCGGGGCGGGTTCTTCTCTGTCAGGAGTACTTCGGCAACAACGCCGGCCCGGATGGCTTCCACGCATACTGTAACCATTCCGTGATGCCGGCCCCGGCCGCATCGCGCGGACGCCGCCACCGACAAACCCGTCCGAATGTGTTGGAAGACGGGCCGGCACCGTGGATCCTCGGCAACGGCGGGCTATTGGGTCCCCCGCCCGGCCCGGCCGAGCTCGCGGTTGCGGAAAGGGCCGGGCGGCGCAGGCGAATTCGATCGTGGTGTTGAGTGTGAAAGACCGTGTGTTTGCTGCTGCGGAGCAGATTAGTGCCGGGCGCCGGCCTACCGTCTGGACGGTGCGGGCGGCGGCGGGTGTGAGTAACGCCGACGCCACCCGTTATCTGAAGGAGTGGGTGGAGGAGAAGCAGGCCGCGGGAGGCCGTCTCGCCGCGACCCCGGCAGCGGTGTTGGAACAGGCCGCGCGCCTGGCCGGGGCCTGCTGGGCCGAAGCCTCCGCCCTGGCTAATGAGCGGCACGCCGCTGCGGAAGCGGTCTGGGCGCAGGAGAAGAAGGATCTGGGCCTGGAGATCTAGCTGTCAACTAACCTCCAGGAGTCCCTTTCTCCGATTGGGTCTGATGGGGCATTTCCCGACACCTTGCCGAGAGGATCGATGGTGCCACGCTGACACTCGCCGCCGGCGAGCCCGCAGACAGTACCTGAGGATTGGTCCGCGATCGCGATGGTGTTGGAAGTGAAATAGTGTTGCGGGCAAGGCTGGCGTTCGCTTTGGGGGCGTCCGACAGCCCCTGCGCGCCGATGCTGACTCGTGGTCGTCGGTTTGTCATTTTCGTCGGTCACACTTAGCGTGTGCGTACTTTTGGTGTTGAAGAAGAATTCCTGCTCGTGGATCCCGACAGCGGGTACCCTCTGCCCCTGGCCGGAGAGGTCCTTCGCCTGCACGATCCCGGTCGCCAAGCGGTGAACCATCTGGCACCCCTCCAGATGCTGGCCGCCGAGCTTCAGCAGGAGCAGCTCGAAGTCATTACGCACCCGCACGCCAGCCTGAGCGGACTCTCGGCCGAGATACGGGCGGGACGGGCCTATGCCGATTCGCTGGCCCGGATGGCGGGCGCGAGGATCGCTGCCTTGGCCACGTCTCCGCTGCCGGCCATACCGCACGCTACCCTCAACGACCGCTATGACGCCTTGATGGAAAAGTACGCTCTTACGGCTCGCGAGCAGCTGACCTGCGGATTCCACGTCCATGTCTCTGTGGACTCCGATGAGGAAGGCGTCGCGGTCCTGGACCGGATCAGATCCTGGCTGCCGCCGCTCATTGCATTGAGCTCAAATTCCCCGTTCTGGAACGGCACAGACAGCGGGTACGCCAGTTTCCGAAACCAGGCGTGGAATCGGTGGTCCACAGCCGGGCCCACAGAGGTCTTCGGCTCGGCACAGGCCTACCACTCGCTGGTGGAGGACCTGTCGGGCACAGGGGTCGTCACCAGCCCGGATTTTGACGCGCGTCTGTCCATCCGGCACCCGACTGTCGAGGTCCGGGTGGCCGATGTTTGCCTTGATGCCCGCGACGCCGCACTGATCGCCGCGTTGGTCCGGGCGCTGGTGGAGACCGCTGCCCGGGAATGGGAGGTCGGACAGTCACCGGACATGGTTCCCGCCACAATCCTGCGGCAGGGGGCATGGCTAGCCAGCCGTTGGGGGGCTGGCGGGGAGCTCCTCCACCCGGTAAGGCACCGGCCAGACACCGCAAGAAATGTCTTCGACGCGCTCTACGGCCATGTCCGTGAGGCACTGCACGATGCAGGCGATTCCGCCGACGTCGTGCAGTCACTGCAAAGGATCATTGATCACGGCACGGGGGCCAGGCGGCAGCGGCAGGCATTCGACCGAAATGGCAGACTCGCCGACGTCGTCGCCCACGCCACCGGCCTCACCCACCTGGAACCCGTCGGTCACTTCACTCACGGCGAACCGTTCCTCGAGAGAGACGGAGAAACGACCAGCCCCAGCACAGCCTCGGCCGCCCTCTCCGGCTAACGCCTACACGACGCACCATTCCGGCGACTGGCCCCTTCATGGGAATTGAAGGCCGCGTCTCCGCACAAGACAGCTTCAAAAAGCGTCAGTCAGTCGAAGAGTCACGCCGCCCCACGGCTTAATAACACCATCACCGTCAGAAGCCCTCTGCGCAGCCGTTTCGTTTCCTTATGAGGAATCCTAAGCGGACGTCGATTCGGTGTGGGTGGTGGTCGGCATGAAGTAGACGGCTTCCCACAGGTGGCCGTCGGGGTCGCTGAAGTACCCGGAGTAAATTCCCCAAGGGCGCTCATGTGCGGCGGCGGTTACTTTACCTCCCGCGCGTTCGGCTTCAGCGAGCAGGGCGTCAACCCCGTCACGGCTTCCCAGCGTATGTCCCAGGCTCAGCCCCGATCCTGCGAGGCGTTGTTGGTCGAGGTGCGCGTCTTTTGCGAGTTCGGTCCGGGCTGACCCGTGCCCTGAAGACGGCAGGGAGCCCGGTGTTTGTCAGTCGGGTATTTCCATGTGGAACCCGCAGCTGCAGTGCAGGACCCTGGTGCGCAGGTACACCTCCAGGGGTCCTTCACCGGTCAGTTCCGTCGAGAGCGTGGCGTGGACGCTGCGCTGCTGGGATCCAGCTACCGTCATCGGTTCCCCGCAATGCAGGTAGTTGCCGCCGAACTGAAGCACCCCGGATCGTTGGCCCGGCCGGTTCAGGACCTCAGCAACGCCGGCCACGGAGGCGGTGTGGAAGTAGAAGAAGTCGCATTCAACGCAGGTGTACGTGACTTCGACCAGCCCTGTGCGCGCCGGCCGGAGCGTGTCGATGGATTCGATGATCAGGTGTTCAGCCGTCTGGCATCGAGTGCACCAGAGCTGCTGCCCGCGGGACCCGCTGGGCGGGCCAGGTTTGCGCGGATCGGAAACAGTCGACATTGACAGACTCCTTTGTCCGGGAATGCCGGACCTCCCGGCCGCGGCTTCCCTCCTCGTGCCCCCCGTGGATCAGGCTAACTCCCGGCCCGGGCACTGACAAGGAACCGGGCGGCGGAGGGCCGGTTCCTGCACCGCCGGCCGCCGGTTCAGCCCGTCAGACCGTCAGCCCGGGAAACCATGGGACGAGCGGGCTCCGGGCGCCCACGACGGCCACCCCTCGCAGGTCCGCACCCGTGCGTGAGTTGGCCGACGGCAGCGTCGGACACCGGGACGGCAACGACAATATGGCAGCCGTGGACCCGGCGTGGTGGCACGAGTACTGCGATCACCTAGAGTCGGTTGCGCGCGGTTACGGGGGCCAGACCCAACCGCGCGCAACCGACTCTCACCAGCACCGATAGCGGCGTTACCCGCCAACCGCGTGAAACTCGGACACTGGAACAGTTTTCACACTCTGATGGCGGCTCGATCAGAATCTGTTCTTGTCCGATAGCGGGTGGCGTTAGAACCGACTGTCCCGCTGAGGGATCCCCCAGCGGGCGGCCAGACTCTCGGTACATGCGGGAAGCTTTTGCGCATCGGTAGGCTAGGCCCATGGCGTGGGGGGAAGCGGCGCAGCCGCAGGCAGTTCGATCACACAAGGTGGTCCTGGACTCGTACGCGTTCATCAAGGGCTGGCTGATCGCCACCTCGATCTGGGTAGGCCTACTGCTGCTCGTGGTGGCGGCAGGCTACGGCGTACCCGCCGCGCGGGACGGTACCGATGCCGGCTACGTGTGGGGTTATTTGGGCATAGTGGTATTTTATGGCTTCGGAGTTTCCCTGGTTTTCGCGGCGCCACTGGCCTGGGTGTTGGCCTATCTTCTGCGCCCGGTCCGCAATCAATGGATCCACATCGGAGCCTTCTTCACGGTGCCCACCCTCGTGTTTTGGCTGCTGGGAAGCGTCCTAGGTCTCGGCTGGCAGCCCTTGCTGCTGGTCCCATGGGCCACCGTTGGCGCAGCAGCAGCAATCGGCCGTTGGGCAGTTCGCAAGGAGGTCCATTCCTCTACTTCCGCAACTGCCTCCGCCTGACCTCCCGATGCATGATCGGCTAACGGGCAGCGTGAGCAGGAGAACCAGCGCTTAGACAACAGCCCCGTTGTTGAGCTGCCGTAGCCGGGAAGAGCGGAGGGGCAGCCCCCAAGCCCAATACGCCATCATCAGGCCTGCGGTTGCCGCTCCGCCTGCGTAGGTCAAGGGTGAGGACCATGACCCTTCAGGTGTGGGGATCACAAGGGCCAGCACGACAACAGTTATGGCCAGGAGAACCTCCGCGGCCGCCTGCAGTATTCTTGCCCGGTACTCGGAGTAGGCCAACCGGGCGAGCGGAATGATTGGCAGCAGGAACAGGCCGAGGCTACAGACCGGGTAAATGACGTTGAACGTGAAGATCACCAGGCCCAGCACCATCAGCCCCAGGAACTTCAGCAGCTGGACAGGCTTGAGCTGGTCCTCTGGTGTCCACCGGCTGAGCAGGAGTCCCCATGCGGACAGGCCGAGCAGCCAGCCGCCGGCCCAGAAACCCAGGTTCAGAAGTGCCAGGGGAACCAGCAGGGCGCCGGGCAGCAGGAACGCCACGGCTTGCCGCAGCGGCGGCAACTTCCGGGCGGGACCGAAGATGCACACTCCGATCAGCAGGTACGCCGCAACATAGCCAGGCAGCAGCTCGATCACCGACACCCAAGGCGGGCCAAACATTAGGAGCGTCAGCGCGGCGACCATCACGCACACCGCCGCGAAGGTCCATGGTTGTCGGCCCCCTGTAGGATTCACAGCTCGACCCTACTCCCGGTTCGTGTCCGATTACCGGAAATGCAAACTGAACGGGTGGTTCCCGCGGCATGTGAGCATTTAGGAACTGAGTTATCCGGTGGAGTGTCCGGTAAAGGATCCCTCTGCGGGACAGAACGCAGTGGTGTTCCGCTTGGTTCGCCGGATTGCGGCTGGCCGCTCTCATTCGCATTGCGCAACAGACCGTACGGAGGCGGCCTCGAGTGTGGAGGACTCGTTAGGGTGAGAAGGCACGTGCTTTGAGTTTTCTCGGACGTGCCGATCCTGCTCGTTTTCGAGAACCTGGATCGTCCTTAATTGCAGATGGTGGAGTTGATGCGCGTGATACGGAAGATGAGCGTCGGGGTAGTAGGAGCCACAGGTCAGGTCGGGGCCCTGGTCAGGCAGCTACTTCGGGAACGCAGCTTCCCCATTTTGGAAGTGCGCTTTTTCGCCTCAGCCCGCAGTGCGGGCACCTTTCTCCCCTGGGGTGATGACCAGATCCTCGTAGAGGACGCTGAAACGGCGGATCCGGCAGGGTTGGACATCGCAATCTTCTCGGCCGGAGCATCCACGGCACGAGATCTGGCGCCACGCTTCGCCGCTGCGGGAGCGACAGTCATTGATAACTCATCGGCTTTCCGCATGGATCCCGACGTTCCGCTGGTCGTCAGCGAAGTAAACCCCCACGCCATCGAAAACGCCACGAAAGGCATCATCGCCAACCCCAACTGTACGACGATGGCCGCAATGCCGGCGTTGAAGGTGCTTGACCGCGAAGCAGGACTACAACGCCTGATCATCAGCACGTACCAAGCCGTCTCCGGTGTCGGGATAGGCGCCGGCCCTGCGTTGGCGAAGGAAGTCGCTGTCGCATCAGAGCAGGGTTCGCTGAACCTGTTGCACGATGGTGACTCCATCGAATTCCCTGCCGAGAAGATATTCGCCGAAACTATTGCGTTCAACGTCATCCCGTACGCAGGGGAGCTCGTCGATGACGGTCCTTTGAAACCAGCGAGGAACAGAAGCTCCGTCACGAGAGTCGGAAGATCCTTGAACTGCCCGACCTGCTGGTCAGCGGCACCTGCACGCGCGTGCCTGTCTTCACTGGGCACTCGCTGTCCGTCAACGCGGAGTTCGCTACTCCTCTCCCTGTCAGCCGGGCCGTCGAACTTCTGGCCGAAGCGCCTGGCGTAGTCCTCACGGAAATTCCGACGCCGTTGAAAGCCACAGGGTTGGATGTCTCTCTTGTAGGGCGAATCCGAGCCGATGAAGGAATACCAGAAGGTCGAGGGCTGGCAATGTTCATTAGCGGAGACAACCTCCGCAAAGGTGCAGCTCTGAACGCTCTTCAAATCGCGGAACTAATAGCGGAATCAAAGATGGCACCACTACCTGTATAAAGGTCTATCGCAGCATGTTGCACGGAAGCTGTTAAGCCAACAATGCACGCTGAAGGATCCTCCACCGGGCGCCGCGGCGGAAATCACGACGTACGGTTGGAGGGTGCACTCACACAACATCCACGCAGACGACTCGACAATACGCTCGGGGCTCCCCCCTCTTAGTCCGGACCGGGTGCCGGCGCTGCACGACGAGCGGGGTGTTGATGCGGCCATCCGTGACATGTCCATCGCGCACGTAGCTGAAGATGGGCTCCTGGCGTGGTTCCAGTCCAATTGGCGAGCAGATCCGCGCCCATTGGCCGCTGATGTGTGGGTGTTCTCCTCAGATTTCCAGCGCATACTCGTCGTTGAGCATCGCTGGCGGGGCCTTGTCCCGCCTGGTGGACGGGTGGACCCCGGGGAGACCCCGCGCGAGGGCGCCGTTCGCGAGCATGCCGAAGAGACAGGTCTCGAACTAGTCGTTGCTGACCGCCCGGCGTTCGCTGCTGCCCGCTCATACAGATCGGATTGGTCAGCGACGCTGAACTTGTCCTTTTGGGCGATCGCCGACCCTGCGACGAGGCTGCTGCCGGAAGTTGGTCAACCCGCGCATTGGATCGACGTTGGCTCAGACTGGCGTACTTTCCACAAGCAGGATGCGGCTGTGATGGTCAGGTTTGCAGAACAACAGAGTAACTCCTAATCACAACGGCTGTTCGCCCGTAAGGCGATCCTCATCCGGACACCGCTCTGTCGGTTGAACGGTCGGTTCGGTCGCCTCCCGGCAGTGCCGGTGCGGGCAGCGCTGTTGCTGATGCTGTGCACGGGTGGCAGTGTGGCGACATGGTCATCGAAGTCCGTCCCGCAACGGTGTTCGAGGACGTGAGGTTGATGGTGGGACCGAAGCGGCCTGATGCGAACGTCTGCTGGTGTCTGAGCTATCGCATCCCGTCGAACCAGAACCTTGCGCTGCGCGGTCCCGAGCGCGGAGCTCTCGTGAAGGAGCTGGTCGGGCAGCATCCTCCGCCGGGGGTGCTCGCTTACGAGAGCGATGAGGTTGTGGGGTGGGCCGGCGTGCATCCCCGCGCCGATACCAGCTTCGCCCGAAACCGCAAGATCCCGCATGTGGATGACCTCGATGTGTGGTCGGTCTGGTGCATCAGGGTGAGACCGGGGCACCGTGGCAAAGGCATATCGCATCACCTGCTGGCCGGAGCCGTGCAGTTCGCCCGCGATCACGGCGCACCCGCGATCGAGGGCTATCCGGTCGACAACCACGGCGAGAAGGTCGACCTCACTATGGCCTACGTCGGTACTCGTGCGCTGTTCGAGCGGGGCGGGTTCACCAAGGTCGCTGAGACGGACTCGGTGATTAACCGATTCCCGCGCGTACTCATGCGGCGCGAGCTGCACTGAGCAGCACGCTCTACGGGGATGCGTTGGTGGCGTTCTCTTCGTTGGTGTGCGGGCGGTGCTCAGTTGAGTGTTCTCACCCCGGCCAGGGCTTGCAGCGTGTGTAGGAGTTCTGGTTGGTCTGCCGGAGAGAAGAATTCGTGGTCGACGTTCTCCACGAGGGTGATGGCTCGGCGAGCAAGGTCGATTCCTTCCGCTGTGGGGTGGATGATCTTTGCCCGGCTGTCGCGCTCGTCCGGTCGTCGTTCCAGCAGTCCCTTGGCTTCAAGACGACGGATGACCGCAGAGGTCATGCGGGCGTCAGAGCCTGTGCGCTCGGACAGCTGCACCTGATTGGGGGCGCGATCGGTTTGGCTCAACCACCACGTTGTTGCGAGCAGGACAAACTGCACATGAGTCAGTCCGAGCGGACCGAGTGCTGCGGCAATTGCGCGTTGCCATCGCAGTGTGGCGTTCCAAAGCAGAAAACCCGGGCTGGACTCAGGGCCTTCGGGAAAGAGGGTCATGGACGGCTCAAGGCCAACTCGAACAGTTTGGACATCGTTTCGTCGAAGTCGCCACTGATCTGCGGGCCAAGCTGCGGCCCCACCTCGTCCGCGTCCGTGCCGCTGATCTCCAGCCGGTGTGTTACTCGCGTGCCGCCATCACCGATGGGCACGAGAGCGTGACGGAATCGCAGCGTCAAGTCACCGAATTGCGTCTCATCCGCGTAGGTCTCGTTCTCGACCAACTCAACGATCGTCGACTCGAATGCGTCCTGGCCGACAGGAGTGACCGTCAACTCCGTCCCCGCTGCAAATGGGCCATGCAGTTCGAAGGCGTCCGCTCCCTCGTACGTGAGCTCGCCGGTATGCAACCCTCGCAAAGTCACCCATACCCGTTCCGGTGAAACAGCGGTTGTCCCCGTGTACTCCGTGGTCCACATGGCTTACTCCAATCACTTCGAATTACTCTATGCATAGTTTACCTATGCGTAGAGTATATGACAAGGGCCCGCCCGTAAGTGGGTCCCCTCAAGAAACGCCACACGTAGAAATTGCGCCCGCGTGATTGCGTCCAGGTGAGGGTTCCCCAATGGACCGGCTTACGTGCCCCACGACATGGTCGCTATCTCCGGCTTGTGAACTGGACCTGGACGCGCTTGAGGTCGGCGCGTGGAAGCACGGCGGTCACGACGCCACCGCCTGCTAGTTCTGCGCCGATGCCGTATACGAACCGGTCCGTATTGACCTCCGTGCCGGGCACTTCGACTCCATTGACGAGGACAGTGACCTGACCATTGAGCATCAGGTCGGTCACTGTGGGTGCGGGTTGGTCCCAGGGGTTGCCGCTCAGTCCGAGCTCGTTCCGGTACTGATTCATGAGGATGTAGTTGACGTGGTCGACCAGCACTCTGCGGACCGAATAACGTTCGGATGAGTCACGGTGCCAGTCACTCTCATGCCTCGATTATGAGCCAAATACGTGATCGTTAGCCTATATCTGTAGAAGAGATGACCGAACGCCACCTGTCCGATAGAGGTTCCCCTGACGGACCTAATCCAGAGTGGTGATTTGAGCCCAAGTTGCTGTTGCAGACGGCATTGTTCGTGCGGATCGGGCATGACACGATTGCAAAGTGACTACACTCTGGACGAAGCGGCTCGTCCGAGGCGATCTGACAGTGGCCCGTGACATGTTCGCGATGATGGCTGCTGTATTCGCAGAGGATGCCGAGCCGCTCACCGACGACTATCTTGTTTGGCTTCTCGATCGAGATTCGTTTTGGGCCATCGCCGCATTCGCCGGTGACGACATTGTTGGCGGCATCACCGCCCACACTCTGCCCATGACGCGATCCCCATCGTCAGAGGTATTCATCTATGACCTTGCAGTGCGCCAGGATCACCAGAGACGGGGCGTTGGAAGCAGGCTGGTTCTCGAACTACGCGAAGCCGCAGCGGCAGCAGGCTTCGGCGAGGTATTTGTGCCAGCCGACAACGAAGACAAGCACGCTCTCGACTTCTACCGGGCACAGGGAGCCGCGGCGTCCCCTGTGACATTCTTTACCTTCACCGCCCGGTAAAGGTTCGTAAACGGACGGACTTTGGCCAGCTTCCATCGACAAGCTGCGGACCAGTGGTTAACTGCCTCCATGCGCCCTTAGCGTACGATTTTTTCCGTTTTCTGAAGCGACCCCATATGGAACTGGACCGCCGCGGCGCCGAACTCCTCTTCCAGGTCCTCACCGAACGTGAAGAGAAGAACTCCGTAGCGGTCGCCTCCAATGAGTCTTTCTCCGGCTGGCCGAAAACCTTCACCGACCCCGGTCTCTGCGCGGCGATCGTGGACAGGCTCACCTTCGGCGGGAACATCATCGAAACGGGCACCGACTCCTACCGGCTCGCACACACCAGAAACCAACAAGCCGCCATCTGAAACCGCCGAAGTCGGTGCGGCGAACGCCCCTACTCGGAGTGAGGTTTTAGTGGCCCGGACCCGTTGGGCGGGGGAACGTGCGGGCGTAAACTTCCGTTAGACCCGGGCCGCCGGGTCTCGCGCCGCCTGTTGCGGCAGAATCCGGAGGTGCGCCGTGAAGTCCGCCCCTTATTCCGGGACTTCCCCGGGCCGAAGGATCAGAAACGCCCTCACCGGCCGGGAATGGGCCTCGGTGGCGACCATGGCCGGCGTTGTCATCGTCCTGCACCTAGCGGGCTGGGGCGTACTCGCCTGGGTGGTGGCCCCGCAGAACCTGCACGTCGGCTCCGACCAGGTCTTCGGGGTCGGGCTCGGTGTCACCGCATACATCCTGGGACTGCGGCACGCCTTTGACGCGGACCACATCGCGGCGATCGACAACACCACCCGCAAACTCATGCACGACGGCGCCCGGCCGTTGTCCGTGGGGTTCTGGTTTTCTCTGGGACATTCCAGCATCGTCTTCGGGCTCTGCGTGCTGCTCGCCGCCGGCATCCGCGCACTGGCCGATCAGGTCGGTTCCGATGCCTCGACCCTGCACGAAGTCCTCGGCCTGATCGGCACCAGCGTGTCGGGGGTGTTCCTGTGGATCATCGGAATCCTGAACCTGCTCGTCCTGGCCGGGATCCTCAAGGTCTTCCGGCGCATGCGCCACGGGGACTACGACGAGACAGCCCTGGAGGAACAGCTGAACAACCGGGGCCTGATGAACCGCTTCTTCGGCCGCGCAACCCGGGTCATCACCAAGCCCTGGCAGATGTACGTCGTCGGGCTGCTGTTCGGCCTGGGCTTCGATACCGCGACCGAGGTCAGCCTGCTCGTCCTGGCCGGCGGCGCCGCGGCCTTCGCGCTGCCCTGGTACGCGATCCTGACACTTCCGGTGTTGTTCGCGGCGGGGATGAGCCTACTCGATTCAGTGGACGGCTGCTTCATGAACTTCGCGTACGGATGGGCCTTCGCCAGGCCCGTCAGGAAGATCTACTACAACCTGGTCATCACCGCCCTCTCCGTGGCCGTGGCCCTGATCATCGGCACCATCGAGCTCGTCTCCATCCTGGACGAGAAGGCCGGCATCACCACCGGCCCGCTGGCGGCCATCGGACAAGTGGACCTGAACAACGTCGGCTACGGAATCGCCGGGCTCTTCGTCCTGGCTTGGGTCCTCGCACTGGCCGTCTGGCGGTACGGGCGCATCGAGGAAAAATGGTCGGCCGCCCTGAACGCGACGGACGGACCCGGCCTCCGCTGAACATATAAATGCCGCCGGCACTTGTGTCTGTTCCGGCTGCGTCCGATGCGGCGGCTTCACCGAGCACGCACCACCCGACATCACCAGCTGGGCTAAGCTCCGCCGCACTGCCATTTTCTGAGTCTGGTGGGGCCTCTTTCAACCGTCAGACCGGGGCCAACTTAGGTTGACACAATCAGAGAATGGCGGTTTTTTCACAGTTCAGAATGGCGGTTAGGTGTCGCGTATGCCGATCCTCTATCGGGCGGACATACATGAACGTTTTGCGCATCGGTAGGCTAGGCCCATGGCGTTGGGGGACGCGGCGCAGCCGCAGGCAGTTCGATCACACAGGGTGGTCCTGGACGCGTACGCATTTATCAAGGGCTGGTTGATCGCCAACTTCGCTCTGGGTAGGCCTACTGCTGCTCTTGGTTGCGGCAGGCTACGGCGTGCCCGCCGCGAGAGACGGCACGGACGGCGGGCATGTATGGGGCCTTTTGGGCATGGTTGTTCTTTATGGTTTCGGAGTTTCCCTGGTGTTCGCGGTGCCACTGGCCTGGGTGTTGGCCTACCTTCTGCGCCCAGTCCGGAATCAAAGGATCCACATCGGGGCCTTTTTCGCGGTGCCCACCCTCGCGTTCTGGCTGCTGGGAAGCGTCCTGGGTCTCGGCTGGCAGCCCTTGCTGCTGATCCCATGGGCAACCGTTGGCACAGCGGCAGCGGTCGGCCGTTGGTCGGTCCGCAATGACGTCCTTTCCTCGGCTTCCGCAGCTGCCCCCGACTGACCGCCCGCTGCATGATCGGCTTACGCAGGTGCGACACTAAGCGATCACAGAATGCCGCCACGAAGCGATCAAATCCACAGGTAAGTGCCGATTATCTCGCAGCTCTGATTGGCGTTGTCACCGTCCCGTTTGGGGAACCTTAGCGGGCTCGTGAGCTCCGGCTGGCTGGAAGTAATCGGTCAGGAATCCAGCCAAGGTCCAGCAAGGATCAATACGAGCCCCGGCCAGAGCGTGATCGTGCCGACGTACTCTCGAATATCGACTCTGAAGAGGATCGCGAGGAGGATCGCGAAGAGAATGTAGGCGATCGCCAATACTCCCCCTACGACCACGATGGCGCTTCCCCGTGTCCGCCTCTTCTTCCTGGGGAACTGCTTCGCGTAGTCCTCGGCCGTGCTGAAATCGGCGTTAGCTAGATTCCCTGCGGCGGCCTTATGCGCCCGCACGTCGTCGAGTACTCCGGCGATCTCGGCTTCGGACAACCCGCGCATTCTTGGGTTGAAGGTCAGGCGCCGCTCGTAGCTCATGCGCTTGCTCCGTGTGAGTCTTTGGCCCGCCGGCGTGATGCCAGCACTCCATAGAACGCGGTCACGACGAGGACAAAGGTTATGAGAACTGACGCATTGACGACGAGCGAGAGTTCCATTTGGTGAGGCAGAAGCATGGTCATGTCCCACCCCGCACTGTCAGCGCGAGTGATGAAATCCGTGTCGATCGGATTCCACAGGATGGCCGCGGCACTTGTTGCCGCCAAGGCGCCGAGGCTGAGGACAAGATGGACGACGGACAGTACCGGTGGCTTTCCAGTGTGATGTGTCGGACGTTGGTCCAAAGCTTTCCCCGTTTTGTTTCGATGATCAGCACCGACAACAACGACGCACCCGCATCTATCACGCGGGGACCAACAAGAACGCCCACAACACACCTTTTATTCGAATATATGTTCGATTCAGTCTAGCTCCTGGGCCCGACAATAGACCTATCGGCCGGCGGGATCGGCCTCCCGGCGGGGCCCGGTTGCACGCCAGTGGGGACAGCTTTGAGCTGTGCGGAGGGCTCCACCTGACCCCCAATGGGCACAACCCGGCCGCACGTCACGCTGTACTGACGGGAAGTCGGGCCGCGGGCCTTTGTCGGGGGTATGAGGAAGCCTCCACGCGAATCAAGGACTCAAACGCGGAGGCTCCGGCTCTCCAAGCTGGGGGGACTGGAGAGCCTCAATAAGTCTACCGGCCTGCGTAACATTCACGACGAGCCTGCGGAAGGTGCGCAGGACCTGCGTTCATCGCCGGGGCGGGCGGCCCCGGGTCCGTCCGGCCCGCCACCCGGGGACGGCGTCATCCAGGAGCCTGACCTTTTCAGGGACGAGGTCGCCGCGGCGGTGTTTGTACCGCTGGGTGTGGATCCACACCCCGAGGGTGTGTTCCCGTTCTGAGGCGTAGTGGTGGTGGCGGGGCCAGTCGTTGCCCTCGGCGCGGAAGTCCGTCAGCTGGGCGAGCCGGTCATGCCACCGGGCTTCATCCGCGGCTGCCCGGGGGTTCCCCGTCCACCCGGGGACGCGGGCGAGGTCGTCACGGTAAGCCGGGGACAAGGTGCCCTCGGCTGCTTCGCGCCGGCGATCCGAGAGCCACCGCGCCATCGACCGTTGACCCTTGTCCTCCGAGCGGTCCCGGGGCAACCGGCCCCCGACCGTGATCCAGGCGATGACCTCTTCCATGCGGGCAAGGTCCGCGGGGGAGGGCCCGGCTTTGGTCACCGTGGCGGCCTGGTGTGCGGGTTCGAGGCCGGGGTCCTGGCGGCGGGCGATGACCAGGTGGTAGCCGACGGTGGCGGGTTCGGCGCGCACGAGATCGGCGATGCGTTGCCGGCTCAGTCCGAGCCGGTACATCAACACCCATTCCGCGTCCGGAGCGCGCCGTAACCGCCTGTCCATGATGGAGCCCATCCTGCCACGGCCTCCCCCGCAAGGGGGGCCAGCAACGTGGATCCCAGCAACGGTGGGGCTATGGGTCCCGCCGCCGGGCCCATGAGCTGCCGGAGGCGGAAAGGGCTGACAAAGCCGTCGAATTCGGCGGCGGTATTGCCAGACAGTAGTAGGAGTAGTCGTTTTGTTACTACTACTCCTACTCACGCTACTCGTTGAGTGTCGCCGTGGCGTTGAGTGTGAAAGAGCGTGTGTTTGCTGCTGCGGAGCAGATCAGTGCCGAGCGCCGGCCTACCGCCGCCCGAACAACACCGTTACCTCGCCCACGCCATCATTACCGCCGGATGGATGCCACCGGCCGCAGAAAGGCCAAGGCTTCGAGGCCCACAGCGGTGACAACGTTGCTGGGGTCACGGACAGCCTTGTCTGGGCCACCCTGAAGCGGCTTTCTAACGCCGGAGTCATCCCTTGACCACCCGGTCAAAGGCGCCGCCGCCTCGGGTCGGTGACGGGTGGGAGCGCGGACTTCCGGCGCCACGGGTAGGAACCGCGAGACAGGGTACCGGAGTACCAGCGCGAGGGGGCTCCGCGTCAACCGCGAAGCCCCTCCCAAACAGCCGACTAGCTCGCGGGCTGCAGATCCTTCGTCAGCGCGTACATGTTCCCGTTGCCGAACGCACCGCCCGCGAAGCCCAGGTTCTTTTGGAACGGGTCGCAAGCGCCGGACATGAACCGCGGCTCACCCTGAGCCGTAAAGGTCCACTTGCCGCCACAGTGGAACGACGGCGTCAACTGCTCATTCTCATGCACCCCAGCGGAGGTATTGATCCTCACGCGGTGAGCCGACGTAGCGAAATTGACGGTCCAAATCTGGTTCCCCGAGTTGACCTGGACGACCGGCGGCGACGTGATCGTCCACTCGGTCTTGTCCGTTTGGACGCCAGGAGAATTGTCTGCGGGGAAGTCTACCGAGGCGAACCCGCACGGGTAACCCTTCACCAGTTCCGGCTTCGTCTCTCCCGTAGCGATGCAGTCGTTCACGTACTTGGTCATCTGAGTTTGCAAGGACGCGCCCACCAGCTGCATGTCGAAGTCGATGAAGTCCTCCGTCACGTCCGTGGCGAAGCTGTCCATTGTGAAGATGAAGTTCTTGTTGGCGCCCGTGTAGGTGAGCGGATACTCAGCTGGGAGCAGCGTGGTCGTCGTACCCGGCTGCAAGACCAGGGACTCGCCCACCTTAGCCGTGTAGTCGAGGGACGCGCGCTTGCCGTTCACGGTCGGGCCAATCTCCTGGATCGGGGTGTCGAGGATGATCGTCTTGGGGTCCTGGATGACCCAGCCGTCCTTGCCGTCGACCAGATGGAAGTCGACAGTGGATTCCTTGCCGCCCAACATGTATGTCGCGCGCACCCCAGCCTTGCCGTCCGTCTCCTGCGGCTTGACGCCGAGGTCCTCGCCTACCTTGATGTCCTGGATGCGGCTCTTGGCCTCGCCGAGGACCTTCGCGGCGGCCAGGTCCAGCCTGGGGGCGGGCTGGGCGTCAAGGTACTGGAGGGCGTCGTCGCCCTTCCCGTCGCTGAGCGCCTTGAGGTAGCTCTTCACGGTTGCCTGGGCGTCCGGCTTCAACGCCAGGGCAGGTGCCCCGGCGTCACCGCCGCCAGCGGTCACGGCGACAATAGCGACGACGATGGCTGCGGCCACGCCGACACCGATGATCGCGAGCTTCTTGCGGGACTTTGGCTTCGGTTCCGGAGCTTGAGTCGTTTCTGCGGGCAGTTCCCCCACTACTGTCATGTGATTCCTGTCTATAAGCCCCCTGTCAGGGAGCTGCTGTGATACCTGGCAGCTTTGGTGCTGCCGTCGCCTCTGCCCTCCAGCCGCGGTCACGAACCAAGATTTCGGCATATGGCGATGCGGTAAATCAGGTGGACGTCCCACCTGGTTGTTCTCGGCGTCATGGATTTTCCTGGGCAGGGACCGGTGGTGGTTTTGGCGTGATTTCTGACCTTTAGTGCTGGTCGGATGGCCTTGGATCCATTTCTCGCGCCCGCACTGTGCGCGGTCGCTAAAGAAAATTTCTCCCGAGACTGACAGTCGGCAGATTCACGCGCAAGGTAAGGGGCCGGGGAACGTTTTCCGAAGTCAGACGGCTATGACTTGTCTCCCGAAGCGTTCGTGATGGTTCCGGATACTCTGTCCCAGATCGGTACTCTGCCGAAGTTCTCATACTTACTGCGAATGGACCCTACTCCTGCTCCACCCTTCGGTCCCTGCCCTGCCGGCAAGTGCGCGTTGTCACCTTCCACAGGTAGCTCACCGCAGGTATGGGGCCGCCCTCCTGCCGTAACAAGACATCCTCATCTGAGGGTTCTCGCAGCCCGCCCGCCCGCAGGCATGTCGGTCCCACATACGAGTACGTCTGTAGCCGACGGTAGCGGGTTCGGCGCGCACGAGATCAGCGATGCGTTGCCGGCTCAGTCCGAGCCGGTACATCAACACCCATTCCGCGTCAGGAGCGCGCCCGTAACCGGCCTGTCCATGATGGAGCCATCCTGCCACGGCCGCTCCCAGGCGGGTGGCGGCGTGGAGGCCAGCCCCGCGGACGCCCGGCTCGCCGCCCCCGAGCTCCCGGGCGGCCGGACAGGCCGAGGGGGCAGGCGAGGTCGACCGCGGTATTGCCATCGAATAGTAGGAGTAGTAGTTTTACTACTACTACTACTACTACTACTACTACTGAGGTTGCCGCCGTGGCGTCGAGTGTGAAAGACCGTGTATTTGCTGCTGCGGAGCAGATCAGCGCCGAGCGCCGGCCTACCGTCTCGACGGTGCGGGCAGCGGCGGGTGTGAGCAACGCCGATGCCACCCGATACCTGAAGGAGTGGGTCGAGGAGAAGCAGGCCGCGGGAGGACAGGTCGCCGCGACGCCGGCAACGGTGCTGGAACAGGCCGCGCGCCTGGCCGGGGCCTGCTGGGCCGAGGCATCCGCCCTGGCGAATGAGCGGCACGCCGCCGCGGAAGCCGTCTGGGCCCAGGAGAAGAAGGACCTGGCGCTGGAGATCTCCGAACTCGTCGCTGACCTGGACAAAGTCACCGCCGAGAAAGACGCCGCCGTCACCGAACTCACCGCCAGGATCACCGCACTGGATACCCAGGCCACGGCGATGAAGGCGCAGCTGGAGCAGGCACGAGCGGCCGAACAGCAGGCCAGCAGCACCGGCGCCGACGCAGCGGCCAGGGTGGCCGCGTCCGAGGCCAGGGCAGAGACCCTGCAAGCGGCGCACGACGCGCTCCTGCAGCGCATCGTGCCGGAAACCCCGGACGAGGACGACCGGGGCCGAACGAAGCAGTAGCGGCGCCACCCTAGATTTGGTCTGCGCGGGAGGGGCCTCTCCTGACGTTCCGGACCGCTTAAAGCCGGCCAGCCGTGTCCAGGGCCAGGTTCGGGCCGGACTCTTAGACCGGCGCGGGGCCAGCCGGCCGCCGAGCGGCTGGGGCCGTGCCGCCACTATCTTGGCGGCTGGGCTTCCGCTGCCGGGAACTCCCGCAGCGTTGCCGCTACCGCCCTGAACGCTGCCGGGTCCTCGGTCCAGGACCGGCCCGGGCGGGTGCAGGCATGGAAATTCGCCAGCTCCGAGGCCTCCGGGGCCGGCCGCAAGCTCAGCCCACGCCTCTTCGAGTTCCATGAGCTCTTCGGCTGTCAGCGGCTCCGCCGCCACCGACCCGCCGCTGCCGGTCGCTTCCTGAAATTACTCCGCAAAACCCCCGCGCTGCCCCTTTGAAAGAAAACACCAGGAGGTCTACCGGGGGAGAAGCACCTGCAACCGGAAGGGCCGTTCCGCCCCTGGCAGGGCCCTGATTTACGCTGCGCTCCAACCAGTTATCGGGCGTCCGCTGGCGCGGCCGGCTGTTGGGTCCAGTGCCTCCGTCGCAGGGCTCCGGATGCCCTGGCCCGTGTCTACGTCTTCGACGTTTTCTGGTTGCTGTCCTCCGGATTCTAGGCGTCCGCTCCACCCCGTCTAGCCCCGGTTCCGCAAGCTCCACCGGGGCCTGCGGTGCAGGAAGTTCCCTCCGGCGCTCCTGCGTCGCTGATTTCCTCCGGGAATTTCCTCCCCCTTGCCCTGCGGGTAGACAGGGCTCCGTCGGCCGCCGAGCAAGCGAGCTTGCCAGCAACCAAAAAACGGGGGGAGAGGGAAGCTGGCCGGTCACCAATGCCGGCCCACCCACCGAAATCCTCTGCAAAAGGAGCAACACCATGAACACCACACCCACCCTCGAAATGCTCGACCCGGCCACCCTGACCGTTGACATCAACGTCCGCAAAGACGCCGCCCTGACAGCCGATTTCATTGCCAGCATCAAGGAACACGGCGTGATGGAACCCGTTATCGCCCACCGCATGGACGACGGGGGCGTGCATGTCCTGATGGGACAGCGCCGCACCCGCGCCGCCCTCGAAGCCGGACGCACCAGCATCCCGGTGATGATCATCGAGTCCCCCGAGGAAGCCGAACGCATCGTGACCCAGGTCGTGGAGAACATCCAGCGCGCCGAACTGACCGAAGCGGACGAAGCCGCCGCCTACCACCAGCTATCGCTGATCGGCGTTTCAGCGGCCGCTATCGCCAAGAAAACCGGGCGCACCAAAACCACCGTGGAAGGGGCACTGAA
>NZ_JAGPOT010000056.1 GCF_018224015.1 Pseudarthrobacter albicanus
CCGCCTACCACCAGCTATCGCTGATCGGCGTTTCAGCGGCCGCTATCGCCAAGAAAACCGGGCGCACCAAAACCACCGTGGAAGGGGCACTGAAAGCCAAATCCTCGAACGCCGGAGCCGCCGCCCTCGGCAAGGGATACACCATCGACGAAGCCCTCATCATGGCCGAGTTTGAAGGGAACCAGGACGCGACCGAGGAATTGGAATCCGTCATCGCGGACGAACCCCATCAGCTCCTCCACGTCGCCCAGCAGCTGCGCGACCGCCGCGACAGCGCCGCCGCCCTCGCGACGCTCATCGAGGAACTGGAAGCCCAAGGCATGACCGTCGTGGAGGACGCCGGACACTACGCCGACGAAGAGAACCTGTACGTCTCGGCCGCGAAGCGGGCCGACGGGGAATCGGCCCACGGACGAGGACGCCAACGCCTGCCTGATCAGCACCGACTACCGGGGCCAACACAACGCCAAGCCCGTCATCACCGGCTGGAAGGACCTGGGCTTCACCCCGAGGTACGAACGCTACGACGGCGGCACCCAGACCCAGAAAGGCCCGATGACCGAGGAACAGAAAGTCGAACGGAAGACCCTGATCGCGAACAACCGCGAGATGGAGAGCGTCCTGTTGACTGAACTTCAGAGGCTGATCCGCAGTCTCCAGAGAGGTGGTCATCGTGGACGAAATGCAACTGAAGCTGCTCGAGGGACAGATCGGATTGCCGCGCATCGGCGCGGTCCGTCAAAACGCGACGGGCCTGCTGCCGTACGCAGTGGTCGATGAAGCGGACCGGGAGATCGAGGTGTTCTCGGTATTTCTTAGCGATCTCGTGTTGACGGACATGAGCCCGCTGACGGTGCGTTCGTACGGGAATGACCTGTTGCGCTGGTGGCGGGTGTTGCAGCTGATCGGTGTTCCCTGGGACCAAGCGGGCCGTCTGGAGGTTGAAGTTCTGGTTGGCTGGATGCGCTCGGGCGTGAATCCTCAGCGGCGACAGAACGGGACCCGGCTGATGAACCCCCGGACCGGGAAGCGGCCGCTGGCTGGGGGATATGCGCCATCGACGATTAATCACGCATTGGCTGTTCTTGCTTCGTTCTATGCGTTCCACGCCCGGTTTGGTCGCGGACCCGTGATGAATCCGGTGCCGGAGAGCCCTGGCCGCCGGGCACGGCTGGCGCACCGCAGTCCAATGGAGGAGACGCCGGGGCTGCGCCGTGCGCCGTTGCGGCAGAAGACGGCCGTTTTGGCGCCGCGATCGATTCCGGATGATCTTGTCGATGAGCTGATCGGTGCACTTCGGGACCAGTCGTGACCGGGCGCTCGTGAGCCTTTACTTGTCATCGGGTGCCCGGGCGAGCGAACTACTCGGGGTCAGAGGCGACCAGGTGGACTGGGCCGGGCAGCGCGTCTGGGTTATTTCAAAAGGGTCCCGGGCACTTGAACCGGTTCCTGCCTCACCGGAGTCCTTACAGTATTTGGCGGCGTACTTTCATGAGCACGGCACTCCAGGACGTGGTGAACTGATCTGGCGGGCCCTGCACGGAACGCCGCGACCGCTGAATTATCACGCGGCCCGGCGTGTCCTGCAGCGTGCGAATGCCGTACTTGGGACGGACTGGTCGCTGCACGATCTGCGGCACACGACGATCGACCGGATGGTGTCCGATCCGAAACTGACGCTGCCCGAGGTGATGGCCGTGACCCGCCACCGGCGCGTGTCATCAATGGCACCCTACCTGCGGCCGCGGATAGACGAAGTCTTTCAAAAAGTGCAGGAGCACTTTGCCGCCCCCCGCCCGGAACCGACGCTGACGCCTGTTTACGACGCCGATGACTTCACGGTGGTGTTCGGTGGTTAGGGCTCTCCGACACCCCCAGCAGCGGCAGCTGGAGCCGGCATCTGCTGGCAGGAAGCGGACCCGCAGCGTCATCACCCCCGCTCCGGCAACTCCGCCGGCGGTCCCGCCGCGCCCGCAGGGGGACCTCGACACAGCGACTCTGGAGATGATCAACGGGCTGGTCGATGTGATTTGGCCGAGGTCTCAACCCAGGTGCTCGCTGCGCTGCGCGGGATTGAGGTGGCTGCTCGGCTACCTCGGAGAACACCCTGGCAAGACATGGCAGGAACGGTGGATCGCCTCGGGCCTGAACGACGGCAAGCGCCGGATCAGGGAGTTGAGTACAGGGAATCTCCGTCTGGACGGGGAACTGGGCCATTCGCTCCTGCTCCTGTGCTGCCTTCGCGTGATCAGGCCGTCTTTGGCAGCGTTCCGGGTCAACAGCTTCGTGCGCTACCACGAGCATTTCGAAGCTGCCCAGAACGACCCAGATCTGGAGCGGTTTCTGGCGTTGGTCGACAAGCACGACACCTCGGGGCATTTCAAACGTTGTGCCCGCTTCGATGTTGCCGCGGCGTTGACGACCCAGGGCATTGCTTTCGCCGATCTGAGTCCCGAAGCGCTGCTTCATTACGCGATCGCCACCCGGGAAGGCGGCTGGGGCGCCGGCTACGAGTCCTATGTCGGTCACCTTGCTTGGCGGCTCATGGCAGAATCCGGACACTTCCCCAAGCACGTTCCCGCCACGTTGCGAGGAGCGATGCGGTCCCCGGCCATGACTCCCGCGGAGCTTGTTGACCGGCACAACATCGCCGACCCGGACATTCACGCGCTTTTCGTCGCTTACCTGACCCGCCGCAGCCATGACATCGACTACTCGACGTTGCGGGATATCGCAGGGGACCTCTGCGAGAAGTTCTGGACCGGGCTCCTAAAGGTCAACCCTGTCCAGAAGGACCTCGCCCTTACACCGGAGCACTATGAGAGATGGCGGGCTGTCCTCGAGATCCGCCGCGACGGTAAGCCGCGTCTAAGCGCGCACGCGGTCATGACAAACATCCGGGCCTTCTACCTTGACATCCAAGGCTGGGCAGCGCAGGAACCAGAACGCTGGGCACGGTGGGTGGCACCCTGCCCCATCAGCGGCAGGGAAACCAGGTCGCGGGCGAAAGCGAACCGCAGAGCCAAAGAACGCATGGACGCCCGCATACGCCGGCTTCAACCAGTCCTTCCGGCCTTCGTCGCCGCGGTTACCGCCCGCCGGGACCACTTCCATGACCTCCTGAAGGCAGCGACGGACGCCAAACCAGACCAGGAACTGACCGTCGGAGCCAAGCGCTACCGGCGCCTATTCACCGTTGGTGACGCCCGGCATGCCGAGATCCACGGCCGGGCTAACATCCGGGTACGCGATGAGTCGACCGGACGGAAGATCAACGTCACGTTCACCGAAGATGCCACGTTCTGGCAATGGGCGGCAGTGGAGACCTTGCGGCACCAAGGGCTGCGCTGTGAAGAACTCCTGGAGCTGTCCCAGTTGAGCATCCGGCAGTACGTCCGACCCAACGCTGAAGTCGTGGCCCTGCTGGTTGTTGCCCCCTCCAAAAGCGACCGTGAACGCGTAATCCCGATGACGGCGGAATTGTTCATGTGATCGCAACGATCATCCGCCGCCTCACCCGGAACCGCAGGGACGTGCCGTTAGCGACGCGCTTTGACCAGTACGAGCGAATCACAAGCGACCCCCAGCCCTTCCTTTTCCAACGCACCATCGGACAGCGCACCGAGGTCATTAACCCGGGAACCCTGCGCGATGAACTGGCCAAGCTCAGCGATGCCCTGACCGTCGAACGCCCCGAGCTGACCGGCTGCCGGTTCACCCCGCACGACTTCCGCCGCCTATTCGCCACCGACCTCGTGAACCACGGCCTGCCAATCCACATCGGCGCCGCACTCCTGGGGCACCTGGACGTGCAGACCACCCACGGCTACGTCACCGTCTTCCAAGAAGACGTCATCCGCCACTACCAGACCCACCTCGCCGGCCGCCGTGCCGCCCGCCCCGTCAGGGAATACCGGGCGGCCACCGTGACGGAATGGGACGAGTTCGAGAAGCACTTTGATAAACGCAAGGTTGAGCTTGGTAACTGCGGGCGCCCCTACGCCACACCCTGCGAGCATGAACACGCCTGCATCCGCTGTCCCATGCTCCAAGTTGACCCTGTCATGATCGGGCGCCTGGACGAGATTAGCAGCAAGCATCATCCGGACCCGCGCCAAGTTACTCACGTGACGGAGGATTCGAGCGCTAAAACATAGCCATGGACGACGCAGTGGAGCCGGGTGTCACGCAACCAGGATGTCCCCTCATCGGGGAGGGCCCCGGCTCTTACTGCGGCTCTATTCCGAGGACCAAGATGCATGGCGGCTGGCGCCTGGTTCCCGGACGGGGCTCAGGGTGATTTGGTCATACTTCTGGACAAAACCCTCTAGATTTAGGGGTGAAAAGCCTATGCATTCAGTTGAATGATTGTTAGAATTGAGGTAGCAAGTCAGGCAGTCGAACCTAACCAACGTGATACGAAACCGAGGACTGAAAATGACTCTCACCATCTACACCAAGCCCGCCGGATGCTTTGGCTGTGCCAAGACCAAGCAGAAGTTCGCGGAGGCCGGCATCGCGTTCCACGAGGTGGACGTCACCACCAACGAAGGCGCTTTCGAGTACATCACCGAAGAGCTCGGCTACTCTCAGGTCCCGGTCGTCGTCCACGACAAGGACGGCACGGAGAACCACTGGTCAGGACTGAACCCGGGCGGGATCGAGCAGATCATCACCATCGAATCCGCCGGCCGCCGCGTCCGAGAAGCGTAGAAACCAGCAGAGGAGGAACGTCACCAATGTCAGGCGATACCAGCATTACCGTCATCGGAAACCTCACCACCGACCCCGAGCTGCGGTTCACCCCCGTTTCCCGTGAGTTCGGGAATTCTGAAGGCATTCCGGTCGCGAACTTCACCCTTGCCTCCACGCCCAGGACCTTCGATCGGCAGGCCAACGAATGGGTGGACGGTGAGACATTGTTCCTCCGGGCCAGCATCT
Source organism: Pseudarthrobacter albicanus (assembly GCF_018224015.1). Taxonomy (GTDB): domain Bacteria; phylum Actinomycetota; class Actinomycetes; order Actinomycetales; family Micrococcaceae; genus Arthrobacter; species Arthrobacter albicanus. The sequence goes on from NZ_JAGPOT010000056.1 coordinate 4,942, forward strand.
GGCGGGACGCAGCCGAGCACGTCGCGGAATCCCTCACCAAAGGCACCCGGGTTATTGTTTCCGGGCTGTTGAAGTCCCGGACCTACGAGACGAAGGAAGGGGAGACTCGGACCGTGATCGAACTCGAAGTCGAAGAAATCGGCCCCTCCCTGCGGTATGCGACCGCGACGGTCACCCGCAGCCGCAGCGCCCGCCAGGGCGTCGTCGATGGCGACGGGGACGACACTTACCGGCCGGTTGGTGAACCTGCAGCGCAGTTCGCGGATGACGACCCATGGTTTGGCAAGGAAGCGAACCCGGCTGGCTGGATCAATGTTCCGGGCCCCGCAGGTGAGCCGGCGTGGTGATGAGCGGTGGGGCCTAAGAAGGTCGCGGCCTTCACGCCGTACTTCACGGAGGAAGAAACCGGCCAGGTCCGCGCGGCGTTCCTCGCCGCCGGCTACCCGGAAGGGTACGCATCCGTGTCGGACCTCATCGTGGCCGCTACGATGCGTGAAGTGAAAAGGCTGCAGCGCCGGCACAACCGGGGCAGGAAATGGGCCCCGGCCCCGGGCGGGGTCCTGCGGCGCGGACAGCGCACCCGTGAGGAAATTCGACTCCGGCATGACGGACCGTAGGTGATGGTAACAAGGCTCAATCACGCCCACGGCCGCTGTTCGGAACCCGGCATGCCCGATCGGAATTGTCGGCATTGATATTCGCCGCACGGTAGGACAGGACATAGGTGACCATGAAGAGACAACCCGCCACGCGCTTGCGTGGACTGCTTGAACCCGCTGCGGCAGAGCTGTATGACTACGTTCTTCAACGACACGCACGTTATGAATCGTGGTTCATGCACCGACCAGGAAGCACCCGCGATGATGCATTCCGGAAGCTCCTTAGAGAAGTGCTGACCGGAGACGGGCGCTCTTCGGGCTGGACCCCCATCCAGTGGATTGATACTGACGTGGCAAAAGCTGCGAACGATCCTGAAACCCGCAGGCTGGCTTGGGAACGACTCGCCGACACCTCAGGAACTGGTTGGGGAGCCCGCATGGCGCGCCGAAACCGTACAGACCTGCTGGTGGAGATAACGGTCTACGCAGTTGGGCTTGTGGCAATCATCGCCGTGTGGCTCTCCCTGGCCCGGGGTGGGTGAGCCGTAGCCACTGAGGGCCGTGCCCAGGAGCTGTCAGCGCTTCTGCTGCCCTACACTCCGCTGTCCCGATTCGGTGCATATGGACGTCGGCCGGTCCCCGAACCGGTTTCTGCCGGGAGCGGGGCAACCATGCCACTTGGCCCGCATGGATGACTTTCCGGGCCCCATCAATGTCGACCTCTCCCAGGCCGGGCGGCGACACTTTCTCCACCCATCCGACAAGGTGCAACTTGAGTTGGTTCAAGGCACGGGGATCGACGCCCTACTGAGCAACATCCCTCGGGCTGGACCGGCATGACCTGGCGCAGGGCATAGCAAAATTCGGCGCGGTCCAAGGACGTTCCGAACCTGCAAGGGGTGGCGCCATTCAGCCGGCGAGGGTTTGGGACTCGCGCCAACGCTGCTACGTCCGGGCATTGTCAGTCGCAGTCATGAGCGAAGGGTGATCGGTTGTTAGATAGCGTTCGGCGGCGGGGACGCTGAGGCCGAAGAGATCGCAGAGCCTGCGGATGTCTTGTGTTGCCTGGGCTTCGTCCAGGATCCGGTCTTCGCGGAGGGCCTGGGCGGACATGCCGAGGGTGCTGTTGATCCAGACGTGGCTGACTTGGGTAGTTCGGACGGCGGTTTGAATGTTGACCAGCAGGTGCGGGTTGATGCTCCCGGGCCATTGGGTGTTCCGGTAGTCCAGCCAGGCGGTGAGGCAGCGGCGGGCCGGCTGCGCCAGCAGCACGGTGCGGTCGGGCAGGTAGAGCCTGCCGTCGCGGACGTCCGTGAGGAGCAGGGCGCGGACTTGCCCGCTGCGCAAAGCGTGGTAGCCGATCAGTGTGGCCAAGGCTGCTTGTGCCGGGCTGTCGGATTCCAGGGCGGTGCGCATTGCGGTTTCGTTGATCGGCAGCGGTGTGCGCGTTTCCGGGCTGCCGGTCTTGGTGTGGGTGGTGGGATCGGTGAAGACGGCCCGTTGGGCCTTAAGGGTGCGGAACAGCGAACGCAGCGCCGATCCCGTCAGTGCCCGGGCACTCCCTTGGGCGGGCAGCGCCCGGTCGATGTCTGCACGGGCTATTTCACGCAAGGAGGTGTGGCCTTCCGCTGCCCACGTCTGAACCGCAGGGAGCGCGGACCGGACGCGAACGCGGATGGTGACCGGTGCGCGCGGTCGGGACCGCGGGGGAGCGGTGCGCCCGTGGATCATCGTGTCGAACCACATCTGAAGTTCCTCGGTGATGGGTCCGGGAAGTCCCATGATCTGGCGGGCGAACCAAGCGACTATCGGAGGTTGCCGGTCGTCCCGAAGCAGACCGGCTGCATCGAGGACGTCCAGGATCGGCTGTCGGTTGTAAGCGGTCGAGTCCAGCTCGGCGACCTCGCTGGCCGCAATGGCCGCGCCGGGTGTGTCCTGTGCGCAGGCCAGGATCAGGAGGCCCTTTCGGGTCGTATTGAGCCGGGTCTTGCTCCATCCATGGGCGCTGGCATGCTCGCGGGCGGCACGATCCAGCAGCCCGGCAAACACGGTATCTGGTGGGACCGGAGGGGTGCTGATGCGTGCGAGTTCCAGGGGAACGTCCATGAGCGTCAGCTGCGCGTGGGCCACTGGATAGTGATGGGGTGGTGTCGACGGAGTTTCCGGACCCGAAGCGGAACGGCCGTTCTGGCGGAACAGATCCACGAAGAACAGCTGCTGCCCGTGGCGGTTCATCTCGATGACGGATGGGCCGGTGCCGTGGGGACGTGCACCGACCGCGGTGCGCCAGCAAAGGCGGCAGAATCCGTCGAGGTTCACTGCCTTGGTTTCGCGGCAGCACTGGCAGGAGCCCGTAGCCTTGAACCGGCGTCGCCAGCCCCGGCAGCCCTCGCACAGCCAGCCGCTCGTGCGTGTGACGCCCCAGCCGAGGCAGTCGACGCAGCTGTCGATTATGTGGGGTGCGAAACGGTGACACCGCCGGCATAACCCGCCGGAAAAATACAGCGTCGTCGCACCGCATTTGCGGCACGGCGGGGGCGTAAACGGGCCTCCCGGCAGGCACTGGTAGCAGTGGGAGTGCCCGGCTGTTGCGACCGGCCTTTCAGAGCATTTTGGGCAGGTACGTGGTGCACTCACGCTGGAGGCAGGGTGCGGTTCCGCCCGAGTCTGGGCGTGACCGTCCCGCCCGCGGCGACGTTGGCCCTGACCGGCCGGCGGGCCGCGACCACCGCGGGTTCACGGATGAGCAGGTCATTCGGCTCGCAGTCCAGGACGTCGCAGACGATGTCGAGGTCGTCCAGCCGGATCGTCGTCGGCGTCCCGGTCCAAAGGGCCGACATCTTTCCCGCACTGATTTCCAGGCCGGCATCGGCCAGCCGTCGACGCAGTTCGGTCGATTTCCAGACGCCTCGTTCAGCTGCCTTCATGCGCAGATTCCAACGCATCAGTTCACCTCGTTCCAGTTCCCCATCGCAGGGCGACTCGGTCGTTGGTTACAGCCCATGCTGCTTCAACATGATTGTCGTGGACATGGATGTAGCGGGTTGTTGTGGAAAGCCATTCATGCCCGAGCAGGTCCTGGATAGCCTTGAGATCAAGTCCACGTTCGTACATCGACGAGGCGCAGAAATGACGCATCCCGTGGGGCGTCAGCCGGCCCGACCAGTCGGGCAGCCAAGTGTTCACGGCCCTGGCGAATCCGGATCTCAATGCGTCGTCACCGGCCCGCCGGTTCCGCCTGAGTTCATGGTCGCGGCGCTCACTGGGCAGCAGCGGCGCGTCCGGGTCGTCCCAGTCGTCGCCGAACTGGTGGCGGACATCGATGAGCCACCAGTTCAGCAGATCATCGACACCATTGATCGCAGGCACCATGCGCGTCTTGGGCCCCCGGCCCATGCTGCCCTTGCCGAAACGTACGTGCAGCTTCCCGCGTTCACCCAAATCGGGCCGCCAGTCGCGGATATCGAGCATGACCGTTTCGTTGATCCGCAGCCCGACGCGGCGCCATAGCGATGCGGCGAGGTAATCGCGGGCAGCGGGCAGATACTTGCGCGACCCCGGTAGCGACTCTCGCCATTCCGTAAACAGTGCTTCCACCTCGCTTCCGGAGGGAGGGACGCGGATCATGCCACCATAGTCAGCCTTTGCCGGCCGGTTGAACTCGTCAACGGGCTGGGCGACCACATGACCGGTGAGCTTATGGATTTCGCCCTGGTATCGGCCCGTCAGGAAATCAAAGAATCGTGCGAGCGTCCCTGCTTTGGAGTGCACGGTGCTCTTGGCCAGCCCCCGCACCTTTCGTTCCCGGTTCAGGAACCTGTCCACGTCCTCCGGCCGGGCGGTCCAGAGATGGTTCCCGAGGAACCGGAGAAACGCGAAAATCACCGAGCGTTCCTGCGTGATGTGGTCATCCGTGATTCCCGAGGCGGCTGCGGCAAGAGCGAACTGATCAACCAGCTCTTGCTCGAAGTCGTCCAGTTCCTGAGGCGACAGAGACCGGCTGGCTATGGCCGGGCGCACGACGGCCAGCTTCACCAAACGTGCCTCACTTCACCCAGACTGAACAATAATCAGGAAAAGGATATATCCTTCAGGAATTCTGACAAAATCTCATTTCTTTGATGATCGGCGGAAATGGCTTGCTGGCCCGGCCAGAGTAGGCGCATGCATACGAGGGACGTTGGGGAACCCACGACAGTTGCGACATCCGGCGGGACGCACGCCAACTACACCATCGCTTCCACGCCCAGGACGTTCGACCGGAAGGCCAACGATTGGGTGGATGGGGAGACGTTGTTCCTGCGGGCCAGCGTCTGGCGGGAGGCGGCCGAGCACGTCGCGGAGTCCCTGACCAAAGGCACCCGGGTGATCGCAACGGGGTTGTTGACGTCCCGCACGTACGAGACGAAGACGGGGGAGACGCGCACCGTGATTGAACTCGAAGTCGAGGAGATCGGCCCGTCCCTGCGGTACGCGGCCGAGGACGTCCACCAGACCCGGGGCGGCCGACCGGATGCTGCGCAAAGCGGAGCCGGGCAGGAGCAACCGCACCCCGCCGAAAGTATGAGCATCAGCAGCCGGGAGTACGCGGACGATGACCCGTGGTTCGGTATCGACGCCAACCCCGGCGGCCGGATCCCCGTTCCGGGCGCAGCAACCGAACCAGCCATCTGACAAGCGGCGACAAAACCGAGTAGTAGGAGTAGTATCACTACTACTACTTTTTCGACGGGAATGCGCATGACCGAGAGCGTGAAAGACCGTGTGTACGCCGCCGCTGAAAAGATCAGCGCCGAGCGGCGCCCAACCGTTTCCACCGTGCGCGCGGCCGCGGGGGTGAGCAATGCCGACGCGACGCGCTACTTGAAGGAGTGGTCCGACGAGCGGCAGGCTGCCGGCAGTCAGCTGGCCGCGACGCCGGCGACGTTACTGGAAGCGGCGGCGCGCCTGGCCGGAACGGCCTGGGCCGAGGCCTCCGGATTGGCGGACGCGCGGCATGCGTCCGTGGAAGCGACATGGGCGCAGGAACGCAAGGACCGGGATGCCGAGATCGCGGAGCTGGTCGCGGACTTGGACCGGCTCACTGAGGAGAAGGACACGGCTGTGTCCGCACTGGCCACGCGGGTCGAGGAGTTGCAGGGCCAGTTGGCGGTCCTCGCCGCCGAGGTGGAGGAATCCCGGGCCACGGAGCGGGCCGTTGCCGCAGAGGCGGCGGAGACCGCAACGAAGCTCGCTGCTGCCGACGCCAGGGACACCGCCATGCAGGCAGCCTACGAGGCTCTGCTGGCACGCATCGCCCCGGCCCGGCCGAGTGCCGCGGACCAGGGTGCTGATCACATTGAGGATCAATGAGCATGAAAAAAATCGCGGCGTTCACTCCCTACTTCACCGAGGACGAGGCCGGGCAGGTCCGAGCCGCGTTCCTGGCCGCCGGGCACGTGGAGGGGGATGTGAGCGTGTCGGACTTCATCGTCCGTGCGACGATGCGTGAAGTGAAACGCCTCCAGCGCAAGCACAACCATGGCAGGAAATGGGAGCCGGCCCCGGCCGGTTCACTCCGCCGCGGGCAGCGCACCAGGGACGAACTGCAACACCGGAACGAGGTCGAATAGAGATGCCCACAAGGATTGAGGACAACGACAATTTCCCCGCGCCCACGAAGGGTCCGGTGTTCCCCAGGATGCTGACACTGGAGCAGGTCCAGGAGGTCCTGAACGTGAAGGGCTCACTCGTCTATTCGCTGGTTCGCAGCGGAGAACTGCCCGCCGGGCAATTCGGTGGAAGGGGTGTGTGGCGGGTTCGGGAGAGTGACCTGATGGCGTACATCGACGCGGCCTTCGCGAAGACCGCCGAGCGCATTGCCGCCGGCCAGGTCCAGGAAGATGACGTCGCGGCCGAAGACTGACCAGCAGCTGAAGAAAGAACGAAGGCCGGCACCTCGAAAAGGTGCTGGCCTTCGCCGTGTCCGCGAACCGGAACTTCCGTGTCGTCTATGGCTAAAAAGAACCGGACCCGACGCGGCAACGACGGCCGGGGAACGGGGCGTCTTGGACCATGGGAGAGTCTGCCGTTGGTGCCCACCTGTGTGTCCAGGCTGTGCATGATCGCCGGTGCGCCGTGGTGATGGATCCTCGCAGGGTTCCCTGGCGGTTGTGTGCAGCCGGTCGGCTGGGTCCCGTCGTCGGGGTGTGTGCGGGAAAAGCCCGGAGGCTTTAGCTTTTGCCGTGCACATGCGGGCGAGGGGCAAGGCTACTGTGCGCTGTGGCTGTCGTCCTCTGTAGGGGCTGCGGCGCTGTCGCTCGTGGCGCGGCTCGATGTCTTCCGGCGGCGTGCTGCGGCGCCGGATTCGAGACCCAGCTTCTTCAGCTCCTCCGGGCTCCATCCGTCCTTGGTGGCGCGCACATAGGCGCGCTTGTCTTCGCGTTCTGCTTCGGCGAGCTGTTCCCGCAGGTCGGTGATCCGCTGCCGGGTCTTGACCAGTGCGGTTACAGACTCGATGCGTGAGTTCAGGAGTGCCTTGGCCTGGTTACGTGTCTGTTCAATATCGATGGTTGCCATGCGTTCAGCCTAGCCCGCCGGTACGACCTATGACGGGCAATTTCCATGCGCGCCGGTATCGCCGGCCTTGCAGGACCGCTGACTTACTGAAACGGGCAGGCAAACGGCAAAAAGGACTGAGCAATTTCCATGCGCGCCGGTATCGCCGGCCTTGCTGGACCGCTGACTTACTGCAACGGGCAGGCAAACGGCAAAAAGGACTGAGCAATGTCCATGCGCGCCGGTATCGCCGGCCTTGCAGGACCGCTGACTTACTGAAACGGGCAGGCAAACGGCAAAAAGGACTGAGCAATTTCCATGCGCGCCGGTATCGCCGGCCTTGCAGGACCGCTGACTTACTGAAACGGGCAGGCAAACGGCAAAAAGTACTGAGCAAGCTGGTAACTTAGCACGGCTAAGTTGGCTCGATCCTCGACTTGTCGTCTCGGATTTGGCACACTTGTCAGTGTGGTCCCCGGGTTTACGGGTTCGCTGCGCTGGCAATTACGAAGGGCGGGACAAGTGAGTGAAGGCAACGGCTTCGCCGGTTGGAAGTCCCGTCGCCGCCGGGCCAATGTTCACGGCGGTCGGATGCACCGCCACGAGGTCAAGGTCAGTCCGGAGGAGGAAGCCCAGCTTCTCGCCCTGGCGGAAAAGCACCGCGTGACCATCCCGCGACTCTTGATCGAGGCCGCGCTCAGCGAGGGCACAGAGAATCCATCGGAGCGGCGCGATCAGTTCATGCAGCTCTCAACGCTGCAACGTCTCGTCGGTACCGTGGCGAACAACATCAACCAGATCGCCAAGCACGCGAATGCGACGGGCGAAGTGCCGGCAGAGGCTGCCGCTTCCATCGCCCACGCACGGGCTGTCATCATCCGGATCGACCGTCAGCTCGCCGACATGGCCGGGCGGTAAGTTCACCGTGATTCCGAACATTACCCAGGGCGACCGCATGGCGGGTCTGATGATCTACCTCGCGGGCCCGGGACGTGCAAACGAACACGAAGAACCGCACCTCGTTGCCGGCGATTCGGCACTCATGGCCTGGCACGACGACAACGAGCTGAACCGCGACGCTGCCCTCGATATTGCCAACGCACTCGACCGGGCCAAGCAGTTTTTCGAAACCGAAGTAGACGGCGGACACGTCTTCCACTGCTCACTGAGTTTGGCCGCGGAAGAAGGCCAGCTCAGCGACGAGCGATGGGGTGCGATCGCGAACGATTTCATGAAGGAAATGGACTTCACCGAGGACGGCGGCAAGGCCCCCGCCCGGTGGGTCGCCGTCCGCCACGGGCTGAGCAAGAACGGCAACGACCACATCCACATCGTGGCCAGCATGGTCCGGGACGACGGCACCAAATGGAACAGCTGGAAGAGCAAGTACAAGTCCCAGCAGGCGGCCAGGACACTGGAGAAGAAGTACGGACTGAACGCTGTCGGGACCCTGCGTGCCGAGCGCGGATTCACCCCGGCTGAACAGTCTAAAGCCATCCGACAGGGACTGCCGGAAGTCGAGCGCCACAGCCTCGCCCGCAAGGTGCGCACCTGCGCCGGAGCGTCGACAGATGAGGCAGAGTTCATCCGCCGCGCACGCCAGGAGGGAATGCTCGTGCGCCCCCGCTACGAAGCCGGCCGTACCGAGGTCGTGACCGGCTACTCCGTGGCCGAACGCCCCCGCAAGGGAGAGCGAGCCGTGTGGTTTGGCGGCAACTCTCTGGGACGTGACCTGGCGTTGCCCAAGCTCCGGGCTGAGTGGGAGAGCACCCCGGAGTCAGCGGCTTCCGCTGTCGCGGAATGGAACGCTGCGGCGCGCAACCGCCGGCCGGTAAGCCCTGGCCGGGAGACGCTGCAGCCATCGGCCGCGCTGTGGAGCAAGTACGCCAATGACGTCAGTTCCCTCCGGGAGAAACTGGCCACCACCCCGCATGATGATTACGCCGCCTGGGCGCAGGCAGCCCGCGAGACATCGGCGGCGTTCGGTGCCTGGTCCAAGCGGATTGAACCGACGCCGGGACCGCTGGCGGACGCCGCCAGAGAACTCGCCAAGTCCGCCCAGCTGCGCCGTTACCCGTCACGCCCGGCAGTGTCCTTGCCGTCCGCACGCGGGGCCACCATGATCCTCCTGGCCGCCACGTCCAAGAGCGACCGCGCCGCCTATGCCCTCATGTTCCGGCAGCTCGCCCAGACAGCAAGAGCCATCCACGACATGCACAAGGCCACCGACGATCTGCGCCGTGTCCGGGGTCTTGCCACAGCCGTCCGGGCGGCCAGCAAGGTTGTCGAAGCCAGCGCCACCGCCCAGACAATCCAGGCGCAGCCGCTGTCGATGGAGACGCTGCGCCAACAGCACCCGGAAGCTTCCGAGGAAGCCCTTAGATCGAGGCTGCTGGTCGAACGTTCACGCGGCGGGTCACCGCTGCCTCCCGTTTTGACCAGACCGGATGCAGCGCAGCTGCACGGAGCCGAGTCGCGGGCCGAAGAGACCCGCCGGCAGAACAATCCAGGCATCGAGCGATAGGGGAAGAGCATGAGCGAAGCAGACGGAATGGAAGATGCAGTGGACGGGGCGATGCGGACCGGGCTGATGGTGGCCAGCCGCATCGGAGAGCAGCTTGCCAGAATGCGCGAACAGGAACAGCGCACCATCGCCGCAGCAGAGGAACAACGAGCCCGGGAGCTGCAGGAACGCTTTGACGCCCAGCGCGCTGCGGCCCGGGCCCAGCTGGCACCGGCCGGCCGCGAGGACTGGTGGGAAAAAGCCACTCCCGAAATGATCGAACGGGTTCACGAGACCGCCACGGCATGGAAGGCCTGCGACCCCGAGGCTGCCCAGGCATCCGAGAAAATCAGGGACCAGATGCAGAGCCGTTACGGCATCGACGTGAACAACACCGGAGCGGACGAGGCATCCGTTTCCGCGGCCCTCGCCCGGGCACAGCAGACCCGATCCGAAGCCGAAAATGAACGGACCAAAGCATCGGCCGCGCGCACCGATGAAGTAGTGGCCGGCGCAGCCGTTGCCGGCGCCAACCGACAGGACCGGGAAGCAAGGGGCGGACCGGCATGGGACTCCGCCGAACGACGCCAGCAGCTGGCCGAAGGCCTGGAAGGCAGGGGCGACCGCGAAGCCGTAAACTCGCGGCTCTTGGCAGATAAGCACCAGGGCACCCACCCCTCGGCCGCCGTTGCGCAGAAACCATCGCTGGCCAAGACATCAAAGATGGCCAAGCAAAGCGGCAAAGGCAGGACACTGGAACGCGGAGGACTCGAACGCTGAGTCTCGTAGTCACCAAAAAGGAGGACCGCCAACGGCGGTCCTCCTTTTTTTGTTTGCCAGGACCCGCACATCTTGGAGAGCGGCCGCACACCTACCAGGTGACCCCTCGGAGCCAGCCGCTGTCGGGGCTGCAAATTTTGGGAACCAACCGCACACCTACTAGATGACAGGGCCACGTAGAGGGCCAAAGCTCAACCCGAAAGACTGACCATGACCTACATGGGGTGAATCTTCTATATCTGTCAAGCTGCGATTGGGATCGCTTCAGTAGCAGCGTGGAGTGCATTCAGGGCGCGGTAAAGATGGCGGGCCAGGTACCGCTTGAGGCACCGCCGGATCTCGCGTGTGCTCTTGCCTTCAGATTTCCTGCGTTCCATGTAGGCACGGGTAGCGGGATCATGGACCGTTCTAACGACCGTGGCCAAATGTAGGGCTCTGTTCAGACGTCTGTCACCGCCCCGATTTAGCCTGTGCCGAGTGGTGTTTCCCGAGGATGCGGGAATCGGGCCTACTCCAGCGAGAGCGGCGAAAGCGGCCTCAGAACGCACCCGGCCCAAATGCGACCACGACCTCAATCAGTCCTCCCTCATCACGGGCAGCGCCGAGGAGCTGATGCACGGCCACGAGGATGCAGCCAGGGACGGCATCGAGAAGGCCGGAGACTTCATCGGTGACAAAACCGGTGATAAGTTCAAGGACCAGATCGACGGCGCCGAGAATGCGGCCTCCAGCTTCGTGGACGGACTCGGCGGCAACGCTGCCTCCGGCGAAGTAACGCCGAACCAGTAGGCCTTGAAGCCTACGCCCTATGGATTGCGTCAAAGCGACGCCGGTCCTGCCAAGAGGTGGCGCCGGCTTACTTTGCGCTTTATCACCACATGAACAGGAACTCCCCTCCCATGCAGCACAACGCCAATGCCGCCCCAACAACGCGTGCAGAACCCGCCTCCAGGCACCCCGCGTCCGAGCAGGGCATCTCCCGCCAGGTGGTGGCCGGCGTCGTCACGGCATTGGTGGGCTTTACATCATCGTTCGCCGTGGTTCTGGCGGGGCTAAAGGCCGTGGGCGCCACGGACGCGCAGGCCGCCTCCGGCCTGCTTGCCCTGACCGTCACCTTCAGCCTGGGCGTGCTGCTGCTTTCCTGGCGCAGCAAGGTGCCTGTGACGCTGGCCTGGTCCACGCCCGGTGCGGCGCTGCTGGCCAGCACGGGAATGGTCGACGGCGGCTGGCCCGCCGCCGTGGGCGCGTTCCTCGCCGTGGGGGCCATGATCGTGCTGACGGGGCTGGTTCCCGCTCTGGGGACGCTGATCGGCCGGATTCCGGTGGCACTGGCCCAGGCCATGCTCGCCGGGGTGCTGCTCTCGCTCTGCCTGGCGCCGTTCAAAGCCCTGGGGCCCACCCCCCTGCTGGTGGCGCCCGTGGTCATCAGCTGGCTGGTGGTGATGAAGCTGGCCTCGCGCTGGGCGGTACCGGTGGCGTTGGCCGTGGCACTGGCCGTCATTGGCATCTACCTGCTGGCGACCGGGGCCAGCCTGGCCGGCGCGCCGCTGCTGCCGGCCTTCGAATGGACCACGCCGGGCTTTAGCCTGCAGGGATTGGCCGGCATCGCGCTGCCGCTGTTCATCGTCACCATGGCGTCGCAGAACATTCCGGGCGTGGCCGTGTTGAAATCCTTCGGCTTCACCACGCCCTGGAAATCCTCCATGGTGGTCACCGGCGTGGGCACGGCGCTGGGTGCACCGTTTGGCGGGCACGCCATCAACCTGGCTGCGCTCAGCGCGGCCCTGGCCGCGGGCGAGGAGGCGGGCCATGATCCGAAGCGGCGCTGGATTGCCGCCTTCAGCTCCGGCTGCGCCTATCTGGTGCTCGCGGCCACCTCGGCGGCGCTGGTGAGCCTCGTGGCCGCGGCCCCGGCCGGGCTGGTGGAGGCCGTCGCCGGGCTAGCGCTTCTGGGCACCCTGGCCTCGGCGATTGCCGCGGCACTGCACGATCCGCACGAGCGCATTGGCGCCGTCGTGACCTTCCTGATGGCCGCCTCGGGGCTCAGCTTTGCCGGCATCGGCGCGGCCTTCTGGGCCTTGCTCGCCGGGCTCCTGGTGCGCTGGGTGCTGGCCAGCCGGCACAGGGAACCCCTCCATTCCGCCGGAGCGTCCATCGGTGCGGCCGCCGAGGCGGAGGCCGACGCCGCGGCCGGCTCCCGCGCAGCCGCCGGAAGACCCGCCTAGGTGGCCCGGGTGTAGAGGTCGTCGAGCCAAATACCTGTGGTGCTGGTAGACGGTCGGGCACAGCACATCTGTCACGTTGAGCCGACCTGCGTGGCTCCGGTCGAGCGGATCAGCCAATCAAAAACGGTGACGGCAACAACAACTCAGACAACCAAGATCGTAAGGACTCCGGGAACTGAAACACCCGCAGCTCGCAGGCCTGTGACCGCCAGCACAGCAGCACTCCGAGACACGCCCCCCGGCCAGCCGCCGGGTGGCGTTTCTGTTCAGCCGTCGACGGGCCCGGTGTCCGGTTGACGGGCCTGTTGGCTGCCGCTACAGCCGCCTTCCGTGCACCCGAGAGAACATACGGCATTTAGGGTTGGTCTATGAACTTATGACTATGACAGGTTTGGATGGCCCCGGTAGGACGGGGTTATTTCTGGCCCCACTTCGTGACTCGCCGGGCAGCTTGTGACGGTTATATGTGGCCCCGCCTTCAACGTTGGATTCATCAGTGGATGGATGCGGCGGAAGGCTGGTCTGGATGGAGTCGAGAGTGGAGTTGTTCGCGCTGATTCGAAGGGCGGCCAGACACAAAGTTCACCCGCGGACGGTGCGGCAGGCTCTGGAATCAGCCACCCCTCCGCCACGCAAGCCAAGACAAGTCGTGGCCCGGCGGCTGGAGTCGTTCAAAGCGGCGATCGACGCGATGCTGATCGAGGACACCACCGCGCCGCGAAAGCAGCGCCATACCGCCCGCCGGATCCTGGCCCGGCTCATTGAGGAGCACGACGCGGAGGAGCTGTCGTATTCGACCGTGCGTGACTATGTTCGGGTCCGCCGGGCCCAGATCGATGTGGAGGCTGGCCGCCGGGTGGAGGTTTTCGTCCCGCAGGAGCATGCCCCGGGCGCCTGGCGCGCCTGGTTGTGGTCTACGGGCCTTCTGGTTCTTTTCCCGCGGGTTCCCGAAGGACTGGTTCCAGGACGACGAGCGTGAACCGGGCGGTGATTGGAGCCGATGTCTGCTCATTGTCAGGTTGGCTCCAGGCGTAGGTGTGCGGCAGAGTTCCGGTGAATGAGGCGGAATCCCCGGTGTTCAGGATTTCGGTGTGATCCCCGACGGTCAGCCGCACCGCGCCCTCACGGACCTGGATGAGTTCGCGGGTTCCGGGCGTGTGCGGTCCGCCGTCATAGCTGTCGCCGGGTTCCAGGGTCCAGTCCCAGAGTTCCACGACGTTCGGCGGAGCGGTTCCGGCGACCAGCCGGGCGTGGCCCCCGGAGTGTCCTTGCCAGAGAACCGGAGCGTGGCGATTCCGGGTGACTGCCAGGTTGGGTTCGTTCGTGACAGCCATGAGCTGGGGTAGCCCAAAGCCCAGGGCGTCGGAGAGGGCGAGAAGGGAGGCAATGGTGGGGTTGGATTGTCCCTGCTCGACCTGCACCAGCATCCGGCGGCTCACGCCGGCCCGCTCCGCGAGGTGGTCAAGGTTCCAACCCTGGGCCAGGCGTGCAGTCCGCACGGCCTTCCCTATTGCCGCTGTCATGCCTTCGAGGTCCATTCCCTCATGCTAACCTTCCAATAGTGCATTAAGATGCACTATTGGTTTCCCTGGGGTTGCACCGACGTGCGGTCCGGGCAATGGATTGGATATCTCAATGGGTATTGCCCTGTCACTGGCGGCATCGCTTCTGTGGGGCACGGCCGACTTCCTCGCCGGGAAGGCCTCGCGCCGCCTGCCGCTGCTGACAGTCATGCTTTTCAGTCAGCTGGCCGGTCTCCTTGGGCTGGTCCTCGTTGCGGCCTTCGGCCGGCACCTTGATCTCGGAGCCGTCGGCTGGGGAGTCGCCGCCGGCGTCACGAGCCTGGGCAGCCTCGCCTGCTTCTATCGGGCCCTCGCCGTCGGGACGATGAGCATCGTCGCCCCGATTGTCGCCACGTCCGCCGCTGTTCCTGTTATCGGGGGATTTCTCATCGGCGAACGTCCGGGGCCGGTGGCCGTCGGCGGGATCGTCCTCGCTCTGGTCGGGGTGGTGCTGGCAAGCCGCCAAAGGACCGGTGCGCCGATCCGGGACCATCGTCTGAGCGTGGGGCTGGCCGTCGCCGCGGCCTTCTTCCTCGGCCTCCAGCTGGTCTTCCTCCATCAGGCAGGCCAAATCGATGCCCTTACAGGGGTTTCCGCCAGCAGGTTTACCAGCGTTGCGGTTTTCGCCCTGATCGCTGTGGTCCTCCGGCCGGCGGTATCAATCCGTCAGCTGCCCGGAGTTGCCCTCATCGGCGTGCTCGATACCGCAGCCAACCTCGCTTTCACCCTTGCCACACTCAACGGGGCACTCTCCTCCGTCGCCATCCTCAGCAGCCTTTATCCGCTGGTCACGGTGGGGCTTGCCTATGTCCAGCTTCACGAACGGCTCTCCCGCACCCAACTCGCCGGCGTCGCCGCGGCCCTCACCGGTGTCCTCTTCATTGTCAGCTAACACCAGAAACGGCAGGCCGGGGCCCGTCTCCGGTCGCACCCGTTCAGTAGCAGCGTGGAGTGCATTCAGGGCGCGGTAAAGATGGCGGGCCAGGTACCGCTTGAGGCACCGCCGGATCTCGCGTGTGCTCTTGCCTTCAGATTTCCTGCGTTCAGCGTAGGCGCGGGTAGCGGGGTCATGGACCGTTCTGACGACCCGTGGCCAAATGCAGGGCTCTGTTGAGGCGTCTGTCACCGCCCCGGTTTAGCCGGTGCCTAGTGGTGTTTCCCGAGGATGCGGGAATCGGGCTTACTCCAGCGAGAGCGGCGAAGGCGGCCTCGGATCGCAGTCGGCCCAGATGCGACCACGCCGTGTAAACGACTGCGGCGGTGACAGGACCAATACCGGTCTCCTCGAGCAAGGGAGCGGCAGGGCTAGCTTCGAGGAGCTCGGTGGTACGGGCGTGGTTGTCCTTGAGCTCGGAATCAAGAGCGGTGATGCGTTTGGCGAGCCGGAGAGCCTCGGCCCGGGCGGTGGCAGCGGCAAGGGGCTCATCGCGGACGCGCCAGTGAGAGATCTCAGTGATTTTGGTATCGGTGAGGGGTCTGCGTGCGTCGACGCCAAGATCGACAGTGCGCAAGAGGGCAGTGAGGGCGTTGACCTTCGCAGTGCGCTCGATCGTCATCTGCTCCCGCGTTGAGACCAAGACTCGCAGTGCAGCACGGACGCCATCGTCGTGTCGGGGATTGCGCAACTGGGATTGTTCGAGCTCGAGAACTGACGCGGCGATCGCGCCAGCGTCCAACGGATCGGATTTCCCTGCCCCGCGACGTGCTGATGCGTAGGCCCTGACCCTGGGTGCTTCCACCACGCGGTATCCAGTCCGCGCGACCGTGCCGGCGAGCAGTGCCCCGTAGCTTCCGGTCCCTTCGATGGCCCAGAGGGCTTCAAGGTCGCCTCCAGCGCGGCGGGATGCCCAGGCGATCGCGCGTCCTGCCCGCGTGGGTGTTGGGGAACGCTTCGGTTCCCAAATGTGCGCCGTTGGCAGCAAGCACGGCATAGGTATGGGTGCGGGCGTGGGTATCCACGCCAATGACGAACGGGTAGAAATGTGCGACGGTGCTCATCATGGCCGAGGTTCCTTTCTCATTACCGGCAGATGCTTTGGCCGCGGTGCGGCCAGCGTCAGCCCGTGGGAAGGTCACGCCGAGGCAGTCCTGTGATGGGCCACAACCCGCAAGGGGGCTGGGCAATCTTCTAATCAAGCCTTCGGTGTGGGCCGGGAAGGTGCCGGTCGCTTCGTTCCAGACGGACGATTCACCCCAAAGGCACCCAACGGGGCCAGGCTTGTGATGAGTCACGACCAGAGCAGAGCGACCAATGCCAACCCTGCCAGCCGGTCACAGACCAGCCAAACCAAGACTCACAGGCTGTGAAAAAGTGAAATATCCGACGCTAGCGCGATATTCCAACAGAATCGGTCCCAGCCTTGAGCCCTACAACCGGGCGCAGTTCTTGGTCAGCGGCGACGGTTTTGCAGGCGTGGTGTATCGCGAAGGGAAGTACCCGTTACTTTGGCGCGTACACGACAACCGTTACCAGCGAACCCCTGGATTCCCGGGGTTAGGGCTTGCCAGTAAATAACACGCGGTTATGGTGTTTTGGCGGGTTGGAGGGTGTAGTTCCAGTCGCCGTGGAATTCATGGCGGGTGATGGGCAGGGCTGCCATCTGGGTATCGCT
>NZ_JAGPOT010000057.1 GCF_018224015.1 Pseudarthrobacter albicanus
GGGTTCAGTTCGTGGATCTTGCGGACCGTCTCGGCGTAGAGCCAGACACCCTCGTCGGCGAGGTCGTCCCGGGCCACGCCCGTGACGGTGGCGTAGCGCAGCTGCATCGCCTGGACCGAGCGGGCCACCTTGGTGGGCTCGAACACATCCACGGGGGAGGGCTTGCCGGTGTCGATCTGGCAGAAATCGCAGCGCCGGGTGCACTCGGAGCCGCCGATCAGGAACGTCGCTTCCTTGTCTTCCCAGCATTCGAAGATGTTGGGGCAGCCGGCCTCCTCACACACGGTGTGGAGGCCTTCCTTCTTGACGAGGTTCTTGAGCTGGACGAACTCCGGGCCCATCTGGACCTTGGCCTTGATCCACTCGGGCTTACGTTCCACCGGTGTGGCCGCATTCCGCTGCTCAATGCGCAGCATCTTCCGGCCTTCTGGTGCGAGGGTCATTTTCTGTTTCCTTTGAATGTGGGCCGGCTTTGCCGGCAACAGAGATCTTGGCGCTGGGATTGCGGGTGCGCGGGGCGGCGACGGTGGCCGAAGCGGGTCACCACGGTGCATACCGGGCCGATGCGTGGACAATCAGAAACAGGCCGCCAAGACCGGTGGTGCCTACCGCCCAGGCCTCGAGCCGTTGCTTCATGAGACGCTTCCGCCGGTGGGAGCGGCCCTTGTCGGCCGGTATCGGCTGGTCTGCTCCGCGCTGGTTGCCAATAGTCATGGCCGTCTCCATTCAGCATTCCACGACGTTGACGGCGAGGCCGCCCATGGCGGTTTCCTTGTATTTGGAGCTCATGTCCTTGCCGGTTTCGCGCATGGTCACGATGACCTCGTCGAGGGAGACCCGGTGAGTACCGTCACCCCAGAGCGCCATCTTGGCGGCGTTGATGGCCTTCGCGGCGGCGATCGCGTTGCGTTCGATGCAGGGGATCTGGACGAGGCCGCCGATCGGGTCGCAGGTCAGGCCCAGGTTGTGTTCCATCGCGATTTCCGCGGCGTTTTCCACCTGCTGGGGGGTGCCGCCCATAACCTCCGCGAGGGCACCGGCGGCCATGGACGACGCCGATCCCACCTCGCCCTGGCAGCCCACCTCGGCGCCCGAGATGGATGCCTGTTCCTTGTACAGCACCCCGATGGCACCGGCCGTGAGCAGGAACTTGACCACAACGTCGTCGCGGTCTTCCTGCGTGGCCTTGTCCATCCCGGGTGCGAAATGCAGTGCGTAGTAAAGGACCGCGGGGATGATGCCCGCGGCACCGTTGGTCGGAGCGGTGACAACCCGGCCGCCGGACGCGTTCTCCTCGTTCACTGCCAGGGCGATGAGGTTCACCCATTCCTGCCAGTACTTCGGGTCCCGGTCCTTGTCCTCCTTTTCGAGGCGCTCATGCCAGTCAGGAGCACGACGGCGGACCTTAAGTCCGCCGGGCAGCAGCCCCTCACGCTTGAGGCTGGTTGCCACGCACTCCTCCATCACGGAGTAGATGTGGAGCAGGCCTTCGCGGATCTCTTCCTCCGACCGGGAGGCGCGTTCGTTGACGAACATGATCTCCCCGATCGACAGGCCCTTGGACTGGCACCGGCCCAGCAGTTCCGCGGCGGTGCGGAACGGCAGGGGCAGCTCCTGCTTGGACTCGTCGAGTTCCTTCAGGGCCGCGTCCTCCTCGCCCTCGCGGACGATGAAGCCGCCGCCGACGGAGAAGAACGTGGCCTTGTGCAGGGTCCCGCCGCCGGCGTCGGAGACCATGAAAGTCATCCCGTTGGTGTGCCGGGGCAGGATGGTCAACGGGCGCAGGATGATGTCCGTGACGCCATAAGGCAGCGGCACCGAACCGGCAAGCTGAAGCGTTCCGGTTTCAGCGATCGCGGCGAGCCGCTCCTCCACCTCGGCTGGCAGGATCTTTTCGGGATGGAAACCTTCCAGGCCCAGCAGGATCGCCGTCATGGTGCCGTGGCCGTGGCCCGTTGCCGCCAGCGACCCGTACAGGTCAACCCGCAGCCCCGCTACCTTTTCGAGGTTGCCGGAGTCCTTGACCTCTTCGGCGAACACCGCGGCGGCCCGCATGGGACCTACCGTGTGCGAACTCGACGGTCCGATCCCGACGGAGAACAAATCAAAGACTCCAACGGCCATGTGCGTTTCCTAACTAATTTTCGGTGATCGAGCGTGTCGAGATCCGGTTTCGACAGGCTCAACCACCGGGGTGTCCGGTGATCGAGCCTGTCGAGATCCCACTAAACCGCGGGGTAGAGCGGGTGGGCGGCGGCGAGTGCCTGAACGCGGGTGCGCAGGCCGGTCAGGTCGGTGCCGGCGTCGGCGGTCAGTGCTTCGGCGATGATGTCCGCGACTTCATGGAACGCCGCTTCGCCGAAGCCGCGGGTGGCCAGCGCGGGGGTGCCGATCCGCAGCCCGGAGGTGACCATGGGCGGGCGCGGGTCGAAGGGGACGGCGTTGCGGTTGACGGTGATGTCGATCGCGGCGAGGCGGTCCTCGGCCTGCTGGCCGTTGAGTTCGCAGTCGCGCAGGTCCACCAGGACCAGGTGCACGTCGGTGCCGCCGGAGATCACGTTGATCCCCTGGGCGGTGACGTCCGGCCGGACCAGGCGGTCGGCCAGGATCCGGGCGCCGGCCAGGACACGTTCCTGGCGTTCCCTGAACTCCGGGGATGCCGCGATCTTGAAGGCCACGGCCTTCCCGGCGATGACGTGTTCCAGCGGGCCGCCCTGCTGGCCCGGGAACACCGCGGAGTTGATCTTCTTCGCGATGTCCGCGTCGTTGGACAGGATGATCCCGCCGCGCGGACCGGCGAGGGTCTTGTGCGTCGTGGACGTCGTGACGTGGGCGTGCGGGACCGGGTTGGGGTGCAGGCCCGCCGCGACGAGCCCGGCGAAGTGCGCCATGTCCACCATCAGGTACGCGCCCACGGCGTCGGCGATCCGGCGGAACTCGGCGAAGTCCAGCCGCCGGGCGTACGCCGACCAGCCGGCCACGATCAGCCGGGGCCTGTGCTCCAGCGCCAGGCGCTCCACCTCGGCCATGTCAATGGTGTGGGTGTCCTCGCGGACCTGGTACGGGACCACGTTGTAGAGCCTGCCGGAGAAGTTGATCCGCATGCCGTGCGTCAGGTGCCCGCCGTGCGCCAGGTTCAGGCCCATGATGGTATCGCCGGGCTTGATCAGGGCGTGCATGACCGAGGCGTTCGCCTGCGCGCCCGAGTGCGGCTGGACGTTCGCGAACCCGGCGCCGAACAGGGCCTTGACCCGGTCGATGGCGAGCTGTTCGATGACGTCCACGTGCTCGCAGCCGCCGTAGTAGCGCTTGCCCGGGTAGCCCTCGGCGTACTTGTTGGTCAGCACCGAGCCCTGCGCCTGCATCACGGCCACCGCCGTGTGGTTCTCCGAGGCGATCATCTCCAGGCCGTCGCGCTGCCGGCCCAGCTCGGCGTCGATCCCCGCGGCGATCTCCGGATCCAGGACGGACAGCTCCGCGTCCAGGGACGCGGACACGACCTGCTCGAACGCGGCTGTTTCTGTGCCTGCGGCACCGGCACCGGCGGCGCTCACAGCTCGCCGCCGTTGGCCTCGGCGTACTCCTGCGCGGACAGCAGCGGCCCCTCGGACTCCACCGCGACCTTGAACAGCCACCCGGCACCATACGGATCGGAGTTGATCACGGCAGGATCGCTCACGACGCCGTCATTGACCTCCGTGACCTCGCCCGTGACCGGGGAGTACAGGTCCGAGACGGACTTGGTCGACTCGATCTCCCCGCAGGTCTCCCCCGCGGTCACCGTGGAGCCGACCTCCGGCAGGTCCACGTACACGATGTCGCCCAGGGCCTCCGCGGCAACGGCGGACACGCCGATCACGGACGGCCCCGAGCCATCAGCGGCAACCCACTCATGCTCGACGGAATACTTCAATTCAGCGGCAACCTTGGCCATGTGTGATTTTCCTTAAGTCTTGGTATGTGCGAAAAGTGAGAGAGCGCCGGCCCGACCACTGCGAAAAGTGAGAGAGCGTCGGCCCAAACACTGCGAAAAGTGAGAGAGCGTCGGGAGTGGTTACTTTTGGCGCTTGTAGAACGGCAGGGCAACAACCTCGAAGGGCTCCGCTTTGCCGCGCAGGTCGATATCGAGGGCAGTGCCCGGCTCGGTGTGTGCAACATCCACGTAGGCCATCGCAATCGGGTAGCCCAGGCTCGGGGAGGGCTGGCCGGACGTGACTTCACCAACCA
>NZ_JAGPOT010000058.1 GCF_018224015.1 Pseudarthrobacter albicanus
ATCGAGGGCAGTGCCCGGCTCGGTGTGTGCAACATCCACGTAGGCCATCGCAATCGGGTAGCCCAGGCTCGGGGAGGGCTGGCCGGACGTGACTTCACCAACCACTACGCCGTCCTTGAGCACCGGGTAGTGCCCGCGGCCGGCGCGGCGGCCGAGGCCCTTCAGGCCCACCAGTTTGCGCTCGGAACCGGCCTCCTTGGCGGCCTCCAGTGCCGAGCGGCCCACGAAGTCGCCTTCCTTGCTTTTCAGCGCCACGACAGGACCCAGGCCGGCGTCGAACGGCGACCGTTCGAGCGAAAGCTCGTTGCCGTACAGCGGCATGCCGGCTTCGAGCCGGAGCGAATCGCGGGAGGCTAGGCCGCACGGAACGATGCCGAACTCAGCCCCCGCTTCGGCGATCGAAGCCCACAGGGGGGCGGCGCCGTCGTTCGGTACAAAGAGCTCGAAGCCGTCCTCACCGGTGTAGCCGGTGCGCGCCAGGATGACCTCGTGGCCGGCCACGGTGACCTCGTTGAACGCGTAGTACTTCAGGTCGGTGACCAGCGCGTGCTGGGACTCATCGGTCAGCTTGAGCAGGATGGCCTCGGCCTTGGGACCCTGGACCGCGACGAGGGACATCTCCGCGGAGACGTTCTCGACCTTCACATCGAAATTCCCGGCCCGCTCAGCCAGGGCAGCGGCGACGGTGGGTGCGTTGCCCGCGTTGGGGACCACCAGGTACTTCTCGTCGCCGAAACGGTAGGTGATGAGGTCATCGATGATGCCGCCGTCGGCGTTGCAGATCAGCGAGTATTTGGCTTTCCCGTCCGCGATTGCGGAGAGTTTGCCGACCAGGGCATAGTCCAGGAAGGCGCCGGCTTCGGGGCCGGTGACCCAGACCTCGCCCATGTGGGAGAGGTCGAACAGGCCGGCGGCGTTGCGCACGGCGTGGTGTTCGGCCAGTTCGGAGCTGTACTTCAGGGGCATCTGCCAGCCACCGAAGTCGGTGAAGGAGGCGCCGAGTTTCTTGTGCTCTTCGTAGAGCGCGGTGTAGTTCTCAGTCATGGCGGGGTCCTTAGTTTTCAAACTCGGAAAGCGGCGGGCAGGAGCAGATCAGGTTGCGGTCCCCGCCGGCGCCGTCGATGCGGCCCACGGGCGGGAAGTACTTGTCCTGCTTGAGGTGGTGTACCGGGAACACGGCCTGCTCACGGCTGTAGGTCCGCGTCCACTCTGAGGAGACGACGGCGGACGCGGTGTGGGGTGCGTTGCGCAGCGGGCTGTTCTCCACGGTGAAGTCACCGTCGGCCACCTGGTCGATTTCCTGCCGGATGGTGATCATCGCTTCAATGAACCGGTCGATCTCGGCCAGGTCCTCGGACTCGGTGGGCTCCACCATCAGCGTGCCGGCAACCGGGAACGCCAGCGTGGGGGCGTGGAAGCCGTAGTCGATGAGGCGCTTGGCCACGTCCTCGGCCGTGACGCCGGTCCGGGCAGTCAGGTCACGGAGGTCCAGGATGCACTCGTGCGCCACGAGGCCGCCCTCACCCGTGTACAGGACCGGGAAGTACTCGTTCAACCGTGCGGCGACGTAGTTGGCCGCGAGGAGCGCCGACTTTGTCGCCTCGGTCAGGCCTTCGCCGCCCATGAGCTTCACGTAGGCCCAGGAGATCGGCAGGACGCCGGCGGAACCGTAGTTGGACGCGGAGATGGCCACACCCTTTGACCCGCCGTGACCGTCGTCGTGGGCTGCCTTGTTGGCGTCCCCCGGCATGAACGGTGCCAGGTGGGCCTTGGCAGCGACCGGGCCGACGCCGGGTCCGCCGCCGCCGTGCGGGATGCAGAAGGTCTTGTGCAGGTTCAGGTGCGAAACGTCGCCGCCGAACTTGCCCGGCTGGGCCAGTCCCACCAGGGCGTTGAGGTTGGCGCCGTCCACGTAGACCTGGCCGCCGGCGGCGTGCACCGCGTCGCAGATTTCGGTGACGTCGGCGTCGTACACGCCATGGGTGGAGGGGTAGGTGATCATGATGGCCGAGAGGGCGTCCTTGTTGGCCTCGATCTTGGCGTTCAGGTCGGCATGGTCGATCGTGCCGTCCGATGCGGTGGCCACGACGACGACCTTCATGCCGGCGAGGACCGCGGAGGCGGCGTTGGTGCCGTGGGCCGAGGCCGGGATCAGGCAGACGTTGCGCTGGTCGTCACCGCGGGAGCGGTGGTAGCCGCGGATGGCCAGCAGGCCGGCGAGCTCGCCCTGGGATCCTGCGTTCGGCTGCAGCGACACCTGGTCGTAGCCGGTGATTTCGGCGAGGTCCGCTTCCAGCCCGCTGATGAGCTCGCGCCAGCCCTCGGTCTGGGAGTCCGGGGCGAACGGGTGGATGGAGGCGAATTCGGGCCAGGAGATGGCTTCCATCTCCGCGGTGGCGTTCAGCTTCATGGTGCACGAGCCCAGCGGGATCATGGTGCGGTCCAGTGCCAGGTCCCGGTCACTCAGCCTGCGGATATAGCGCAGCAGCTGGGTCTCGGAGCGGTGGGTGTTGAACACCGGGTGCTGCAGGTAATCGGAGGTGCGGAGCACCGATCCGGGCAGTTCAAAGCCCTTCGCGTCGGCAACCGGACCGGCACCGAAGGCGACGGCGATGGCTGAGAGGACCTCCGTCGTCGTGGTTTCATCAGCGGACACGCCGATGGTGTCGCCGTCGATGTGGCGCAGGTTGATGCCGCGTGCCTGGGCGGCGGCGATGACCTTGGCGGCCTTGCCCGGGACCCGGACCGTGACGGTGTCGAAGAAGGTATCGGCGACCAGTTCGCGGCCGGCGGCCTGAAGGGTGGCGGCCAGGGTGCGGGCGTTGTTGTGGACCTGTTCGGCGATTGCCTTGAGGCCGTCCGGGCCGTGGTAGACGGCGTAGAACGAGGACACGATGGCCAGCAGCGCCTGCGCGGTGCAGATGTTGGACGTCGCCTTCTCCCGGCGGATGTGCTGCTCGCGGGTCTGCAGCGCCAGGCGGTACGCCGGAACGCCGGCGGAGTCCTTGGACACACCGACCAGCCGGCCCGGCATGGACCGCTCCAGGCCCTTCTGCACGGCCATGTAGGCCGCGTGCGGGCCGCCGAAGAACAACGGAACACCGAAACGCTGCGTGGAGCCGACGGCGATGTCCGCGCCCTGCTCACCCGGCGGAACGATCAGGGTCAGGGCCAACAGATCGGCGGCGACGGTGACGAGCGCGCCGCGTTCCTTCGCCGCCGCGATCGCTTCAGCGTGGTCAAACACCCGGCCCGAAACACCGGGCTGCTGCAGCACGACGCCGTTGATGACGCCGTCGGGCAGGCCCTTGGACAGGTCGGCGACCTCGACCTCGAAGCCCAGCGCCTCGGCGCGGCCCTTGACGATGGCAATGGTCTGGGGCAGGCAGTCGGCATCCAGGACGGTCTTGCCGTCGTGGGCGGCCTTGTTCTTGTTGGCCCGGCGCATCATCAGCACGGCCTCGGCGACCGCCGTCGCTTCATCCAGCAGCGACGCGTTCGCGACCGGCAGGCCCACCAGGTCCTGGACCATGGTCTGGAAGTTCAGCAGCGCCTCCAGCCGGCCCTGCGAGATTTCCGGCTGGTACGGCGTGTAGGCGGTGTACCAGGCCGGGGCCTCGAGGATGTTCCGGCGGATCACCGGCGGCGTCACGGTGTCGTAGTAGCCCTGGCCGATCATCTGGACCGCGGTCTTGTTCTTCGAAGCCAGGCGGCGCAGCTCGGCGAGAACCTCGACCTCGCTGAGGGCGTCCTTCAGGAGCAGGGGGCTTGCCTGGCGGATGGAGTCCGGAACGGCGGTGTCGACGAGGCCGTCGACGCTGTCGTAGCCGACAAACTTAAGCATGGTGTCGACGTCGGACTGGCGGCGGGCGCCGATGTGCCGGTCTGCAAAGACGGTGGGTTTGGATTGGACGGTCATGAGGAACTCCATAATTCAGGTGGTGCAATAGCGCCACGATGATTCGGGTTCCTCCCCGCTCTGTCTTGGACCTGAGAGTTTCCGCATTGCCCGCTCTCGCAGGGCGCCGCTTGCACCGTCGGTGAGCCCGGTTTCCCGGACTGCTTTCCAGAGTTGCCTTGCCGCGGCGGTACGTGGGCCTGAGAGATTCCTGGGGAGGATTTGCTCCTACGGCGCCTGCTGAACGTACCGGCAGGACTCTCCCGCCGCAGATCATAAGCACGATCACTTGTGAGTGATCCGACTCACAATTTAGCCGTTATTCGGGCCACACGCAAACCGCCGCGTCAAAATCGCCGTAACCATTACGCTCGAATCGGCCCGCGGCAGGGCCCCTACGCGCCCAGCGGGGGGTGCGGGTACTCCTGCTCGCGCCGCTGGAACTGCAGCACATCCTTGTTGAGGATAACGCCGTCGCGGATTTCCACCGCCCGGCGGATGGTCTCATTTTCCGTCCACGCCCCGGGGCCGGAGATCACGGTCTCCAGGAACGGCAGCAGGGCCTCGCTGATCTCCCAGCTGGAGGAATCCCAGAGGTAGGAGGGGCTGTGGTCCACCGCGTAGTAGTCGATGTGGTCGCCCACCTGGAACATCGGCTCGGCGAAGGTGGTGTTTTTCGCCCAGCTGAAGCCCATGCCCTCATCGCAGGAAACGTCCACGATCAGGCTGCCGGGCCGGAAGGCGCCCAGGTCCTCGGCGCGCAGGTAGGTCAGCGGCGCGTTGGGATCCTGCAGGGTGCAGTTGACCACGACGTCGCTTTGGGCGAGGAAGGGCGCCAGCGGCACCCGCCCGCGTTCGGTGATGACCTCGCTGAGGAACGGCGCCTTGTCATCGTGGTCGAACTGGGCAATCCGCACCGAATGGATGGGCGAGGCCACCGCGGCCACACCCCGGCTGGTCAGGACCTGGACGTCGTGGATGCCGTGGGCGTTGAGGGCCGTGACGGCCCCGCGCGCCGTCGCGCCGAAACCGATGACGACGGCGCTGAGCCTCCGGCCATAGTCCCCGGTGGAGCCCTTGAGGGCCAGGGAATGCAGCACCGAGCAGTAGCCGGCCAGTTCGTTGTTCTTGTGGAAAACGTGCAGGCCGAAGCCGCCGTCGCTGGCCCAGTGGTTCATCGCCTCAAAGGCGATCAGCGTGAGCTTCTTGTCGATCGCCAGCTGGGTGATGGCCCGGTCCTGGACGCAGTGCGGCCAGCCCCAGAGGACCTGCCCGTCGCGGAGCTCGGCAAGGTCCTCGGGCTGCGGCTTGGGCAGGAGGACGACGTCGGCCTCCGCCAGCAGCTGCGCGCGCGGGGCGATGCGCCCCACCAGCGGTGCCAGATGGGCGTCCGAAACGCCGAACCGCTCGCCGTAGCCTTCTTCGAGGATCAGCTGCTGCCGGAGTTCCGGATCGATGCGCTCCAGGTGCAGGGGATGGATCGGGAGGCGACGCTCGTCAGGTTTCCGCGAGCCGGCAAGGACTCCCAGGGTGAGGCGGTCCGTCGAACCGGTCACTTCTTTTTGGGATTCGCCGGCTTGGCGGCGGTGGCCTTGTCCATGGAGCTGGGCGGCGCTGCAGTGGCCTTTTTGTCGGCGCGCTTTTCCTTGATGGACTTGCCGGATTTCTTGGATGCTGCTTGACGGGGGGATTTGTCAGCCATGATCGCTCCTGTAGCGGAACCGAAGAGGTTCCTGACTTCGAACGATACAGGTACCGGCCTAACGCGCCCCGGGGCAGTCAGGGGTAGTCATGGGCGCTGCGCGGTGCGTGGATTGGAGCGGCTGACGGGAATCGAACCCGCGTATCGAGCTTGGGAAGCTAGCGCTCTACCATTGAGCTACAGCCGCGTTGCCGCGCTTTCCAGCGCCGCGGAACCTAGCTTACAACAGCCGGGGGGCTTTGCCCGCCGCGGTACGGCGGTGAGCGCAGCCGGGTCAGCGCAGCCGGACCCGGCAGGGTCCCATAACGCTTCGGATAACTCTTCGGTAAAACCCGGCCGCGCGGCTGCCGGCGCCGGGCTTGCTGTTTATCCTGAAATGGCTAGCTGCAGTCTCGGGGGAACGGGCTACACCCACCAGCCATCGCCGAGCAAGGATTTCCGTGGCATTCGCAGAGTACGACGTCGTCATCGCGCGCGACGCGCTGAGCGTGTACAACTTCCTGCTGGACGGCCGGAATCTCCCGATCTGGCGTGAGGGGATCAGGAGCGTCGAGCTGGAATCGGGCACCGAAGGCGCGAAGGGCGCCGTCTACCGGCAGACCCGCACCGGCCCCGGCGGCCGGCCCGTCGCCGCAGATTTTGAGATCATCGAAGCGCGGCCGGGCGCCGAGATCCAGTACCGGGTCATCGTCGGCCCGGAACGGCCGCACGGCGGCTACTACCTGAGCACCGAGGGTCACAACACGCGCGTCCGCTTCGCGCTGGAATATGAGCCCAGGGGGCTCCTGGACCGGCTCACGAACGTCTTCGGCCGGCGGATGAGGGCTGAAGTCGGCCAGCTTGACCAGCTCAAGGCCGTGCTGGAAGACATGCCTGAAACGGAATAAGCGGCCGCCGCAGCGGCCACCGGCCAAGTGTCGGCGCGGACTCAGGGGCAGGGGCCCCGGACCTGTTCCCAACGGCCCCGTGCGTCCCGCCCCTGCGTCACGCCTGCGGCGGATGCGGTATTTTTGATCGTGTGCTGATCTCTGACCGCGACATTCGTGCCGAAATAGATTCCCAACGGATTGTTCTGGAGCCGTTCGACCCTGCCATGGTCCAGCCGTCGTCGGTGGATGTGCGGATCGACAAGTTCTTCCGGCTCTTCGACAACCACAAGTACGCCCACATCGATCCCTCGGAGGAACAGCCCGAGCTGACCCGCCTGGTCGAGGTCGACTCCGGTGAGCCGTTCATCCTGCACCCGGGGGAGTTCGTCCTGGGCTCCACCTATGAGACCGTCACCCTTCCCGATGACATCGCCGCCCGGCTCGAGGGCAAGTCCTCGCTGGGCCGCCTGGGCCTGCTGACACACTCGACGGCCGGTTTCATCGACCCCGGCTTCTCAGGCCACGTCACGCTCGAGTTGTCCAATATGGCCACGCTGCCGATCAAGCTGTGGCCGGGCATGAAGATCGGCCAGTTGTGCTTCTTCCGTCTCAGCTCGGCGGCCGAGTTTCCCTACGGCTCCGGTGAATACGGCAACCGTTACCAGGGCCAGCGCGGCCCGACGGCAAGCCGCAGCCACCTGAACTTCCACCGCACGGTGCTCTAGGACCTAAGATCGGGCCTGTCGAGCAGCTCGATCCGAACGCCGTCGGGGTCAGTCAGGAATGCGTTCCGGCCGATCCCGGACTTGGAGGGCGCCGACGGGGCAATGGACTCTACGCCTCGTTCGGCGAGCACCTCGAGGGCCTGATCCACGTCGTCGACGCGAAGCGCGAAGTGCGGGAAGCGATCGGTGTCCTCCCCCGTGCTACGGAGACCGAGGACGTCGTAGCCGAAGTTGTAGAAGGACCGGGTCGCCTTCGCGCCGGCCGTCGGCATGTCCTGAAGGGGCGCCATCCCGATGGTCTTGGCGAAGAACTCCTCGGCCTCGTCAAGGTCATCCACCCTGTAGGCGTAGTGGTCGAATCCCTGCACGAGTCCGCCGGCCGGCTCCGGGACGCGGAAATCGACGTCGCGTTCCAGCAACTCCAGGCGGCCACCATCCGGACGCCGCAGGAACGCCAGGGTGCCGTTGCCGGTGCCTGCTCTCTTCGGGGCCTCGTCTGCTGCGCAGCCGGCGTCGATCAGGCGCTGGTAGTCGCCCTCGAGGTCATCCGTCATGAACGCCAGATGGTCGATGCCGAATTGTGTTCCCTCCCGGGGCCGCGGGTTGAAAATGAGCTCGATCATGCCCCCCGCAAGCTGCAGATACACAACCTGCACCTGCGGACCTTCAATGGTGTGGTGGAAGACGATCTTGGTGTCCAGCTTCCGGTAGAAGTCCAGCGACGCTTCGATGTCCTGAACGAATATTCCGAAGTGATTGAGTTCGTAGATCATGCGATTGCTCTTTTCGTGGCGTGGTGGGAAATCAGTGGCTCTCCAGCGCTATCCGCTGGCCGCTTCCGCGGATTGATAGGCCGCGTAGATTACTTCGACGACGTCGCTGGGAAGTTCCAGGCCATCCGGCGGCGCGGTCCGGTTCAGGCGGCGCCGACCACCCGCGGCTTCGCGGGACGCAGCATCTTTACGAGCGGTTCGACAAAGCGGGCAGCCAGCGGACCCATGATGGCCATGATCAGCACGTAGGCGGTGGCCAGGGCTGCCAGCTGCGGCGGAACGACGCCGGAGGCGACGGCGAGGCCTGCGATGACGATTGAGAACTCGCCCCGGGCGATCAGCGCCGCCCCGGCGCGGAACCGGCCCGGCACGCCGATCCCCGCGCGTTTCGCCGCCCAGATTCCGGTGATCATCTTGGTGGCCGCCGTCACGACGGCCAGCAGCAGTGCCCAGCCGAGGACCGGCGGGATGGTCCGCGGATCAGTGTTAAGCCCGAAGACGACAAAGAAGATCGCCGCGAAGAGGTCCCGCAGCGGCTCGAGGATACGGGTGGCGCTGTGCGCCGTCGCACCGGAAATGGCGATCCCGAGCATGAAGGCGCCCACGGCCGCCGAGACCTGCATGGCGGCAGCCAGCCCGGCCACGAGCAGCGCAAGGCCCAGCAGGTTGAGCAGGAACACTTCGGAGTTTTCGCTGTGGACGGCCTTGGACACATGGTGGCCGTGGCGCAGGGCCACCAGCAGCACCAGGCTGACGACGGCGAGGGAAATCCCCACCGTCTGCAGGCCCACCAGGAAGCTGACTCCGGCCAGGGTGGCCGTCAGGATTGGCAGGTAGATGGCCATGGCCAGGTCCTCGAAAACCAGGATGGACAGGATCACCGGTGTTTCACGGTTGCCGATCCGGCCGAGGTCCGTGATCACCTTGGCCGCGATGCCGGAGGACGAAATATAGGTGACGCCGCCCATCACCATGGCGCCCACCACCCCCCAGCCCAGCATCACCGCCAGCCCGGCGCCGGGGAGGAAGTTCAGCACCAGGTCAAGGACGCCGGCCTGCCAGGACCGCCGCAGGCCCGTCACCAGCTCGGCAGCCGTATATTCCAAGCCGAGCATAAGCAGCAGGAGGATCACGCCGATCTCGCTGGAAAGATGTGCAAACTCGTGCATGCCTTCGAGTTTGACCAGTCCGCCCGCCCCGAAAAACAGCCCGCCCACGAGGTACAGCGGGATGGGGGACATCCCGATCCGTCCGGCCAATCTCGCCAGCATGCCGAGGCAGAAGACGACGGCCCCCAGCTCGATCAGGGTCAGTGCGAGCGGATCCATGCCGCTCAGCCGTTGCGCAGGATGCCGGCCGCCGTGTCCAGGCCTTCTTGCGTTCCCACGGCGACGAGGAGATCACCGGGGTGCAGGACGACGTCGGGTCCGGGCGAGGGGAGCACCTCACCTTCGCGCATAATGGCCACGATGGAGACGCCGCTGCGGGTACGGATGCAGGCATCTCCCATCGCCTTGTCATGGAAGGGGGATTCCGCGCCGATCGAAAACTGGCGGGTGACGATCCCCGGGACTTCCCGGTGCGCTTCCGAGAGCTGCATGGCCAGCCGCTGGCCGCCCAACAGGTTGCCCAGGGTCGCGGCTTCGTCGGCGGTCAGCGGGATGGATGCCTGGCAGGTGTCGGGATCGTCCCACGTCGAGACGATCAGTTCGGTCTGGCCTTCGCGGTATTCGACGACGCCGATCCGGCGCCCCGAGGCGGTCATGAAGTCCTTGCGCCGGCCCAGGCCTGGGAGGTCTACCTCGTCCACGTTCATGGCTCCAGCCTAGTCCGCCCGCCGGTGTTTCGGCGGCCTCAGGCTTCCTGCACGACGGCGATTTCCGTCTTTCCCGGAGGCCTGACAGGCAGGAATACCAGCAGCCCCGCCAGCAGCACCACCATGATGCCGAGGATGCCCCAGCGCTGGGCCTCGCCGGGAGCCACGAGCGGGGACGCGATGGTGATGCAGAGGGTGAAGAGTGCCGGGGCGAGGAAGCTCACGGCCCGGCCCGTGGTGGCGTAGAGGCCGAAGAGCTCCCCGGACTCGCCGTGCGGGGCGAGGCGCGCGAGGTAGGCGCGCGAGGAGGACTGGGCGGGCCCCACGAAGAGGCACAGGAACAGGCCGAAAATCCAGAACGTGGTGCTGCCGGACCAGTCCAGGCCGAAGAACACATAGCTGCCGTTGCCGAGGACCAGGATGACGGTGCCCGCGATCAGGAGCCCCACGAGGGAGCCGATGATGACCGCCTTCGGGCCGATCCTGTCATCCAGGAAGCCGCCGGCGATGGCCCCGGCCGCCGCCACGATGTTGCCGAAGATGGCGAAGAAGATGACGTCCTTGAGTTCGAAGCCGAAGGTGCCGGCGGCAATGATCCCGCCGAAAGTGAAGACGGCGGCCAGCCCGTCCCGGAAGACGGCGCTCGCGAGCAGGAAGAAGATGGTGTGCGGGCTCGTCCTGTAGATCGCCTTGATGCGGCGGATGAGCAGGCCGTAGGACGCGAGGAAGCCCAGGCCCGCGCCCGGCCCGGCTTTGGGGAGTTCGGGCACGGCGAACAGTACCGGCAGGGCGAAGACGAAGAACCAGAGGGCGGAGAAAACGGCCACGAGCCTGATGTTGAGGCTGTCCTGGGTGGACGAGCCGAACCAGTCGAAGCTGGGCTGGACGAACAGCTGGAGCACTATCAGCAGCGCCACGATGCCGCCGAGATACCCCATCCCCCAGCCGAAACCGCTCACCTTGCCGATGTTCCCGGGGGTGGAGACCTGCGCCAGCATGGCGTTGTAGTTCACGCCGGCGAATTCGAAGAAGACATTGCCCAGCGCAATCAGCGTCACGCCAAGCAGCAGGAATTCAGGCCGCGGGAAGACGAAGAAGCACAGGCCCGTCAGGAGCGCGACGGCGGCCGTGTTGACGCCCAGCCAGAGCCTGCGCCGTCCGCCCGTATCCGAGCGCTGGCCGGTGACAGGTGCCAGCAGGGCAATGGCTGCGCCGGCGATGGCCAGTGCGCTGCCCAGGACGGCCGAGGCCTGGTCCCCGCCGCCGAAGGACCCGGACGTCAGATAGACGGTGAAGACGAAGGTGGTCATGACGGCATTGAAGGCTGCAGAGCCCCAGTCCCAGGCGGCCCACGCCAGGACCCGCCCCTTGTGGGCGGCCTGGCTCCCGGATTCGAGGTCCGAGGACGGGCGGGTGGCCCCGGGGGCCGCGGCGGAGTTCATAGCCTGAATGGTAGCCGCCTCCGCCGGGAGTTCTTGCGTAAAGCATTTGTCAACGCTTGGTAAACTGTCCGTACCGAACCTAACGAATAACCGCCTGCTCCAACTTATTGACAATCGAAACCCTGACGTTGCGGAGATACCAGTGATCACAGTCCTTGCCGTGCACTTTGCGGTGGCCGCTGTGGCGCCTTTCCTCTTCCGGAAGTTCGGCAGGAATTCGTTCTACGCGCTCGCAGCGGTTCCCGCCGGCTCCTTCCTCTGGCTGCTCCTGCAGCAGGGGCAGGTCTATTCGGACGCCGGGTTTACGGAAGAGGTGCTGCCCTGGATCCCCGAGCTCAGGCTTGAGCTCGCCTTCCGGATGGATGCCCTGGCCTGGGTCATGTCGCTGCTGGTCCTCGGGGTGGGTGCGCTGGTGCTCGTATACTGCGCCCGGTACTTCAAGGACCAGGATGACTACCTGGGCGGATTCGGCGCCCAGCTGCTCGCCTTCGCCGGGGTGATGTTCGGGCTGGTCACCGCGGACGACCTGCTCCTGCTGTTCATCTTCTGGGAACTGACCACCGTGCTGTCCTACCTGCTGATCGGCTACGCCCGCACCAGGCTGGCCGCCCGCCGCTCGGCGCTCCAGGCGCTCATGGTGACCACCGCCGGCGGGCTGGCCATGCTCGTGGGCCTGATCATGCTGGGCTTCAGCGCCGGGACCTACCGGATCTCGGCCATCCTGGCGCAGGCCCCCCAGCTGGCCACCGGACCGGCCGGGGCGGCCGTCGGCGCCGCCGTCGTCCTCATCCTGATCGGTGCCGTCACCAAGTCGGCCCTGGTCCCGTTCCATTTCTGGCTGCCCGGCGCCATGGCGGCCCCCACACCGGTGAGCGCCTACCTGCACGCCGCCGCCATGGTGAAGGCGGGCATCTACCTCGTGGCGCGGCTCGCCCCAGGGTTCGCGGACACGGCGTTCTGGCTGCCCCTGGTCCTGGGCCTGGGCCTGGCCACCATGCTGGTGGGCGGATACCGGGCGCTCCGGCAGACGGATATCAAGCTCATCCTGGCCTACGGCACCGTCAGCCAGCTGGGCTTCCTGACCATGGTGGTAGGACTCGGCACGCCCGACGCGGCGCTCGCCGGGCTCGCCCTGCTCCTGGCTCACGGGCTCTTCAAGGCCGCCCTCTTCCTTGTGGTGGGCATCATCGACCACCAGGCCGGCACCCGCGACATCCGTAAACTTTCCGGCGTCTACGGCTCCGCCCGGGCACTGGCCGTGGTGGCAGCCATTGGTGCGGCTTCGATGGCGGGAGTCCCCCCGCTGGCCGGGTTCGTGGCGAAGGAGTCCGTCTTCGAGGCTTTCGTCCACTATGGAACCGGCTCGCCGGCAGGCCTGCTGATCCTGGCCGGGCTGGTCCTGGGCTCCATCCTGACCTTCGCGTACAGCGCCCGCTTCATGTGGGGCGCCTTCGCGGTGAAACCCGGCGTCGAGGCCACCCCGTTCAAGCCGATCAAGCCGGCGTTCCTCGCCGCCCCCGCCCTCCTGAGCCTCCTGACGGTTGTCTACGGGCTGTGGCCGAGCGCAGTGGACGGCTGGATCCAGCCGTACGCGGCGCTCTTCG
Source organism: Pseudarthrobacter albicanus (assembly GCF_018224015.1). Taxonomy (GTDB): domain Bacteria; phylum Actinomycetota; class Actinomycetes; order Actinomycetales; family Micrococcaceae; genus Arthrobacter; species Arthrobacter albicanus. The sequence goes on from NZ_JAGPOT010000058.1 coordinate 12,830, forward strand.
CCGGCACGGACCCCGCCGGCGGATCCGCGGCCGGCGCCGCCGGTCATCTCTCCCTGTGGCACGGCTTCACCCCGGCGCTCGGATTGACCGCCCTGACCTTTGCGCTCGGACTGGCGATGTTCTACGGGCGCGACGCCGTTTCCCGGCTGCAGGGCCTGGTCCCCGGCTGGATCGACGGGGACCGCGCCTACCAGCAGACCATCGGCGCGCTCGACGACGCGGCGGTCTGGGTGACCGGCCGGACCCAGCGGGGTTCGCTGTTCTTCTACCTCTCCGTCATCCTCACCGTGGCCACCGTGCTCCCGCTCACGGCGCTGGTCCTCGCCGACAGGCCGCTTCCCCAGGGCCTGTACTTCATCGACCCGAATTCCCCGCTGCAGCTCGTGGCAGGCGCCGGGATCGTGATCTCTGCGGTGGCCGCCGTGCGTGCCAACAAGCGCTTCCTGGCCGTGCTGATGGTCTCCGTGAGCGGCTACGGCATCGCCCTGATGTTCTCCCTGCAGGGCGCCCCGGACCTCGCGCTGACCCAGATGCTGGTCGAGACCATCATCCTGGTGGCGTTTGTCCTCGCCATGCGCAGCCTCCCCGCCGGGCTGCGGGACCGCACCGGCGGAAAATACCGGGTCATCCGGGTCATCATCGGCGCGGCCTTCGGGGTCACCATGGTCTTCGTGGCGATCCACGCCCTCGGGGCCCGCGTGGCGCTGCCGGTCTCGCTCGAGTTCCCGAAACTCGCGTACGAGGGCGGCGGGGGCCTGAACGTCGTCAACGTCACCCTGGTGGATATCCGCGCCTGGGACACCTTCGGCGAGATCTCCGTGCTGGCCCTGGCCGCGACAGGTGTTGCCAGCCTGATTTTCGTCCGCGGCCGCGGAGACCGCCTCCAGGCGTCCTCGACAGTGGCCGAAGGGACGGTGGGCCGCTGGAGAGGTGCCCGGGGCAACACCCGCGCCGACGCCGCGCTGGCCATGAGCCGCCGGTTCGCCGCCGCCAGCCGCGACGCCTGGCTGGTGGCCGGGCGGACCATGGCACCGGAACGCCGCTCGATCATTTTCGAGGTGGTCACCCGGCTGATCTTCCACTCCGTGATCGTCTTCTCCGTCTATCTGCTCCTGGCCGGGCACAACCTGCCCGGCGGAGGCTTTTCCGGGGGACTGACCGCCGGCCTGGCGCTGACGATCCGGTACCTCGCGGGCGGCCGCTTCGAGCTGCGCGAGGCCACCCCCGTCCGGGCCGGCACCCTGCTGGGGATCGGCCTCGCCACGGCGGCGGCGTCAGGGGTGGTGCCGCTGCTGCTGGGCGGCCAGGTGTTCCAGAGCGCCATCGTCGAGCTGTGGCTGCCCGTCTTCGGCGACATCAAGTTCGTCACCTCGACGATCTTTGACATCGGCGTGTACCTGGTCGTCGTCGGCCTGGTCGTGGATGTGCTCCGCAGCCTGGGCGCGGAGATCGACGAGCACTTCGAGGAACACCCTGCGGAGCCGTACGCGGAACAGGAAACCGGCGGCATTCCCGCCGAAACCACGGCAAAGGGGAAAGCATGAGCGTCAACCTGACCCTGCTGACGGTCATGGGAGCCCTGTACGCGTGCGGCATCTACCTGATCCTGGAGCGCAGCCTCACCCGCGTCCTGCTGGGCCTGATGATGCTGGCAAACGCCACCAACCTGCTGATCCTGGCCACCGGCGGCTACGCCGGGCTGGCGCCGATCTTCAACAGGGACACGGACCCGCGGGACTACAACGATCCGCTGCCGCAGGCCCTGATCCTGACGTCGATCGTGATCTCCTTCGCCGTCACGGCGTTCATGCTGGGGATCATCTACCGCACCTGGGTGCTGGGCCGCCAGGATGAAATCCAGGACGACGCCGAGGACCGCCGGGTGGCCGGGACGCCCAGCTTCGACGCGGAGGACGACTCCATAGTTCCGGTGGAAACCTCGGAGTTCCCGCTGGCCATGGACGCCGCCGCCGGCACCAGCACCGCCGGCGTGCTGGCGGGCGGCCGCCTGATCCCGGCCGAGGCCGCCGCGGCGGAAGAACGGCCCGGTTCGCAGAACCTGACCCAACACCCGGAAGGAGGCGGAGCGTGAACATCGCCAGTCTTGCCCCGCTCGCCGTCGTACTTCCCGTCCTGGGCGCCGCCCTGACCTTCCTGCTGATCCGGTACTCGCGGGCCCAGCGGGCGGTCAGCATCGGTCTGCTGTCCCTGACCCTGCTGCTGGAATGCTGGCTGCTCGCCTCCGTCTGGGAGGGCGGCACCGCGGCGGTGAACATCGGCGGCTGGCTTCCCCCGTGGGGCATTGTGCTGGTGGTGGACCAGTTCTCCTCGCTGATGCTGGTGGTGTCCTCCGCCGTGAGCCTCGCCGTGCTGATCTACGCCGCCGGCCAGGGCATGGCCGACGGCGACCGGGACGCGCCGGTCTCAATCTTCTACCCCACCTACCTGATCCTCGTGGCCGGGGTGTCCAACGCCTTCCTGTCCGGGGACCTGTTCAACCTCTATGTGGGGTTTGAGATCCTCCTGACCGCCAGCTACGTGCTGATGACCCTGGGCGGGACGGGCCCGCGGATCCGCGCCGGCGTGACCTACGTGGTGGTCTCGGTGGTGTCCTCGGTGCTGTTCCTGATCGCAATCGCCATGGTCTATGGCGCCACCGGAACCATCAACATGGCGGATCTCGCGATCAAGCTGGCGGGCCTGGACCAGGGCACGCAGACCCTGCTGCACGTCATGCTGCTCGTCGCCTTCGGCATCAAGGCCGCCGTGTTCCCGCTGTCCTTCTGGCTCCCGGACTCCTACCCGACCGCGCCCGCGCCCGTCACGGCCGTGTTCGCCGGCCTGCTGACCAAGGTGGGCGTCTATGCGATGGTGCGCACCGAGACGCTGCTCTTCCCGGGGGACACGCTCAACACCCCGCTGATGATTGCGGCGTTGCTGACCATGGTGGTGGGGATCCTCGGCGCCCTGGCGCAGAGTGACATCAAGCGGCTCCTGTCCTTCACGCTGGTCAGCCATATCGGCTACATGGTGTTCGGCCTGGCCATGTCCACGGCCGCCGGGCTGGGCGCCGCCGTCTTCTACGTGGCGCACCACATCACCATCCAGACCAGCCTGTTCCTGGTGACGGGGCTGATTGAGCGCCGGGGCGGCAGTTCCTCGGTGGACCGGGTGGCCGGGCTGGCCAAGCTCTCGCCGCTGCTGGCGGTGCTGTTCTTCGTCCCCGCCATGAACCTGGCCGGCATCCCCCCGTTCTCCGGGTTCCTGGGCAAGCTCGGGCTGCTGCAGGCCGGCGTCCAGCTGGGCACCCCGCTGGCCTACGCCCTGGTGATCGGGGGAGTGCTGACGAGCCTGCTGACCCTGCTGGCCGTGGCGAGGGTCTGGAACCGCGCGTTCTGGCGCAAGCCCGCGGACGCGGAGCATCCCGATCCGGTGCTGCTCGCGGCCCCGGAGGATTCGGCCACCGGGGACCGTGCGGGCAGGACGAACGTGACCTTGCTGCCGCGGACCATGGTGGGTTCCACCCTGGGGCTGGTGCTGCTGGGCGTGGGGCTGACGGTCTTCGCCGGACCGCTGTTCAAGGTGGCCGACCAGTCGGCCCGGGAGATGCTGGACCGGTCATCCTATATCCAGGCAGTGCTCGGCGAGGAGGCGCGGGTGCCGGCGATCGCCCAGCCCGGGCCCGGCCAGGACCCCGGCGGCGTCCCGGGCGTTCCGCCGGGCAGTCAGCAGCGGGGCGGCGGGAAATGAGCCGGCGGCGCGTCTCGCTGCGGCAGGAACTGCCGCTGCTCATCTGGCTGCTGTTCGTCTGGGACGCCCTGTGGCAGGACTTCAGCCCGGGGAACCTGCTCTTCGGCGCCCTCATCGCCGTGGTGGTGGCCAGGCTGTTCTACCTGCCACCGGTGGAGCTCGGCGGCCGCTTCAACGTGCTCCGCGCCATCCCGTTTGCCGCGACCTTCCTGGCCAAGGTCGTGGCAGCGAGCTTCCAGATCCTGTACCTGGCCGTGGCCAAGGGCCCCAGGGTGATCAGCGCCGTCGTCGCCGTCCCGCTGCGGAGCCATTCCGATCTCCTGGTGACCGCCACCGGGCACGTGATCTCACTGATTCCGGGCTCGCTCGTGGTGGAGGTGGACAGGTCCACGTCCACGCTCTACATCCACGGCATCAATGTCCGCAACCCCGAGGACGCCGCGAGGCTCCGCAAGGACGTCCGGGACACCGAGGCCAGACTCATCCGCATCATGGGGACCAGGGACGAACTTTCCGCACTGAACCAGGAGGCGGCCGCATGATGCAGCTTGTCCTGACCGTGACCGCCGTCGTGCTGTCCCTGGCCGCGGCCGGGGCGATCATCCGGATCGGAAGGGGACCGTCCCTGCTGGACCGGGTGCTCGCCGCGGATGTGCTGCTGGCCATCTTCGGGGCGGCGCTGTGCATCGACATGGCCGTCAACCGCCACCTGAACAACCTGATGCTGCTGGTGGCGATCTCGATCATCGGGTTCGTCGGCTCCGTCACGGTGGCACGGTTCGTCGCGGACCGGCGGGGGAACGTCCATGAATCCTGAGCCGCTCTCCGCCGACGCCGTGATCGACGCCGTCTCGGCGGTCTTCATGGTGCTTGGCGCCCTGATGTCGCTCGCCGCGGCCATCGGGCTGCTGCGCTTTCCCGACCTCATGAGCAGGATGCACGCCGCCACCAAGCCCCAGGTGCTGGGCCTGTTCCTGCTGCTCGCCGCGGTGGGGCTGCAGCTGCGCACCTGGTGGGTGTGGCCCGTGCTGGCGGTGGCCTGGATTTTCCAGCTGCTCACGGTGCCGGTGTCCGCCCACATGGTGGGCCGGGCCGGGTACCGCACCAAGCACCTGCACCGGGAGCTGCTGAGCACCGACGAGCTGGAGGCCGTGGTGCAGCAGGCGGCCGGCAGGCACGGTTTCGACGACGACGGCGGGCCGGCCGAACGCTGAACAGTCCGGCGGCCGAGGTTGTCCGGTGATTGAGCTTGTCGAAATCCGAGTTACAACCGCCGGGTCTCGACAAGCTCGACCAACAGCGTCGCCTAGACCAGGTCCCGGGTTTTGGCGAAGCGCGTGATCGCGCGCTGGGTGCCGCGGTTGGCGAGGACCTGGATGATGGCGCTGACCGAGGCGGAGATCAGCGCGAAGGTCAGGGCGGAGCGCAGGGTGGTGGGGATGTCGTCGTCGTGGCCCTTGGGGGGCTTGTTGCCGGTGGACTTCTCCCAGACCGCGTCCACGAGCTTGGTCCCGGCGAATCCGGCGAGGAGGCTGATGCCGGTGCCGAGCAGTTTGATCATGATGTTCATTCTTCGGACTCCTTGCGGGAGGGAACAGGGCTGCCCCTAGCCTAGCGTCCCGGCCCGGCCGAGGATTTCGGACAGGGCCTCCACCACCAGCTCATGGTCAGCCTTCTGGGGCAGGCCCGAGACCGCGACAGTGGCAACCGCCCCGGTGCCCCGCACATAGATGGGGAAGGCGCCGCCGTGGGCGGCGTACGTTTTCTGGTCGAACCAGGCGTTGTCCTCGATCCTTCCGCCCGTGGCCCGTGCCCGGAGGCCCACCAGCAGCGACGGGACCTCGTACCGGACGGCGGTGCGCTGCTTGGCCCGGATCCAGAGTTCGTTGTCGGGAGTGGCGCCCTCCAGCGCCGCGTGGAAGAGCACCTGCTCGCCCTTGCTGATGTCGATGGCGATGGGCAGCGAGCGTTGCCTGCCGAAATCGACCAGGAGGAGTCCGAGGTCCAGGGCGTCGTCCTTGCTGAACGACTGGAACTGCAGCTCGTCCATTTCGGCCAGGATGCGCCCGATGAGCGCCGCCAGGGATCCCTCCGGCTGCGGTCCGGTGGAGTCCGGGTCATAGGCCCGGTCATCGGCCGGGTCCTGGCCGGGGAAGGGGCTGGTGGGGCTGGTGTGTGCGTCAAGTGATTCAGCTTCCGGTCAGTGAGCCGTGGCCAGTCAGCGCGGGGAAACGCGGGCTGACGGGTGTAAACTGAGCAATGCCCATAAGGGTGATTTTAATACGACATGATTTTAATACGACAGGGGAGCGCCGCCGTCGGGCATCACTGGAGGAATCCAGGGAAACCACCGGTGGGCGCTGAGAGTGCGGACAGCCGCAGACCCTCGAACCTGATCCGGTTAGTACCGGCGCAAGGGAGTCGAGTTCTCAGAGGGCCCGGGGCGGCGGCAAAAGCCGCGGCCCGCCGGAGCCGGCTCCCCTCCTGTTCCTCAGGAGGACGACATGACTGATATTTCTGCACGGAAGACGCTCACCCGGTCCGGCTACAACTGGCGTGTGGTGGACATTGTGGTGGCCGCACTGATCGCGGTTGCCGGCGGCGTGATTTTCTGGGCCTGGTCCCAGGGCGCCAACCTGATTTCCGCACCCGTCAATGCGATTTACCCGCCGCTGACCGGACTCTACGCCGGCGGCTGGCTGATCCCGGCGGTGCTGGGCATGCTGATCATCCGCAAGCCGGGCGCGGCGCTGTTCTGCGAAACGGTGGCGGCCACCGGCGAGCTGATCATGGGCTCGCAGTACGGCACCACGGTGCTGATTTCCGGCGTGCTCCAGGGTCTCGGTGCCGAACTGGTGTTCGCCGCAATCCTGTACAAGAAGTTCAACCTTCCCGTGTCCCTGCTGGCCGGCGCCGGCGCGGGACTCTTCGGTGCCCTCAACGACTCCTTCCTGCCATGGGGCTGGAACATCGCCTACGCCGCCGGGGACAAGCTCGCGTACATCCTGTTCATGGCCATCTCCGGTGCCATCATCGCCGGCGCGCTGTCCTGGCTGGCCACGCGCGGCCTGGCCAGGACCGGGGTGCTGAGTGCCTTCGCCTCCCGCAGGGCCGCCACGGAACCCGTCTTTTCCTGACGGCGCCGCTCCCGGCTGCTCCGCTCATGACGACGGTTAAAAACTCATGACCTCCAACGGCGTCCGCCCGGCAGCGGTCACGGCCCGCGGCTGGGGCTGGCGGCACGCCGGCCGGCCCCGGCCCGCGGTCCAAGGGCTGGATCTCGATATAGGCCCCGGGGAACGGGTGCTGCTGCTGGGCCCCTCCGGCGCCGGCAAATCCACCCTGCTCCACGCCCTCGCCGGGGTGCTCGGCGACAGTTCCGCCGGCGCGGCGGCTGCTGGCTCCCCGACGTCCCCGGCGGACTCCGGGGACGCCGACGAGACCGGCAGCCTGCTGATCGACGGCGCCCCGCCCCGCGCCCAGCGGGGCCGGGCCGGGCTCGTGCAGCAGGATCCGGAGACCCAGGTTGTGCTCTCGCGCCTCGGCGACGACGTCGCCTTCGGGGCGGAGAACCTGTCAGTACCCCCGGCCGAGATCTGGCGGCGCGTGCACGAAGCGCTCGACGACGTCGGGCTGGCCGGGCTGCCGCTGGACCATCCGACGGCGGCCCTCTCCGGCGGCCAGAAGCAGCGCCTCGCGCTCGCCGGGATCCTGGCGATGCGGCCCGGGCTGCTCCTGCTCGACGAACCCACCGCCAACCTGGACCCGGCCGGCGTCCTGGAGGTCCGCGACGCCGTGGGCCGCTGCCTGGACAAGACCGGGGCCACCCTGGTGGTCGTGGAGCACCGGGTTGCCGTGTGGAAAGACCTCGTGGACCGGATCGTGGTGCTGCAGCCGGGATCCGCCGCCGGGTCCGGGGTGCTGATCGACGGGCCGCCGGACCGGGTCCTGGCGCAGGCACGGGACATGCTCATCGCTGCGGGTGTCTGGGTTCCGGGACATGTCCCGCCGGCACGGGCCCGCGCGGGTACCGGGGCGCCGGATGGCGCCGGGCTGGCCGCCGGACCGGCCGCCGGACCGGCCGCCGGACAGCTGCTGCTGGCCGCGGAGAACCTCGCGGTGTCCCGGGAACGGCCGCGCCGGGCCGGGCCGCGCGGCGGCTTCCGTTCCATCCCGCCGCGTCCCGTCCAATCGGGCATCACCGCCCAGGTCCGTGCCGGCGAGGCGCTAACCATCACCGGCCCGAACGGCTCGGGGAAATCAACCTTCGCCCTGACCCTGGCCGGCCTGCTGCGGCCGGTCTCCGGCGCGGTCTCCGCCACGCTGGAGCTCAGCGCGGGCGCCGGGATCGACCCGTACAAATGGAAGGCCGATCAACTGATCGCCAGGATCGGGACGGTGTTCCAGGAACCGGAGCACCAGTTCGTCACCGGCCGGGTGCTCGACGAGCTGATGTTCGGCCCGCGCCACCTGGGCCGGGGCGAAGAACGCGTGGACGAGCTGCTGGAACGGCTGCGGCTGGCGGAACTGGTGGACGCCAACCCCTACACGCTGTCCGGCGGCGAAAAGCGGCGCCTCTCGGTGGCCACCGTGCTCGCCGCCCACCCGCAGGTCCTCGTCCTGGACGAACCCACCTTCGGCCAGGACGCCAACACCTGGGCCGAACTGGCCTCCCTCCTCTCCGGGCTCCTCGACGCCGGCACCGCCGTTGTCTCCGTGACGCACGACGAGGAATTCACCGCCGTCCTGGGCGGCACCCAGCTCAGCCTGGCCGCACCCGGGGCCGGGGCGCCGCACCGTGAGCTGCCCGGGGTAGCGGCGCCATGAGGGAAGCCCTAAGCCTGGGCGGCAACCATGCGCTCCTGACCCGCGCCAATCCGCTGGCCAAGTTCACCGCCGTCGTACTGATCACCCTGGTGCTGGCGCTGTCCATCGACTGGGTTTCGGCGTCGGTGGCGCTGGCCTGCGAGCTGCTGCTCTTCCCGCTGGCCGGGCTGGGCCCCACGCTGCTGTGGCGGCGCGGCTGGCCGCTGATCCTGGCGGCAGCGCTGGGCGGCTGGAGCACCGCCATCCTGGCGCCGGACACCGGGAGCATACTGCTCGACGCCGGCATCTGGTCGATCAGCGCCGGCTCCCTGCAGCTGGGACTCGGCTTCATGCTGCGCGGGCTCGCGATCGCGCTGCCGGCCGTGCTGCTGATGAGCTGCACGGACCCCACGGATCTGGCCGACGCCCTGGCCCAGAACGCAAAACTGCCGCACCGCTTCGTCCTGGGCACCCTCGCGGCCATGCGGCTGGTGGGACTCATGGCCGAGGAATGGCAGACCATCGGCATGGCCCGGCGGGCCCGCGGCGTCGGCTCGCACGGCAACCCCTACCAGCGCGTCCGGGCCACCCTGGGGCAGGGCTTCGGGCTCCTCGTGCAGGCCATCCGGCGTGCCTCCCGGCTCGCCGTGACCATGGAGGCCCGCGGCTTCGGCGGGGCGCAGCGGACCTGGGCGCGGCCCTCGACGTTCAGCGGCCTGGACCTCTGGGTGCTGCTGGGCGGACTCGGGATCGCCGCGGCTGCCGTCGCAGCGGCCCTGGCCGCCGGCACCTGGAACCTCGTCTTTCTGACGCGGCAGTAGCCGCCGCGGATCACACCCGGCGGGATCACACCCCGGCTTTATCGCACGGGACGGGTATTCGTGTGAGATCAATGGCTCTCAGGCCCCAATCGCTGGGGTGAATAACTCATCCGTGATATTTTGTTGGAATGACTCAACAGACTGCCGAACATGTAGGCCTGCTGCTCCGCGAGGCCCGCGGGGAGAAGGGCTGGACCCAGGGACAGCTCGCCACCGAACTGGGGACCAGCCAGAGCGCCATCGCCCGGATGGAGCAGGGCAAACAGAACCTGAGCCTGAAAATGATCCAGCGGCTGGAGGCGATCCTCGGCCGGCCCATCGTCAAGGTGGGCCGGCCGCAGATGACCCACCTGCGGGTGGAAGGCGGCCGCACGCTGTCCGGGTCCGTGGACGTCAACAGCAGCAAGAACGCGGGCGTGGCCCTGCTGTGTGCCAGCCTGATCAACCGCGGAACCACCACGCTGCGCCGCCTGGCCCGGATCGAGGAGGTCAACCGGATCGTCGAGGTGCTGACCAGCATCGGCGTCGAATGCACCTGGCTCAACGCGAACGATCTCCGGATCCGCCGCCCCGCGGTCCTGGACCTGGAGTCCATGGATGTGGAAGCCGCCCGCCGGACCCGCAGCGTCATCATGCTGCTGGGCCCGCTGCTGGACGAATCCGGCGAATACCGGCTGCCGTACGCCGGCGGCTGCGATCTTGGCACCCGCACCGTGCAGCCGCACATGCAGGCGCTGCGGCAGTTCGGCCTCGGCGTGGAGGCGAAGTCCGGGTTCTACGCGGTGCAGGCGCCGCCGTCGGACACCGAAGACCGTTCCTTCGTGCTCAGCGAACGCGGCGACACCGTGACCGAAAACGCGATCATGGCCGCCGCCCACCGCCCTGGCAGCACCATCATCCGCAACGCCAGCCCCAACTACATGGTCCAGGACCTCTGCTTCTACCTGCAGATGCTCGGCGTCCAGATCGAGGGCGTGGGCACCACGACGCTGAGGATCACCGGCCGCCCGTCGATCGACGTCGACATCGAGTACTTCCCGTCCGAAGACCCGATCGAGGCGATGAGCCTGATCACCGCAGGCATCGTGACGGATTCGGAAGTGACCATCCGCCGGGTGCCCATCGAGTTCATGGAAATCGAACTCGCCACGCTGGAGCAGATGGGCCAGCGGCTGGAGGTGTCCGGTGAGTACCTGGCCCGCAACGGCCGCACCCGGCTCGTGGACGTCACCACCAAGCCCTCCGCGCTGAACGCGCCCGAGGACAAGATCCACCCGATGCCGTTCCCGGGCCTGAATATCGACAACCTGCCGTTCTTCGCGGTCATTGCCGCGAACGCGCAGGGCCAGACGATGATCCACGACTGGGTGTACGACAACCGCGCCATCTACCTGACCGAGCTGAACAAGCTCGGCGCCCAGGTGCAGCTGCTCGATCCGCACCGGATCTATGTCAACGGGCCCACCCGGTGGCGTGCGGCGGAGGTCGGCTGTCCGCCGGCGCTCCGCCCGGCCGCCTGCCTGCTGCTGGCGATGCTCGCCGCCCGCGGGGTCTCGCTACTGCGCAACATCTACGTGATCGAACGAGGCTACGAGGACCTGGCCGAACGGCTGAACACCCTGGGCGCAAAGATCGAGTACTTCCAGGACTGACCGCCACTGATTCAAGCAACGCGGGGTCACATCGCGCCCATGCGGCGGCCCGGCATGGGCGCGGAGTGACCCCGCGTTGTGGCGCACTTCCCCCCATCCCGCGCACAATGGATGCATGCGCACCTTCGGTGTTGAGGAAGAGCTGCTGATTGTGGACCCGGGGACGGGTTCCCCGATTGCGCTCGCCGACGCCCTGATGTCGGGCCTGAACCCGGGACACACCACGGGCCACGACACCACCGGCTTCAGCTTCGAGCTCAAGCTTGAACAGATTGAAACCCAGACGGTGCCGTGCCTGGACCACGCGGGCCTGCTCCACGGCATCAGGCGGGGACGGGCCATCGCGGACCGGGCGGCCCGGGCGCATGGCGCGCGCGTGGTAGCCCTGGCCACCTCCCCGCTGCCCGTCGCCACCCACACGACGCCCAATCCGCGCTACGCGACCATGCAGGAACGCTTCGGGCTCACGGTTCATGACCAGCTGACCTGCGGCATGCACGTCCACACCTTCGTGGAGTCGCCCGAGGAGGGCGTGGCCGTCATGGACAGGATCCGCGACAAGCTGGCCGTGCTGATAGCGCTCAGCGCCAATTCCCCTTTCTGGAACGGCCACGAGACGGGTTTTGAAAGTTACCGCACCCAGGCGTGGAACCGGTGGCCGGGGGCGGGGCCCTCGATGATTTTCGGCAGCCTGCCGGTCTACCGGAGGGTGGTGACCAGGCTGCAGGAGAGCGGCGTTCTGTTCGACGAGGGGATGGTCTACTTCGATGCCCGGCTCTCCCGGAACCATCCCACCGTGGAGGTCCGGGTTGCCGACGTCTGCCTTCGGGGCGAGGACGCGGCGCTGATCGCGGTGCTGGTGCGGGCGCTCGTGGAATCGGCGAGCCGGGAATGGTACGACGGCGTGGAGCCCGCCCCGGTGCCGACGGTGCTGCTGCGGATGGCCGCCTGGCAGGCAAGCAACTGCGGGCTGACGGGGACGCTGCTGGACTTCGGCAGTTTCCGCCCTGCGCCGGCCCGGGAGGTGGTGGAAGCCCTGGTGGACTTTGTGGCACCTGTGCTCGCGGAGCAGGGCGAGCTGGATCTGGTGCGTGCCGGCGTCCAGCGGATCCTGGCCCGGGGGACCGGTTCCCAGCAGCTGCGCCAGCCGTTCCGGGAAGCAGGACTCTGCGCCGTCGTCGATCACGCGGTGCAAGCGACGACGGCGGAGGCAGCGGAAGTGCCGACGGAGGCCGGTGCAGCGGCCGTGAACCCGTCCGGTCAGCCGGCGTAGGGGTCCGCGATGCCGATGTACTGCGTGGTGGTGTATTCCGCGATCCCTTCCGAGCCGCCCTCGCGGCCCAGGCCGGACTGCTTGACGCCGCCGAAGGGCGCGGCGGCGTTGGAGATGACGCCGGCGTTGAAGCCCACCATACCGAATTCGATCTGTTCGGCCACCCGCAGCAAGCGGTTGAAGTCGCGGCTGAAAACGTAGGAGGCCAGGCCGTATTCGCTGGCATTGGCCAGCCGGATGGCGTCCTCCTCGGTGACGAAGGTGGTGACCGGGGCCACGGGGCCGAAGATCTCCTGGCGGAGGATCGCGGCGTCGTTGGGCACGTTGGCCAGCACCGTGGGCGGGTAGAAATAGCCGGCGCCCTCAACGGGAGCGCCGCCGGTGACCGCGGTTGCACCGGCCGCGACGGCGGAGGTGACCAGGGCGTGCACGTCGTCACGGGCGCCGGCGTCGATGAGCGGGCCGACGTTGGAGTCCGCATCAGTGCCCCGGCCGGTGGTGAGGGCCGCCATGGCCGTGGCGAACTTGCCGGTGAACGCGGCCGCCACGGACTCCTGGACCAGGAAGCGGTTGGCGGCGGTGCACGCCTCGCCCATATTCCTCATCTTGGCCGCCATGGCCCCGTCGACGGCCTTGTCCAGGTCCGCATCTTCGAAGACGATGAAGGGCGCGTTGCCGCCGAGCTCCATCGACGTGCGCAGGACGTTGGCGGCGGCGTCGGCCATCAGGCGCTTGCCGACCGGCGTGGAACCGGTGAAGGAGACCTTGCGCAGCCGCGGATCGGCGAGCAGCGGGCCCGAGATCCCGGCGGCGCTGGAAGAAGCCACCACGTTGAGCACGCCGGCGGGCAGGCCGGCGTCGAGCATGGTCCGGGCGAAGAGCTGCGCGGTCAGCGGCGTCAGCTTCGCGGGCTTGAGCACCATGGTGCAGCCGGCCGCGATGGCCGGGGCGACCTTGCGGGTGGCCATGGCCAGCGGGAAGTTCCACGGGGTGATCAGCAGGCAGGGTCCCACCGGTTTTTTCTGGACGAGGATCTTGTTCCTGCCTTCAGGCGTGGTGAGGTAGCGGCCGTAGTCGCGTACCGTCTCCTCGGAGAACCAGCGCAGGAATTCGGCACCATAGGTGACCTCGCCGCGGGCTTCGGCCAGCGGTTTCCCCATCTCCAGGGTCATCAGCAGGGCGAAGTCCTCGGCCCGGGCTGTTATCAGGTCGAAGGCGCGGCGCAGGATCTCGGCGCGTTCGCGGGGCGCTGTCCGGGCCCACGAAGCCTGGACCTTGTCCGCAGCGTCGAGCGCGGCGAGGGCGTCCTCGCTGGTGGCGGACGCCAGGGTGGCCAGGACCCCGCCGGTGGAAGGATCGTGGACGTCGAAGGTGCCGCCGTCGGACGCGTCGCGCCACTGCCCGCCAATGAGCAGGCCCGTGGGGACGGACGCGATGAGCGCGGCTTCGCGTGCGGAGGTGACGGCGGCCGGGGTGGCAAGGGAATTGGTCATGGGTCTCCTCAGTAAGGTGTGTGGGGCGCCGGTTTCGGCAGGCTCAACCACCGGACTCCGGTGATCGAGCTTGTCGAGATCCGGCAGGCTCGGTTTCGACAGGCTCAACCACCGGGGACGGGTTAGTAGCTGGTCCGGGTTTCGACAGGCTCAACGACCGGAGATGGGACGAAGTCGGCGGCGAGGGCCTCGGAACCGCGGGCCAGCAGGGCAACGTCGGCGCCCACCAGCACGAACGATGCCCCCGCGGCCAGGTAGGAGCGGGCCGTGCCCGGGTTGAAGGCGTTCACGCCGGCGGGCTTGCCGGCCTGCTTCGCGGCGGCGAGGCAGTGTTCGACGGCGGCGCGCACCTCGGGGTGTTCCTGCTGTCCCAGCAGGCCCATGGAGGCGGCCAGGTCGGACGGGCCCATGAAGATGCCGTCCACGCCGTCGACCGCCAGGATCGAGTCCACGGCGGCGACGGCGGCTACGGATTCGATCTGGACGGTGAGGCTGACGGTCTCTGAGGCGCGGGCGAGGTAGTCCGGTGTCCGGTTCCAGCGCGCGGACCGCGCCAGGGCCGAACCGACGCCGCGGACGCCGTGCGGAGGGTAGCGCGTCGCGGCGACGGCCGCCTCCGCCTCGGCGGCGGAGTTCACCATCGGCACCAGCAGGTTCTGGACGCCCAGGTCCAGGTACTGCTTGATGACGATCGTGTCGTTGACCGGGGGCCGGACCAGGACCTGGACGGGGTAGCCGTGCACGGCCTGCAGCTGGGCCAGGATGGATTCCAGCCCGTTGGGGCTGTGCTCGGCGTCGATCAGGAGCCAGTCCAGCCCGGCCCCGGCGCAGATCTCGGCGACCAGCGGGCTGCCGGAGCAGACCCACATGCCGGCGAGCGGCCGGTCCGAGGCGGCCAGTGCGTGGCGGAAGGTGGGATCAGGTTCTACTCGAAGCGGCATGTCACAACTCCCAGGGGTCCGTAGTCGGCGTGCACGGTGTCCCCCTTGTAGACCCACATGGGGCGGGTGAAGGAGCCGGCGAGGATGATGTCGCCGGCCTTCATCCCGTCGCCGTGGGCGGCGATCTTGTTGGCGAGCCAGTGCACGCCGGCGGCCGGGTGGTCCAGGACTCCGGCGGCCACACCGGTCTCTTCCACCGTCTGGTTCTTGTACAGGATGGCGGAGACCCAGCGGAGGTCGACGGCGTCCGGGCGGACGGGGTTTCCACCGACCACCATCGCGCCCATCGCCGCGTTGTCGGCGATGGTGTCCACGATGGTCCGGCCCTCCATCTCGATCCTGGAGTCCAGGATCTCCAGGGCCGGAACCACGTAGTCGGTGGCGTTCAGGACGTCGAAGATGGTGCAGCCGGGACCGGACAGGTCCTTCTTCAGCACGAACGCCAGTTCCACTTCCACCCGCGGATGGGTGTACCGGTCCCACTGCACCGCACAGCCCGTCTCCAGCACCATGTCATCGAAAATGGCGCCGTAGTCCGGTTCGGTGATGCCCGTGGCCGCCTGCATCGCCCGGGAGGTCAGGCCGATCTTGCGGCCCACCAGATTCCGGCCGGCCTCCTCGTTGCGGCGGCGCCACAGCTGCTGGACGGCGTAGGAATCCTCCACCGTCATCTCCGGATAACGGGCCGTCAGGCGGGGGACCGGTTTGCGGTTCCGGCCCGCCTCCAGCAGCTCATCCGCTATCGCCTCGATCGTCGCGGCATCCATCATGGCTACAGCTGCGCCCCGAGCTTGAAGCCGCGTTCCTCGCCGGGTTCGCGGGTGTAGGCGAAGCCGTCTGCCCCGATGGTGACTGCCATTTCGGAGACGTCGGTGCGTTCGATGACGGGCTGGGGGTTGCCGTCGAGGTCCAGGACCAGGGAGGCCTCGGTGTACCAGGACGGGACCACGGGGTTGCCCCACCAGTCGCGGCGCTGGTTGTCGTGCACGTCCCAGGTGATGGTGGGGTTGTCAGGGTCGCCGGTGTAGTAGTCCTGCGTGTAGATCTCGATGCGGTGGCCGTCCGGGTCCAGGATGTACAGGTAGAAGGCGTTGGACACGCCGTGCCGGCCGGGGCCGCGTTCGATCCGGTCCGAGATGCGCAGGGCGCCCATCTTGTCGCAGATCTGGATGATGTTGTGCTTCTCGTGCGTGGCGAACGCGACGTGGTGCATCCGGGGTCCGTCGCCGCCGGTCAGCGCGGTGTCGTGCACGGTCTGCTTGCGGTGCATCCAGGCCGCGTAGGTGACGCCGTCGGAGTCCTTGATGTCTTCCGAGACCCGGAAGCCAAGGTCCTCGAGGTACGCCCGGCCGCGCGGGACGTCCGGGGTGACCTGGTTGAAGTGGTCCAGGCGGACGAGTTCGCCGGCGTTGTAGAGGTCATAGCGCTGCGTGAGGCGTTCGACGTGCTCGGTCTCGAAGAAGAACTCGTAGGGGAAGCCCAGCGGGTCCTCGACGCGGACGGAGTCGCCGATGCCCTTGGTGAAGCCGCCTTTGCGGCGTTCGGTGCGGCAGCCCAGTTCCTTGTAGTAGGCCTCTGCGGCGTCCACCTCGGCGGGGGACTTGACCCGGTAGGCGAACGCGGCGACGGCCGGGACGGGTCCCTTGCGCAGCACCAGGTTGTGGTGGATGAACTCCTCGAGGGCGCGCAGGTAGATGTTGTTCTCGTCTTCCTCGGTGACATGCAGGCCGAGGACGTCGACGTAGAACTCGCGTGACTTGGCGAGGTCCGTGACCACGATCTCCATGTAAGCGCAGCGGACAATGTCCGGGGCCGGGACGGTGGGGGTGGGGATGAAGTTGGTCATGGTGTTCTCTCTTCTTTGAAAGGGTTCTGTTTGGCTCAGGCGCCGAATTTGGGGGTGTGGCCGAATTTAGGAGTATGAACAGGGCCGAGGGTGATGTGCACGGCCTGCTGGTCGGTGTAGAAATCGATCGAGCGGTAGCCGCCCTCGTGGCCCAGGCCGGAGGACTTGACGCCGCCGAACGGGGTGCGGAGGTCCCGGACATTGTGGCTGTTGAGCCACACCATGCCGGCTTCCACGTTCTGGGAGAAGTTGTGGGCGCGGGTCAGGTTCTGGGTCCAGATGTAGGCGGCGAGCCCGTATTTGACGCCGTTGGCCAGTTCCAGCGCTTCCTCGTCCGAGTCGAACGGGGTGATCGCGACGACCGGTCCGAAGATTTCCTCCTGGAAGATCCGGGCGTCGGGTTTTACGTCCGCGAACACGGTGGGGGCGATGTAGTTGCCTTCCGGGAGGCCTTCCGGGCGTCCGCCGCCGGCCAGCAGCCGGCCCTCGGACTTGCCGATCTCCACGTAGGAGGCGACCTTGGCGTAGTGCTCGGGGTGGACCAGGGCGCCGACCTCGGTCTTCGGGTCGTGCGGGTCCCCGACGACGATGTTCCTGGCCCGGGCGGCGTACTTTTCGCAGAACTCCTCGTAGATGCCGCGCTCCACGAGGATGCGGGAGCCGGCGGTGCAGCGTTCCCCGTTGAGGGAGAAGACGCCGAACAGGGCGGAGTCGATCGCGGCGTCGAGGTCGGCGTCCGCGAACACCACGCAGGGTGACTTGCCGCCGAGCTCCATGGACAGGCCCTTGAGGTTTTCCGCGGCGTTGCGGAAGATGGTCTGCCCGGTGGTGGTCTCGCCGGTGAAGGAGATCAGCGGGACGTCCGGGTGCTTGACCAGGGCGTCGCCGGCTTCCTCGCCGAGGCCGTTGACCAGGTTGAACACGCCGTCGGGAAGCCCGGCGTCCTTGAAGATTGTCGCCCACAGCGATGCCGACAGCGGGGTGAATTCGGCGGGCTTGAGGACCACGGTGTTGCCGGTGGCCAGGGCCGGGGCGAGCTTCCAGGATTCCAGCATGAACGGGGTGTTCCACGGGGTGATGAGGCCGGCGACGCCGATCGGCTTGCGGTTGACGTAGTTGATCTGCGCGCCGGGAACCTTCATCGCGTCATCGAACTGCGCCACGATCAGGTCCGCGAAGAAGCGGAAGTTCTCCGCCGCGCGCAGCGCCTGGCCCTTGGCCTGGGTGATGGGCAGGCCGGTGTCGAAGGTCTCGAGTTCGGCGAGCCGGTCCTCCTGGGCTTCGACGGCGTCGGCGATCCTGTTCAGGACGCGGGCACGTTCCCGCGGTTTCATTTTCGGCCACGGGCCGTTGGTGAAGGCTTCGCGGGCGGCGGCGACGGCGAGGTCGATGTCTTCCTTCTGGCCGGCGGCGGCGGTGGCGTAGTTGGTGTTGGAGACCGGGTCCAGGACGTCGAAGGTCGCCCCGCCCACGGAGTCCACGAATTTACCGTTGATGTAGTGCTGGATGCGGGTGGGCAGGTCCTGGGGCACGTAGTGGGTTTTGGCTGTAACGGCGGTGAACGTCATTGTTGGTTCCTTACTACTTATGCAACGCGGGGTCATTTACGGCCCATGCGAGGCGGGTTAATGGGCGCTAAGTGACCCCGTGTTGGTTTGGGCGAGATAGGCGTCCAGGGTGGCGGAGCGGTGGCGGCGGGCTGCTTTTTCGATCTCGTCGGCTGCCGCCGCGGTCTCGATGAGCCGGAGCAGTCCCTCGTGTTCGTCCACGGAATCGTGGGCCCTGCCGGGGACGAAGCGGAACGTTGATGACCGCAGCGACGCGAGCCGGTTCCAGCCCCGGTGCACGAGGTCCAGGATGTGCGGGTTGGGGCAGTGCTCAAACAGGACGCTGTGGAAGTCCTGGTTCAGCCGGGTGAAACGGACGGGGTCGAAGTGCTCCAGGCATTCCCGCATTTCCTCGTTCACGGCGCGGGCGCGCGCGATGTCCGCTGCGCCGATCAGCGGGGCGGACAGTGCGGTGGCCGCCCCCTCCACGATGCTCAGGGTCTGCATGGTGTAGAGGTATTCGGTGGGGTCGATGCCCGCGACCGTGGCGCCGACATTCCGCTCGAATTTCACCAGGCCTTCGGCTTCGAGCCGGCGGATGGCCTCCCGGACCGGCACCACGCTGACGCCCAGATCCTCTGCGATTTTGGAGAGCACCAGCCGGTAGCCGGGGGAGTAGTCGCCGTCGATGATCCGGGCCTTGACCGCGGCGTAGGCCTGTTCGGACTTGCTGCCGGTCGGGGCGGCGACGTCAGTCATGTGTGCTCACCGCTTCCCGCGAGGCGGCCCATTCCTGGTAGCGTGCGCGCCAGGCGGCGTTCAGCGGGTAGAGGCCGTCCACGCTCTGGCCTTTCTCGACCATCTCGGCGATGAAGACTTCCTCGCGTTCCTGGGCGATGGAATCATCGGCGAGTTCCTCGGCGAGGGCCGGCGGGATCACCAGGATGCCGTCGGCGTCGGCCACGATGATGTCCCCGGGCTGAACGGTGGTGCCGCCGCAGGCAATGGTGATGTCCGTGTCCCAGGGGATGTGCCGGCGGCCCAGCACGGCGGGGTGCGGGTTGGCGTAGTACGTGGGCATGTCCATCGCGGCGACCGCGGCGAAGTCCCGGACCCCGCCGTCGGTGATGATGGCCGCGGCCCCGCGGACCTGGGCGCGCAGGGCCAGGATGTCCCCGATGGTGCCGGTGCCCTTTTCGCCGCGTGCCTCCATGACCAGGATTTCGCCCTCGTTGACGGTGTCGATGGCCCGTTTCTGGGCATTGAAGCCGCCGCCGTGGGTCTTGAACAGGTCCTCGCGGTTGGGGACGTAGCGCAGCGTCCTGGCCAGGCCCACAATCCGCTTCTCCGGCCGGGTGGACGTGAGGCCGTCGATGCTGACGTTGTTCAGGCCCCGCTTGCGCAGCTGGGAGGAAAGAGTGGCCGTGCAGACGCTTTCCAGCTTCGCCTTCAGCGCTGCGGACAGGACCGGAACGGGGGCCGGCAGGCCGGCCGCGTCACGGGAACCGTAGGCCTCCTCGCGCTGGAGATCGTCAGACTTCGGCCGGGCCCCGAAGTCGGCGAACGGCGTCGTGCCTTCCTCCACCGCGGTGGCAAGACGGCCGGTAGCCAGGCCGCCGTCCGCCGTCGTGCTGACTTCAACCTCGACGACGTCACCCGGGGTGGCGACGGAGGCGCCGGCCGGGGTGCCGGTCAGTATGATGTCCCCTTCCTGGAGGGTGAGCAGCTGCGAGAGGTCCGCGACGAGCCGGGCGAAGGGGAAGAGCAGGTCCTGCGTGGTGTCGTCCTGGACGAGCCGGCCGTTGTGCCAGGTGCGGATCCGGAGCCCCGCGGGGTCGACGGCGTCCGCCGGGATGAGCCCCGGCCCGATCGGGGTGAAGCCGTCGCCGCCCTTGGACCGGAGGTTGGAGCCCTTGTCCGCAGAGCGGAGGTCGTAGACGCCGAGGTCGTTGCTGGCGGTGACCCATTCGACGTGGCTCCACGCGTCCTCGAGGCCGACGCGGCGGGCCGGCTTGCCGATGATCAGTGCGATCTCGCCCTCGTAGCCTAGGAGCTCGCAGCCGGCCGGGCGCTCGACGGTGGATCCGCTGAGTGCCAGGGAGGATGATGGTTTGAGGAAATACGAGGGCTGCTCCGGCGTGCGGCCGCGCTGCGCGGCCCGGCTCGGGTAGTTCACGTGCACAGCGATGACCTTGCCGGCCGCTGCCAGCGTGCCGTGGTTGACCTGCTCCAAGGAGTCTCCTCATCAAGTACGAAATCGTATACGATCACTATCGCTCATCAACGGGGTCCCGTCAACCCTCAGATAAGATCCTTGTCACCCGCGTCACACCTGGCGTACAGTGTGGGACAAAGATCTTTGTTCGATTATAGAAATTCAAGTTCTAATATCGAACACTCCTGGCGATATGGCCACCCAACGAAGTGAGGAATCCCGTGCAGTTCCACCACCACGGTTACGTATCCGGTGACCCGCGAGTCCAGCAAGCCGCCGGCGTCGGCATCAATCGGCCGGCGCAGCTTCCCGACGAGGTCGACGTGCTTATCGTCGGCACCGGGCCCGCGGGCATGCTCACCGCAGCCCAACTGTCCCGGTTCCCGGGCGTCACGACGCGCATCGTGGAGCGCCGCGGCGGGCGGCTCGCCATCGGCCAGGCCGACGGCATCCAGGCCCGGAGCGTCGAGACCTTCCAGGCCTTCGGCTTCGCCGAGCGGATCATCGCCGAGGCGTACCGGATCACCGAGATGGCGTTCTGGAGGCCGGACCCCGCGGACCACTCCCGCATCATCCGGAGTGCGCGCGCGGTCGACGACGAAATGGGCATCAGCGAGTTCCCGCACCTCATCGTCAACCAGGCCCGCGTGCTGGACTACTTCGCCGAGTACATGGCGAACTCGCCCACGCGCATGTCACCCGATTACGGCTTTGAGTTCCGCGGCCTCGAGGTCACCGGCGAAGGCGACTACCCCGTCACCGTGACGCTCCTCCACACAGCCGGCCCCGACGAGGGCCGGGAGCGCGTTGTCCGGGCCAAATACGTCGTCGGCGCGGACGGCGCGCGCAGCAGGGTGCGGGAGTCGATCGGCTGCACGCTCGCCGGGGACCAGGCCCATCACGCCTGGGGCGTCATGGACGTACTCGCCGTCACGGACTTCCCTGACATCCGCACGAAATGCGCCATCCAGTCCGGGACGGGCGGCAGTATCCTGCTGATCCCGCGCGAAGGCGGCCACCTCTTCCGCATGTACGTCGACCTCGGCGAGGTCGACCAGAACGACAAAGGCGCCGTGCGCAGCACCACCATCGAGCAGATCATCGGCCACGCGAATGCCATCCTCCACCCCTACACGCTCGACGTCCGCAACGTCGCCTGGCACAGCGTGTACGAGGTCGCCCACCGCCTCACCGACAGGTTCGACGACGTCCTCCCGGACCAGCGCGGCACCCGCACGCCACGCGTGTTCATCACCGGCGACGCCTGCCACACGCACAGCGCCAAGGCCGGCCAGGGCATGAACGTCTCCATGCAGGACGGATTCAACCTCGGCTGGAAGCTCGGGCACGTGCTCGAGGGCCGCAGCCCGGCGAGCCTGCTGTCCACGTACTCCGCCGAGCGCCAGGTCGTCGCGAAGAACCTCATCGACTTCGACAAGGAGTGGTCCACGCTCATGGCGAAGAAGCCGGAGGAGTTCGATAGCCCCTCCGAGCTCGAGGACTTCTACGTGAGCACCGCCGAGTTCCCTGCCGGCTTCATGACCCAGTACGGCCCGTCCATTCTCACCGCCGAGCCTGCGCACCAGGACCTGGCCACCGGCTTCACCATCGGCAAGCGTTTCAAGTCCGCGCCCGTCGTCCGGGTTTGCGACGCCAACCCGATGCACCTCGGCCATCACGCCACGGCGGACGGCCGGTGGCGCATCTACGTCTTCGCCGACCAGGCAAAGCCCCGCATGGGGTCGCCCGTCGCCGACTTCGCCGAGTGGATCGCGAACTCGCCGGAATCGCCGCTCGCCGCGACGCCGCCGGACGCTGACCGTGACGCGTGGTTCGACGTTAAGGTGATCTACCAGCAGGACCACACGAGCATCGACATCGGCGCCGTTCCCAAAGCGTTCATGCCGCAAGTGGGACCGTTCCAGCTCACGGACTACGAGAAGGTCTACGCCACGGATCCGACGGCGGACATCTTCGAACTGCGCGGCCTCGACCGGGGCGGAGTCGTCGTGGTGGTGCGACCGGACCAGTACGTGGCCAACGTCCTGCCGCTGACGGCGACGGCCGAGCTCGCCGCATTCTTCGCGCCCCTCCTCCCGGACCGGCGCCCCGAGGCAGTCCGACCCCCAGCACCGTCTGGCGCGCGCACCGCGGGCCCGGCTCCCGTCAGCAACGTGGCGTGAGGCAGGTGATCGGGGGCTGCGCCGGGATTACGCACGCAGCTCCCGATCAATCCGTTCCATGCGAGCCCGCACCAGCTGGAAACGCGCGTCCCCGGGGCCGGTCAATCTTGCCAACGCGGCAGCGGCTGCGATGTCGCCCGAGCCCATGTCGCTGGCGCACCAACGTGAGATCACCCCGGCGTCTCCGCTTGAACGGACCGAGGCCGCAACAGCCTCATTCAATTCGTCACGCATGAGCTCCACGGCCAGATTCGTCGAGCGGTTGAGCAAGCGGGCCGGGTACCCGGCCAACTCTTCTCCGAGGCGGCCGGCCCGCAAATGCCCGGCCGCTACGTCGGCGTCGGACACCACACGCACACCAGCGGCAAAACGGTACGGATTGGGCTCCACCACGGCACCCAACACCGAACGGATCCGGTGCATCTCCGTCCGGATTGCCGCGGCCGCTCCGTCTTCGCCGTGCAGCTGGTAGGCCAGCTCTTCGGCGCTCCAGCCTTGCGTCCGGGAGGCCAGCAAAGCCAGTATTTCGGCTCGGCGCAGCGTGATCGGAACGCCACGGGCGCCGTCGAGCTCTGCTGTCGGCTTGTCGCCGAGGAGCCGCAGGAACAGCGTGGAGGCGGTGCCGGGACGGGAAAGCCCGACGGCGGCACGCGGACCCGCTGCCGCCGTCGGGCCCGCGGACCGCAGCAGTTCCTCGGCCAGCCGCACGCCGCAACGCACCATGCGCAGGCTGTCCGGCGTCACGGAATCGATCGGCCCGGAAACATCCAGCACGCCGACGATTTCCCCGCTGAAGGGGTCACGGATCGGGGCGGCGGTGCATGCCCAGTCGTGGTGTGTCCGCACCAGGTGCTCGGCCGAAAACAACTGGGCCGGGCCCCCGGAAATAAGCGCTTCGCTGATGGCATTCGTGCCGATACCGGACTCGGACCAGTCGGCACCTTCAACGAACTCCAGTCGGCCTGCCGCAACGCTGACCCGCTGCCGACCCGCCACAGCACCTCGCCCTGATGGTCGGTGACGATCAGCAGGTGGCGGCCGGCGGCGGACTCATCGGCGAGCAGCTGGGACAAAGCCGGAACCACGGATGCCAGACGGTGGTCGGCGCCCAAAGAACGGGCTTCAGAAACCTCATGCAGATGCACCGGACTGTGCTGCTCGGGATTGATGCCCAGAGCGAGGGAGCGTCGCCACGACTCAAGCAGCGACGTTGAGAACGCCGGATCCGGCGAGCCGGCCAGCGTGGCCTCCTGCGCGCTGCGGAGCGTCCTGGCGTATTCCAGGGGAGAGGAGAAACGGAGCCCGGGATCGGGTGCCAACGCGTGCCGCATGCGTCTACTCCCAACTCGCCGTCGAATCGATCTGCCCGAAAACCGCACAGGAAAGGGGCGTGGCCCGTGTGACCCGGTTGTAACCCCCCTCGACATTTACTTGTGATGCGAGTCACCATCCGGGCGGCTGTTACGGAACCGGGAAATGACTCATCGTCAGCAATGGAAAGAGGAGACATGCCTGAGACCGCAAACGGCATCGCCGAGGCGTGGCTGGCGCAGTTCGACGAGGCGCTGCGCAGCCACAACACCGGGGCCGCACTGGAATTGTTCGAGGACGAATCGTATTGGCGCGACTTCGTATCCTTCACCTGGAATCTGAAGACGCTCGAGGGCAAGGACCAGATCAGGAGCATGCTGGACGCCACGCTGGAGGATATCCAGCCGTCCAACTGGACCCTGGCAGAGGACGCCACCGGGGACGCCGCCAGCACCGAGGCCTGGGTCAACTTCGAGACCTCGCAGGCCCGCGGCTACGCACATCTGCGCCTGCGCAACGGCAAATGCTGGACCCTGCTCACCACCATGCAGGAGCTCAAGGGCTTCGAGGAGAAGAAGGGTGCCAACCGTGAGAAGGGCGTGGCCCACCACATCAGCAAGGGCCGCAAGTCCTGGCTGGAACTGAAGGAGGAGCAGGAAGCCAGGCTCGGCCACGAGGACCAGCCCTACACGGTGATCATCGGCGGCGGGCAGGGCGGCATCGGCCTCGGCGCCGGCTGCGCCGGCTCGGCGTGCCCACGCTCATCATCGAGAAGAACGAAAAGCCCGGCGACTCCTGGCGCAACCGCTACAAGTCCCTGCACCTGCACGACCCCGTCTGGTACGACCACCTGCCGTACCTGAAGTTCCCGGAGGACTGGCCCGTCTTCGCGGCCAAGGACAAGATCGGCGACTGGCTGGAGCACTACACGCGGATCATGGAGCTGAATTACTGGTCCAGCACCGAATGCACCAACGCCCGCTACGACGAGGACGCCCAGGAATGGATCGTCCAGGTCATCCGCGACGGCGAACCGGTCACCTTGCGTCCCAAGCAGCTCGTCTTCGCCTTGGGCGTCTCGGGTTACCCCAACGTGCCAACGTTCGACGGCGCCGAGAGCTTCCTGGGGGAGCAGTACCACTCCTCCAAGCACCCGGGCGGCGGAGACTGGACGGGCAAGAAGGCCGTGGTGATCGGGTCGAACAACTCGGCCCACGACATCTGCGCCGATCTCTGGGAACACGGGGCCGACGTCACCATGGTCCAGCGCTCCTCCACCCACATCGCCCGCAGCGAGTCGCTGATGGACCTGGCCCTCGGCGACCTCTATTCCGAGAAGGCGCTGGCCAACGGCGTCACCACCGAAAAGGCCGACCTCCTGTTCGCCTCCCTGCCGTACCGCATCCTGCCGGAAGCCCAGATCCCGGTGTACCAGAAGATGGCACAGCGCGACGCCGGGTTCTACTCACAGCTCGAAGCAGCCGGCTTCGAGCTGGACTTCGGAGTGGACGGCTCCGGGTTGTTCCTGAAGTACCTGCGGCGCGGCTCCGGCTACTACATCGACGTCGGCGCGTCCCAGCTGATCATCGACGGCCGCGTGAAACTCGCCAACGGCCAGGTCAGCAAGATCACGGGCAACGCCGTCGTGATGGACAACGGCACCGAACTGGAAGCCGACGTGATCATCTACGCCACCGGCTACGGCTCGATGAACGGCTGGCTCGCGGACCTCGTCTCACCCGAGGTGGCTGACAGGGTAGGCAAGTGCTGGGGATTCGGCTCGGAGACGCCCAAGGACCCGGGTCCGTGGGAGGGGGAGCTGCGCAACATGTGGAAGCCCACCAACGTGGAGAACCTCTGGATCCATGGCGGCAACCTGCACCAGAGCCGGCACTATTCCAACTACCTGGCCCTGCAGCTCAAGGCCCGGATGGAAGGGCTGCCCACGCCGGTGTATGAGCTTCAGGCATCGAACCACACACGCTGATCACCACCCAAACCAGGCCACGGCTGGGCCGACATGGCCCAGCCGTCGCCCTGCCTAAAGGATGCGAACAACATGACTGTTCAAAACAAAGTAGCCCTCGTCACCGGCGCCGGCCAGGGGATCGGCCGGGGTATAGCGCTGAGACTGGCCCGGGACGGATTCAACGTTGCCGTGGCGGATCTTGATTCCCAGCAGGAGAAGGGCGAGGCCGTTGTTGCCGAAATTGAAGCCAGCGGGGGACGGGCGGTCTTCATCGCCGCCGACGTCGGGCGGCGGGCCGATGTTGTGGGCGCAGTCGAGACGGCCACACAGCAGCTCGGCGGCTTTGACGTAATCGTCAACAACGCGGGCATCGCCCAGGTCCGGCCGGTGCTGGAGATCACGGAGGAGGATCTGGAGCAAGTCTTCCGGATCAACGTTAACTCCGTGATCTGGGGCATCCAGGCGGCCGCTGCAAAGTTCGATGAACTGCAACACGCCGGCAGGATCATCTCAGCCGCTTCGATTGCCGCGGTGAAGGGCTTTCCGATTCTCGGAGCGTACTCGGCATCCAAGTTCGCGGTCCGGGGCATTACCCAGGCCGCGGCGCAGGAGCTGGCGCCGAAGGGCATCACCGTAAATGCGTATGCGCCGGGCATCGTGGGCACGGGAATGTGGGAGCTGATCGACCGGGAACTGAGCAAGATCAACGGTAAGCCGGCCGGCCAGAACCTGAGTGAGAACGTCGAAGCCATTGCCCTGGGCCGCATCGAGACGCCCGACGACGTCGCGAAGGTAGTCTCCTTCTTTGCCGGCCCGGATTCGGACTATGTCACCGGACAAACGTTGCTCGTCGACGGCGGCATCCTGTATAGCTGAGCCTGGCGAATCAGACATCGATACAAAGGCAGAAGAGAACATGAAAGCAGCACGGTTTTACGCCCGCAATGACGTGCGGATCGACGATGTTCCGGAGCCGGAGGTGCGGGCCCGGACAGTAAAAATCCAGGTTGCGTGGTGCGGCATCTGTGGAACCGATCTCCATGAGTTTCTGGAAGGCCCCATCTTTGTCCCAGCGCCTGGACACCCCCATCCTCTCTCCGGAGAAGAAGCCCCGGTCACCATGGGTCATGAATTCTCCGGGACGATTGTGGAGGTCGGGGAAGGTGTTGACGGACTGGCAGTCGGCGACAATGTCGTCGTCGAACCTTATTTCGTGTGCGACGAGTGCGCACCCTGCAAGGCCGGCAACTATCATCTGTGCACGAAGATGGGCTTCATCGGCCTGTCCGGCGGGGGCGGCGGTCTCGGCGAGAAAATTGTTGTGGACACGAGGTGGGTCCATAAAATCGGTGACATTCCGTTGGATCAGGCCGCGTTGATCGAGCCGCTGTCGGTCGCCCACCACGCGGTGACCCGCAGCGGCGCCAAGACAGGCGACGTCGCACTGATCGGCGGTTCCGGACCCATCGGGCTGCTGACGGCGGCTGTTTTGAAAAGCATGGGTGTCACTACAATCATCAGCGAGCTCAGCGCGGCCCGCAAGGAAAAGGCACGCTCCAGCGGGGTCGCGGATTACGTGATCGATCCGAGCCAGGAAGACGTCCAGACACGGGTACAGGAAATCACGGACAGCGTCGGCGCAGATGTGGCCTTCGAATGTGCCGGCGTCAACGCAGTGCTGGATACCTTGCTTGATGCTGTAAAACCCGCCGGCGTCGTGGTGAACGTGTCCATCTGGGGCCATCCGGCGACGGTGGACATGCAGAAAATCGTGCTGAAGGAGATCGATTTGCGGGGCACAATCGCCTACGTGCGCGACCACGCCGAGACGATCAGGCTGGTCCAGGACGGCAAGGTGGACCTCAAGCCATTCATCACCGGCAGGATCGCACTGGAAGACCTCGTCGACCAGGGGTTCGATACCCTGATCAACCACAATGACACCGCGGTGAAGATTCTGGTCCACCCGTAGCCCCGGCCCCAGCTCCCTACACCTGGTTGAGCGCCTGCCCGAGGTCGCCGATCAGGTCCTCGACGTCCTCCAGGCCCACCGAGAGCCGCACGACGCCGTCGCTCAGGCCGATCGCGGCCCGGCCTTCCGGGCCCATGGCGCGGTGGGTCGTCGTGGCGGGGTGGGTGATGAGGGACTTCGCGTCGCCCAGGTTGTTGGAGATGTCGATGATCCGCAGCGCGTCCAGCAGCGCGAAGGCGGCCTCCTTCGCGGAGCGCCCGCCGGACGGGGACAGCTCCAGGGTCAGCACGGTGCCGCCGGCCTTCATCTGCTTCGCGGCCAGCTCATACTGCGGGTGGGACGGCAGCAGCGGGTACTTCACCCAGTTCACGGCGGGCTGCTCCTCGAGCCATCCGGCCAGGCGCAGGGCGGACGCCGAGGAATGGTTCACCCGCAGCGCCATGGTCTCCAGGCCCTTGGCCAGGACCCAGGCGTTGAAGGCGGAGAGCGCCGGTCCGGTGTGGCGCATGAGCTGCTTGACCGGCCCGTCGATGAACGCCTTCGTGCCCAGGATCGCGCCGCCCAGGACCCGGCCCTGGCCGTCGATGTGCTTGGTGCCGGAGTAGACGACCACGTCCGCGCCGAGGTCCCCGCAGCGCTGCAGCAGCGGGGTGGCGAAGACATTGTCGACGACGACGGTCGCTCCGGCGGCGTGCGCCAGTCCGCTCACGGCGGCGATGTCCACGATCTCCTGCATCGGGTTCGACGGCGACTCGAAGAAGACCGCCGTCGTCGGCTCCGACAGGGCTTCGCGCCACTGTTCCAGGTCCGGCCCATCCACGAAGACCGTTTCCACGCCCCAGCGCGGGAGGATCTCGTTGAGGATCACGAAGCAGGAGCCGAACAGGGAGCGTGCGGCGACCACCCGGTCGCCGGCGCCGAGCAGCGCGCCGAGGGCGGTGAAGACCGCGGACATGCCCGACGCCGTCGCGAAGCAGGCCTCGGTGCCCTCCAGCAGCCGGAGCCTCTCCTGGAAGGTGGCGACCGACGGGTTGCCGTAGCGGGAGTAGACGAAGCGCTCGTCCTCCCCGGTGAAGGCTCGTTCGGCGGCGGCGGCGGATTCGTAGACGAAGCCGGAGTTGAGGAAGATCGGTTCGGTGGTTTCCTGGAAGCCGGTGCGGTCCAGTCCGCCCCGGACGGCCTGGGTGTCGGGGCTCCAGCCGGCGGCGTCGGGATTGAAGGTCACTTAGTGCTTTCCGAGGTTGGTGGGCAGGCCGCGGTTCTTCCAGCCGTTGACCGTCCGCTCGCCGTAGCGGTCCGGTTCGCCTTCGAAGCCCTCAAGGACGTTGTAGGAGGTGAAGCCGGCCTCCGTGGCGGCGGTGGCGGCGGCGATGGAGCGCTGGCCGGAGCGGCACAGGAACACGAGCTCGGCGCCGTCGTTGTCCGGAGCCTGCTGCCGGAGTTGAGTGATGAAATCCGGGTTCGGGATGCCGCCGGGGAAGGTCCACTGGATGAACAGGGGATCGTTTTCGGTGGCCTTGGTGTCCGGGATCCCGATGTGCGCCCACTCGCCCTCGGTGCGGACATCCACCAGGACGGCGCCCGCCTCGAGCTTGGCCCAGGCTTCCTGCGGGGTGAGGTCTCCGGCGTAGCTCATGCGTGGCCCTCGAATGCTTCGTCGGCGCCGAAGCCGTCGCTTTCCAGGTCATCCACCGCGCTGGCGACGGCGGCGTCCGCGCTCGCGATCGGCAGCACGACGGCCTGCGCCACGATGACGTTGGTGCCGTTGAAGGTGGCGGCGGGGCTCCCGTGCAGGACGTAGCCTTCGGCCAGGGCCGCGGCAACGCGCTCGCAGAAGGAGCGGTCGTCGGGGCCGGTGAACAGGCGGTAGGCCAGCTTTTCTTCGGTGGCGGGGGTGGCGGGCGGTGCCGCCTGGGTGGACGCGTCGGGCACGACGATCTCCTTCTCTCACGCTTGCAGCTCGAATGGTCGATATGCCGAGTATTCACCTGAGGCACCCCGCCGCGAAAGGGAGGGTTGCCGACCGGCCAGTCAGGGCTTGGCGCCGGGTCTCATTACTCCCCAAAAACGTAACACCTACGACGCCGGCCCGCACCGCCGCCGTCGTCATGTTGAGTAACGGGGGCGGTTTCCAACAAACGACGCAGCGGGTCTGTTTCGAAGGTCCCCCGTCCACTTGGTGAGATCGGTATCTCAACATGTGGTTTCTCGCTTTAGAATCCGGATCATGAGTAATGGCGATTCGAACGTGCGGCCCTTTGTCGACTGGAACTGGTGCAATGGCAACTTGGGGCGATTCGTTCTCGTGGATACCCGTTGGTACCTGGATGGATCCTCGGGGAAGGACGCTTACGATGCCGGCCATATCCCGGATGCCGTCTTCGTCGACATGGATCAGTGGCTTTCCGGGCCGGCTTCGAAAGACGCCGGGAGGAACCCGCTACCCGATCCGGAAGTGTTTGCCCAAGGGATGCGCGAAGCCGGCATAGATGACTCTGACATCGTGATCGCTTATGACGACGCAGGCGGCGTCATAGCGGCCCGAATCGTGTGGATGCTCCGGTCGACGGGCCGCATGGCCGCGGTCCTGGACGGGGGTATCGCCAGTTACCCAGGAGAACTCGCTACGGAGGCCCCGCAAAAACTGGAAGGAGACTTTTCAGCCCAAGCCTGGCCTAAGACTCTGCTTGCGGATATCTCGGAGGCGTCTTCTGATCAATACAAGGTCATGGACGTGAGGAATCGTGACCGCTTCGAGGGACGCCAAGACCCTATCGACCCCCGCCCAGGCCACATACCCGGCGCTGTGAATGTCCCCTGCCGGAAGAACCTCGACCCATCAGGAAGACTAATCCCGGCCAAGCGGCTTCGCGAGAATTTCGAGCGTGCCGGCATCGTCGCCGCCGGGGACACCATTGCCTATTGCGGATCGGGTGTCACTGCCTGTCACAACCTGCTCGTTATGGAGCAATTGGGACTAGGCCAAGGCAGACTGTTCGTCGGTGGCTGGTCCCAATATGGACACGCCACTGAAAGGCCTGTCGAAACCGGCTGACCCGTCCGGCTGACCCGTCCTGCTGATCCGGCCTATGAGTTGGAGCCGCAATGTCGGGGCGCGGCCGGCCCATAAATCAACACCACGTTCAGCCAGTGTTGCGTCGTTAGCTAGAAACCGCCCCTTCCAACTCCAGCAAAGGACCTTGCGATGACCACCACCACCACGTCCAGGCTCGCATCCGGGAACTGGGAGCTCACCGACGAGCAGACCGGCGAGATGCACGCGCTGTACCGCCATCTGCACGCCAACCCGGAACTTTCGATGCAGGAACACCAGACGGCGGCATTCATCACCCGGCGCCTGAAGGCACTGGGCCTGGAGACCTTTGCCTGCGGCGGCACCGGCGTCGTCGGTGTGCTCCGCAACGGCAACGGCCCGGTGGTCGCCTTCCGGGCCGACACCGACGGCCTGCCCATCAAGGAGGACACCGGGTTCGACTACGCCAGCACGGCCACCGGCACCCTGCCGGACGGTACCGAGGTCCCGGTCATGCACGGGTGCGGCCACGATACCCACATCACGGCGGCCCTGACCGTCGCCACCCTGCTGGCGGACGCCACGGATGCCTGGGCCGGCACCATTGTGTTCATCTTCCAGCCCGGCGAGGAGACCGCCGCGGGCGCCCGTGCGATGGTCGACGACGGCCTGTGGGACAAGGCGCCGGTCCCGGAGATCATTTACGGCCAGCACGTGATGCCGGGCCTGACCGGAACCATCAGCATCAGCCAGGGCAGCGCCATGGCCATGGCCGATTCCCTGAAGGTCACAGTCCACGGGCGCCAGGCGCACGGTTCCCAGCCGCAGGACGCCATCGATCCGATCGTGCTCGGCGCCCACATGGTGGTCAGGCTCCAGACCATCGTGTCCCGCGAACTGCATCCGATGGACTCCGCCGTCGTCACGGTCGGGACCTTCCACGCCGGCCTGAAGGAAAACATCATTCCCGGCACCGCCGAATTCACCCTCAACGTGCGGACGTTTGACCAGGAGGTCCGCGACGACGTCCTCGCCGCGATCAGCCGGATCATCAACGCCGAGGCCGCTGCCTCCAACGCCCCGGCACCTGAAATCGAGGAGCTCTACACGTTCCCGCGCTGCTACAACGATCCGCAGCAGACAGCCACGCTCATCTCGGAATTCCGTACCGCGCTCGGCGACGACGCCGTCGGTGAGGTCCCGCCCCTGATGGGCAGCGAAGACTTCGGCACCCTCGCCGACGCCATCGGGGTGCCCTCGGTGTATTGGATGTTCGGCGGCTACACCGCGGAACGCCTGGCCTCGGAGGCGCCCGTGCCCGGAAACCATTCGCCGCACTTCGGCCCGGCCATGGAACCCACGCTCACAACCGGCGTCCGGGCGGCGCTGACGGCGATCCTGTCGAAAGTTGGACTGTAAGTCCCGAAGCCCGGTGCCGTCGGACAGCCACGGCACCCCGTTCGGGGCGCGGGCGCCGCCGAAAGTGATCTAATCAAAGGCAGGCCATAGACAGGCCGTAGGCAGGACATAGCCGCAGCGGGTGCTGGCGGCCCGGCCACGGAACCAATCAGTTCAATGAAAGCGTGCACTCCATGACGGGCGCCGGGTTAAGGAGATTTGCATGGACGCGCGGCTCGAAGCCATCCGGGACACGGTGCTGGCCCGGAATCCAGGCGAAGGTGAATTCCACCAGGCGGTGACGGAAGTCTTCGAAAGCCTGGGTCCGGTGCACGACCGCCACCCCGAGTTCCTGGAAGGCGCCATCCTCGAGCGGCTGTGTGAGCCGGAGCGGCAGATCATCTTCCGGGTGCCGTGGACGGACGATTCCGGCCGGGTGCAGATCAACCGCGGCTTCCGGGTGGAGTTCAACTCCGCCCTCGGCCCGTACAAGGGGGGCCTGCGGTTCCACCCCTCGGTGTACCTGGGGATCGTGAAGTTCCTGGGCTTCGAGCAGATCTTCAAGAATGCCCTGACCGGCATGCCGATCGGGGGCGGCAAGGGCGGCTCCGACTTCGATCCCCGCGGACGCTCGGACGGCGAGGTCATGCGGTTCTGCCAGTCCTTCATGACAGAGCTCTACCGCCACATCGGCGAGTACACCGACGTCCCGGCCGGGGATATCGGCGTCGGCGGACGCGAGATCGGCTACCTCTTCGGCCAGTACAAACGCATCACCAACCGTTACGAATCCGGTGTCCTGACGGGCAAGGGCATCTCCTGGGGCGGTTCCCTCGTGCGGCCCGAAGCGACCGGTTACGGCACGGTGATCTTCACCCAGGAAATGCTCAAAACCCGCGGCCAGTCCTTTGACGGCCAGCGCGTGGTGGTCTCCGGCTCCGGCAACGTGGCCATCAACGCGATCGCCAAGGCGCAGTCGCTCGGCGCCAGCGTCGTGGCGTGCTCCGATTCCTCGGGCTACATCGTGGACGAGGCAGGGATCGACGTCGACCTCCTGCGCCGGATCAAGGAAGTCGAGCGGGGCCGCCTCAAGGACTACGGGGCCCGCCGCCCGGCCGTGTCCTACGTCGACGGCGGCTCCGTCTGGGACGTCAACGCCACCGTGGCGCTGCCCTGCGCCACCCAGAACGAGCTCGACGGCGACGCTGCCGCCCGGCTCGTCCGCAACGGCCTGCTCGCCGTCGGTGAGGGCGCCAACATGCCGTCCACCAGCGCCGCCGTCGCCGTCTTCCAGGACGCCGGGATCCTGTTCGGCCCGGGCAAGGCAGCCAACGCCGGCGGCGTGGCGACGTCCGCGCTGGAGATGCAGCAGAACGCCAGCCGCGACTCCTGGTCCTTCGCGCACACCGAACAGCGGCTCACCGAGATCATGGTCGGCATCCACGACCGCTGCGCCGCCACCGCCGAGGAGTACGGCGACCCGGGCAACTACGTGCTGGGTGCGAACATCGGCGGCTTCGTCAAGGTGGCCGACGCGATGCTCGCCCAGGGCCTCATCTAGCCGCGGGCTCTGGAATCGGGGGGCCAGCAGGAGTAGCGTCGATCGGAGAGAATGACGGCGACGGGCAGCAGCGTGGCCTGAGCCGCCAGGGCGCGCTGGTGTTGATTCCTTGAAGGAGCCGGGATGGCTGGATGGAATGCTGATACGGCGGCCGGGCCGTTGGGTTCCGGGGCGGTCACCTTGGTGGAGGGATCGTCTTTCTGCATCTCCCTGGCGAACGGGGACATCCATCCCGAACATCCGCATGGTCTTTTCGTCCTCGACACCCGCATCCTCTCCGGCTGGAGCCTGACGGTTAACGGCCAGCCGCTGGAGCCGCTGGCGGCTGAGACGAAGGAGCCGTACCGGGCGCTGTTTGCCGGCCGCGTCCCCCGCGCGGACGGGTATGCCGACAGCCCGCTGATCGTGGAGCGGCTGCGTGAAGTGGGGGCCGGCATCCAGGAGCAGGTCACCGTCCGCAATTACTCCCTGGAGCCGGCCGAATGCGTGATCTCCGTGAGGATTGAGGCGGATTTCGCGGATCTTTTCGAGGTGAAGGAGGCGCGGATCCAGCGGCGGTGGGAGGAAACCCGCCACGCGGAGGGCGACGCGCTGACCATCCGGGCGCTCTGGCAGGAGGTCCGGCAGGGCGTAGTCATCCGGGCCCCCGGGGCAGACGTCACACCCGAAGCCCTGACATACCGGGTGACCGTCGCACCGCACGGCCAGTGGAGCACGGTCCTGACCGTGGTGCCCGGCATCGAGGCAGCCGGTCCCGCCGCGTCGTTCGTCCATACTGACGGGGACGGATTGTCCCCCCGGGACCGGCGCCGGCAGGAGTGGGTGGCGAAGATTCCTGTGCTGCAGATGGGCAACCGCTCGATCGAACGGACCCTGCGGCGCAGCTACGACGACCTGGGTGCCCTACGG
>NZ_JAGPOT010000059.1 GCF_018224015.1 Pseudarthrobacter albicanus
CCGAAGCCGGCCTCGGCGTCGGCGACGATCGGGACCATCCAGTCCTCGACGGTCTGGATGCCCTCGGAGAACTCGATCTGGTCGGCGCGGAGCAGGGCGTTGTTGATGCGGCGGACCACTGTCGGCACCGAGTTGGCCGGGTAGAGGGACTGGTCCGGGTAGGTGTGGCCGGAGTTGTTGGCGTCGGCGGCGACCTGCCAGCCGGAAAGGTAGATGGCACGCAGCCCGGCCTTGACCTGCTGCACTGCTTGGTTGCCGGTCAGGGCGCCGAGGGCGTTGGTGTACTTGCCGGTGCTGTGTTCCTCGGTGAGCTGCTTCCACAGCTTCTCGGAGCCGCGGCGGGCCAGGGTGTGCTCCTCGGAGACGCGGCCGCGGAGGCGGATGACGTCGGAAGCCTTGTAGTCCCGGGTGACACCTTCCCAGCGAGGGTCGGCAGCCCACTCGAGCTCCAGGGCGGCGGCCTGCTCTTCGGGCGTCTGCTGGGTGGGCTCAAATGCTGCAGTCATCGTTGTCTCCTTGGTTGTGCCCCGGGTGGCCGGCCCGCCTTCGTCATTGAAGGCGGGACCGGCGGCTCCGGTGCGGTGTTTTTCTCCGTAAGACCTACTTTTCTGCACTTTCAAGGGGGTTTCTAGACCAAAACCATGGAAAGAAATGCACTTCTTCGCGTATCCTCAAGAAATGCACCCCGCCAGTTGGAATCGCCAAGCTTCGTCCGCCGTGACTCCCTCGGTGCCCGAGGTGGACGTCATCAGCATGGGCCGCCGGGTCCGCCATCTGCGCAAAGCGGCAGGGCTGACGCTCGATGACCTGAGCGCCGCCGTCGGGACCGCCCCGAGCCAGCTGAGCCTGATCGAAAACGGCAAACGCGAGCCGAAACTGGGCCTGCTCCAGCAGCTCGCCGCGGCGCTCGGCGTCAGCATCGACGAACTGCTGGGGGCGGAGCCGCCCAACCGGCGCGCGGCGCTCGAGATCGAGCTGGAACGCTACCAGCGCAGCCCCATCTATGAGTCCCTGAACCTGCCGAAAATCCGCATCAGCTCGCGGCTGCCGATGGATGTGCTGGAGTCGATGGTGGGCCTGCAGCACGAGCTGGAACGCCGGCTCAACGAGCAGATCGCGACGCCGGAGGAGGCCCGCCGCGCGAACGGCGGACTGCGCGCCATGATGCGTGAACGGAATAACTATTTCCCGGAGTACGAGGCCGAGGCGCAGAAGGTCCTCGCCTCCGTGGGGCACACCAGCGGACCGCTGTCCCACCATGTCATCGCGGACATCGCCGGGCACCTCGGTTTCAGCCTCCATCACGTGGGCGACCTGCCCCATTCCACCCGCTCGGTGACCGATCTTAAGAACCACCGGATTTATCTCACGCAGAACGCGCGCAGCGACCACGACCCCCGTTCGGTGCTGCTGCAGGCCCTGGGGCACTACGTCCTGGGCCACCAAACCCCCAGCAACTACGGGGATTTCCTGATGCAGCGCGTGGCCACAAACTACTTCGCCGCGGCGCTCCTGCTGCCGGAACAGGCGACGGTCGAGTTCCTGCAGAAGGCCAAGGCCGCCAAGGAAATCGCGGTCGAGGACATCCGGGACGCCTTCGCCGTCTCCTACGAGACCGCCGCGCACCGCTTCACCAACCTGGCCACCGAGCACCTGGACATCCGCACGCACTTCCAGAAGACCCACAAGAGCGGCATCATCTACAAGGCCTACGAGAACGACGGCGTGACGTTCCCGCAGGACCACACGGGCGCCATCGAGGGCCAGCCCTCGTGCCGGAACTGGACGTCGCGGGTGGTCTTTGACGTGCCGGACAAGTTCAGCGCCTACAACCAGTACACGGATACTCCGGCGGGGACCTACTGGTGCACCGCCCGGACGGAGCGCTCCGCGAACGGCGAGTTCTCGCTCTCGGTGGGCGTGCCCTACGCGCAGGTGAAATGGTTCCGCGGGCGGGACACCACGGAGCGGTCCAAGTCCACCTGCCCGGACGAAAGCTGCTGCCGGCGCCCGCCGGCTGCCCTGGCGACGGAGTGGGCCGGGAACGCCTGGCCCTCGGCGCGGGCGCACTCGCACCTGCTCGCCGCGATGCCGCCGGGAGCGTTCCCGGGCGTGGACGAGACCGAGGTCTACTCGTTCCTGCAGGCGCACTCGGGGAGCTGAGCCCCGACCCCCGGCGCTCCCTCACGTCCCGCACGGTGTGGGCCGGCGCTCCCTCACGGCCCGCACGGTGTGGGCCGGCGCTCCCTCACGTCCCGCACGGTGTGGGCCGGCGCTCCCTCACGTCCCGCACGGTGTGGGCCGACGCTCCCTCACATCATCTGAGGAAGCGTCCGGCCGGTTGGTGCGGAAGCTGAGGGAGCGTCAGAGGACAAGACCCTGCCAGCGCGGACTATATTTGCCGTATCAGCCAACAGATCCGATTGCGGGAGCGTGCACCCATGGCAAAGGAACTTGCAACCCAGCTCGTCGAACAACTTGAGGCCGCCGGAGTCCAGCGCATCTACGGGATAGTCGGCGACAGCCTTAACCCGATTGTCGACGCCGTCCGCAAAACCGGTGGCGCCAAACAGGGTGGAATCGACTGGATCCACGTGCGGCACGAAGAGGCCGCGGCGTTCGCAGCCGCGGCGGAAGCCCAGCTGACCGGCCGCCTCGCCGTGTGCGCCGGCTCGTGCGGGCCCGGAAACCTGCACCTGATCAACGGGCTTTACGACGCCAACCGCTCCGGAGCGCCGGTCCTGGCCATTGCATCGCACATCCCCAGCAAACAGATCGGCAGCAGCTTCTTCCAAGAGACGCACCCCGACAGGATCTTCACCGAATGTTCGGTGTATTCCGAGCTGATCAGCACCTCCGACCAGGCCCCGAGGGTCATGCACAGCGCCATCCAGCACGCCGTCGCCCTCCGG
Source organism: Pseudarthrobacter albicanus (assembly GCF_018224015.1). Lineage (GTDB taxonomy): Bacteria > Actinomycetota > Actinomycetes > Actinomycetales > Micrococcaceae > Arthrobacter > Arthrobacter albicanus. Next base: position 2,913 of record NZ_JAGPOT010000059.1, read on the forward strand.
GGAGTCGCCGTCGTGACCCTTCCCGGTGACATCGCCGGCCTGGAAGCGACAGCCGCCACCCCGCTTCCCGCCGCGTTTGTGCCGGCAACCCTGACGCCGGCTGCGGAAAGCGTCCGGCAGCTGGCCGATGCGATCAATGCGGCCGAAAAGGTGGCCATCTTCGCCGGGGCCGGCGTGCAGGGCGCCCATGACGTGGTCATTGCCCTGGCCGAACTGATCAGGGCACCGATCGGCCATTCGCTCCGCGGCAAGGATTTCATGCAGTACGAGAACCCCTATGACATCGGCATGACGGGATTGCTGGGCTACGGCGCCGCCGCGGAGGGGATCGAGGACGCCGACCTGCTGATCCTGCTGGGCACGGACTTTCCGTACGACCAGTTCCTCCCCGGGACCCGCACGGCGCAGGTGGACCGCGCCGCACACAAACTGGGCCGGCGGACCGACGTCGACATCGCCGTCCACGGCGACGTGCTGCCCACGCTTGCTGCGCTGATGCCCTTGCTCCAGGCGAAGAAGAGCCGCCGCTTCCTCGACCGGATGCTCAGGAAGCACGACCGGCTCATGAACAAAGCCGTCGGAGCCTACACCCGCAAAGCGGAAACGAAAGAGCCGATCCACCCCGAGTACGCGGCCTCACTGCTTGACCAGGTGGCGGCGAAGGACGCGGTCTTCACCGCGGACACGGGCATGTGCAATGTCTGGACCGCCCGCTACATCAACCCGCTCGGCACCCGCCGCCTGATTGGCTCGTATCTGCACGGCTCCATGGCGAACGCGCTTCCGCACGCGATCGGTGCCCAGTTGGCGTACCCGGGGCGTCAGGTGGTTTCGGTGTCGGGAGACGGCGGCCTGTCGATGCTGTTGGGGGAGCTGATCACCGTCGCCGCGCACCGGCTGCCGGTGAACGTGGTGGTGTTCAACAATTCCACCTTGGGCATGGTCAAACTGGAAATGCTGGTGGACGGGCTCCCCGATTTCGGCGTGGACGTGCCCGATGCGAACTATGCGGCGGTCGCCCGGGCCCTGGGGTTCCACGCCGTCCGGGTCAGCGACCCGGCCAAAATCGAGGCGGCCTACCGGGAAGCCTTCGCCCACCCGGGACCCTCGCTTGTGGAGCTGATCACGGATCCGAAGGCGCTCTCCCTCCCGCCGAAAATCAAGGGCGCCCAGATCCTGGGCTTTGCCACCGCGATGTCCAAGGTTGTCCTCAACAGGGGCGCCGGCGAGGCAGTCAGCATGGCGCGGAGCAACCTGCGCAACATCCCCCGGCGCTGAGGTAACCCTGAGGCTCCGATTCGGCGTCGTCACCAAACCGACGGCAAACCGTGACCCGGCAGGCATCGTTCTGTTCAGCCCCGACTGGTTGACTGGCCATAGGCGGGTTCCCGCCATTCCAATGTGGCTGAGGGGCTGGCCAAAGGGGCGGCAATGAAACAGAAACTTCAAGCAAGGCTTGTGGCAGCCGCGGCCGTCGTGGCCCTGGCACTGTCGGCCTGCTCGGCGTCGCCGCCGGCGTTGCTAAAGGCCGACGGCGTGCAGCGGGCCTCGGTGGACGGCGCCCCCTACGGGGCCGAGCTGCAGGCGTTCCGGTCTTCCGCGCAGAAACTCGGAGCGGCGCTCCTGTCCGACGGCGGCGACGGCGCCAACGGCAACGTGATCTCGTCCCCGGGCAGCCTGCTGATCGCCTTGGCCATGCTCCGAGCGGGCGCCACCGGAGAAACGGCTACCGAGATGGACCGGGTGCTGGGGCTCCCTGGGAAAAATCGCGACGAAGCCATGAACGCGCTGCTTGCGTCTCTGGAAAAGTTCGACGGCGATCCCGGCTCGGTTGACGAAAAGAATCCACCGCGTACACCGGTCCTGCACGTGGCGAACGGCCTGTTCGTGGACAAGGGCGTGCCCACCGGGGAGGGATACCTGAAAACCCTGGCCGGGCACTACGGGACGGGCGTTTACCCCGTGGCCTTCCGGGATGCGTCCGCCACCAAGTCGGCCATGGACGCCTGGGTGGACAAGAACACCGGCGGCCGGATCAAGAAATCACCGGCGCCGTATGACCCCGAGGACACCTTCAGCCTGCTCAATGCGGTGTACCTTGCCTCGGCCTGGAAGGTTCCCTTTGACCCGGCGGGAACTTCTGACCTCCCGTTTACGACGGGGGACGGCCAGCAGCCCAACGTGCCTACGATGCAGACCATCCAGCAGGTCGCTTATGCAGAGGGGGCGGGATGGAGCGCCGTGGATCTGCCCTACGCCGACGGTTTTGTGATGCGGCTCGTACTGCCGGACATCGGTACTCCCGGGTCCGGAGCACCAGGCCTCGCCGACGCTGCCCGCGCCCTTGAGGCAGCCGCACCGACGACGGTGCAGATTTACTTGCCGAAGTGGGACCAGAAGAGCAGCTTTGATCTGCGCAGGGTGTTCGCCTCGCTGGGACTGCAGGAAATGCTCCAAACGGAGTCCGACTTTAACGCAATCCAGCAGGGCATGGTGATCAAGCAGGCGGCGCAGGCGGCTAACATCACCGTCGCGGAAAAGGGCACGGTTGCCGCTGCGGTGACCCAGATCAATGCACAGGCCGTAAGCGGCGTCGTCCAAGCGATGAAGGTCATCCGCTTCGACCGGCCGTTCCGCTACGAGATCGTCCACGTCGAGACCGGGCTGCCCCTCTTCATGGGCAAAGTATCGGACCCGCGCTGACCGTTTGCCTGCCGAGCGCGGTCCGCCCTCCCACAGGGCATCGAACGGAGCGCCGCCACCTCACCCACCTTCGCTTCGGAGAGGACTTCCAGCGTCTCGCCGTCGTAGTAGACGTCGACGGCGTCGGCCCGGTCAGGTGCACGGTGCTGATGGTGGCCGGGCTGCCCAGCGTGCCGATCTTCACGGTGCCCAGCACCGAGGGTGCGCCGGAAGCGGCGCCGTATGCCGCCGTCGTCGCCTCCAAATGGTCCGCAATGACCTGCTGATCCACGGGGACGAACCGGAGGTTCCAGTTGCCCTTGGGATTGAAGGAGACAATGCACGTCAGGTTCGCGATGCCGAAGACGCCTGGCTCCTGGAACGTCTTGAGGTCGGACTGCGCGCCGGCACCGCCCGCGGCTTCGGATCCGGCGACGGTGAGGGCGACGGCGGGAAAGTTACCGGTTGTGACGGCGGAAAGGTTGTTGGAGGCAACTGAAGTCATGTCACCCTCCTGCCATTGTCCTAGCCATGCAGGTCCCGATAGGCGGCCGCCGCGGCAGGGTGCAGCGGCACGCCAGCGGTGTTGATCAGTGTTTCAGGGCTCAGGAACTGCACGCCGAGGCTGGACCGGGGGATGAGTTCCTGGGCCTGGTCCACCAGCAGTTCGACCGTTCGCTTCACGATGCGCTCGTCCAGATCCCCGCGGCACAGGAGCAGGTTGGCTACGCCCACCGTCCAGACCCCGGGAATGCCTTCGTAACTGTTCTCCGGGATCAGGACCCGGTCGTAGAAAGCACCGAATTGTGCCCGGGTCTGCCGGATGAGGGCAGACAGATCGATCATCGCGAGCCCCATCTCCCTGTTGGCCGCCGTGATGGCGGCCGTGGGCACACCGCCGGACCAGAACAGGGCATCCACGGACCGCTCCTTGAGGGCTGCGAGTCCATTGTTCAGGCCGAGGTTCAGTTCCCTGACCGGATTGTCCGCGGAAGCGGTTCCGGCCGCGGACAGGCCGGAGGCTGCGACGATGCGGTGCGCGGTCAGCGACGTTCCCGACCCTGCCTCGCCGATGGCCACGGTCTTCCCTGCGAGATCGGCGAAGGAACGGATGGCGCTGTCCTTCCGCACCAGGCAGTGGACATAATTTTCATAGACCTTCCCCAGCGCGACAATGCCCCCGGCGCCCGACGACGGCCCCGGCGCCGCCTGCTGTGCCGCCGCATGCTGCGCGGCCTGCTGCGCCGCCGCATCAGCCAGGGCGACGGCGAACGTGGCGTCGCCGGCGAGCAGGCGCTGCATATTCTCGAGGCTGCCATCCGTAACCTGGGGCACGGCGGTGCCGACCACGCCATGACGCTGCAGCGACTCGGCAAGCAGGGTGGAAAACTCCAGGTAGAAGCCGCCGGGCTCGCCTCCGGCCACCGTTACGGTGCGTGAACGGTCCTCCGGGGTGCAGGCATTCAGCGTGGGCAGCAGGAGGCCGGACACGCCCAGGGCCAGCCCTGCCTTGAAGGCTGTCCGCCGCGAGGGAAGATGGGCATCCTGGGTCCTGGCGTCAGCCATCCGTCCGCCCCTGGTCCGCCACGGACAACGGCCGGGGAAAATCGATGCGGGCGATCAGTCCATGCGGAGACCGCCCCGCCAGCAGGAGCCGGGCACCGTTGGCCGCGGCCAGCTTGTCCACGATGGTCATGCCCAGGCCGTTGCCACGGATCCCATTGTGCCGCGGTGACCGCCAGAACCTGGTGGTTGCTGCGGCCATTTCATCCGCCGAAAGTCCGGGGCCGTCGTCGGATACCTCAACGATGGCCCCGTCGGGGCGCGCGCGGACGGCAACCGAGATGTGGGCGCCGGCCGCGTACTTGATGGCGTTGTTGAGAAGTTCCCCCACCATCTGGGCCAGCTCAGCGGAGTTGCAGGCCACCTGGACGGCAGGCTCGGGCGGCCGCTCCAGCACTATGGACGTTGCGGTGCGCTGCGCGGCGGGTCCTGCCCGTTCCACTTCCTCCTGCAGGACCACGAAGGGGTCGATGAGTGTCCGGTGCCCGCCGGAAGCGGTGCTGACTGCGGCACGGGCAGAATCCTCGGACGCCCTGTGCTCCGCCGCCGCCAGCTTCAGCACTCCGTCCAGGATCTCCTCCACACGCTCAAGTTCTGCCAGCACCCCGGCCGCCGCGGCGTTCTCCCGGTCCGTTTGAAGTTCCAGCTGCAGCAGGTCGATCCGCAACCGCAAGGCGCCCACCGGGTTGCGCAACTGGTGCGACGTGTCGGCTATCAGCTGGCGTTGGGATTCGATGCTCTGGCTGACGGTTTGCGCCATTTTGGTGAACGAACGGCTGAGTTGCCTCAGCTCCGGCGGCCCGTCCTCCGGAAGCTGGCTGGTCCTGCCCGTTGCCTCAAGTTCCGTCACCGCCGAATTCAGGCGGTGAACCGGCCGCAGCACCCATCCGGTCACGCGCGCGGCGGCCGCAATGAGCAGCGCCCCGAGCACGGACGAGGCAAGCCCGACGACGAGCCACCGGTCCCGCAGTTTCTGGCGCGCTGCGTCCGGGTTGACTTCGAGGACGGTCTCGCCCAGGACCTGGCTGGCGCTTCCGAAGGAGCGGGAGATCACCTCGGAGCCGGCTCCAAACGGCGGCAGCGGGGCGAGGCTGGTGTCGCTGAGGTTCAGGTTCGCCCTGGCGATGGCGTCCCTGACATCTGCCCTGTCCTCGCTCAGGGCGCCTGAGCGCACGGTGCCCTGCTGCAGACGGACCAGGACGCCCTCCCCGTAAAGCCCGGAGTACCTGTCCATGTCCCGTTGAAGCTGGGTGGAATCACCGTCCACCGCGGCCTCGTAGGCCACCTGGGCGAACCGGTTGAGCGCGGCGGCCCGGTTGATCTGAAGCTCCTGCGTGAGCTCCCGGCTGACGGACGTCAGGATGGCGCTGGAAACGGTGATGACCATCAGGACGGACATGAGGCTGAGGAGGCCCAGGACGCGCAGTTTCACGCGGGATCCGCCTCGATCCGGTACCCGACGCCGCGGACGTTGATGATGAAACCAGGCAACTGCAGTTTGCCCCTCAGCCCCGTCAGGTGCACATCCAGGGAACGCGAGGACGCGACGAAAGCATCCCCCCACAGCGCGTCCAGGATCTGTTCCCGGGTGACCACCGAGCCGGCGTGCCGGGCCAGAAGGGCGAGCAGATCGAACTCGGTCGCGGTCAAAGGCAACACCTGGGAGCGGAGGGCCGCTACGCGCCGGTCGAGGTCCACCTCCAGGTCCCCCAGCACGATGCTTCGTGGCCTGTCGGCGCTGGGACGGACTGCGCGCCTGGTGACGGCTTCGATCCGGGCCAGCAGCTCCACCAGTTTCACCGGTTTGACGAGGTAGTCATCTGCCCCCGACCGCAGCCCCAGCACCACGCTCCGCTCATCGTCGCGGGCGGTGAGGATCAGGATGGGACACTGCGTGACCTGGCGCAGTTTCCGCAGTACGTCGAGGCCATCGATATCGGGGAGTCCCAGGTCCAGGAGGATGACTTCAAACCTCCGGTGGGCCAGCAGTGCGTCGGCTCCCCGGGACACCCTGGCTGCCCTGTGCCCGGCAGACTCGACGGCGGCCGCAAGCGCTGCTGCCATGGCGTCGTCGTCCTCGACGATGAGCACTTCCATTGCTGGTCCCTTTTCGTTGGTCGGGCGTATGAATCCCTGCCCGCTTTGGAGATTACCCGTTCCCCTGCCTTTTCGTCCTGCCCGGCAACGGCGGCGGGCAGGGAGCGGAATCCGCAGGGAGCCGGAATCCACGGGAGGGCGAAACCTAAGGAAGTGTTAGGAAATCCCTGCGGACAGTGGTTGTGCCGTGGATCACGCATAGTTTGGGTAGGGTCCTCGGGTTTTCAGGGGACTGACAACGTCGAGGAGGAACCATGGGCAATGTTGCCATGGACAGCACGAAAGCACGCGCGGAACGGTTACCCGTGGCGGCGCAGCCAAGGAAGGTTCACTGATGAGCACCATTCAAGCCACGCCCCAGACTGAGGCAGCGCAGACCCGCAAGGCCGTAGGCAACATCCTCAAAGGCTCTGCCGGCAACCTCGTCGAGTGGTACGACCTCTACGTCTACACCGTCTTCGCCGCGTATTTCCAGTCGCACTTCTTCAACTCCAAGGACGAGCTCCAGGCCGGCCTTGAGGCGATGGCCGTCTTCTCGACGTCGTTCCTGATGCGCCCGATCGGCGCCTGGTTCTTCGGCCGCTACGCCGACCGCAAGGGACGCAAGGCCGCGCTGACCCGGAGCGTGACGATGATGTCCGCGGGCTCCTTCGCCATCGCAGTGCTGCCCACCCAGGACGTCATCGGCATCTGGGCCATGATCCTGCTGGTCATCATCCGCGTGATCCAGGGCTTCTCCGTGGGCGGCGAATACGGCACCAGCGCCACCTACATGTCCGAGGCCGCCACGTCCAAGCGCCGCGGCTTCTTCTCCAGCTTCCAGTACGTCACGCTGATCGGCGGCCAGATGCTGGCCCTGCTGGTCCTCGTCATCCTGCAGAACACCATGGACAAGGGAATCCTGACCGAGTGGGGCTGGCGCATCCCGTTCGCGATCGGCGGCGTCGCCGCCCTCGTGGTCCTGTGGCTGCGGCGCTCGATGGAAGAGACCCTGTCGGCCGAACAGGTCGAGGCCGCCAACGCCCCGGCCGCGGCCGGCGAAGCCCGGCCGGGCACCATGAAGCTGCTGCTCACCAAGCACTTCAAGCCCCTGATGATCTGCATCGGCGTGACGCTCGGCGGCACCGTTGCCTTCTACACGTACACCAACTTCATCCTGAAGTTCATGAACGACACCTCCGGCATCGCCAAGACCGACACCTCGGTCATCAACTTCTGGGCGCTGCTGATCTTCATGCTGCTCCAGCCGGTCTACGGCATCATCTCGGACAAGGTCGGCCGCAAACCGCTGCTGCTCTGGTTCGGCATCACCGGCGTCCTGTTCACCTGGCCGCTGCTCTCCGCGCTGTCCGGGACCAAGGATCCGTTCACGGCGTTCCTGCTCATGATGGGCGGCCTGCTGATCGTCGGAGGCTACACCTCGATCAACGCCCTCGTGAAGGCCGAGCTGTTCCCGGCCTCCATCCGCGCCCTGGGCGTGGGACTGGGCTACGCGATCGGCAACTCGCTCTTCGGCGGCACCGTTCCGCTGATCGGCGCGGCGCTGCAGAAGGCAGGCCAGGTGGACCTGTTCTTCACCTACGTCACCGTGGCCATCGCCATCTCGCTGGTGGTCTACATCTTCGCGCTGAAGAACAAGAAGTCCACGCACCTGGACCACGAACAGGGCCACGCCTGGGAGCCTGCCGCGGCTTCCGCCGGCACGGGCACGGGCCCGGGCGCGGGTCCCGGCCGCAAGGACGACGGCAAGGACCTTATCGACGCCTAGCCTCGCGCGCCACAGGCCGCGGGGAGGACGACGGCGGGTGGCCGGCTACGGGACTTCGGTTCCGGCAGCCGGCGGCCCGCCGTCGTCGTTAACGCTTGGGGCGCCCCCGCCTCCGGGGTGAGAGACTGGAGGGCGGTTCCGGCAGTCGTCCTGCCCGGAGCCATCCAGTGCTAGTACAGCCGGCTGCCCTGCGTCGTCATCCACGAGGGTCCGGGCGGCCGAGCGAACCACTCTGAATGGAACACCCATGACTTCCGCCAAGACTTTCCCGGCCGCAGCGCCGCCGAAGTTCGCCTCGATCGGTTCCCCGTACTTCGGCATCATGCTGGCCTTCATGGCCGTGGTGCTGATCCTGTCCAACATCGGCGCCTCCAAGGGGGTGGCCATCGGCCCGATCATCACCGATGGAGGCTTCTTCCTCTTCCCGCTGGCCTACATCCTGGGCGACGTCTTCAGCGAGGTCTACGGCTTCAAGGTGGCACGCAAGGCCATCTTCACCACCTTCGCCCTGTCCGTGTTCGCCTCGCTCTGCTACTGGATCATCATCGCGCTGCCGGGCTTCGACGACGACTTCGGCGCCGCCAAGCAGGCGGCGCTGGAAGGCGCGCTGGGCCCCGTCCCGCAGATCATGCTGGCCTCGCTGCTGGCATTCCTGGCCGGGCAGACGATCAACTCCTGGATCCTGGTGAGGATGAAGGCCCGTACCGGGGAGAAATCCCTGTGGGCCCGGCTGATGGGATCCTCCGGCGCCGGCGAGTTCGTGGACACGCTGATCTTCTGCAGCATCGCCGCGTCCGTGATCGGGATCAGCGACGTCGGCGTGTTCGTGAACTATGTGCTCGTCGGCTTCGTGTACAAGACCGGCGTGGAGTTCCTCTTTGTGCCGCTGACGTCGCTGGTGATCGGCTGGATCAAGAAGCGCGAACCGAGCTACGGGGCGGCGACCCCCGCCACTCCGTAGCTGCGATCTCGACGACGGCTAACGCCGGAGTGCGGTCAGGATCCGGTTCTTGAACTCCTGTTCGCGGAACACGTCCTTCCATTCCGCACGGACGAGGCGCCAGCCATCTTCGGTGAGGGCTTTCTCCCTGCGCCGCTCCTGGTAGATCACCTCGTCTGCTGGCCGGTAGCCGAAGTACTTGACCCTGCCGTCGAACTCGAGCGCTACCTTTTTCTCTTTCCAGGCAAAGTCAAAGCGGTGCCGGCCGGCCGGGCTGTGCACCTCAACCTGCGCCTCGGGCATGGGGAGATTCAGCCGTGCGATGAGTTCGCGAGTGAGCGTTTCACCGGCCGACTCGGATCTCGGATCGGCGTTGATCATGGCCATGCGAAGATTCCTGATGCCGCGGCGACCCGCCAAACCGTCCGCCATGGCTTCCATCAAGGCACGGTCCGCACCAAGCCTGAGCCCATGGTCTGTAAGTCTTTCCCTGGCTGCTCCGTGAGCGGCTGGCAGGCTGGTGCTGTGGCCTGGCCAGGACGTGACTCACCCATGGTATTGCCTCCGACCTGATCTGTTCCGGAGTGCGCTTTCTTGGATATGTCCGTCCTGGCCGGGCCCGGCATCGGTTCTGTCTGCTGCGCTGGCCTGATTAGAAGCATGCCCACCCGGGCTCGGGTGTGGCCCATTACAGACCTGCCGCGCCGTAACCCTCCGGTGCGCCGCCATGCCCAGGAACAATAGGAGGAAAGAATGATCGTTGCAGAGCACTTCCGCTTCGTAGTCGGCGTCGATACCCACGCCCAAACCCACACGCTGGCCATTATCAACACCGCAACCGGTGAAGAGATCGCGAACGAAACATTCCCGGCCACTACTGCCGGCGGCTCCCGGGCACTGTCCTGGATCCTGCGCCGAACCAGCGGATCCGCGGAAGCCGTCCTGCTCTCTATGGAAGGGACAGGCTCCTACGGCGCCAAACTCAGGCAACAAGCAGCTGAGACCGGCTTCAGAGTCACGGAAGCGCCCGTCCCGAATCACCGCCTGGGCAGATACCTGGGCAAATCCGATGCCCTCGATGCAACCCGCGCAGCACGCGCCACTTTGAGCATCCCCTTGGACCGGATTCGGGACCCGCGCTCAGGCCAATACCAGATGGCCCTGCGCGTCCTCACGATCGCTAGACGGTCCATGGCCCGGGACCGCACAGGGGCCATCAACTCACTCACCGCCCTCCTGCGAGTCGTTGACCTGGGCATCGATGCCCGCAAGCCGTTGAACACTGCCCAGGTCAACACCATCGCCGGATGGCGGGAACGAGATGAGGAACTCGGCGTTCAAACCTGCCGCCGGGAAGCCACCCGGCTTGCAAAGCAGATCCTGACCCTGCAGGAGCAGCTGGGCAAGAACCACACAGAACTCGAATCCCTCGTGCAAGAAGTGCACCCGGGTCTGGGAATTTACGGCGTCGGCCCAGTACTCGCCGCCATCATCCTCACAGCCTGGTCACACACCGGAAGGATCCGCTCCGAAGCGGCATTCGCCGCGCTGGCCGGGACCTGTCCGGTCCCTGCATCATCAGGCGGCACCACCCGGTTCCGCCGGAACCGCGGCGGCGACCGCCAACTCAACAAAGCGATCTACACCATTGCCCTCATCAGAATTAACCGCGATCAGGCCACCAAAGACTATGTCGCCAGACGAACAAGCCAAGGACGCACCAAGAAAGAGATAATCCGCAGCCTCAAGCGCTACATCACGCGCCAGATCTTTCGGCACCTCAACACCGATGCCATCAATGGAACCGCTGGAGCGGTGCCCAGCACCGCCTAAAGGTGAGCTGTTCCGTCCTCTTTACTGTGCATTGCACCAGGCGCACGCTTGAAGAGTAACGGGCGAGGATCCCGACCCGCTGGAGCGCTCGTAACGGTCAGTGGGTGGCCTGCTGGAGCCGCCGTATCCGTCGGCTCCAGCATGGAGCAGAACGCCGGTTCGGAATCCTGGGGGCGGGCTCTGATGTGCCCGGCAGGGGAGCACCGATACCGAACCATGGGTCATCGTGGGCGTACTCTCGGCTGCTGATGCTGAGGTTTTGTTTATGGCCTCCGATGGCCTCGCCGCTCCGGTCATGGCGGGTTGGAGGGATTAGCGGCCGTCGCGTGGAAGAATCACTGCGTGGATGCCCCGGACCCCCTGACAGTGAACTGGCCCTCCTTCCTGTTCGCGTTTCTTGTTGACTCGCTCCTCGTATGGGTCCCGGTCGCCTCTGTTTTCTTTCTCGCTCCCGGACACCAGCTTCCGCTCGCTGCGGGGACCGTGCTGGCCGCGGTAGCAGCCAACTGGACGCTCTATGCCCACGGAACCACGCTCGGAACCTATTTGGGCGGCTTTCGGATCCGGACCCGGGACGGACAGGCACCCGGGCGCACGTACGGGCTGATCCTCTCCTTGTTCACGTTCGCATCAGTACCCGCGATAGCGGTTCTGATAGCCATCACCTTCGCTCCAGGCAATAACAACGCTACCGGCCTCTTTGGAAGTCCAGCCAGCTACCCCCTGTTCGGGGAACGGACCCGCAGACGGAGATTTCTTCAAGCCGCAGACGACTGCTGGGAGCGGTTGACCTGATCCCTGCGGCGCATTAGCGCTGCCGGACCGGACACCTCGCACGCGGAATCCCGTTCGGGCTGCCATTTTGCGGGTGGAATCCGGGCAGGCCATGCCACGTCCTCCATCCGCCACCTCAGCGCGATACTCGTCCTGGCGCGCTGGATGGTGGAACGGCCGACAAAGAACAGCGCGGCGGGCGCTGCCCAGTTGTCGTGGTCATTGGAGCCATTCAGCACCTTGACTTCGACTCAATCTTTGCTTTGTTTGTCTGGCTGACTTTCCGTGAACCGCGCCGACTTATATTGGATTCTTTCAAAATGTTCAAAAGATTAAGCCCGGAAGTATGGTTTCCATCCAAACGCTTTACTAATCGTAAAAATGCTGTAAGGATGCATCAGCATTCCGCTGGGGAGTGCGCCTTGAGGGGGGACATGAAAATACGAGCACTCACCACGGCCACGGTGATAGCCATTTCACTTTTAGTACCGGCCAATATTGCCCTGGCTTCGGATGAACCGGCCAGCGGCGATACGTCAAGCGTCCAGGCAAACACAGAGGCCTCGGAAGATTCAGCAAACAATCTGGCAGCCATCGTAAGCGCGGCAACCGCGCCGGAACTCAAAACAGATGAAGTGCCGGCCGTCGAGTCCGCTGACGGGTCGTTCGTGAAATCAGGACAGGTTGAAGTCACCATCCCACTCGACGCTTCCGAGCCTGTGGGATCAACCTTGGCCACTGCTGACGGTGACCTCACGATCAATGTGGGAACCGGTGCCGACGCTGAAATCAGTGGGGTGCTCTCGGCGGACGGAAGCGTCGTCTATGACCCTTCGGACAGCACAGCACACACCGTACAGGCGACCACTTCCGGGTTCCGTATTCACACAGTCCTCGAAGACAACACTGCTCCAACGGAAATTACACACGACCTCACTTTGCCCGCAGGCGCGAAACTCGTTGCAGCGAAGGACATGCCGCAAAGTGCTGACGCACCAGCACCGGAAGGAGCCATTTTCGTCGTCGACGCGACCGGAACAACCATCGGTGCCTTCATGTCCGCCTGGGCAAAAGACGCGAACGGGAAAGACGTTGCCACGCACTACGAGATCAGGGACGGAAACCTCGTGCAGATCGTTGAACACCATGCCGCAGGGATCGCATACCCCGTGGTCGCCGATCCGCAGTTCGGCTGGGTCGGCTGGTTTCCCGTCCTCAAGTTCAACCGGTATGAAACAGCAACGGCTTCAATCGCTTCCAATGTGCTGCACGTATGCGGCTGGGCGGGTAAGTGGTCGCCCATATCCCTCTGGGCCTGCGCCATCTCCGCAGTTCAGATCTCTATCCAGGCGGTCATTGCCAACGCGAGGCGGGAATGCATTCAGCTCGCGCCGGCGCCGATCGGCGCTATGGCCTTCCGATACACTGGCGGATACTGCCGCTAAACTCCCTGAAGGGACTCAATGCTGAACTACATTCGCGAACGGCAAGAAGCGCTGGCAGCTACTCCCGGGCGGCGGTTCTACAACTATGCTGCTGGTGCCGTGATCCTTGCGGTCATGGCATTGGTTTTTGCGGGCCTCGCACCTATATGGATTTCCTGGGCGACCTTCGCCGCGTCCTGCGTTCTGGACACCTTCCTGACCAGAAGATGGATCAGAGAAGATACGCTCAGAGCTTACCGAGCCGACCACGCAGGCTAATCTTCCGGATACAGATCGTTCTTACGTCGCAATTAAATCAGCGCTCCCGGCCCGGCCATTCCAATGGCCGGGCCGGGAGCGTCTCTATTTCCCGTCACGACGCTTTGTGCGGCAGGGCCGTAGCGTCGGTCTCGTTGGCCTGATGGCGGAATGAAGATGTGTCTGACCCAGTGCCGCCAACTGGTTAATCGCTGATTCCGTCGGCTCTCAGATGTCTGTGCATCTCGTCGATACGTGGAGGACAACAAAAACAGTGGGCCACGCAGCACCCAAGCTCCTCAGATAGCTTCGGGCGCCTGAGAGTAGCCGGGCTAGGTCACCTTGGGCGCGCAGCTGAGCACCGGGACCGGCGATCCTGCCCACCCTCCAACGCTTGACGAATATAGAAGCATCCATGATCACCAGTGCCTGCCGGTAGCTGAGCATCATGGCGCAGTCCACCACTGTCCGCTCCAGCGTCGTGCCCCGGAGCTTGCCAATGGTCCGGACGTCCGCCTCCGTGTACGGCCGGGTGTGCCCGCGGACATCCTTGCCCAAGCGCTCGTTGGAAGGACGGACCCGAAGCAGGATGTGGATCAGATCGTCCACATTCCAGAGGAACAGGCCGTGCAGCCGGGCGGCCGAGGTGTGGCTGTAGACGAAGTCTCCCGTCGACGTCGTAAGGGTTCCGTGGGCATGCGCGTGGATCAACTGCTTGCTGCGGATCGTGGCGGACTGCTTGTCGCACAATGTAGCCCGGAGGTAGCAGCCGTAACGCAGCCGGACCAGCTTGCCGTGGCTCAATAACAGCCGGATTGCCCGCGAATTGAGCCCTCTCTCGTGGAGCTGGTCGGTCCGCCAGAGGTTTCCGGTTTCCGGAAGTTGCGGGCGAGGTGCCTGAATCTGGGTCATCCACCCAGATTCTGCCGGGCGCGGAACAACCGGTAGACGCCGCCGTCGTTATGTGGAAAACCCCGGGGTCGCCGGAACGGTTCAGGGTCGCCCGAACGCGCCGGCGACCCAGCCGCATTCCGGCGATTTCGCCGGTGGTCGGCGGACCGGCGGTGCGCGGCGGCCCCCGGCGCGCGGGGACCTAGGAGTAGTACCGGCCCAGGGTTTCGGCCTTGAACTCGAAGAAGTTGCCGGCCTCGATGGCCTGCCGGGCGTCGTCGACCATCTTCACCACGAAGCGCTCGTTGTGGATGGAGATCAGCGTGGCCGAGACCATTTCCTTGGCCTTGAACAGGTGGTGGATGTAGGCCCGCGAGTAATTCAGGCAGGCGTAGCAGTCGCAGCCTTCCTGCAGCGGGCCGAAGTCGCGCTTGTACCGGGCGCCGGAGAGGTTGTACCGGCCCGTGGGCGTGTAGAACGCCGAGTTGCGGGCCACCCGCGTGGGGGAGACGCAGTCGAAGGTGTCGGCGCCGTTCTCGATGGCCGTGAAGATGTCGTCCGGCTCGGAGATGCCCAGCAGGTGCCGCGGCTTGTTCTGCGGCAGTTCCTCGTTGCACCAGCGCACGATCGTGCCCAGATTCTCCTTCTCCAGCGCCCCGCCGATGCCGTAGCCGTCGAAGTTCATCGCGCCGAGGTCGCGGCAGGCCTTGCGGCGCAGGTCCTCGTACTGGGCGCCCTGGATCACGCCGAACAGGGCCTGGTAGGGCTTGCCGGCGCGCACGTTCGTGAGCCGGAAGTGTTCGGTGAGGCACCGCTCGGCCCAGCGCCGGGTGCGCTCCAGTGACTCCTCCTGGTACCCGCGGGAGTTCTGCAGAGTGGTCAGCTCGTCGAAAGCGAACATGATGTCCGCGCCGATCTGGTGCTGGACGTTCATGGAGATCTCGGGGCTAAAACGGTGCCGGTCGCCGTTGAGGTGGCTCTTGAACCACACGCCGTCCTCGTCCACGTGGGCCAGGCGCTCCTTGCCGGGGGCGACGGCGTCGTCGGGGACTGCGGTATCCGCAACTGGCGCAGTTTTCATGTCGATGACCTTCTTGAACCCCGAGCCCAGGCTCATCACCTGGAACCCGCCGGAGTCCGTGAAGGTGGGCCCGGGCCAGTTCATGAAGGCACCCAGGCCGCCGGCCTCGTCCAGGATCTCCGCGCTCGGCTGCAGGTACAGGTGGTAGGCGTTGGCCAGCACGGCCTGCGCGCCCAGCTCGGCGATGGACTCGGGCAGCACGGATTTGACCGTGGCCTTGGTGCCGACCGCGATGAACGCCGGCGTCCGGATCTCGCCGTGCGGGGTGGTGATGGTGCCCGTCCGGCCCAGGAATTCCCCGCCGTTGGCGGCAAGCTGCCCGGCCGACGGCGCGCAGCTTTCGCTCAGGCGCTTGCCCACCCGGAAGGAGAATTCGGACTGCCGGGCAGGCGCGGGGGGCAAAGGATCGGAGACGGGATTCGCTGGCACCGTCCAAGTCTGCCAGCTATCACCCGGCAGGCCTCAGTGCGGCGGGTCGGATGTGGGATAGTTCTCAGCCCGCCACTTGTCCCAGTGGCCGCGGACGGCCTCGAGCCGGTGGGCGCCCAGGTCGTAGGTGGAGACGATCACGAGGGAACCGCCCTCGGGCCGGATCTCCGGGATGGTGGGCTGGTCCGCCACGATCACCAGGCCTTCGCCGTGCTCGGCGTAGTTGTGGACGGTCAGGCCCACCTGGTGGTTGCTGCGGAACCACACCTTGCCGGAGACCTCCTCGCCGGTGGCCAGGGTGAGGTCGTAGGGTTCCCCGGGAGCCGGGACGTTGCTGAGCCCGAGCTTCTCGATGGCCGAATCTTCGCCCCCGGGCACGGAGAAGAAGCAGGTCCTGCGCTTGCCGTGGGGATGGCGTTCGAGCGCGAAGCGCAGCTGCTGGAGGAAGGTCAGCCAGCCCTGGGTGATGTCCTCGTCCCAGGCCGCCCACTCGGAATTGTGGTCGATCGCGGCCCGGGTGACACTGACTTCCGTGCCCGCGGGGACCGGCTTCAGGGTGAAGATGTCCCCGCCGTTGACCACCAGGGACGTGTGGTCCGCGTCTTCGACCACCTTGGGGCTGAAATAGATCTGATTGATCTCGGCGGCCAGGTCGTCGGTCTCCCAGCCGTGCCACTGGGCCACTTTGGCGGGTTCGCGCAGCATCGTCCAAACCTGCTGCGCGTCGGAGTTGATCACAACGCTCAGATTGTTCGTCATGGCCTGAATCTACAACGCCCGGCCGCGGCGGGGTAGGGCCGGGCCGCAATCAGCAGTCCGCCGCCTGGCCCGCCGCCTGGCCCGCCGCCTGGCCCGCCGCCCGTGCCGCAGCACGGGCGGCGATGCGGCCCGCGTCAGGAGCGGACCGACTCGAGTTCGTTGCCGATCCGGCGTTCCAGTTCGCGCGCGCCGATGGTTTCCGAGCCGCCGTGGGCCCGCAGAAACAGCAGCGACTGGAGCCGCAGCAGCCGCCAGTCCCGTTCCGCAGCCGGATTCGAGTTGTCGATCGAGCGGAAGATTTCCTTGTCATAGAGGTTCGGTTCGTTGAGCGAACGCTGGCGCACCTTGGCGCTGATCCGGGCCTTGAACGGGTCGGTTTCCATGGCCTCCGGGGTGCGGAGGAACCTCTCGTAGACGGCGGCGCGTTCCTCCTGCCCCAGCTGGCGGCAGATGTAGCTGGACAGCGCCAGCGATGCCTCGACCGAGGCCCAGCGGCCCGGGTTGCCGTCGAACGGCAGGACATTGAGCAGGTCCGCGACGGCCAGGGCGTTCTCGGCGTCCTTGAGGATGATGAACAATTCGTGGGCCAGATCGCTGAGGTCCTTGAGGCAACTGCCGGATTTGGTGTTGATGCCCTTGGTCAGCCGTTCGCTGAGCAGCAGCACGCCCTCGGCGCGGGGGTGGGCCTCGGCCACGGCCTCCACGACCGATTCCGGCGTGCCGTCGGGCGCCGGGATGAGGGCCAGGTCCTGGTCGCTGGGGCCGCTCACGGCAGGCGGTCCGGCAGGAAGCGGAGGAACGACGACGGCGGGAGCCGCGGCGGCGCTGTCATCCTCGCCGCTCTCCTCGGCAGAGTCCTCATCGGCAGAGTCCTCCGGCGGGAGGAGCCGGCCGGACGGCAGCGGGGGGACGGCGTCCGGGGTGTCCACGTCCGGCCCGGCCACCGTGAGTAGGACCGTGGACGCTGCCGCGATCCGGAGCATGCCGCCGCCCGTGAGCGTCGCCAGCACCATGGCGGGCGAGCCGAAATCGTCGGTTTCGACGTCCACGCGCTCGATTTCGGCGGAGCGGTCTCCATCGGGCAGAAGCAGGTGGTCGCCGCCCTGCAGAGATCCAGCCTGCTGTTCTATGTAGTTCCGGGAGGCTGGGGGGTGGGTCATCGGGAGTCCTTAAATTTCTTGCGGTCCGCCCAACAGTCTACAAAGGCGGCGGCGTGAAGCTGGGACGCACGTATGCCCCGGGCGTCCCGGGGCCTCCACCGGGCCCCCGAGGGGCCTAGTTGCCGACGCCCGCGAACGCCAGCGCCTGGCGGATGAGGGCGCCGCGGCCTCCGTTGAATTCAAGCTGCACGTCCGGGCTCATGACTTCCTGCGGGGTCATCCAGGTCAGCTCGAGGGCATCCTGGCGCGGGGAGCATTCACCCGTGACCGGGATGATGTACGCCAGGGCAACGGCGTGCTGCCGGTCATCGGTGAAGCCCGTCTGGGACGGGGCCGGGAAGTATTCGGCCACGGTGAACGGCACCGGGCTGATCGGCAGTTGCGGGAACGCCAGCGGGCCGAGGTCCTTCTCCATATGGCGCAGCAGCGCCGCGCGGATGGTCTCGCGGTACAACACCCGGCCGGACACCAGGGAGCGGACCATGGTGCCGTCCTGGTCGGCCTGCAGCAGGGTGCCGACCTCGTTCACGAACCCGAGCGGATCCAGCCGGACCGGAACGGCCTCAACGTAGACCATGGGCAGCCTGCCGCGCGCCTCAAACAAGTCGTCGTCGGAGAGCCAGCCGGGATTCGGGTCGGGAGTGCGAACGTTCATGGTTAAGTTCTACCCCATCCCCGCAGGTCCGACGTTGTCACACTCAGGCGGGCCCCCGGGCCGAGGCGATCCAGAGCGCCGGATGATGGGCCGCAACGCCGTCCGCATCAGGACTTGGCACATGCAGGGAACGGCCGAACGCCTCTTCGACCAGGGTCACATCATGCCCCGCCGCGGTGAGCCGGCCCCGCAGGGCGTCCAGATCGCCGCCGTACTCGAAGCCCAGCCCGGCCCGCGCCGGGCCGGAACCCGGGCGCACCATCAGCACCCCGCCATTCTTGGCGGTGAAGTCAGCCGTCTCGTCGTCGTCGGGGACGGGCCGGAACCGGGCGCCGATGCTCCGCAGCGTATCAGCGGCAGCGGCGGCATCCTCGGTGAACCAGACCTCGACGACGGCGAGCGCCGGGTCAGCGTCCGCGCTGCCGGCGCCGGGCGCGGTGTTGGCGGCCGGGACGCCCCTGGCGGCCTTGTCGGCCAGGAAGGTGAAGCCGTCCTCGCCGGTGATGCGGCAGGAATCGCCGTGGTCCGCCCGGATGAGCTCGGCCGGCGCATTTCCCGTTTCCGCACCGGCCTGGTTGGTGCGGCGGGCGAACTCCGCGAGGTCGCCCACTTCGACGCCGAAGGCGGTGGTGCCGTCCTCGGCGGAACCGGCCGCGGCCAGGTGCAGGGCCAGGCGGCCGGCGCCGGCGTCGAACTCCCGCCATTCGGTACCGTCTACGCTCTTCACCAGGCCCAGATCGGTGAGGAGCCGCTCCCACTGGTCCGCGCGGGAGGTGAAGTGGACAGGCCTGGCACGCAGCATCGTTGCTCCTCGGGGGACGGGACGGGTTCGGGCTCTTAGGGCTATGGTGCCACCAAAGCCGCGGTTCCGGGCAGCCTCGTGGAAAATGAAGGCATGGCTGTTGAGCTTGCGGAACTGTTGGTGAAGGACGCCGCCGGGTGGCGCGCGTGGCTGCAGGCGCACCACGCGGAGAGTCCCGGCGTGTGGCTGGTCCTGCATAAGAAGGGCGGCTCGGTGACGGAGCTGGACTACGATGCGGCCCTGGCGGAGGCGCTCTGTTTCGGCTGGATCGACGGCCAGGGCAGGCGCCGGGACGAGGGGAGCTCCTTCCAGCGGATGACCCGCCGGGGCCCGAAGAGCAGGTGGTCCGCGCGGAACGTGGACCGGGCAGAGCGTCTCGAGGCTGCCGGGAGGATGACCGCTCCCGGCCGCGCCGCCGTCGAGAGCGCGAAGGCGGACGGGCGCTGGGAAGCCGCCTATCCGGGGGCGGCGACGGCGGAAGTTCCCGCGGACCTCGCCGCGGCCATCGCCGCCGAGCCGCGCGCGCAGGCCATGTTCGACGTCCTGAGCTCCGTGAACCGCTATGCCCTGATCTACCGGACCAACGCGGTCAGGCAGGCCTCGACGCGCGAGCGGAAGATCGCCGGGTTCGTGGCGATGCTGGCCCGGCACGAGACCCCGTACCCGCAGGCCAAACGGCCGGCGTCCTGAACGCAGCACCCTGAAACCAGGAGCCCTGCCGGCCGCGCAGCACCCTTAAGCCGGGCGCGCCGGGCGAGGCGGCCCTGCTGCTCATTCGGGGGCCAGGTCCTCCATGGGGAAGGCCACGGCCTCGCCCACCACGCGCAGGCAGAGCTCGGTGCCCGGGCGGGTGATCGAGGCGTTCCAGTGCCGGATGGTGATGACCTCGCCGCCGCCGGGGTAGCGGTGGTCGGCCACGGCACCCTCGGCGAGGACCGGCGGAATGTTGAGCTTGAGCCGCACCGTGGTCTCCGGACCGAAGTAGTCGGTGTCCACGACCGTGCCGCGGATGGGTCCGTCCTCGGCGATCCGGATCTGCTCGGGACGCAGCATCAGCTGGACCCGGCCCTGGGCGGGTGGCCGGCGCACCGGGATGCCGCCCAGCGAGCAGGTGGCCAGGGAGCCTTCCATCCAGGCGTCGAGGATGACGGCGTCGCCCAGGAACTCCGCGGTGGCCCGGTCCGCCGGGCGCGTGTAGACGATGAAGGGGTTGCCGATCTGCGCAAGTTTCCCGTCCCGCATGACGGCGACCTGGTCGGCGAAGGACAAGGCCTCGCCCTGGTCGTGCGTCACCAGGATCGTGGTCACGCCGGCGTCTTTCAGCACTTTGCCGACGGCCCGCCGGGTGGCCACGCGGAGGCCTGCGTCGAGGGCGGAGAAGGGTTCATCCAGCAGCATGAGTTCGGGTTCGCGGGCCAGGGCACGGGCCAAGGCCACGCGCTGCTGCTGGCCGCCGGAGAGTTCATGCGGACGCCGTTTGGCCATGGCCGGGTCCAGGGAGACCATGTCCAGCAGTTCGCTGACGCGGGCCTTGATGCCCCGGTGCCGGCCCGGGAGGCTTGAGGCGTCGAGTCCGAAGGAGATGTTCTGGCCGACGGTCAGGTGCGGGAACAGGGCCCCGTCCTGCGCCACGTAGCCGACGTGGCGCTTGTGCGCCGGGACCCACACGCCGTCGCCTGCCACCTTGCTGCCGTTCAGGGCAATGCTGCCGGTGTCGGGGTGCTCGAAGCCGGCAATCAGCCGCAGCAGCGTGGTCTTGCCGGAGCCGGACGGTCCGACGATCGCCGTCGTACCGCCCTGGGCCACCGAAAGGTTGACGCCCTTGAGCACGGCCTGGGAGCCGAAGTTCTTGGTGACCGCCTCGATCTCCAGGTGGTTGTTGGTGCTGGTGGCCACGGACGCGGCGATCCGGGGCTCCGGGAGCCGCGAAGGGGAATAATCGGTCACTGTCCCGCTGCTTTCTTGGACTGCTGGAAAAGGAGATAGGTCATCGGTGCCGAGATCAGGATCATCAGCAGGGCGTACGGGGCGGCGCCGGCATAGTCGATCGCGCTGCTCTTGCTCCAGAACTCGGTGGCCAGGGTCCGGGTCCCGTTGGGGGAGAGCAGCAGGGTCGCCGTGAGCTCGTTGACGATTCCGAGGAACACCAGCGCCGCCCCGCCCGCGGCGGCGGGGGCCGTGAGTCGCAGCGTCACCCGGATGAAGGACATCAGGGGAGGCTTGCCGAGCACCTGGGCGGCCTCGTCGAGCTCCTTGGGCGCCTGGGACAGGCCGGAACGGATATTGACCAGTGCCCGCGGCAGGAACAGCAGCACGTAGGCCGCGACCAGGAGCCCGGCGGTCTGGTATATGCCGGGCACCAGCCGGATGCTCACGGTCACGAATGCCAGGCCCACCACGATCCCGGGCATGGAGCTGGTGACGTAGTTGGACAGTTCCAGGGCCTTGCTGAACCAGTTGGGATGCCGCACGGCCAGGTACGCCATCGGGAATGCGACCACGGTCGTGGCGGCGGCCCCGCCCAGGCCGTAGCCGAGGGTCTGCAGGAGCGCCGGCAGGAATTCATCCGCGGTCCAGATCCCCGGGCCGCCGGCAATGATCCAGCGCAGCACGAAGGACAGCGGAAGCCCGAAGGCCAGCGCGGTGAGGGCGAGCAGGAACAGCTGGGCGGGGAGCTGGTAGGCGTGCAGCGGCAGCCGCAGGGCGCGGCCCTGGGCGCCGGAGCCCACCCTGGCGTAGCGGGCGCTGCCGCGGCTGCGGACTTCCATGAGCAGCAGGATGAGGCAGATGAAGACGAGCACGCTGGCCAGCATGTTCCCGGCCGTCCCGTTGAACGTGGACCGGTACTGCACCATGATCGCGGTGGTGAAGGTGTCAAAGCGGATCATCGCGAAGGCGCCGTACTCGGCCAGCAGGTGCAGGGATACCAGCAGGGCGCCGCCGGTCATGGCGATGCGAAGCTGGGGCAGCACCACACGGAAGAAGGCACGCCAGGCACCGAGCCCCAGGGACGCGGCGGACTGCTCGATGGCCGGGTCCAGCCGGCTGAGCGTTGCGGCGGCCGGGATATACACGAGGGGGAAGTAGGACAGGGTGGCGATCAGGACGCCGGAGCCCAGACCCGCGAGCGAGGGCACCGCGGAAACCCAGGCGTAGCTGTTGACGAAGGCCGGGATGGCCAAGGGGGCGGCGAGGAGCACGGCCCACCATTTGCGGCCCTTGAGGTGGGTGCGTTCCACGAGCCAGGCGCCGCCCACGCCGAGCACGAGGCAGAGCGGTACGGTGACCACCACCAGCAGCACCGTGTTCAGCAGGAGTTCGCCGACGCGCGGCCGGAAGATCAGGGCGATGGCGGTGTCCCAGCCGGTGGCGGCCGTCATGACGCCCACGTAGCCCAGCGGGATCAGCGAGAACAAGGCGATCAGGACCGCCAGGATCGCGACAACAGAAACGCCGAAAGGCGGGCGGGGGCGCTTGCCCCTGCCCGCCGTCGTCGTGCCCCCTATGGTTCCGGGAGCAGCCAGCTTGGTTGTCACTATGGTTACAGCAGTCCTGCCTTGGTCATCAGCTCGGTGACCTTGGCGGAGTTGAGCTTGGCAGGATCGACGGTGGGCGCCTGAAGCTCCTTCAACGGCACGAGCTTGTCATTCGCCGGGACATCGGAAGCGATGGCGTACTCGTAGGAGGTGCCCTTCTGGAGGACCTCCTGGCCCGTCTTGCCGGTAAGGAATTTAAGGAAGGCCTGGGCGGCCGCCGCGTTCTTGGAGGACTTCAGGACGCCGCCGCCGGAGAGGGACACGAAGGCGCCCGGATCCTGGCTCTTGAAGTAGTACTGACCGATGTTCTGGGAGTTCTCGCCGGTCTTCGCCTGGTCACCGAAGTAGTAGTAGTGGTAGATCAGTGCGGTGTCCACTTCACCGGCGTTGACGGCCTTCATCGCGGAGCTGTTGCCGTTGTAGGCCTTGGCGTTGTCTTTCATGCTCTTGAGCCACTCGTCGGTGGCGGCTTCGCCCTTGAGCTCGAGCAGCGCGGAAACGATGGCCTGGAAGTCGGCGCCTGTCGGGGCAGCAGCCCACTTGCCCTTCCACTCCGGCTTGGCCAGGTCCAGCAGGGATTTGGGCAGCTTGTCCTCGGTGAGCTTGGACTTGTTGTAGACCAGCACCGTGGAGCGGGCGGCGATGCCGGTCCACTTGTTCGTGGAGGGACGGTAGGCGGCCGGGACCTGGTCAACCGTGGCCTTGTCGACGTCCGCGAAGAGCCCGGCGTTCTCGACCTGGGCAATGGCAGGGGAGTTCTCCGTGAGGAAGACGTCGGCCGGCGAGGCGGCGCCTTCCTGGATGATCTGGTTCGCCATTTCGGGGTCTTCGCCGTTACGGACGGTGACCTTGATGCCGGTCTCCTTGGTGAAGGCGTCAACCCATTCCTGGGTCAGTTCCTCGTGCTGGGCGTTGTAGACCGTGATTTCGCCGGCCGCCGTGGAGCCGGCGGAGGCGGAGCCGGTGGCGGCGGGGGTGGCGGAGGAG
Organism: Pseudarthrobacter albicanus; assembly: GCF_018224015.1. Classification (GTDB taxonomy): domain Bacteria; phylum Actinomycetota; class Actinomycetes; order Actinomycetales; family Micrococcaceae; genus Arthrobacter; species Arthrobacter albicanus. The sequence continues at coordinate 26,552 of NZ_JAGPOT010000059.1, forward strand.
CCACAGGCTGCCAGGCCGAGAGCGGCGGTGGCGGCGAGGGCGATGCCTGCCAGCGCGTTGGTGCGGATCTTCATGGGACTGCTTTCTGCAAGGAAAAGGTCGTTGATTCCCTAGCCCCCCGTGAGCGGGGAAGTTAGGGCATGCTCACTACGCAAAACTGTAGGTTAGCCAAACCTAAGCAACCAAACCGATTGCAGCGTATGTGATCAGGATCACATCAATTACGTCACTGTTGCATGACCTAATTTCCGGATGTGGTAGCGGCCACGTTCCCGGCGACGGCCGCGGCCGCCTCCAGCACCATCCAGGCCTGGAGCTGGGTGGACAGTTCGACGGCGGCGCCCGCCGGGTAGCTGCGGCGCGCCGGCAGTTCCGGCCGGCTGGAGAACACCACGCGGCCGCCGCGGCGGGCGAGCGGATCCTTGGCCGGAAGGATGCGGCGGCCTTCCCAGAAGGCTTCTGCGGTGTCCGTCACGAGCCGGGCAGCCGTGGCCCGGGTCCCGGCCGGCAGGCGCTCGTCCACGGCCGCGAGCGCCAGATACCGGACGAGGATCCCGGTGAAGAGGCCGCCGTCGCCCGTTCCCTCGCAGCGCAGCACCGTGGCGCTGCGCCCCGCCGGCGGGGCCGCCAGGGTGAGGCTGCGCGCCACCGCTGCGACGAGGGAGGAGGCCCGCTCGAGGTTTGCCGCACCGCCGAGTTCCAGCAGGGCGCCGAGGACGGGGCCCTGGTTGTAGGTGTAGATGGCGCTTTCCAGCAGCACCTCCCCGGCGCTGCTGATCCGCAGCCCGTCCTGGTACATGCCCTGGCCGGGGTCGTAGAGCCGGGCATCGAGCCAGTCCAGCAGGGCCTGGGCCTTGGCGGCGTGGCCGGTCCGGGCGTAGTAGAGCGCGATGGGGGCGGTGGCGGGCGTGTTCTTGAAGTCGCGCTTCGTGCTCCAGAACGTCCCGCCGCCCAGATCGTCCGTGGAGGCGGCGTCGAACTGCCGGGTCAGTCGCTGCAGGACGCGGGTGTTGCGCCGGCTGCCCGGTTGGCTGGCGTCCTCGGCAATTTTCTCCAGCCGCAGGGTGGCGAGGGCCAGCCAGGCCATGTCGTCGTAGTAGCTGTTGACGACCGTCAGGAAGTTGCGCAGCCGGATGCCGGTGAGCAGCCGGGAAGCCAGCTTCCCGGCTCCCGGCCGGTTCTTGCCGTCGAATTTGGCCCCTGGGCGGACCTCGCCGCGACGCTCCCGCCGCGCGGCGTCGACGAGGCAGTCCAGGTACTGCGCCTGCCACCAGTAGTGCCAGGGCCGGGCCAGGTTCTTCAACCGGCTGGAGGGCCGGGTGGTCGCGGCGATGTGGGTCCCGGGCAGGAAGAACAGCCGCTGCCCGAAAAGCCTGGTCACCGCGCGGGCTCCCTCGTCGGCGCGGAAGGACCAGTCCGGGTTGCCGGTGGCGTCTGCGGGCGTCATGGCTCCAGCCTAGTGGCGGGGCGCATCCGGGGCGCGATCTTCGGGAAGGTGCGGGACGCCCGCCTTTCAGTTAACATTCACTAACTTATGTTTCCCTGCAGCCGATTGCTGCCGTGCACCTCATGGCGCGTCCCGCGGCGGGGATCCGGTTCCACATCAAGGAGGATGGATGGACATCAAAGGTACTGTCGCGCTGATTACCGGCGGGGCCTCGGGGCTGGGGGCGGCAACGGCGAGGCGGCTGTTCGACGCCGGCGCATCCGTCGTGCTGCTGGACCTGCCGGGCTCTGCGGGGGAGGCGTTCGCCGCCGCGCTGAACGACCGGCGGGCGGCGGGCCCGGGCAGCCCGGAAGCCGGAAACCCCCCGGAAGCCGGAAACCCCCCGGAAGCCGGGAGCCCCCCGCCGGAAGCCGGGGATCCTGTGAAGCCGGCCAACAAGGCGGTCTTTGTCCCCGCCGACGTCACCGACGAGGCGCAGGTGCAGGCCGCCGTCGACGCCGCCGTCGCCCTGGGCCCGCTGCGGATCGTGGTGAACTGTGCCGGGATCGTCACCCCCGGCAAGGTGCTGGGCCGCGACGGCGTGCTGCCGCTGGAAAACTTCAACCGCGTCATCCAGATCAACCTCGTGGGCACCTTCAACGTGATCCGCCTGGCCGCCGCCGCGATGGCGGCCACCGAGCCTGCCGTGACGGAGCTGGGCGGTCCGGAGCGCGGCGTCATCATCAACACCGCCTCCGTCGCCGCCTTCGACGGCCAGATCGGCCAGCCCGCCTACGCCGCCTCCAAGGGCGCCGTGGCCGCCATGACGCTGCCGATCGCCCGTGAACTGGCGCGCTCGCTGGTCCGGGTTGTCACGATTGCGCCGGGGATCTTCGAAACACCGATGATGGCCGGGCTGCCGCAGGAGGCGCAGGACTCCCTCGGCCATCAGGTGCCGCACCCGTCCCGGCTCGGCCGCCCCGCAGAGTACGCGAACCTGGCCGCGCACATCGTCGACAACGCGATGCTCAACGGCGAGACCATCCGCCTCGACGGCGCCATCCGGATGGGCCCGAAGTGACCGTTCCGGCTGGCTCCCCGGCGGCTTCAGTGGGTTCCCCTGGGTCCTCTGGTTCGGCGACTCCGGCGGCCCCGGCCGCTTCGACGGCGGGGCTGCCCGCGGCCGACTTCTTCGACTTCGAATCCCTGCTCGGCGCGGCGGAGCAGGAGAAGCTGGGGGAGCTGCGCCGGTTCCTGGCCCGCGACGTCGCCCCGTACGCCGGTGACTGGTGGAACAAGGCCGAATTCCCGGCGCACATCCTGCCCAAGCTGGCGGCGCTCGAGCTGAGCGCCCCGGCCCGGCGCGGTTACACCCACCTGTTCGCCGGGATCGTCATCGCCGAGATGACCCGCGTGGACACCTCGCTGGCCACGTTCTTCCTGGTCCACCACGGCCTTTTTGTGGAGTCGCTCCACGGTTTCGGCTCGGCTGAGCAGAAGGCGCGCCTGCTCGAGGACGCCGCGAGCCTCCGGACCACGGGCGCCTTCGCGCTGACCGAGCCGGACCACGGCTCCGACGTCGCCGGCGGCATGGAAACCCGGGCCCGGCGGGTCTCCGGGGGAGCGGCCGGTGACTATTGGGTGCTCAACGGGGCCAAGCGCTGGATCGGCAACGGGACGTTCTGCGACTACCTGCTCGTGTGGGCGCGGGACGAGGCCGACGGCGGCATCCGCGGCTTCATCGTGGACGCGAACCTGCCCGGGGTGGGCCGGAGCAGGATCGAGAACAAGATCGCGCTGCGCACGGTGCAGAACGCCGACATCGTCTTCCGGGATGTTCGGGTGGCGGAGGCGGACCGCTTCGCCGGGATCAACAGTTTCGAGGACACCAACGAACTCCTGCGCGGCTCCCGGATCATGGTCGCGTGGCAGGGGGTCGGGCAGCAGCTGGCAGCGTTTGACGTCGCCCGGCAGTACGCCGTCGAACGCCGGCAGTTCGGGCGGCCGCTGGCGAAGTTCCAGCTGGTCCAGCAGCAGCTCGTGACGATGCTCGGCAACGCCGTGGCGAGCATGGGGATGATGGTCCGGATCGCGCAGCTGCAGGAGCGGGGCGCCGCGGACATGGCGCAGGTGTCCCTTGCGAAGTCCTATGTCAGCGCCAGGATGCGGGAAACCGTGGCGATGGGCCGGTCACTGCTGGGCGGCAACGGGATTGTCACCGACTACCGGATGGCCAAGATCTTCGCCGACGCCGAGGCGATCTACACCTACGAGGGCTCGTACGAGATCAACACGCTGATCGTGGGCCGGGCGGTCACCGGGATCTCCGCGATCGTGTAGCCGGCGGGCGGCCCCACCCCCATCGCCACCTTCGCCCCGCCCGAACCCCGGCCCGAACGGACACTTGGCGCCCCGAATCCGCTGATTTTGGGGCCTCAAATGTCCGTTCGGGCTTCCGATCTGGGCTTCCGTTCCGGGCCGGCGGGCGCAGCCGGGGCGGGCCTCAGGGGAAGGGCTGCTTTTCGCCGGCCTCGATCCGGTAGTCCAGGCTGTTGTTCTTCACCGGCATGGGGCAGGTGCCGTAGGGGGTGAAGGCGCTGGGATAGTTGATAGCCCGGTTGAAGTCCAGGACCACCGTGTTGTCCGGGCGGGGCCTGGCCGTGGACACCTTCCGCCACTCGTCGGTTGATTCGCCGTTGGTCTCGTCGTGGAACGTCACCGTCAGGGCGCCGAGCCTCTCCTCTTCGGCCTGGAGGTGGAATTCGTGTTCCGTGCCCGGCAGCCGGAATACCAGCTCGCCGACGGAGCGGTGGATCCCGTCCACCAGCGGGTTGGCGGTGCCGATGGGGACGTCCACCGGCTCCGGATACGGCACGAACCTGGCCTCGACCACCAGTTCCGGCCGGAAGCCGAAGGTGGGCACGCCGTCGAATCCGGTGAGCACGGGCGACTGCGAGTCCCGGGTGCGGATGGCGTACCGGTCGGCCCGCATGGCCAGTTCGACGACGACCTGCCGGCCGTCCCCGCCGCCGTACTGCACCCACATCAGCGATTCCTCATCCGCAAGCGTCGCACTGCTGGTGCCGTCCACAGGCTCGCCGGTCTCCACCAGCGTCAGCCCGTCGGCCGCGGCGGCGGTGAGGAACGCCGTCGTGCCGTCCGTGGACCACAGCCCCGGGGCGGGCTCTGCGGCGGCCGGCCGGTCCTCCAGCCACTGGAACGAGGTCAGCGTCAGCCAGCCGTGCTCCGCGGCCAGGGCGGTGTTGCGGCTGTCGCGGAAGCGCTGCCAGCGGGCCTGTTGGGCCTCGATTTGTGCGTCGGCGGCGGTGTTCAGAGCGTCCATGGGTTCCTCCAAAGCGGTGACTTACTGCCCAACATACAACCGAAGTCCGGTGCGGTGAATTCAACCAAGGGTCATTGCCGCGGGCAGGTCCGGCTGGTATCTTCGGCCACAACCGTGGACGGAGCCGTCCACCCCTTGGATTATGGAGTGGGAACGCCATGAAAATAGCTGTGCTTGGCACCGGAACCGTTGGCCCCACCCTCGCAGGCGCCCTGGCCGGGCTGGGGCATGACGTGGTCATCGGCACTCGCGACCCGCAGGCCACGCTGGCGCGGACCGAGCCGGGCCGCATGGGGGCCGCGCCCTTTGCCCAGTGGCACGCGGCGCACAGCCAGATCGGCGTCGCCGCTTTCGCCGAGGCCGCTGCCGGCGCTGACATCGTCGTCAACGCCACCAACGGCGGAGGGTCCCTCGGGGCGCTGACCGCCGCCGGGGCCGCAAACCTGGCCGGCAAGGTCGTCATCGACGTCGCGAACCCGCTCGACTTCTCCCACGGCATGCCGCCGTCGTTGAGCCCGGTGAACACGGACAGCCTTGCCGAGCAGATCCAGCGTGCATTCCCGGAAGCCAGGGTAGTCAAGACCCTCAACACCATGACGGCCAGCGTGATGGTGGATCCGGCGGCGGTGGCCGGGGGAGACCACTCGGTGTTCGTCTCCGGAAACGACGCGGAGGCCAAGAAGACCGTGGCAGGGCTCCTCAAGGGCTTCGGGCACCGGGACATCATCGATTTGGGCGACATCACCACCGCGCGCGGCGCCGAAATGATCATGCCGCTCTGGCTGCGGCTCTGGGGGGCGCTCGGAACCGGGCAATTCAACTTCAAGATCGTCCGGTAGGTGTCCGGGGCATGGGAGCCGGGTCCAAGGGCCGGACACTATTTGAGACGGATTCCCACCCTGCCCGTGAGCCGGGTAACATCCCATAGGAACACGTAACCGGGCTCACAGTATCCAGCGCAGTGTACGAGCCACGTCGAACCCTCGAAAGACAGGTTTCCATGGCCGCCACTGCAATGAATCCCGGCACTGATCTCGCCTCCGAACTGCGGGCCGACGTCCGGCGGGTCTCCACCCTCCTCGGCGAATCCCTGGTCCGCCAGCACGGCCCGGAACTCCTGGACCTCGTGGAGCAGGTGCGCCTGCTGACCAAGGAATCGAAGGAGGCGGCCCGGGGCGGTGCCGACGCCACCGGTCCGTGGAGCTCGTACGACGTCGTCGCCCAGGTCCGCGAACTGCTCGGCTCCCTGCCCCTGGAGCAGGCCACCGATCTGGTCCGCGCCTTCGCGTTCTACTTCCACCTGGCCAACGCCGCCGAGCAGGTCCACCGGGTCCGCGGGCTGCGCACGCGCCCGGAAAAGGACGGCTGGCTCGCCAGGGCGGTCACGGACATCGCCGCGAAGGCCGGCACGTCCGTGCTGCAGGAAGTCGTGAACGAGCTGGACGTCCGGCCCATCTTCACCGCGCACCCCACCGAGGCCTCGCGCCGCTCCGTGCTGGACAAGGTCCGCCGGCTCTCCGACATCCTGGCCGAATCCACCGCGGAAGGCACCTCGGGGCGCCGTCGCCAGGACCGCCAGCTCGCCGAGGTGATCGACCAGATGTGGCAGACGGACGAGCTCCGCCAGGTCAGGCCCACCCCGGTGGACGAGGCCCGGAACGCCATCTACTACCTCACCGGAATCCTCACCGACGCGATGCCGGAGATGCTCTCGGACCTGTCAGAGCTGCTCGCCGAGCACGGAGTGACCCTCCCCGCCGGGAAGGCCCCGATCCGGTTCGGCTCCTGGATCGGCGGCGACCGGGACGGCAACCCGAACGTCACCCCGGCCGTCACGCACGAGGTCCTGCAGCTCCAGAACCAGCACGCCGTGCGGATCAGCATCGGCATGATCGACGGACTCATCTCCATCCTGTCCAACTCGACGGCGCTCGCCGCGGCGGACCAGGAGCTGCTGGACTCGATCGACGTCGACCTGGCGAACCTGCCGGGCCTGGACCCCAGGGTCCTTGAACTGAACGCGCAGGAGCCGTACCGGCTCAAGCTCACCTGCATCAAGGCCAAGCTGCTGAACACCAGACGGCGCGTGGGGGCCGGATCCCCGCACGAGCCCGGCCGCGACTACGCCGCCACCGCGGAGCTCCTCGCCGAGCTGGGCCTGCTGGAGCGGTCCCTGCGGAACCACCATGCGGCGCTGGCGGCCGACGGCGCCCTGGCCCGGGTCCGCCGCGCCGTCGCCTCCTTCGGTCTGCACCTGGCCACCCTGGACATCCGCGAGCATGCGGACCACCACCATGACGCCGTCGGCCAGCTGATGGACCGCCTGGGCGGCCCCGGCGTCCGCTACGCGGAACTGAGCCGGGCCGAGCGCCTCGAGGTGCTCGGATCCGAGCTCGCCTCCCGCCGGCCGCTGTCCGGCCACCCGATCAAGCTCGACGGCGTCGCGGACGGCACGTACGACGTCTTCCGGGAGATCCGGCGCGCCCTGCGCACCTACGGCCCCGACGTGATCGAGACCTATATCGTGTCCATGACCCGCGGCGCGGACGACGTCCTGGCCGCTGCCGTGCTGGCCCGCGAGGCCGGCCTGGTGAACCTCTTCGGCGAGGGGCCCTACGCCAGGATCGGCTTCGCGCCGCTGCTGGAGACGGTGGAGGAACTGCGCGCCTCGGCCGAAATCGTGGACCGGCTGCTCTCCGACCCGTCCTACCGCGAGCTGGTCCGGCTGCGCGGCGACGTGCAGGAGATCATGCTGGGCTACTCGGACTCCAATAAGGAATCCGGGGTGATGACAAGCCAGTGGGAAATCTACAAGACCCAGCGCAAGCTGCGGGATGTGGCGGCGAAGCACGGCGTCCGGGTGCGGCTCTTCCACGGCCGCGGCGGCTCCGTGGGCCGTGGCGGCGGACCGACCTACGACGCGATCATGGCCCAGCCGAACGGCGTGCTGGAAGGTGAAATCAAGTTCACCGAGCAGGGCGAGGTCATCTCGGACAAGTATTCGCTGCCCGAACTGGCCCGGGAGAACCTGGAACTCTCGCTCGCGGCGGTCATGCAGGGTTCCGCGCTGCACCGTACACCGCGTACCTCCGAAGACCAGCGGGTGCGTTACGGTGACGTCATGGAGACCGTCTCCGATGCGGCGTTCGCCCGCTACCGGACGCTGATCGACCATCCGGACCTGCCCGCCTACTTCATGGCGTCGACCCCGGTGGAGCAGCTCGGCTCGCTGAACATCGGCTCGCGGCCGTCCAAGCGGCCGGATTCCGGCTCCGGGCTCGACGGCCTGCGCGCCATCCCGTGGGTGTTCGGCTGGACCCAGTCGCGGCAGATCGTCCCGGGCTGGTTCGGCGTCGGCTCCGGACTCAAGGCAGCGCGCGAGGCAGGCCACTCGGCCCAGCTGGTGGAGATGATGGACGGCTGGCACTTCTTCCGCTCGGTGCTCTCCAATGTGGAGATGACCCTGGCGAAGACGGACATGGACGTTGCCGGCTACTACGTCTCCACCCTGGTCCCGGAGGAGCTGCACCATCTGTTCGGCACCATCCGGGCCGAATACGAGCTCACCGTCGCCGAGATCCAGAACCTCACCGGCGAGCACGTCATCCTCGATGCCCAGCCCACCCTGAAGCGCTCGCTGGAGATCCGGGACCAGTACCTGGACCCGATCAGCTACCTGCAGGTGGAGCTGCTGCGCCGCATCCGGGCCGAAGCCGCCGCGGGCATCTCCGGCGCGGAGATCGACGAACGCCTCCAGCGCGCCATGCTCATCACCGTCAACGGGGTCGCCGCCGGCCTGCGCAACACGGGCTGATATGTGTTGAGTTAGTCCTTCCCGCACCCCTCCGACGCTCCCTCAGGTTCCGCGGGTTTCTGCCCGGCGCTCCCTCACGTCATGTGCGGGAGCGTCGCGGGTTGGCTTGCGAAATGTGCGGGAGCGTCGCCGGTTTGGCTGCAGGATGTGAGGGAGGGTGTGCCGGCGCGGCTAGGGTTGGTCCATGCCGTCGTTCCAGACCAGACTGAAGATCACCGGGCTCAAGCCGGGCAACCCTCCGGAGGCCGTGATGGCCGCTGCTGTGGAGGCGCTTGAAACGCGCCACCACGTGGAATCAAACCAGCTGGAGCTGGCCGGCGGGGTTCCCCAGCTGAACCTGCGCTTCCTGGTCGAGCCCACCTCGTACAGCGGCGAGAACAGCCAGGCGCGGGAAGCGGCAGCGATGGTGCGCGACGCCGTCGAACGCGTTGCGGTGACCGGAAACCTCACCGTCCTCCGCCGCAGCCGCGGCCGCTGGACGCCCGTCTGACTCAGAAGTCCAGTTCCTCATCGGGGTCACCGGCGAGATCACCGGCGGGTTCAACGACGGGGGAGCGGCCGCCCCGGCGGCGCGTCACGATCACGCCCACGACGGCGCCGATCACCAGGCCGACGCCGACGCCGATCAGCGAGCTCGCCCAGAACGGCAGCCCCGTGGCGGAGCCGGTGAAATAGCCCAGGGCGACGGACCAGACCGCCCAGAGGGTTCCCCCGAGGGCGGCGCAGAGGCTGAAGCCGCGGGTGGAGACATTGGCGATGCCTGCGGCTGCCGTGGTCGCGAGCCGTCCCCCGGGGATGAAGCGGACCCCGATGATCGCCCCGTAGGTCGAGGACCGGCCGGCCCGCGCGATGGCCCGGTGGACCGCGGCGTGGAACACCCGGCCCCATTTCCAGCGGTCGAGCACATGGCTCAGGCGCCGCTTGAAGAGCTGGAAGACCAGGAGATCGCCGAGCCAGGACGCCAGCGCGGCGAGCGCCACCACCAGGAACGCGTTGGCACGACCCTCCGCGGACAGCGCGCCGCCGGTGATGACCAGCATCTCGGAGGGGATCGGCGGGAAAATAGCGTCGCCGAGGACTGCCGGCATGATCCAGAAGTAGATCGCCACGCCCCAGCTGTCCGCGTTGCCCAAGTCCATGCGCACAAGGTACCGCACTTCGGGCTGTTCCCTGCCGCCGGCGGTCCATGACGGGCTAGCGTGCCTCGCTGAGCTCCAGCCGGCTGCGGTACTCCACCGGGCTGCCGGTGATGGGATCGACGAAACGGATTCCGCGGGCCAGCAGCTGCAGCGGCCTGGAATAGTCGTCCGGGGCCTTGTCCAGCAGTTCGGGATAGAACGCGTCGTTGACGATCCCCAGACCCAGCGACGCCATGTGCACGCGGAGCTGGTGGGTCTTGCCCGAGTGCGGTTCCAGCCGGTACAGCGCGCGGGGGGTGTCGGAGCCGCGGGCGCCGCCGTCGAGCTTTTCCAGCAGCTCGATGCGGGTCTCCGTGTTGGGCTCGCCGTCGACCACCTCGGCGAGGAGGTAGCTGCGGGACTTGGTCATGCGGTTGCGCACCACCACGGGAAAGTCGACGGCGGGATGGCCGGGTGCGGGCCGGGCCGCGGCCACGCACTCGTATTCCTTCCGGACCTGGCGCTTCTCGAAGAGCACCTGGTACCTGCCGCGGGTCCCGGGATTGGTGGAGAGCAGCAGGATTCCGGCGGTCATGCGGTCCAGCCGGTGCATCGGGATCAGGTCCGGCAGATCCAGCTGGTTCCGGAGCCGGACCAGGGCGGATTCCTGGATGTACGTGCCGCCTGGAGTGGTGGGCAGGAAGTGCGGCTTGTCGACGACGAGGAGGTGCTCGTCCTGGTGCAGGATGTCCAGTTCCACCGGGATCCGGGTCTCGGGCGGCAGGGTGCGGTAGTACCAGATGAAGGTGTGGTCCTGCAGCGGGGTCGCGCCGTCCAGCGGCAGGCCGGCCTCGCCGACGATCTCCCCGGCGTCGAACCGGTCCTCGATGCCCTGGGGATCGATGTGGCCCCAGCGGTGCATCATGTAGTCCAGTGCCGTTCCCCACGGACCCTCCGCCGGGAGGCGCAGGCGGGTCGCGTTCACGCCGTCGCGCACGGGGAGGGGGGATTGCATCACGGGTCCATTCTACTTTGCCGGGTCCGGCCGCGAGATCGCCGGTCACCTGCCGGATCGCCGTAAGCTCCCGGCGGCGCGGAACGGTTCCGGCGAACTGGACAAACCGTGGCCACCGACAATAAAAAAGTTCTTGACAACTAAAACTGTCGGTTGGCACACTTGAACCATGTTGGACATCGAAGTGATCGAGGATCCGGCCGCGGCGGAGGCCTCGCTGGACCCCATCCGGACCCGCATCCTGCGCGAGCTCGTCGAGCCCGGCTCGGCCACGCAGCTCGCCGCCAGGCTTGGGCTGCCGCGGCAGAAGGTGAACTACCACCTCAAGGCCCTCGAACGGCACGGGCTGGTGGGGCTCGTGGAGGAACGCCGGAAGGGCAACGTCACCGAACGCATCCTGCGGGCGACGGCGGCCTCCTACCTGATCTCACCGGCGGCGCTGGCCGCCGTGGCCCCGGATCCGCACCGGTTCTCGGACCGGTTCTCAGCGTTCTGGCTGCTGGCGCTCGCCGGCCGGATGGTCCAGGAGATGGGCCAGTTGATCGCCGGCGCCGCGGCGGCGAGGCAGAAACTCGCCACCTTCGCGATCGACGGCGAGATCACCTTCCGGTCCGCCGCCGACCGGGGCGCCTTCGCCGAGGAGCTCGGCGTAGCGGTGGCCCGGCTCGTGGACAAGTACCACGACGGCGGGACCGGGGGGCCGGCCGGCGCGGCGGGTACCGGCGCCGTCGCCAGTGCGGCTGGCACCACCACCGGCACTGCGGCGGGGCGCAAGCACCGGCTCGTCGTCGCCCTTCATCCGACACTCAAGCCAACCAAAACACCACCAACAAAGGAGCAGGACAATGACTGACAAGCGGAATTTCGAGATCGTCTACGACGCCGAGCTGCCCGGCACCCCGGAACGGGTCTGGGAGGCGGTCACCCAGGACACCCCGGCCTGGATGTTCCCCACGGACCAGTGGCCGGCGGTCAGGACGGTGGAGGAATACCCCGCCCATCTGGTGTCCCGGATGGAGGGCCCGGACGGCTGGTTCAACCAGCTCGAGCATGTACTCGAACCGCTCGACGGCGGCCGCGCCCGGCTGCACTACGTCCACAGCGGCATCTTCGCGGACAACTGGGACGAGCAGTACGACGGCGCCAGCAAGCACACCGCCTTCTACCTGCACACCCTGGGCCAGTACCTGAAGTACTTCGACGGCAGGCCTGTGGTATTCACGGACGTCCAGGCGCCGGCCGCGTCACAGACCCCGGACGGCTTCGACCGGCTCAAGACTGCCCTGGGCGTCACGGATGCGGCGGCGGGCAGCGCCGTGGAGTTGGAGCTCGACGGCGTGGCGACGCTCTCCGGGGAAGTGGACTTCTCCAACGGGAACTTCCTGGGCCTGCGGACGGCCGACACCCTGTACCGGTTCTTCGGCAGGAACGCCTTCGGGGCGCCGGTGGGCATGACCGTCCACGACTTCAGTGGCCGCGGGGACTCCGAGGCCACGGCGAAGGCCTGGGGTGGGTTCCTCGGAAAGGTCTACGCCTAGTCTGGCGGCGCGGTTCGCCTGCCGACACGGTTTCTGGCTGGCGGTGCGCAAATACCTGGCGAGGCGCGGATTCCGGATTCCGTGCGCGTCAGGTATTTTGCGCGTCACAGGGAATTCTGCGCGTCGGGCGATGGCGGCAGCGGGCGTGTCAGGCAGCCCAACCGCGGGCCATGGCGTCCAGGGCCGAAGAGTAAACGGACTTCCAGTTGGTTTCGGGCGAGCCAAGCTGCGCCAGTTCCAGGCTCACGAGCCCGTGCACCTGGCCCCAGATGGCCGTGGCCACGATGTCCACGCTGGCCTGCCGCATGGCGCCGGCGGTCTGGGCGGAAGCCACGGCCTCGATCAACGGGGTCATGGCTGCTGCTGCCGTGTCAGGGCTGGGACCGCAGTCCACATACGCGGCCAGGGCACCGCCGAACATCAGCCGATACAGGGCCTGGTGCTCCGTTGCCCAGGCTCTGTAGGCCAGGCCCAGTGCGTGCAGCCCGCCGGCCGCCGCGGCCAGTTGGGATTCGTGGAACGAGCGAAACCCGTCATCTACCACCGCGGTAAGCAGCTGCGACTTTCCCCCAAAGAGCGAGTAGACGGCCGTGGTCGAAGTCTGCGCAGCGGCTGCGACATCCCTCAGGGTGACCCGCGCCGGGCCTTCACGGTCAACGAGCTCGGCGGTTACGGCCAGTAGTTCCTGCCTCAGTGACTCGTTATGCACGATAGGTCTTGCCATGTGGTCCATTGTTTCATAACCTTGTTTCATAACGATGTTACAAAATCCATCCAAGGAGCCGTCATGGCGCAGGAGATCTTCCCGGGACGCTTTACCGCCGATCCGGAGCGGGAATCGTTGACAGTATTTCTGATCGGCATGCGCGCCAACCGGTGGTGGAAGGTAGGGGCCGTCGCCGGCGTGGCCGCGGCGATGCCCAGGATGCTCCGGCACCTTGCCAGCACCCCGACGTCGGGGATGCTGGGATTCGAGCAATGGTTCGGGCGCACCACGGTCCTGCTCAGCTATTGGGAGAGCCCCGAGCATCTCCGAAAATTCGCTGCCGACAGGGACTCTCCCCACCTGGAGCCCTGGCGGCGTTTCATGAAGGACCTATCAGGACGCGGGGACGTGGGCGTTTGGCATGAGACGTACCAGGTGCCGGCCAGGGGGATTGAGGCCGTGTACAACGGCATGCCGCTCTTTGGCCTGGCCAAGGCCACGACAAACGTACCCATCGGTCCCGGGAGCCATACGGCGAAACAGCGCATGGGACGCCCGGCCGGCGGCGCCACTGCCGCGGCAGGTTAGCTGTACCCCAAGTAGCCCGCAGTTGTTGTCGTTTTGGGCGCTTAAAACGGCAACAACTGCGAGCCAGTTGGGCCCCGCAATCGAAACCGGGCATCAGGCGATCGCGGCGGTTGGCGAGTCCTTCAGCGTCCGGCGCAGCTGCGGGGCGGCATCCAGCCGGTCCTGGGCTGCGCGCAGGGCCAGTACGGCAGTTTCCAGCTGTTTCGGGGGCAGCGTGTAGGGCACGCGCAGGTAGTGTTCGAACGCTCCGCCCACTCCGAAGCGTGGTCCGGCCGCGAGCCTCACACCGAAGTCCGGTGCGATCACCGTCAGGGCGGTGCTGGCCGGAGCCGGCAACCGGCACCACACCGTCAGCCCGCCGCCGGGATGTTCCGTCTGCCACTGCGGCAGATGGCGGCCCAGCAGGCCCAACAGCGCAGAGCGGTTCTCCCGAAGCATGGCGAGCCTCGCCGGGAGCGGGTCCGTCAGGGCATCGACGAGGTGGGCGGCGGCCAGCTGCTCGACGACGGGGCCGCCCAGATCCATGGTGGTGCGGGCCGCCGCGAAACGCCTGATCAGGCTTTCCCCCGCACGGATCCAGCCCGTCCGCAGACCTGCCCAGTGGGACTTGCTCAGTGACCCGATGGAGACCACCGCGGAACTGAACGATGCCAGCGGTGCTGCCGTCCCGCCGTCGAGGTTCAGCTCCCGCAAGGTCTCATCCGCCACGAGAACAGTTCCGGAGGATGCCGCGGCGCGGACCAGACGGCGGCGCTGGGCGTCGGGCATCAGCCGGCCGGTGGGGTTGTGGAAGTCCGGCACCACATAGGCCATCTTGGGGCGGTGCTGCATCAGGGCGGCCTCGACGGCGTCCAGATCCCATCCCGTGGCGGGTGCCGGCGGCAGTGCCACGGGAACCGGCCGGCAGCCCGCGGACCGGATGGCATCGAGCGCATTCGGGTAGGTGGGGTGGTCCACGAGCACCTTGTCCTGGCGCCCGGCGAGTGTGCGCAGGACGATATTCAGCGCGTGCTGGGCTCCGGACGTCACCAGGATCTGCGCCGGCGTGGTGGGCACGCCGGCCGATGTGTACCGTGCGGCAATCGCCTCGCGGAGGGCGGGGACGCCGAGGGGATCGTAGCCAAAACCGGGCAGCAGTGCGGGGAGTTCGGTCAGGGCGGCGGCGAACGCGCGGTGCACCACTTCGCCGCTGGCCGGCAGCGAGGCGTAGGCAAGGTCGATGACGCCGGCCGGGGCGGCGAGGCCGGGGGCGCCCGCCGCGATGGCGCTGTTCCCGAAGACATGCCCGGGCAGGCAGGTGCGGCCGCGGCTGCCCTGGCCGCTGCTGAGGAAACCCTGCTCGCGCAGGCCGGCGTAGGCTGCGGTGACCGTGGTGCGGCTGACCCCCAGGGTTTCGGACAGTGCCCGTTCGCTCGGCAGTGCGGTGTCCAGCGGGACGCGGCCGTCCAGGACCAGGAGGCGCACGACGTCGGCGAGCTCGCGGTAGGCGGGGGCGGCACCGGGGTTCCACCCGCCCAGCAGGCGGGCAAGGGAACTGGGGTTCAGCGAGCCGGACATAAGGCCAGTATCTCAAACTGGATATGGATTACAAGGCCAGTTCTCCGGGAGGATGGATTCCATGATGACCCGCAGACTCCTCCAGCTCCTTGTCGGCCTCGCCATGTACGGCGTTTCCCTGGCGATGTTCATCCGGGCCGGACTGGGCCTGGATCCCTGGGACGTCTTCCACCAGGGGCTTTCGGGCAAGGCCGGCCTGAGCATCGGGACCGTGGTGGTGATCGTCAGCTTCCTGGTATTGCTGCTCTGGATCCCGCTCCGGCAGTGGCCCGGCGTCGGGACGCTCTGCAACGCCGTGCTGGTGGGGGTCTTCGCGGACGCCGGCCTGGCCCTGATCCCGGAGTTCTCCCATCTCGGCGGCCAGATCGGCATGCTCGCCGGAGCCGTGGTCCTCAACGGGATCGCCTCGGCCTGCTACATCGGCGCCCGCCTGGGGCCCGGCGCCCGCGACGGCCTGATGACCGGGCTCGCCCGGCGCACGGGCTGGTCCGTGCGGGCGTCCCGGACCGGCATCGAGGTCGTGGTGCTGGGAGCAGGCTGGCTGCTGGGCGGCTCCATCGGTGTGGGCACGGTGGTCTACGCCGTTGCCATCGGGCCGCTGGTGCAGCTCCTGTTGCCGCGATTCATGGTGCCGGAGGTGAAGGCGCCCCGGCCCGTGACTCCGGACGCGGCCGTGCCCCTGTGACGAGCGATGACGCTGATTGGTCCCGGCGAGGCGCAAAATCCCTGGCGCGGCGGGAATCCGAATGCCGGCCGCGTGGGGTAATTTGAGCGTCGCCGGTCCGGACTCGGCGCGTGGTGGAGCGCGGTCCTATGCCGCCGGCTGGCACACGGGACAGAAATAGATGTCCCGTTCCTCGGTCCCCGTCGCCCTGCCCAGGACCCCGCGGCGCACCGGGGTGCCGCACTTCAGGCAGGGCTGGTGCTCGCGGCGGTAGACCCAGTAGGTGGACCGGCCGGCCGTCCGGCCCATGGGAAGGCCCGCCGGCAGGCCCCGCGCGTTCAGCACGGTGGTCCGTCGGCCGGGCCCCAGATTGGCTTCCAGGAGGGCTTTGGCGTCGCTGATGAGGGCGGGCAGGTCAGCCACCGCGGACACGGGCGATGCCGGGTGGACGCCGGAGAGGAAACAGGCCTCGCAGCGGTAGATGTTGCCGATCCCGGCCAGGTTCCGCTGGTCCAGGAGCGCGACGCCGATCGGGACCCCGGGCGCCGCGCGGATCCGCCGTTCGGCCTCGGCGGGGTCCCAGTCCGGCCCCAGCAGGTCCGGGCCGAGGTGCCCCACGATCGAGTCCTCCTCCGCGGTCCGGATGACCTCAAGAATGCCGAGCGAAAACCCGACGGCGTCTGCCGCCGCGGTGCTCAGCACGCACCGGGCAGTGAACCCGGGTTTGCGCCACCGGCCGCCCGGCGGGTAGATCTGCCAGGCCCCCTCCATTTTCAGGTGCGAGTGGACGGTCAGGCGGTCCGCCGGCGACGGACCCTGCAGCCGCATGAGCAGGTGCTTGCCGCGCGGGACCACCTCATCCACGGTCCAGCCGTCCAGCTTGAGCGTCGCGAAGCGGGGCACCCGGAAGTCGGAGGAGATCAGTTGCCGGCCGGCCAGTGCGGCGTGAAGCTGCGCGGCCGCGCGGAAGACGGAGTCGCCCTCAGGCACGGATCCTCAGTCCCTTCGGGGTGGAGTAGGCGCCGGCCTGGGCCAGGGCGGCGGCGACGGGAGTGTCCAGCAGGCCGTGGCCGTTGACCTTTTCCATGATCAGCTTGTCCACCGCGCCGCGTTTCACCACCCCCACCAGGGCCGCGCCGGCCGCGGCCAGGACCGCGGGGTCCTCGCTGAACGCCAGCAGGGTCTTGCCTCCTCGCTCCACATAGAGGATCAGGGCGCCGTCGACGAGCACCACGAGGGCCCCGGCCTTCCGGCCGGGCCGGTGCCCGGTGCCGGCCTCGGCGTTGAGGGCAGGCCACGGCAGGGCCGCGCCGTAGGCGTTGGCCGGGTCCGTCGCGGCGAGGGCCAGCGCGACCGGCTCGGGCTTGGACAGCTGGGTGTCCTCGGCGAAGGACCGCAGCCGGTCCACCGTGGCAGGCACGGCAAACTGCGCGGCCCCGAGGTGTTCGATGAAGTAGCCCCGCCGGCACCGTCCCGCTTCCTCCAGCCTGGCCAGTACCTTGTACATGAGGCCGAAGCCGCCCAGGATGTTCTCCGCCATGACCGATCCGCGGGTGACCACGCCGTACCGGTCCAGCAGGAGTTCGGCGGTGGCCCGGGCATGGATGGTGGGGTCCAGCTCCGGGGCGGGCAGCGCGGACCAGCGGCCCGCGGCGAGCGGAGGGGCAGGCGCGGTGCCGGTGACGGAACCGTAGCGGCCGCCGGTGAGTCCGGGCGAGCCCAGCAACCCGGTGCCGTGGGCGCGTCCCAGCCGGCTCAGCCTCGGTGCCCGGGCCCGCGGCGCGCGGGCGACCTGCCGGTGGGCGGTGTGGCCGCCGGCGATCAGGGCGCGCACGGGGGCGAAGGTGTCCCCGGTGATCCGGCCCGCCCAGGCGAGGTCCCAGAGCGCGGCGACCACGTCCTGGTCGCCCAGCACCGAGTCCATGCCGCCGGCGATGTCCTTCAGCTGGCGGAAGAAGTAGCCGCCGCCGTTGTTGCGCAGATGGTCCAGGAGGCGCTGTTGCGCGTCGCCGGGGACGAAGTCCACGGCCGGGTTCAGCGTCAGTTCGGCCGAATCGGCAAGGTGCAGGCTCACCCAGCCGTCGTTGCCCGGCAGCGGGCCCGCGCCGGACCACAGGACCTCGCCGGCCGCCATGAGCTCGTCCAGCATGGCCGGCTGGTAGTCGGTGATCCGTCCGGCCAGGACCAGCGGCTCCCAGGCAGAGGCGGGCACGGGTACGCCGGAGAGCTGGTCGATGGCGGTGATGATGCCGTCCAGCCCGCGCAGCGCCGACTGCCCGCGGCGGCTTCCGGGTGTGCGGACGTTTTGCCAGGCAGGAAGGAAGCGGCCGTACGCGGCCGTGTCCACGGGCTCGACCTCTGCCCGGAGCGCGGCGAGGGAACGGCGGCGGAGCTTGCGCAGGACCTCGGCGTCGCACCATTCGCTGACTCCCGCCAGAGGCAGAACGACAGACGGGGCGGCGGGCGCCGGCGCGCCCGTGTCTGCTTTGCCCGGCGCCCCGCCGGGCGTCTCGCCCGGGGCCGGGGCGTGGGGACGGAACTCGCCTTCCACCACGCGTCCGTCCGCGGCGAGCCGCTTCAGCGCGGTGCCGACGACGGCGACGCCGAGTCCCAGCCGGGCGGCGGCTTCGGCGGAGGTGAAGGGCCCGTGGGTGCGGGCATACCGCGAGACGAGGTCGCCCAGCGGATCCGCGACAGGCTCGATGAAGGCCAGCGGCACGCCCATCGGCAACGGCACGCCGAGGGCGTCGCGCAGCCGGGCGGCGTCCTCCACCGCGGCGTAGCGCTCGGCGCCGCCGACGTTGACCTTGATGGCGCGGTGGGCGCGCTGGAGGGCTGCCAGGTGCGCGGTTGCGTTGGCTAGGGTCTCGACGGTTTCGACAGGCTCAACCACCGGGGTTTCGACAGGCTCAACCCCGACAGGCTCAACCACCGATGAAGGTTCCAGCCGGGCCGCGACTTCCCCGGGCGCGAGCGGGCCCAGCAGGCGGAGCAGGTCCGCGACGCCTTCCAGGCCGCGCACCTTCCGGTCCGGTGCCAGGCGCTGCAGCTCGCGTTCGGTGGCGTCGATGACCTGGGCGTCGAGCAGCTCGCGCAGCTCCACCCGGCCCAGCAGTTCGTTGAGCAGGGTGGAATCCAGGGCGAGCGCGGCCGCCCGGCGTTCGGCGAGCGGGGAATCGCCCTCGTAGAGGAACTGCGCGACGTAGCCGAACAGCAGGGACTTGGAAAACGGCGACGGCTGCTGCGTGGTGGTCTCCACGATCCGCAGCTCGCGGCGCTCGATGGAGGCCGCGATGTCCTTCAAGGCGGGAAGATCGTAGACGTCCTGCAGGCATTCGCGCACGGTTTCCAGCACGATCGGGAACGTGGGGTATTTCCGGGCGACGTCCAGCAGCTGGGCGGAGCGCTGCCGCTGCTGCCACAGGGGCTGCCGCTTCCCGGGAGTCTGCCGTGGCAACAGCAGGGCACGCGCGGCGCACTCACGGAAACGGGAGGCGAACAGGGCGCTGCCGCCGACCTCCGCCGTCACGATCTGCTCCAGCTCCTCGGGGTCGAAGAGGAAGAGCTCGGCGCCGGGCGGTTCGTCCTCCATCATGGGGACCCGCAGCACGATCCCGTCGTCGGCGGCCATCGCGGAGCCGTCCATCCCGTAGCGCTGGTGCAGCCGCTGCCCGACGGCCAGGGCCCAGGGTGCATGGACCGGCATGCCGAAGGGGCTGTGCAGCACCACCCGCCAGTCGCCGAGTTCGTCATGGAAACGCTCCACCACGAGGGTGGTGTCACAGGGGACCACCCCGGTGGCCTGCTGCTGTTCGGCCAGGTACTGGATCAGGTTGTTCGCCGCGAAGTCGTCCAGGCCGCTGGCCCTGCAGCGTTCGGTGGCGGGCCCGACGTCGGACGCCGACAGTTCGCGCACGAACGCGCCCAGCGCCCGGCCCAGGTCCACCGGCCGGCCGAGGGAATCGCCCTTCCAGAAGGGGAGCTTGCCGGGCTGGCCGAAGGCGGGGGAGACCAGGACGCGGTCGTGGGTGATGTCCTCGATCTTCCAGCTGGTCGCGCCGAGGGCAAAGACGTCGCCCACGCGGGATTCGTAGACCATTTCCTCGTCGAGTTCGCCGACGCGGCGCCCGCCCTTGGCCGCCGCCGCGGCCGGGCTCGCGGCCCTGCCGTCCGCGGCTGCACCGCCGGCGGAGCCCGGGGAGCCGGTGCCCTCCGCCTCGGTGCCGATGATGTAGACGCCGAACAGCCCGCGGTCCGGGATGGTTCCGCCGGACGTGACGGCCAGCCGCTGCGCGCCCGGGCGGCCCTCGAGGGTGCCTGCGTTGCGGTCCCAGATGATCCGGGGCCGCAATTCCGCGAATTCGTCCGAGGGGTAGCGGCCCGCCAGCAGGTCCAGGGTCGCCTCGAAGGCTGAACGGGGGAGCGAGGCGAAGGGGGCCGACCGCCGGAGGGTGGAGAACCATTCCTCCACGTCGATGGCGCCCAGGGCGGCGGCGGCGACGGTCTGCTGGGCCAGGATGTCCAGCGGGTTGGCCGGGACGCTGAGCCGCTCGATCTTGCCGCCGAGCATCCGTTCCACCGTGATGGCCGTGTGCACGAGGTCCGCGCGGTGCTTCGGGAACAGGACGCCCTGGGAGATCTCGCCGACCTGGTGCCCGGCGCGGCCCACCCGCTGCAGCCCGCTGGCCACCGACGGCGGGGACTCCACCTGCACCACGAGGTCCACGGCGCCCATGTCGATGCCGAGTTCCAGGGAGGACGTGGCCACCACGCAGCGCAGCCGGCCGGACTTCAGGTCGTCCTCGATCAGGGCGCGCTGGTCCTTGGACACCGAGCCGTGGTGGGCCCGGGCCAGCACCGGATCGGCGCCGGCGGTGCTGCCGGCCTGCGCCATCATGTGC
The DNA here is from genome assembly GCF_018224015.1 of Pseudarthrobacter albicanus. GTDB lineage: Bacteria > Actinomycetota > Actinomycetes > Actinomycetales > Micrococcaceae > Arthrobacter > Arthrobacter albicanus. The sequence continues at coordinate 47,222 of NZ_JAGPOT010000059.1, forward strand.
GCCGGCGTGGCCGTCGACGCCGGCACCGTGGCCCCGCCCGGCGGTGCGCCTGCCGGGGAGGCGGACTCCACGGCATCCCAGCCGCCGCCCGCGGCCACGAGCTGGCGCTCGGCGTAGATCTCGTTGAGCCTGGCGGTCAGCCGTTCGGCGAGCCTGCGGGAATTGGCGAACACGATGGTGGACTGGTTGGCCAGCACCAGATCCACGATCTTCTCCTCCACATGCGGCCAGATGGACGCCTGCGGCTGCAGCCCGGACGCCGGGCCGGAGTCGAACGCCGCGGCCGCGACCTGGAGATCGGACATGTCCTCCACCGGGACGGAGACTGTCAGGTCCCAGTTCTTCCGCGACGGCGGGGCGACGATTTCCACCGGTGCCGATCCGGCCAGGAACTGCGCAACAAGCTCCCTGGGCTCCACGGTGGCCGAGAGGCCGATCCGCTGGGCGGGTTTGGGCAGCAGGGCATCGAGGCGTTCCAGCGATACCGCCAGGTGCGCACCCCGCTTCGTGCCGGCCACGGCGTGGACCTCGTCGACGATGATGGTGTCGACCTCGCTGAGGGTCTCCCGCGCCTTGGAGGTCAGCATCAGGAACAGGGACTCGGGGGTGGTGATGAGGATGTCCGGCGGGTGGCTGAGCAGCGAGCGGCGGTCAGACGCCGGGGTGTCCCCGGAGCGGACCCCGACGGTGATCAGCGGCGCGGGCAGCCCGAGGCGCTTGGCGGTCTGGGTGATGCCGATCAGCGGGGCGCGGAGGTTGCGTTCGACGTCGACGCCCAGCGCCTTGAGCGGGGAAATGTACAGCACCCGGGTATTCCGCCTGGGTGCCTTCCGCCGCGTGCCCTTCAGCGCCGCCGCGTCCAGGCCGGGCAGTTCCGGCGGCCCGGCGGGGGCAGCGGCCAGCAGCCGGTCCAGCGTCCAGAGGAAGGCCGCGAGCGTCTTGCCGGATCCGGTGGGGGCGACGACTAGGGCATGCGATCCGGAGGAGATGGCGTTCCAGGCGCCGTCCTGGGCCGGGGTGGGCGCGGAAAAGGCACCCAGGAACCAGTCCCGGGTCGGCCGGCTGAACCGGTCCATGGCACCGGCCGCACGTGCTCCGCCGGCGAGCTCACGCCCCTTCATTCCTCCATCATGCCTTACGGCACCGACAGTATCCGGCGGCCCGTATCCGGGGTCCGGTCCGGGGCCCGGCCGTACCGTCAGCCCGGTAGCGAGCCCGACTCAGCCTGGCTCCGGCGCACCGCCGGCCGGCGCTACTTGGCCTGGAAGGCCTCGATGATCAGCAGGTTGATGCCGGCGTTGCTGCAGGCGTCCCGGGGCTGGGCGAGGAACAGCGAGGCGGTGTCCTCGGGCGGGTAGATCCTGAGGCCGGCCGCCGGGACCCGGGTGCAGTCCGTGTAGTTGGCGGCCTGGGTGTAGCGCAGCACCGCGGTGCCCGCCTGGCCCGGCGCGAGCAATACGTCGGTGACCGGGATCGACTCGTCCCGGGTTGCGGGCGCACCGATTGGCTCGCCGTTGGCGTCCGCGGTGAGGGAGACTCCCGCGTACCCCTTCAGCAGGCAGGGCCCGGTGCCGGAGTTCGTCAGGATCAGCTGCTGGTAGACGCTGCCGGCCGCACCGCCGCCGGTGGAATCGGTGCTGGCCGTCAAGCCTGCGGCCTTGCAGAGCGCCGGGCCGGACTGGGTGGTCGGCTGCGCGCCCGGCGGGGCGGACGACGGCGCCGAGGCGGACTCATCCGCGGAGGCGCCGGAGCTGTTCGACGGGCTCGACGCGCTTGCCGTGGGTGCCGCCGGTCCGGTGGTGGACTGGGGCTGCGCCGCGCCGGCCCCGCAGCCGCTGAGCAGGAGCGCTGCCGCGGCAGCCGCCGTCGTAAGTACCAGGATGTTCTTGGTTCGCTGAGGCCTCATGGCTCAACTTTCATGCCCGCCGTTGCCTTAGTCAACGATGCCACGACGGCGGGTCCTGATTGATGACCGGATTGTGATTTCCGGGCCCGCGTCCAGCCGCAGGACCGGGCGGCCCGGCGTCACGGAAGCCGCCCAAGGCGTTTCCAAGGTTGCTGGGCCGTAGAATCGGCAGTACGTCCCGCTTTGAACCTCCACCCGGAAAGGACCGCCGATGACGACGCGTGCTTCTTTCCGGGTGTTCCGCAGCAGTCTGATCGGATCCATCATCCTCGGCCTCGCGGCCGGCGGACACCTGGCCGGCGGACACCTGGCCGGCGGACACCTGGCCGGCGGCGGACGGTTGCCGGACCCGGCGGTCCTGGCCGCGCTCTGCGCCGTGGCGGTCGTCCCGGTGGCCGCGCTGACGCGCTTCCAGCTGTCCTTCCCTGTCCTGGCCGGGCTGATCGGGGCCGGGCAGGCCTGGCTTCACTGGTCGTTCTCTGCGCTGTACGCCGGAAAACCCATGGTTCCGGCCCCGATGGTCCAGAGCCATACCGGGCACGTTGCCTCTGCCGTGCCCGCCGAGGTATTCAGTTCCGGCATGACGGCTTCTTCGGCCGGAGCCGACGGCCTCATGTTCGCCGCGCACGCCGCCGCGACCCTGGGTACGGCGGTGTTGCTGGCCCGCGGAGAACGGGCGCTGTCGGCGCTGGCCGCCTGGTGGCGCCCCCTGGTGCGGCTTCCCGAACCTGTCACGATCGTGCCGGGGCGCGTCCCCGGACCCGCCCCGGCGCCCGTCGTTCTTCCCCTGGACTGTCTTGGCCGCCGTCTGCCGCCCCGGCGCGGCCCTCCGGCATTCGTGCCCGCCGCCTGAGACGGTCCCTTTCGCACACGGATGAGGACCGCAGGCGTGGCGCTGCTTACCGGACGGACACTGCGCCGGCCGGTCCCCCACCCGTTTCCTTTTGTGAAAGGCACCATGCCATGAAAACCTCGCTTCGCCGTACCCTCAAGACCGCCGCCGCCGCCACGATGACCGCCGGCCTGCTCGCCGCCGGCGCCGCAAGCAGCGTCCGCCCACGTCCATGTCGAGTCCGATGACACGGCGGCCGGCGGCTACACGCACCTGACCTTCAATGTCCCCAACGAATCCCCGACGGCCAAGACCAGCAGGCTCGAGGTGACCCTGCCCACGGACACCCCGTTCACGTCCGTCTCGGTCAAGCCCATCGAGGGCTGGAAGGCCGAGGTCACCACGAGCAGCCTGCCCCAGCCGGTCACCATCGCGGGGGCCACCGTGACCAAGGCCGCCACTTCCGTCGTCTGGACAGCCGACGCAGCCCACCAGATCGGGCAGAACGAATACCAGGCGTTCTCGCTCTCCGTCGGAGTCCTGCCTGACGCCGGGACAACGGTGACGCTGCCCACGGCCCAGACCTACACCGACGGGTCCGTGGTGAAGTGGGACGAGAAAACCGTCGAGGGCCAGGCCGAGCCCGAGCACCCGGCACCCTCGTTCGTGACCACGGCCAAGGACGCCGCGGCCACGGCCGTCACTGCCGCATCCCCGGCCCCGGCCGCCCCGGCCCCGGCCGCCCCGGCCCCGGCCGCCCCGGCCCCGGCCGCCCCGGCCCCGG